>NZ_JBFTIO010000008.1:0-290012 GCF_056394985.1 Variovorax sp. 10N412
GGCGAAATCCGCCTCGGCCGTGACTACACCCCGACCTTCTGGAACGACACCGTGTTCGATCCGTTCGGCACCAACGGCGTGGGCACCAACCTGATCTCGACGGCCAACGGTTTCAACACCGCCGGCGGCACGGGCGGCTTCGGCGGCAACGCCAACTACGTTCGCGCCAGCAACTCGATCGGCTACTTCCTGCCGCCGAACCTGGGTGGCTTCTACGGTCAGCTGATGTACGCGTTCCACGAAAACGACAAGTACAAGAACGGCGAATTCACGCCAACTGCGGGCACCGGCTTCGCCCTGAATTCGAAGACCGGCGCCATCGAGCAGGCCAGCGCGGCCAAGAGCCGCACCGGCCGCTACATTGGCGGTCGCTTCGGCTACGCCAACGGTCCCCTGGATGTCGCACTTGCCTACGGCAACAGCACTGTGGGCGACCAGTACTACGCCGGTACCACCGACGCTGTGAAGACCTTCAACCTCGGTGCTTCGTACGACTTCGGTCCCGCAAAGCTCTTCGGTGAAGTTTCGCGCGCCAAGAACTCGCGTGACTACGAAGTCACCCCCTTCGGCGGAGGCCGCCCCGACGTGAACCTGAAGGGCTATCTGCTCGGCGTGACCGTGCCGGTCGGTGCTGGCCTGATCCGCGCTTCGTACTCGTCGGTCAAGTACGACCTGAACAGGGTTCAAACCGCGTTCGCTCTGCCGATCCGCGACCCGAAGGCCAACAAGCTGGCACTCGGCTACGTGCACAACCTGTCGAAGCGCACGGCCCTGTACGCCACGGTGGCTCGCGTGAGCAACAAGAACGGCGCGGCACTGACTGTGGGCGGCCCGGCCTTCTACAACAACACCGCCGGAGCCTTTACGCCGAAGAACTCGACGGGCTACGACTTCGGTATCCGTCACGCGTTCTGATCTTCGTTTGATCCCGATGCTGGCTCCGGCCAGTTCGATTCAGCAAAGCCTCAAGTCGCCCGGTGCAAGCCGGGCGGCTTTTTGTCCTTTCCCTTCAAGTCCGGCCACGCCTGCTCTGCAGCAGCCCCACATTCATTTCTCCGCTCAACACCGATGCGTAGAAACGTTCAACCATGTTGACGCTCGTGCGCGCGTTGCGCGCCAAGGTCAGCATGTCGATGCCCTGCCCATACAGGAGCCGCAACGTGATCGCTGTGTGGCGCAGGCAATAAAGCGTCCTGGCCTGACCCAACGGCCCCTTGGCGAGCCCCGTCTTCTCGAGCGCCCAGTGGAAAAAGAAGTTGAGCACTGCCAATGCGTGTTCACGGTTCTTCAGGTGCGGCATGAAGATGTAGTCTTCCGCGCCGCCAAATCCATGTTCGCCGCGATGAGCGAGCAAGCACTCATAGACACGCACGGCGGGTCGAAGGCTCACGATGGGTTGGCTGTGCCGCTTGGTCTCCGGCAAGTTCATGCGCAGGTAGACATGCTTGCCGCGCACCACATCGATGTGCTTGTGCTTCATGAGCTTGATGTCGCTCGGCCGCACGAAGGTGTTCACCATCCAACGAATCAGCCACGGCAACTCGTCCGGCATCACGAGCAGTTCCCTCGCGATCCAGAAGCGCTCGCCGGCCGACAGCTGATCGAGCACCGGGTGCGCGTGCCCGCGCAAGCTTCGCGCGGCCGCAATGATCGTTCGGTACTCCGCCACGCTGAAGCTGCCGCGCGGTTGGCTGCGCACCTTCACTTTCGGAAATGCCGGCGCATCGCGCAGCACGCCGGTGTGCACGCCATGCATCAGCACCTTGCGCAACAGCACCAGGTACTGCGCGATCGTCGTGCTGGTGAAGCCCTGCGCGCCGAGGTGGTCGATGAGGCGCTGCGCATCGGCCGTAACGAACGACTGCACCTGTACATCGCCCAGCAACGGAATGATGTGCGCACGCAATCTGTTGCCCATGACCTGCCACGTGGGCCGGCCAATCTCTTTTCGCTGAACACGCGCAGCCTCTGCCTGCATCAGTCCTTTGGAAAGGTCGCTGACAGAAATTGATAACAAATTTTGCTCAATCGTAATTTGATTGGCAGGCGTGTGAACTGCGGAATAGCTGCGTCCAAAAAATCCCGAATCATTGGCTGCAGGGGTACTTTGAAATAGGTTTATGACATTTGTGTCCATGTCATACCCGCATGCAATCCCGATGCCTCTTATCATCGACGGTTAGCAAATGAAAACTCCCTTGGAAAAAATCGTGCGCAATGCACCTGTTACTCCGGCGCTGACGCCCGCCGACTATCTCAGAAAAATTCTCAACGCCCGTGTGTACGACGTGGCCGTGGAGTCCGCTCTGGAGAAGGCGCGCGCGCTCAGCGCACGGCTCGGCAACACGGTTTTGCTCAAGCGCGAAGACCAGCAACCTGTATTCAGCTTCAAGCTGCGTGGCGCCTATAACAAGATGGCGCACCTGAGCGCGGCGCAATTGGCGAGCGGCGTGATTTGCGCATCCGCCGGCAATCACGCACAGGGCGTTGCATTGGGCGCGCGCAAGCTCGGCACCCGCGCCGTCATCGTGATGCCGGTGACCACGCCCCGCTTGAAGATCGATGCCGTACGCGGCTTCGGCGGCGAAATCGTGCTGCACGGCGAAAGCTATTCGGACGCTTATCTGCACGCACTCGAATTGCAGACGCAGCAAGACCTGACCTTCGTCCACCCCTTCGACGACCCTGACGTCATTGCAGGCCAGGGCACCATCGCGATGGAAATCCTGCGCCAGCACCAGGGCCGGCTCGACGCCGTGTTCGTCGCGATCGGCGGCGGCGGCCTGATCTCCGGGGTGGCCAACTACATCAAGGCCGTGCGCCCCGAGATCAAGGTCATCGGCGTGCAGATGAACGACTCCGACGCGATGATGCAATCGGTCGCCGCGCACCAGCGGGTGAACCTGCCCGACGTCGGTCTGTTCTCGGACGGCACCGCGGTCAAGCTGGTCGGCGAAGAAACCTTCCGCATCGCCAGCGAGCTGGTGGACGAGTACATCGCCGTCGACACGGACGCGGTGTGCGCCGCCATCAAGGACATCTTCGTGGACACGCGCGGCATCGTCGAACCGGCGGGCGCGCTGGCGGTGGCGGCCATCAAGCAATACGTGGCCCGGCACGGCCGCCAGGGCGAGACCTACGCGGCCATCCTGTGCGGCGCCAACATGAACTTCGACCGGCTTCGCTTCGTGGCCGAACGCGCCGAGGTCGGCGAAGAACGCGAAGCACTGTTCGCGGTCACGATCCCCGAAGAGCGCGGCAGCTTCCGCCGCTTCTGCGAGCTGGTGAGCGAACTGCCCGCGCGCGACGCCGAGGCCGGCGGCGCGCCGCGCAACGTGACCGAGTTCAACTACCGCATCAGCGACGCGGCCAAGGCCCACGTGTTCGTCGGCCTCACGACCTCGGAGCGCGGAGAGTCGGCCACCATTGCGCGCAGCTTCAACGAACACGGTTTCGAGGCACTGGACCTCACGCACGACGAGCTGGCCAAGGAGCACCTTCGCCACCTCGTGGGCGGGCGCACCGGTCTCGCGCACGACGAACGCCTGCTGCGATTCGTGTTTCCCGAACGCCCGGGCGCGCTGCTCAAGTTCCTGAGCCTGATGAAGCCCAACTGGAACATCAGCCTGTTCCACTACCGCAACCAGGGCGCCGACTACGGCCGCATCCTGGTCGGGCTGCAAGTGCCGACCGGTGAGTCCGCCGCGTTCGACGCCTTCCTCGAAACGCTGGGCTATCCCTACGTCGAGGAAACGGCCAACCCGGCGTACCGCATGTTCCTGCAGGCCTGAAAAGACAGAAGCCGGCGCAAGGCCGGCTTCTGTCGCTGGATCGTTCGCTGCGCCCTGCTGCGGGCTACTGCGCCTGCCCTTGAGCCGCCTGCTGCGGAGGTGGCGCCACCACCGCCGGCATCATCGCCGGCGGCAATCCGGCGGGCGGCGGGGCGCTCATGGACACGGGCGGTGCCGACACCACCGTCGGCAATGCACCCGGCACGCTCGACACGCTGATCGGCGCGCGCACCGGCAGTTGCAGCGTGAACGCCGCGGGCCCGTCGGCCTGCGCGCCCAGCGTGGCGGAGCGCAATCCCACCGACTGCAGCACGTAGTTGTCGCCAACCCTCGACCCCACGCGAAACGGCCGCGGCGGCTTGCCGTCGATGGCGATCAGCGCGGCGCCCTGCTTCGACGGGTCGGCCACGACGCCCGACAGTGCGAAGCGGCTGGCCGCCTCCGGCGTCACCGGCGCGGTGCTCGATGCGGGGAGCACGCCCAGCAGCCGCGCCACCGCATCCGAGTCGGCCGCAACCGACGGCCGGGGCATGGTCGCGGCCGCCGCGACCATGTCGGTCGGCGAAGCCAGGCGCAGCGCCCAGAACACGGCCGCGCCGGCTGCCAGCGCCCAAAGCCCTGTCGTTGCAAGTGGGGCATGCCAGCGGGCGGCGGAGTAAGGACTTGTCATGGGCGCGGATTATCATGCAGCGCGCCTTCCGAATCATGTCCGCCGAACCCATGAAAAAATTCCTTCGTACCGCCACCCGCACCGCCCAACGCGGCTTCACGCTGATCGAACTGATGGTCGTGCTGGTCATCATCGGCGTGCTCGCGGCGCTGATCGTGCCGAACGTGATCGAACGCGCCGACGACGCCCGCGTGACGGCCGCACGCACCGACATCAACAACCTGATGCAGGCGCTCAAGCTCTACCGCCTGGACAACCAGCGCTACCCCACCGGCGAGCAGGGCCTGCAGGCGCTGCTCACCCGCCCAACCTCGGGCCCGGCCGCGCCCAACTGGAAGCCCTACGTCGAGAAGCTGCCCAACGACCCCTGGGGCCATCCGTACCAGTACATGAACCCGGGCATCAAGGGCGAGATCGACGTGCTCTCGTTCGGCGCCGACGGCAAGAGCGGCGGCGAGGGCAAGAATGCCGACATCGGCAGCTGGCAGTAGCAGCCCGGGCGCGCCGCGCCGCAACCTGCATCCGCACCCTTCCCACAACAGCCATCCGGCCGCCGGCTTCACCCTGCTGGAGCTGATCGTGGTGATTGCGATCATCGCGATCGCCACCGCCGCCGTGAGCTTCGCCATGCGCGACACCGACGCCGCCAAGCTCGACCGCGAGGGCGACCGCCTGGCCGCCCTGCTCGAATCGGCGCGCGCCCAGTCGCGCGCCAGCGGCGTGGTGGTGCGGTGGCGCCTGGTGGAAGGCGGTTTCGTGTTCGACGGCCTGCCGGCCGGTGCGCTGCCCAGCGGCTGGGCGGCCGAAGGCATCACGGCTCAGGCTTCGCTCGCCAGCGGTGTGCCGGTTCCGGGCCTGCAGCTGGGGCCCGACCCGATCATTGCGCCGCAGCAGGTCATGCTCTATTCGGCCGGCCCACCCGCCCGCGCGTTGCGCATCGCCACCGACGGGCTGCGCCCCTTCACCGTGACGGCCGTGCAATGAACGCGCGGCGCCTTTCTTCTTCACGCGCCTCGCACGGCCGCGGCTTCACGCTGATCGAAGTGCTGATCGCGCTGGGCATCGTGGCGCTGGCGCTGGCCGCGGGCTCGCAGGCCACGATGTCGCTCACCCGCAATGCGCAGCGCCAGTCCGACCTGGTGCTGGCCGAGCTGTGCGCGGAGAACGAACTCGCCAAGGCGCGGCTCTCGCGGCAGATGCCGGCGGTGGGCGACTCGGGCTCGATCTGCCCGCAGGCCGGCGTGTCGTTCAACGTGACGACCTCGACCTTTCCCACGCTGAACCCGAACTTCCGCCGTGTCGACGTGCAGGTGCGCGACGAGGGCGACGCGCCGATCCTGCGCATCTCGACCGTGGTGGGGCGCTACTGATGCGGCGCGCCACACCCACCGCCCCGCGCGGCTTCACGCTGATCGAGCTGCTCGTCGCCATCTCGGTGATGGCCCTGCTGTCGCTCGTGAGCTGGCGCGGGCTGGAGAGCATGTCGCGCGCCACCACGCAGAACCAGCAGCGCGCCGACGCCGTGCTAACGCTGCAGACCACGCTGGCGCAGTGGGGCGCCGACCTCGACGCCGTGGCCACGCTGGCGCAGACCCGCCCGATCGACTGGGACGGCCGCGTGCTGCGCCTCACGCGGCGCGGCAGCGACGCCAGCGCGCCCTCCGTGCTGGTGGTCGCCTGGACGCTCAAGCAGGGCCCCGACGGCGTGCGCTGGCGGCGCTGGCAGTCGCTGCCCTTCACCACGCGCGGCGAGTGGCAGCAGGCCTGGAACATGGCCGCAGCCTGGTCGCAGGACGCCGGCACCGGCGCCGCAGGCGGCTACAGCGACGTCACGCTGGTGCCCGCCAGCAGCTGGCAGCTCTACTTCTTCCGCGACAACACCTGGGTGCCTGCCAGCCAGCTGCCCACCGTTGCCGCCACCCCCAATGCGCCCACGGGCCCGGTCGTCGCCATGCCCGACGGGCTGCGCCTGGTGATCACGCTGCCGCCGGGCGACGGGCTCTCGGGCACCCTCACGCGCGACTGGGTCCGCCCCACCGTCGGCGCGCCCCGAAGCTCATGACGAAGACCGCCCAGCGCCAGTCCGGCGCCGCCCTGCTCGCCGCGATGCTCACGGTGATGCTGGTGGCCACCTTTTCCGCCGCGGCGCTCTGGCAGCAATGGCGCGCCGCCGAGATCGAAGGCGCCGAGCGCGCCCGCGTGCAGGCCGCCTGGGTGCTGGTCGGCGCGCTCGACTGGTCGCGGCTGATCCTCGGCGAGGACGGCCGCGCCGGCGGTTCCGACAACCTCACCGAGCCCTGGGCCGTGCCGCTCGAGGAGGCGCGGCTCACCACCTTCCTGGCGGCCGAGAAGAACGTGGCCAGCGACAGCGTCGAAGGCCTGCCCGACGCGTTCCTGTCGGGCCGAATCGTCGACGCGCAGTCCAAGCTCAACGTGCTGTCGCTGGTCGACGCCGGCCAGCCCATACCCGCCAGCGTCGCCACCTTCACCCGGCTGTTCAATACGCTGGGCCTGCCGGTGGCCGAGCTCAATCGCATGACCACGGGCCTGGTGAGCGCGCTCGCCACGGGTGCCGACGGCGATACCGGCGGCGCCCCGTTGATGCCGCAGGAAGTCTCGCAGCTGGTGTGGCTCGGCCTGTCGCCCTCGACCGCGGCGGCGCTCGAACCCTACGTGACGATCCTGCCGGTGCGCACCACGCTCAACCTGAACACCGCCAGCGCCGAGGCCATCAGCGCCAGCATGGAGTCGCTCAACATCGCCAGCGCGCGCCAGCTGGTGGAGCGCCGCACGCGCAGCTTCTTCAAGGACATCGCCGCCGCCAACGCCGCGCTGCCCAGCGGCAGCGCGCCCTTCAACGCGGCGCAGCACGGCGTGGGCACCAACTATTTCGAGGTCTACGGCCGGCTGCGGCTGGACCGCACCTATGTCGAGGAACACTCGCTCCTACAACGCAACGGTGTCACGGTGACGACCATCTGGCGCACCCGAGGCGCCGGCGCGACGAACACTCCGGTCAAACCCTGATTTCGCGGCACTATTTGTAAATAAAAAGCCTTCTAACGCGCGTCACAGCTGCACAGTACGCTATCGAAAGAAGAGCGCTCCGCTGTCGGACAGACACCTACAATCCACCGGCTTTTCCAACATCGACATGACCCCCTTGCTGCTCCTTGCCCCCCTCCCCCCGGCCGACGCCGCGGGCGAGTTCGACTGGGCCCAGGCAGGCGACGACGGCATTGCGTTGCGCAACCAGGGCCGCGCGCTGCTGGCGCTCCTGCCCTCGGGCAGCGAAGTCATGCTCGGCATTCCTTCCGCCGCCCTCTCGTGGCACCGCGTCACGCTGCCCAAGGGCAGCATGGGCAGCGCCTCCAGGCTGCGCGCGGTGCTCGACGGCCTGCTCGAAGAGCACCTGCTCGACGAGCCCGAGAGCCTGCACTTTGCGCTCGAGCCCGACGCCAAGGCCGGCGCGCCGGTGTGGGTCGCGGCCTGCAACCGCATCTGGCTGCGCAGCGTGGTGCAGGCGCTTGAAGCGGCCGGCCGGCGCGTGGTGCGCATCGTGCCCGAGTTCGCGCCCCAGCCGCTCGACGCCCCGCCGCTGCTGCTGGTCACGGGCGAACCCGAGGCGCCGCGCCTCACCGTCTGCGACGCCGACGGCGTGGTCTCTCTGCCGCTGGCCGGTGCGGGGCTTGCGCTGTCGAGCGGCCTGCCGCTGGACACTGCCGTCATCACCACCGAACCCGCCGTGGCCGAAGCCGCCGAGCACCTGCTGGAGCGCCGCGTGCCCATCGTGCAGACGCCGCAGCGCTGGCTGCAGGCTGCGCGCACGCCGTGGGAGCTGGCGCAGTTCGACCTGGCCGTGACCGGCCGCGCGCGCGCCGGCAAGAAGTTCGCCTCCGTCTTCCAGACCCTGCGCTACGCACCCGAATGGCGTGCCGCGCGCTGGGGCGTGGTGGCGCTGCTGCTGACCCAGCTCATCGGCCTGAACGCCTGGGCCTGGAAGGAGCGCAACGCGCTCGACGCCAAGCGCCAGACCGCCAAGACCATGCTGACCCAGACATTCCCCTCGGTGAAGATCGTGATCGACGCGCCGCTGCAGATGCAGCGCGAGGTTTCGGCGCTGCAACAGGCCGTGGGCGACGTGGCCGACAGCGACTTCGAACCCATGGTCGGCGCGCTCGCCGCCAACCTGCCGCCGGGCAGGGTGCCCAGCGCCGTCGACTACAGCGCAGGCCAGCTGCGCCTGCGCGGCCTGGGGCTGCAGCCGTCGGAGGTGTCGCAGGTCACCGGCGCCATGGCGCCGCGCGGCTACGGCGTGCGCACCGAAGGCGATCTGCTGCTCGTGCAGGCACAGGCCGAGGCCACCCGATGAACTTCAGCGAACAACTCAAGGCGCGCTGGGCCGCGCTCGATGCGCGCGAGCGACGCCTGGTCGCGGGGGCCGCCACCCTGGTGGCACTGGCCTTGCTGTGGTGGATTGCGCTCGCCCCCGCGTTGCGCACGCTGGCCGCGGCCCCGGCCGAACACGCACGGCTCGACGCCCAACTGCAGCAGATGGCCACCCTGCAAAACCGCGCGAAGGCGCTGCAATCGCAGCCGCGGCTGAACCGCGACGACGCGCTGCGCGCCCTGGAGACCTCGGTGCGCGACGGCCTCGGCGCCAGCAATGCCCAGCTCATGACGGCCGGCGGCGACGGTGCCGCCACGGTGTCGCTGCGCGCCGCGCCCGCGCCCACGCTCGCCCAATGGCTTGCCCAGGCCCGCGGCAATGCCCATGCGGTGCCGCGCGAAGTGCACCTGACCCGCGCGCCCACATCCACGCCCGCCTCCACGCCCGCCGCCGCGGCCGCACCGTCGCCAGGCGGCAAGGACGCCGCCAAGCCGCCGGTGGTCCGCTGGGACGGCACCGTCGTCATGGCGCTGCCCGCGGCGCGATGAGCAGCACCGCATGGTGACCCGGTCCGCCCCCTCCGCCTTCCAACCCAGGCCCCCCCGCGGCTGGCGCTGGGCCCTGCTCGGGCTGACCCTCGGCGTGCTGGCGGCGGTGCTGCTGTTCGCGCCGGCCCGCTGGCTGTCGGCGGCGCTGTCGAGCTGGAGCGAAGGCCGCCTCGTGCTGGCCAACCCGCGCGGCACCGTGTGGAACGGCACCGCTGCCGTGGTGTTCGCCAGCGGCGCGGGTGGCACGCAGGCCGTGTCGCTGCCCGGCGTTCTGCACTGGCGCATGCGTCCGGGCTGGGGCGGCATGTCCGCCAGCCTCGACCTGGCCTGCTGTGCCGCGCAGCCGCTCGAACTCAAGGCCAGCCCGCGCGCAGGCGGCATGCTGCTCATCTGGCAGGACAGCCGCTCGCGCTGGCCCGCCACCATGCTCGCCGGCCTGGGCGCGCCCTGGAACACGCTCAAGCTCGAAGGCGCGCTCGACCTGTCCACCAAGGCCTTCGCAGTGCAGTGGGACGGTCCCGCGCTGCGCATCGCGGGCCAGGCCACGCTCGACGCCACCGACGTTTCCTCCAGCCTGTCGACGCTGAGGCCGATGGGCAGCTACCGACTCACGCTCGACGGCGGCCCCAGCCCCACGCTGCTGCTGAGCACGCGCGCAGGCAGCCTCGAACTCAACGGCAGCGGCAGCTGGAACGGCACCTCGTTCCGCTTCAACGGCGAAGCCAGCGCCGCGCCCGGCCGCGAAGACGCACTTTCCAATTTGTTGAACATCATCGGGCGCCGCGACAACGCGCGCTCGATCATCACCCTGGGTTGATCCTCATGATGAAGCCACTGTTTTCGACCGGCACCGTCGCCCTTGCGGTGCGCGTGCTGATCGCCGCCACCTTCCTGCAGGCCGCGCCCGCCGTGTTCGCGCAGGCCGGCGACGCGCCGCGCCGCGGCGAGCCGATCACGCTCAACTTCGCCAACGCCGACATCGAGGCCGTGGCGCGCACCATGGCGGTGGTCACCGGGCGCGACGTGGTGGTCGACCCGCGCGTGAAGGGCACGATGAACCTGGTCACCGACCGCGCCATCCAGCCGGCCGCGGCCTTCAACCAGTTCGCCTCGGCGCTGCGGCTGCAGGGCTTCGCGGTGGTGGAGGCCGACGGCCTGTACAAGGTGGTGCCCGAGGCCGACGCCAAGCTGCAGAGCAGCACCGTCAACACCTCCATCGGCGCCGCGTCGTCCAGCGGCAGCAACCAGATCGTCACGCAGATCTTCCGGCTCAACTACGAGTCGCCCAACAGCCTGCTGCCGGTGCTGCGCCCGCTGATTCCGCCGAACAACACCATCAACGTGAACCCGGGCAACAACTCGCTCGTGATCACCGACTACGCCGACAACATGCGCCGGCTGGCGCGCATCATCGCGTCGCTCGACGTGCCGAACGCGTCCGACATCGAGGTGATCCAGCTCAAGCACTCCATCGCCACCGACATGGTGCCGCTGGTGCAGCGCCTGATCGACGGCGGCGGTGCGGGCGCGCCGGGCGCGGCCGCTGCCCCGGGCGCCGCCGATGCGTCGTTCCGCACCACGCTGATGGCCGACCCGCGCAGCAACTCGCTGATTCTTCGCGCGGCCAACCCGGCGCGCGTGAGCCTGGTGCGCTCTTTGGTCGACAAGCTCGACCGCCCGGCGGCCGAAAGCACCAACGGCGCGGCCGGCAACATCTACGTCGTCTACCTGAAGAACGCCGACGCGGTGCGCCTGGCGGCCACGCTGCGCGCCGCCATGGCGGCCAACCAGATCAACACCACCCAGGGCGGGGCCGCGGGCGCGGCCGGTGGCGCGGCCCAGCCGCAGGGGCAGAACGCGTTCTCGCAGCAGGCGCAGCAGTCGGCCTTCGGCGGTCAGGGAAGCAGCTCGCCGCAGGCCTCGGCGCCGCTCAACAACGCCAACCAGCCCTCGACCGGCGGCCAGATCCAGGCCGACCCGAGCACCAACTCGCTGATCATCACGGCGCCCGAGCCGCAGTACCGCCAGATGCGCGCGGTGATCGACCGGCTCGACGGGCGCCGCGCGCAGGTCATGATCGAGGCGCTCATCGTCGAGGTGAACGCCACCAAGGCCGCCAACTTCGGCGTGCAGTGGCAAAGCGCGCTGGGCAACAACGCGGTCATCGGCACCAACTCCAGCCTGACGGGCGCCAACATCCTGGCGCTGACCCAGGCCATCGCCACCCGCAACGCGGCGGGCATCAACCTTCCCACCGGCCTGAACCTGGGCATCGCGGGCAAGGTCGGCGGCCAGTACATCCTGGGCGCCATCGCCAACTTCTTCAGCAGCGACAACGACGCCAACGTGCTGTCCACGCCCAACCTGCTGACGCTGGACAACGAAGAGGCCAAGATCGTCATCGGCCAGAACGTGCCCTTCCCCACCGGCTCGTACGCCAGCACCTCGGGCTCGGTGGGCATCAACCCCTTCACCACCGTCGAGCGCAAGGACGTGGGCCTCACGCTGCGCGTGCGCCCGACCATCAACGAGAACGGCACGGTAAAGATGCAGATCTTCCAGGAGATCTCCAACGTCGCGGCCGGCACCACCACCGACCCGAACGGCCCCACCACCAACAAGCGCTCGCTCGAATCCAGCGTGCTGGTGGAAGACGGCGGCCTGGTCATGCTGGGCGGCCTGCTGTCGGACACCTACGGCAACGCCATCGAGAAGGTGCCGCTGGCCGGCGACATCCCGATCGTGGGCAACCTGTTCAAGAACGAGACCCGCAAGCGCGAGAAGAACAACCTGATGATGTTCCTGCGCCCCGTGGTCATGCGCGACGCGAACTCGACCGAAGCCTTCGCCTACGACCGCTACGACCAGATCCGCGGCCTGCAGCAGGCGGCGCAGCCCAACACCGACAACGTAATGCTGCGCAACGTGAGCGCCGCCCCCATCCTGCCGGCCGCGCCGCCGCTGGGTGCCGCGAGCAACCGCACCGGCGGCCTGCGGGACGAAGGCACCCAGCTGATTCCGCCGCCGGCGCTGCCCGCCGACAACCGCCGCCTGGCCCCGAGCCCCCTGCGCGGCGCGCTGCCGCCCACGGCCGATCCCGTGAGCGCACGCGAACTGCCCTGACGCGCGCCAAATGCCTTGATACTGCCCTGATGTCCAGCCGCTACCCCCTGCCCTACGCGTTCGCACGCAGCCAGCAACTGCTGCTCGAGGAAGCCGACGACGGCCGCCACACGCTGTGGATGTCCTCGCACCCCGCGCGCAGCGCGGTGGGCGAGGTGGCGCGCAAGTACGGCGTGCAGGCCTTCGAGGTGCTGGCCGACGGCGTGCTGGCGCAGCGCATCAGCGCGGCCTACTCGCAGGGCGAATCGAGCGCCGCCGCGGTGGTGAGCGAAGTGCAGAACGACGCCGACCTCTCGCGCATGATGCAGGAGCTGCCGGCCGTCGAAGACCTGCTGGCCAGCGCGGGCGACGCGCCCATCATCCGCATGCTCAACGCGCTGCTCACGCAGGCCGCGCGCGACGGCGCCAGCGACATCCACATCGAGCCCTACGAGCGCACCTCGTCCGTGCGCTTTCGCATCGACGGCACGCTGCGCGAGGTGGTGCAGCCCAACCGCGCGCTGCACGCCGCGCTGATCTCGCGGCTGAAGATCATGGCCGACCTCGACATCTCCGAGAAGCGGCTGCCGCAGGACGGGCGCATCAGCCTTCGCATCGGCACGCGCGCGGTCGACGTGCGGGTGTCCACGCTGCCCAGCGCGCACGGCGAACGCGCGGTGCTGCGCCTGCTGGACAAGAGCGAGTCGAAGCTCACGCTCGAATCGGTGGGCATGCAGGGCGACACGCTGCATCGCTTCGAAAAACTCATCTCGCAGCCGCACGGCATCATCCTGGTGACGGGCCCCACGGGCTCGGGCAAGACCACCACGCTGTACGCCGCGCTGGCCCGCCTGGACGCCAGCCGCAGCAACATCATGACGGTGGAAGACCCCATCGAGTACGAGCTGCCCGGCGTGGGCCAGACGCAGATCAACGCCAAGATCGAACTCACCTTCGCCAAGGCCCTGCGCGCCATCCTGCGGCAGGACCCGGACGTGATCATGATCGGCGAAATCCGCGACTTCGAGACCGCGCAGATCGCGATCCAGGCCTCGCTCACCGGCCACCTGGTGCTGGCCACGCTGCACACCAACGACTCCGTCAGCGCCGTCACGCGCCTGACCGACATGGGCGTGGAGCCCTTCCTGCTGAGCTCGTCGCTGCTGGGCGTGCTCGCGCAGCGGCTGGTGCGCAAGGTCTGCACAGCCTGCGCGGGTGCCGGCTGCGAGGTCTGCGGCCAGACCGGCTACCAGGGCCGCACCGGCATCTTCGAGCTGCTGGTGGCCGACGAGACCGTGCAGGGCCTCATTCACAGCAAGGCGGCCGAGAGCGAGCTGCTGCAAGCCGGCGCGCGCGGCGGCCTGCGGCTGATGCGCGAAGACGGCGAGCGGCTGGTGCAGGCCGGCATCACCTCGCGCGCCGAACTGCTGCGCGTCACGCGCGACTAGCGCGCCGGTTTCGCCATGCCCGCCTATTCCTTCGAAGCCATCGATGCTACAGGCCAGTCGCGCGAAGGCGTGCTCGAGGCCGATACCGCACGCAGCGCGCGCAGCCTGCTGCGGGCGCAGGCGCTCATTCCGCTGTCGGTCAAGCCGGTCGGCAGCGACCACGTCAACGGCACCGGCCAGCGCAGCAGCCTGAGCCGCTGGCTGGGCGGCGGCAAGCGGGTCTTCAATTCCACCGGCCTGGCCGTGTGGACGCGCCAGCTCGCGGGCCTGGTGTCTTCGGGCCTGCCGCTGGAACGCGCGCTCACCGCCCTCACCGACGAGGCCGAGTCCGAGCCCCAGCGCAACCTCGTCGCCTCGCTGCGCGCCGAGGTCAACGCCGGTTCGCCGTTCGCGCGTGCGCTGTCGGCGCATTCGCGCGAGTTCTCGCCCATCTACACGGCCGTGATCGGTGCCGGCGAACAGAGCGGCAACCTGGGCCTGGTGCTCGACCGCCTGGCCGACGACCTGGAAGAGCGCCAGGCGCTGCAGCAGAAGCTGATCGGCGCGGCGCTGTACCCGGCCATCGTCACGCTGGTGGCGATCGTGATCGTGATCTTCCTCGTGAGCTACGTGGTGCCGCAGGTGGCGCAGGTGTTCGCGGGCACCAAGCGTTCGCTGCCCTTCCTCACCACCGTGATGCTGTCGCTGAGCGCGGGCGTGCGCAACTACGGCTGGTGGATGCTGGGCGCGGTGGTGCTCGCAGCAGCCGGCGTGCGGCTCGCGCTGGCGCAAGAGGCCTTTCGCCTGAAGTTCGACGCCGCCTGGCTCAAGCTGCCGCTGGTGGGCAAGCTCGCGCGCGGCTACAACGCAGCGCGCTTCGCCAGCACGCTGGCCATGCTGGCCACCGCCGGCGTGCCCATCCTGCGCGCGCTGCAGGCGGCGGCCGAAACGCTGAGCAACCGCGCCATGCGCGCTGACGCGCTCGACGCGCTGGTGCTGGTGCGCGAAGGCGCGCCGCTGGCCTCGGCGCTGGCGCAGAAGAAACGCTTTCCGGGGCTGGTGTCGATGTTCGCGCGCCTGGGCGAGCAAACGGGCACGCTGCCGCTGATGCTGCAGCGCGCGGCCAACCAGCTGGGCGCCGAAGTGCAGCGCCGCGCCATGCACCTGGCCACCATCCTCGAGCCGCTGCTGATCGTGGCGATGGGCGGCGTGGTGATGCTGATCGTGCTGGCGGTGATGCTGCCGATCATCCAGCTCAACCAGTTCATCAAGTGACGCGCCGCATCGCCTCACACACCCAGGTGCACGCGACATGCCCGTAACGCTCGAAGACAAGCTCGTGGTCGCGATTTCCTCGCGCGCCCTGTTCAACCTCGAAGAAGAAAACAGGATCTTCGACGCCGGCGACAACGAGGGCTACATGAAGCTGCAGCTCGACCGAATCGACGTGCCGGCCGCACCGGGCATTGCGTACTCGCTGATCCGCAAGCTGCTGCGCTTCAACGACGACGGCGTGCAGCGCGTGGAAGTGGTGATCCTGTCGCGCAACGACCCGGTGTCGGGCATGCGCATCTTCCGCTCGAGCGTGGCGGCCGACATCAAGCTGCAGCGCGGCGTGTTCACGCAGGGCCGCCCACCCTTCGGCTACTTGCGCCCCTTGCGCGCGCACCTGTTCCTGTCGGCCAATGCGCAGGACGTGCGCGAGGCGCTGGGCGCGGGCTTTCCGGCCGCGCGCGTGCTGGTCGAATCGGTGAAGGCCAGCGACGCCTGGCCCAGCGAAGTGCGCATTGCCTTCGACGGCGATGCGGTGCTCTTCAGCGACGAGGCCGAGCGCGTGTTCCAGGCCGAGGGGCTGGACGCCTTCCAGGCGCACGAACTCAGCAAGGCCGACCTGCCCCTGCCCGAAGGGCCGTTCAAGCCGCTGCTGATGGCGCTGCACCGCCTGCAGATGGCGGGCAACGCGCACATGCGCATCCGCACCGCGCTGGTCACCGCGCGCAGCGCACCGGCGCACGAGCGCGCCATTCGCACGCTGATGAAGTGGAACATCCGCGTCGACGAGGCCATGTTCCTCGGCGGCCTGCCCAAGGGCGAGTTCCTGCGCGAGTTCGAGCCCGACTTCTTCTTCGACGACCAGACCGGCCACGTCGATGCAGCCTCGCGCCACGTGCCCGCGGGGCATGTGAGCAGCGGTATCAGCAACGAGCCCTGAGGCCACGAGGGCGCCGCGAAAGCGCCATGACGGGCCACGGGCTTGCCCGGCCCGCGGGCACCGGCAAGAATGCCGGCATGCTGATCCTTCGACACGCCGACGTTCTGGTCACCATGGACGCCGCGCGGCGCGAAATCGCCGACGGCGCCGTGGTGTGCGACGGGCCCGCGGTGGCCTGGGTGGGGCCGACGGCCGAGTTGCCGGCCTCGTACCTCGACGCCCTGCGCAGCGGGCAGGCCGAGGCCCTCGACATGCACGGCCGCGTGGTGCTGCCCGGGCTGGTCAACACGCACCACCACATGTACCAGAGCCTCACGCGCGCCGTGCCCGAGGCGCAGGACGCCGAGCTCTTCGGCTGGCTCACCCACCTGTACCTGCTGTGGGCGCGCCTCACGCCCGAGATGATCCGCGTGTCGACGCAGACCGCCATGGCCGAGCTGATGCTCTCGGGCTGCACCACCAGCAGCGACCACCTCTACCTGTTTCCCAACGGCGCCAGGCTCGACGATTCCATCGAGGCGGCGCACGCCATGGGCATGCGCTTTCATGCCGCGCGCGGCAGCATGAGCGTGGGCCGCAGCGCCGGCGGCCTGCCGCCCGACGAAGTGGTGGAGACCGAAGAGGCCATCCTGCGCGACAGCGAGCGGCTCATCGACCGCTGGCACGACGCGTCGCGCCATTCCATGCGCCGCATCGTGCTGGCGCCCTGCTCGCCTTTCTCGGTGTCGCGCGACCTGATGCGCCTGTCGGCCGAACTGGCGCGCGAGCGCGGCGTGTCGCTGCACACGCACCTGGCGGAGAACGACAACGACGTGGCCTATTCGCGCGAGAAGTTCGGCATGACGCCGGCCGAATACGCCGAGGACCTGGGCTGGGTCGGGCGCGACGTGTGGCACGCGCACTGCGTGAAGCTCGACGAAGCCGGCATCGCCCTCTTCGGGCGCACCGGCACCGGCGTGGCGCACTGCCCCTGCTCCAACATGCGGCTGGCCTCGGGCATCGCGCCCATCGGTGCGATGCGCCGCGCGGGCGTGCCGGTCGGGCTGGGCGTGGACGGCAGCGCCTCGAACGACGGCGCGCACATGCTGGGCGAGGCGCGACAGGCCATGCTGCTGCAGCGCGTGGGCCACGGCCCGGCCGCGATGACGGCGCGCGAGGCGCTGGAAATCGCCACGCTGGGCGGCGCGCAAGTGCTGGGGCGCGACGACATCGGCGCGCTGGCGCCGGGCATGTCGGCCGACCTCGTGGCCTTCGACCTGCGCGGCGTGGCGCATGCGGGCGCATGGCACGACCCGGTGGCGGCGCTGGTGTTCTGCACGCCGGGGCAGGTGTCGCTGAGCGTGATCGACGGCGCGGTGCGCATCCGCGACGGGCAGTTCACCGGGCTGGAGCTCACGCCGCTGCTGGCACGGCACCGCGCGCTGGCGCGTACGCTGTACGAGCGCGCGCAGCATCCGCACACGGCCTGACCCCGGCGGCCCCGCACTCAGCGCCGCATCGTGTCGAGTTGCGTGACCGGCGCGCTGTCGTTGCCCCACGAGCCGCGCACATAGGTGAGCACCGCCGCCACGTCCGCCGCGTCCAGCACCTGGCCGAACGGCGGCATGCCGTAGGGGCGCGGGTTGCCGGCCGTGGTGGGCAGGAAGCCGCCGTGCGAAACGACCTGGATCAGGTTCGTCGGCTGCGCCATGTTCACGGCGCGGTTGCCCGCCAGCGGCGGATAGGCGCCGGCGGCACCTTGCCCCTGGTCGCCGTGGCAGTAGGCGCAGCGCTGGTCGTAAATCTTCGCGCCGCGTGCCATCGTGCCGGCGTCGCGGCGGATCGGGGCCTTGGCCGCCACGGGCGCTTCGGCCTTCGGCACGTCGGGCAGGTTCTTCAGGTAGCTCGCCATCGCGCCCAGGTCGGCCTCGCTCAGGTGCTGCGTGCTGCGGAACACCACGTCCGCCATCGGCCCCATGACGGAGCCGCGCGGCGCCACGCCCGTCTTCAGCAGCGCCACCACGTCGGCGGCGGGCCAGTCGGCCACGCCGGCCTGGTGCGGGTCGGTGAGCGACGGGGCGTACCAGTTCTCCACGGCAATCAGCCCGCCCGAAAGGCCGAGCCTGGTGTCCGTCGCGCCCAGCGAGTTGCGCGGGCCGTGGCAGGCGATGCAATGCCCCAGCCCGTTGACCAGGTAGGCGCCCCGGTTCCACTCGGCCGGCTTGCCCGCGTTGGCCACGAAAGGCTCGGGCTTGAACGACAGCGCGCGCCACACGGCCAGTGCGGGCTGGGTGTCGTAGGGAAAGCGCAGCCGGTGCGCCCTGTTGGGCTCCGTGGCGGCTGGCACGCTGCGCAGGTACGCGTAGATGGCGTCGGAGTCGTCGCGCGTCACCTGGGTGAAGTTGGGGTACGGGAACGCCGGGTACAGCAGGCGGCCGTCCTTGCTGCGCCCGTTGTGCATCGCGCGCCAGAAGTGCGCGCTGCTCCAGCGGCCGATGCCGGTGCCGTCGTCGGGCGTGAGGTTGCTCGAATAGATGGTGCCGAAGGGCGTGTCGATGGGCAGGCCGCCCGCGTACGGCCGGCCGCCGCGCGTGGTGTGGCAGCCCGCGCAGTTGCCGGCCAGCGCGAGGTAGCGGCCGCGCTCGACCTGTTGCGGGGTGGACTGGAAGGCTTCGGCCGTCTCGGGCAGCGGGTCTTCGCCGCGCAGGTTCAGGGCCACGACGATGCCGGCGGCCACGGCCATCAGCACCAGAAGGGTCAGCAGCGTCCAGCCGAGGTGTCGGAGTTTCATGGGTGCGGCTTCGTCACTTCTTCGGCCCGGTCGTGCCGCCGCAGGCGATCGGCATCGGCGCGGGCAGCGAAGCGGCGGGCTTCGCGTTGGCCGGCACCGGCTGCGTGGCCAGCCAGCTCGCCACCGCGTTCACGTCGGAGGTCCACATGCGGCGGCCGACTTCGGCCATGCAGTCGGGCGCCTGCGCATGCCGCTCATTGGTGAGCCAGGCGCCCAGCTGCGACGCCAGGTACAGGCGCGGCAGGCCCAGCAGCCCAGGGGTGGCGGGCTGCACGCCGGTGAGCGCCGCGCCGTGGCACTGCACGCAGGCGGGCAGCCGGCGCTCGGGGTCGCCCTGCAGCGCGAGCATGCGGCCGCGCGCGAGCACCTCGGGCGTGGCGTCGCTCGCCGGCGAGACCGGCGGATACGGCAGGTCGAGTCCGGCGAAGTAGTCGGCGATCTCGCGCAGGTAGTCGTCGGACATGTGCTGCACCATGTACGCCATGTCGGTGTTGAAGCGGCGCCCGTCGCGAAAGCTCACCAGCTGGTTGAACAGGTAGCCCGACGGCTTGCCCGCCAGGCGCGGAAAGTAGCCGGCGTTGGTGGTCGCGCCCTCGCGGCCGTGGCAGGCGATGCAGGCGGCCACGCGCTGTTCGATGGTGTCTGGCACGGTGGTGGTGGCAGCCCCTGCCATCCCTTGCACGGCAAGCAGCAGCCCGAGCGCGAAGAGGCGCAGTCCGCGCTTCATGTGCCAGCGGCGTAGTGCGCCAACGCCAGCAGCCCCGCGATCAGCAGCAGCACCATCACCAGCGCCACGCCGATCAGCGGCAGGATGCCGACCTGCGCGGTCCGCTTGTCGGCGTCGGCGCGGCGCCCACCCAGGCCGATGAAACTCCAGAGAACGGCGCGCACCGCGCGCATGAGATTCGACATGGGACCGAGTGTGAACCCTGCCCACTCAAAAAAACAGATGCAGATTCCCCTCAATTGACCGGCGCAGATAAAGTCCTGCCGAATGAACACCGCCCTGCCATGAAGCGCTACGAAGCCCTGGCCGCCGACATCGAGGCGTCCATCCGCAACGGCACCCTGAAGACCGGCGACCGCCTGCCCTCGGTGCGCCACACCGGCGAGAGCCGCGGGGTCAGCGCGTCCACCGTGTTCCAGGCGTACTACCTGCTCGAGGCGCGCGGCCTGGTGCGCGCGCGCGACCGCTCGGGCTACTACGTGACCGGCGGCGGCCTGCGCGACGCGCCACCCGAGTCCACCCTCACCTCGCGCCCCGCCGACGGCCCGCGCTCGCTCGACGTGAGCGACCAGGTGTTCGACATCCTCGAAGCCAGCATGTCGCGCAAGGTGGTGCCCTTCGGCTCGGCCTTCCCGAGCCCGCTGCTGTTTCCGCTGGCGCGGCTGGGGCAGTTCATGGCGGCCAGCGCCAAGTCGCTGGACCCGTGGAGCACGGTGGACGACCTCACGCCCGGCAGCGCCGCGCTGCGCCGGCAGATCGCGCTGCGCTACCTGGGCGACGGCATGCCGGTGCCGGCCGACGAGATCGTCGTGACCAACGGCGCGCTGGAAGCGCTCAACCTCTGCCTCTCGGCCGTGACGCGGCCGGGCGACGCGGTGATCGTGGAGTCGCCCACCTTCTATGCGGCGCTGCAGGCCTTGCAGCGCATGGGGCTGCGGGCCATCGAGGTGCCCACGCATCCAGGCGAAGGCATCGACCTGGGCGCGCTGGAGCTGGCCATCGCGGCGCACAGGCCCACCGCCTGCTGGCTCATGACCACCTTCCAGAACCCGCTGGGCAGCCTGATGCCCGATGCGAAGAAGAAGGCGCTGGTGGCGCTTCTGGCGCGGCACCAGTTGCCGCTGATCGAGGACGACGTGTACGCCGAGCTCTACTTCGGCGAGCGCCGCCCGCCGCCGGCCAAGGCCTTCGACACGCAAGGCCTGGTGCTGCACTGCGCCTCGTTCTCCAAGTGCCTGGCGCCCGGCTACCGCATCGGCTGGGCATCGGCCGGGCGCTTCGCACGGCAGGTGGCGCGGCAAAAGCTCACGACCACGCTCAGCACCTCGGCGCCGTCGCAGCTCGCGCTGGCCGGCTACCTGGAAAAGGGCGGGCTCGACAAGCACCTGCGCCGGCTGCGCCAGACGCTGGCCCTGCAACAGGCCACCTTCGCGCAGGCCGTGGGGCATTACTTTCCGGCGGGCACGCGTGCGACGCGGCCGCTGGGCGGGTACTTCCTGTGGGTCGAGCTGCCGGCGCGGGTGAACGCGCTGGAGATTCACGGCAAGGCGCTGGCGCTCGGCATCAGCGTGGCGCCCGGGCCGATCTTCTCGGCCACGCGCGCTTTCACCAACTGCCTGCGCCTGAACTACGGCCACCCCTGGGACACGCTCAGCGAGCAGGCAATGCAGACCCTCGGCCGCCTGGTCGCCGAAGCGTCCTGAACAGCAGGAACGCCGCGATGCCCACGTTGAGCAGGTTCCACGCAATGCCGTTCAGGAAGGCCGCGTGGTAGCTGCCCGTGAGGTCGAACACCTTGCCCGACATCCAGCCGCCCAGCGCCATGCCGAACAGCGTGAACATCAGCACCGTGCCCACGCGCGCACCCGCCTCCTCCGGCGGAAAGTGCTCGCGAACGATGATGGCGTACGAAGGCACGATGCCGCCCTGGAACAGCCCGAACAGCGCCGAGATCACATACAGCGGCACCAGCCCGTCGAAGGGCAGGAACAGCAGCAGCGCCACGCACTGCAGCAGGCCGCCGAGCATCAGCGTGCGCAGCCCGCCGATGCGGTCGCAGATGGCGCCCGACACCAGCCGGCTCACGATGCCGAAGCCCAGCATCAGCGACAGCATCATCGCGCCCTGCGCCGGCCCGTAGCCCAGGTCGCCGCAGTAGGCCACGATGTGCACCTGCGGCATCGCCATGGCCACGCAGCACGCGACACCGGCCACGCACAGCAGGCCCTGCGCCGTGCCCATGCGCAGGCCGAAGGGCCGCGTGGGGTCGCGTGCGGCCAGGCCACTCGACCGGCTCGACGCGCCGGCAGGCAGTGCCTGCGCAAGCGCAGGCGGCCGCGCGCGGAACAGCAGCGCGAGCAGCGCCATCGTCACGCCGCAGAAGATGCCCATGCCGATGTAGGTCTGCCGCCAGCCCACCGTCTCCACGAAGTGCTGCGCGATCGGCGGCCACACCGCGCCGGCCAGGTAGTTGCCGCTGGCGCAGACCGCCACCGCGATGCCGCGCCGCTTGACGAACCACAGCGAGGTGTCGGCCACCAGCGGCGCGAAGGTCACCGAGCAGCCGAGCAGCCCGACCAGCAACGCCTGCGCGATGGTGAAGGACACGATGCCGCCCGACAGGCCCGTGGCGATGTAGCCCAGGCCGAGGAAGACCGAGCCGCCGAGCAGCGGCCACATCACGCCGACCCGGTCGGCCAGCTTGCCCATGAGCACGCCGCCGAAGCCGAAGCCCAGCATCAGCAGCGTGTAGGGCAGCGAGGCGTCGGCACGCGCCACGCCGAACTCGGCCTGCACCGCGGGCAGCATCACCGACACCACGTACATGCCGCTGCTGCCGACCGTCATGATCAGCAGCGTGAGGCCAAGGCGCAGCATGGCGTAGCGTGAATCCGCCTGATGGGCGGTTGTCTCTGGGGTCTTCATTGTTTTTCTCCGCGGCGAGGATACCCCGGTGCGCCGGAACGCGGGGCGCGCGAGGAACCCGATGGCGCGCAGCCACCCTCACGTGCAGTCAGGTGCAGCGTCGGATCAGCGAACCGACGGCGCCGGCGTTGCAAGGCTCACCGAAGCCTTGGGCATCGGCCCGCCCGGCTTGGGCCTGTCGTCGCACGCAGCCGTCAGCAGGCCAACGCAGAACAGAAAGACAAGGATGGTGCTCTTCATGAGTGCACCTTATGCCCGGGCCAGCGGGCGTCAAGTCGGACGCCGCCTCTGTCTTCTGTCTCGTGCCCGCACCTCAGGCAGCGGCAGACGTGCCGAACCGCTTCACCAGGCGTCGAGCACGTCGTGCGCAATGCCGAAGCCGGTGCTCGCGCCGCTGCCGCTGGTGACCAGCACCACGCGCGTGGCGTCGTTTGGCGCGTCGATCACGCAGGGCGTGGTCTTCGACGACGGGTACACGCCGGTCCAGCGCTCGGTGACCTGCGCGGCCTCCAGGTTCAGCGTGCTGCGAAGGTGACGCAGGATGAGCTGGTCGACCGCCTCCATCGCGAAGGGCTCGGGCGCATCGGCGTAGTGGTGCGAGTCGCCCACCACCAGCGAGCCGTCGGCGCTCTGCACCACGATGAGGTGGATGCCGTGCGCCAGCGAGGCCGCTTCTTCCTGTTGCAGCCGTGCGCGCAGCGCGGCGGCCTCGGGCAGCGTGCTGTAGCCCTCGTAGCGCACCAGGCTCAGGTCCATCATCACGGAGCCGGGCAAATGAAAGCCGGGCTCGGGCTGCACGCGCAGCATCTGCAGGCGGCACAGCGTGAGGTCGTGCGCGGCGATGCGCTCTGCAAACAGGCCGTGCAGGTCGGTGTTGGTGCACACCACCACGCGCTCGGCGTGCAGCGTGCCGCGCGAGGTGCGCACGCGCGGTGTTTCGACTTCGTGCACCGCTTCGCCGAAGCGGAAGGTCACGCCGTGCGCCTCGGCCAGCCATTTCGCGAGCCGGCCGATGGCGGTGCGCGATTCCACGCGCAGCTCGTGCGGGCTGAACAGCACCGACTGCGCATCGGCCAGGCTCAACGCCGGCGCCTTGGCCTGCGCATCGGCGGCGTCGAGCAGCTCGCAGCCCTCGCCCATCGGCGTGCGCATGAAGGCCTCGAGCACCTCGTGCGCCTCGGGGCGGTAGGCGGCGAGCCAGAGGTTGCGGTGCACGATGTCGATGCCCGCATACGGCGCGATCTGCTGCCACACCTCGCGCGCATGCATCGCACGGCGCCAGGTGTCGCCCGGTGCCTGGCCGGTGACGGTGATGAAGCCGAAGTTGCGGATCGACGCGCCCACGCAGGCCGCGTCGCGCTCGACCACGCACACCTTCAGGCCGCGCTGCGCGGCGGTGTAGGCGTGGGCCAGGCCGACGATGCCGGCGCCGACCACGATCAGGTCGAAATGGTCCGAATGAAGAGCCAGGGTCGCGGGCATCACCGATGTCTCCATGCCTGGGTGCGCTTGAGCACCCCGTGCCCCGCGAGCGCGAACAAGCCCCGGCCGAGCGCGGCCGTGAGCATGATCAGCGAGGCCATGGCGGCGGCGGGCGCGACGTCGCCCGCGTCGTCCATGTTGAGCACGGCAATGGCGGCCAGCGAGGTCTGCGGCGAATAGAGGAACACGACGGCCGACACGGTCGTCATCGCGTTGACGAAGAAGTAGCCGCCCACGCCGAGCACGGTGGGCAGCGCCACCGGCAGGTGCACGCGCCACAGGGTGCGCCAGAAGGGCACGCCCATCGACTCGGACACCAGCTCGTACTCGCGGTCGAGCTGGCGCAGCGCGGTGAGCGAGGTGAGGTGCGCCACCGAGAAGAAGTGCGCCACGGTGCACACCACGAGGATGGTCATGCTGCCGTAGATGCCGCGCAGCGGGTTCGACGGCGAGATGAAGAAGAAGATGTAGCCCACGCCCAGCACCAGCCCGGGCACGGCCAGCGGCAGGTTGGCCAGCAGGTTGAGCAGTTCGCGCAGCAGCCCGAAGTGGCGCGGCTTCTCGACCAGGTAGGCAGAGACGAAGGTGGCGAGCGCACCCGCCACGGCCGCGCACACGGCCAGTCGCAGCGAGTTGAAGTAGCTGCCCCAGCCGCCGCCGTCCATGTTGCTGAAGTCGTAGTTCTTCACCGACGGCGCGAGGTTGTAGGGCCAGTAGGTGGCCAGCGAGGCGAACACGGCCATGCCGATCATCACGAGGATGGCGCACGCGGTGAGCACGCAGAACGCGAGCAGCGCGCGGTCGCGCGACTTCACCGGTTCGGGCTGGTACGGCGTGGCGCGTGCCGACAGCGCCGCGGCCTGCTTGCCGCGCACGCGGCGCTCGACCAGGAAGGACAGCACCGCGGGAATGAGCAGCACCAGGCCGACCACGGCGCCCATCTGGAAGTTCTGTTGCCCGACCACCTGCTTGTAGATGTCGGTCGCGAGCACGCCGGTCTGGCCGCCCACCACCTTGGGCACGCCGAAGTCGGTGATGACCAGCACGAAGACCACCATCGCGGCCACGATCAGGCCGTAGCGCGACGACGGCAGCGTCACGGTACGGAAGATGCGCCAGCGCGAGGCGCCGAGGGTCTGCGCGGCTTCGTACAGCCGGCCGTCGGAGGTGGCCATGGCCGTGGTGAGGATCAGCAGCGCATGCGGCAGCGTCCAGAACACCGAGCCCAGCACGATGCCCAGCGGCCCGTAGATCGACACCTCGCCCAGCAGCCCCTTGAACAGGCCCTGGTTGCCGAACAGATACACGAGGCTGATGGCCGGCAGGAGCGAAGGCGCGAGCAGCGGCACCAGCGCCACCGCGCGCAGAAGGCCCTTGGCCGGCATGCACGACAGCGTGAGCCCGTAGGCGTACACGTAGGCGATGCCGGTGCAGATGACGGCGCTGACGGCGGCGAGCCCCAGGCTGTTGAACGCCGACTGCACGAGCGCCGGGTTGTCGAGGTAGCGCGCAAAGTTGGCGAGGCCCACGAAGGCGCCCGCACGGTCGAAGAAGCTCTGGCCGACCAGCGCACCTACGGGCAACGCGACGATCACGACCAGCACAAGCACCATCAGCAGCACGGCGGCACCGGTCAGCCATCGCTCGCGGTCGAACGCGCCCTTGCGCGCCATGCGCGCCGTCGCCACCGGCAGGACGGCAACGGCGTCGGGAGAACTGCTCATGCTCAATGCGCCAGCACCGACAGCGCGTTCAACGGCAACTGGATATGCACCATGCTGCTGGGCACCAGAGGCTCACCGCCGCCACCGCGCGCATCGGCGGGCAGCTCGGCTTCTATCTCTATGCCCAGCGGCTCGCACGCCAGACGGGCCGAGGTGCGGTTGCCGAAGAACTCGGTGTCGAGCAGACGCGCCGCGAAGCTGTTGGCGCCGAGTTCGGTGCCGAAGCGCTTCACCACCACGTGTTCGGGGCGAATGCCCACGGTGGCCTGCGAGCCGACGCTCAAGTTGCCCGGCGCGCAGAACAGCTCGCTGTCGCGCACCCGCACCTTGCCGTCGGCCAGCACGGTGGCGGGCAGCATGTTCATGCGGCCGACGAAGCCGGCCGCGAAACGGGTGCGCGGCTGGCGGTACAACTCGTCGGGGGTGCCCGCCTGCTCGATGCGGCCGTTGTGCATCAGCACCACGCGGTCGGCCATCGACAGCGCTTCTTCCTGGTCGTGCGTGACCATGATGGTGACGATGCCCAGGCGCTTTTGCAGCGCGCGGATTTCGCTGCGCAGGCTGGCGCGCACCTGCGCGTCGAGCGCGGAGAGCGGCTCGTCGAGCAGCAGCAGGCGCGGGTTGGGGGCCAATGCACGCGCCAGGGCGACACGCTGCTGCTGGCCGCCCGAGAGCTGCACGGGGTACTTGTCGGCATGCGCGGTGAGGCCGACCAGGTCGAGCATCTCGCGCGAACGCTTGGCCATCTCGCGGGCCAGTGCGCCCGTGGGATGCAGGCCGTAGGCGATGTTCTGCGCGGCCGTGAGGTTGGGAAACAGCGCGTACGACTGGAACACCACGCCAAAGCCGCGCGCCGCCGGGGGCAGGCCCGCGATGTCCTGGCCGCCCAGCAATATCTGGCCGCTGTCGGCGCGCTCGATGCCGCACACGATGCGCAGCAGCGTGGTCTTGCCGCAGCCCGAGGGACCGAGCAGGCACACGAACTCGCCAGGCTCGATGTCCAGGTCGATGCCGTCGAGCACGCGTGTGGCGCCAAAGGACTTGCCGATGCCGCGAAGGGAGAGAAAGCTGCTGCTCGTCATGACCAGGTACCGCTTCGTTTCGAGAGGATCAGAGCGGCTTCTTCTCGGACTTCGACTCGTAGCGCTTGGACCACTCCGTCAGGATGCGGTCGCGGTTGGCGGCGGCCCAGGTGAAGTCGTTCTTGGCGAGCAGCTTCTCCACGTCGCCCGGCACGAACTCCAGCTTTTCCTGGATGCCCGGCAGCGCGAGCACGGCGAAGTTCTTCGCGTACAGCTCGTTGGCCTGCTTCGTCACGGCCCAGTCGGCCAGCGCCTTGGCGGCGTCCTGCTTCTTGCTGGTCTTGATGATGCCGGTGGCTTCCATGTCCCAGCCCAGGCCTTCCTTGGGCAGCACGATGTCGATGGGCGCGCCGTCGCGCTTGGTCTTGTTGGCGCGGTATTCGAACGACATCCCGAGCGCGAACTCGCCCGCGCCGGCCTGGCGGCAGGGCTTGCTGCCCGACTGGCTGTAGATGCCGATGTTCTGGTGCAGCGCGTCCATGTACTTCCACGCCTTGTCCTCGCCCATCATCTGGATCCAGCCCGACACCATGAGGTAGCCCGTGCCCGAGGCGGCCGGGTTGGGCATGGTGATCTGGCCCTTGTAGACCGGGTTGGTCAGGTCGGCCCAGCTGGTGGGCTTGGGCAGGTTCTTCTTGGTGGCTTCGGCGGTGTTGAAGCAGATGGCCGACGACCACACGTCCATGCCGACCCACTTGGGCGGGTTGGCCGGGTCACGCATGGTGGGCTTGATGGCGTCCAGGCCCTTGGGCGCGTAGGGCTGGAGCATGCCT
Organism: Variovorax sp. 10N412; assembly: GCF_056394985.1. Classification (NCBI taxonomy): domain Bacteria; kingdom Pseudomonadati; phylum Pseudomonadota; class Betaproteobacteria; order Burkholderiales; family Comamonadaceae; genus Variovorax; species Variovorax sp. 10N412. The sequence continues at coordinate 27,624 of NZ_JBFTIO010000008.1, forward strand.
TCCTTGTCGAGCAGCATCAGCGAGGTGGCGGCCAGGCCCCACACCACGTCGGCCTGCGGGTTGGCCTTTTCGGCCAGCAGCTTGGCGGTGACGATGCCGGTGGAGTCGCGCACGAACTTCAGCTCGATGGCCGGGTTCTCCTTTTCGAAGGCGGCCTTGTAGGCCTGCACCTGGTCGGCTTCGAGCGCGGTGTAGACCAGCAGCTCGGTGCGGCCCTGGGCGGATGCGGCGAAGGCCATCGAAAGCAGGGCGGCCGGCACGACGGACCAGCGGAGTTGACGATGCAGCATGGGGGGATCCTTGGGAGAAAGTGGAGAGAAGAGAGGACGCGGTGCGGGGCACACGGACAGGCAGGCGAAAGTACGAAAGTCGTCCGGTGCGGCGAATGCGGGCGATGCTGGCAGCGGCATGTGACAGGGATTTGTCAGATGCCCCAAAAAAACCCAAATGCCCAAAAAAGCGCCCGCGGTCGGCGGCACCGTCATCCGCGTGTCACTGCCTGGCGGCAAAGTCCGGGTTCCATTGCCCGTGTTTTCGCTTCGCCCGCTCCGTTCATTTTCATGACCCTCGACCTCGCCGAGATCGCCCGCCTGTTCGCCGAACGCGGCGGGGTTGCCTACGCGGGTGAACCGGTGTCGCAGCTGGAGCACGCGCTGCAATGCGCCTGGCTGGCCGAGCAGGCCGGCGCGAGCGACGCGCTGGTGACGGCCGCGCTGCTGCACGACCTGGGCCACTTGCTGATCGCCGAGCACCAGACGCTGTCGCGCTCGCCCACCGAACTGGGCATCGACGACCGGCACCAGTACATCGCCCTGCCCCTGCTGCGCGGCGCCTTCGACGCCGAGGTGCGCGAGCCGATCCGGCTGCACGTGGATGCCAAGCGCTACCTGTGCGCCACGCGGGCCGGCTACTTCTCGAAGCTCTCGCCCGACTCGGTGCGCAGCCTGGCGTTGCAAGGCGGCGTGATGGACGGCGAGGCGGCGCAGCGCTTTGCCGCGCTCGAAGGGGCCGGCGACGCCGTGCGGCTGCGGCTGTGGGACGAAGAGGCGAAGGTGCAAGGGCTGCAAACGCCGTCGCTGGGGCACTTCCTGGCGACCGCGGCCAGGGTGATGCGGCGCTGATCGAAGTCTTTTTGGTGCCTGGGCCGCATTTCAGGCCGGTTTAAGAAACATTTGTCTACTATGGTTTCCTCACGATGAACGGCGCGCGAGCGCCTGCGAGGAAACCTGCATGTCTCTCTCCGTCACGGCGCGTGCCGCCACGTTCGCCCAGGTCCTGAGGCGCGTCTTCGCGCTGTCGGCGCCATATTTCAAGTCGGAGGAAAAGTGGCGCGCCCGCGCCATGCTGCTGACCATCGTCGCGCTCAACCTGTTCTATGTGTACGTGGCCGTGCTGGGCAACGAGTGGTACGGGCGCTTCTACGACGCGCTGCAGAACAAGAACGCGGTGGTCTTCTGGCACGAGGTGGGCGTGTTCGGCTGGATCGCCTTCGCCAACATCGCGGTGCAGGTGCTCAAGTTCTACGTGACTCAGCTGCTGCAACTGCGCTGGCGCTCCTGGATGACGCGCAGCTACCTGTCGCGCTGGATGGCCGACCGCACCTTCTATCACCTGGAGCTGGCGCGCTACGCCGGCAAAAACGGCCAGACGCCGGACAACCCCGACCAGCGCATCCAGGAAGACATGCAGATCTTCACCAGTTCCACGATGACGCTGTCGATGGGCCTGCTGAACGCCGTGGTCACGCTCATGAGCTTCATCGGCCTGCTCTGGGGGCTGTCGGGTAATTTTTCGTTCACGTTCAGCGGCACCACCTACCAGGTGGTAGGCGCGATGGTCTGGGTGGCGCTGGGTTATTCCATCATCGGCACCGTCATCACGCACTTCATCGGACGCCCGCTGATCGGGCTGAACTTCAGGCAACAGCGCTACGAAGCCGACTTCCGGCACCACCTGGTGCGTGTGCGCGAGTACAGCGAAGCCATCGCGCTGGACAAGGGCGAGACGGTCGAGCGCGGCCAGCTCGACCTGCGCTTCGGCGACGTGCTGCGCAACTACCTGCAGTTGATCAAGCAGCAGAAGAACCTGGTCACCTTCACCTCGTTCTTCGGGCAGGCGGCAGTGATCTTTCCGTTCCTGGTGGCGGGGCAGCAGTACTTCGGCGGGGCCTTCCAGCTCGGCCACCTGATGCAGATCGGCTCGGCCTTCGGCAAGGTGCAGGAGTCGCTGAGCTGGTTCGTCGACAACTACGACAGCGTGGCCGTGTGGCGCGCCACCACCGACCGCCTGACCAGTTTCGACGACGGCATGCGCGCCCACGCCGAGCGCGACGACGGCGTGCAGCGCACCCCCGCGGCCGTGCTGCGCACCGACGACCTTGCGGTCGCGCTGCCCGACGGCGCGCCGCTGCTCGCCGGCGCCGCGCTGTCGGTCAAGCCCGGGGACAGCGTGTTGCTGCAGGGCCCGTCCGGCAGCGGCAAGTCGACGCTGTTCCGCTCGTTCGCCGGCATCTGGCCGTTCTCCAAGGGCCACATGCAGGTGCCGGACGACGCCGTCTTCATGCCGCAGCGCCCCTACGTGCCCGACGGCAAGCTGCGCGACGCGCTGACCTACCCCAACCCGGCCGCGGACTTCAGCGACGACCAGTTGCGCCAGGCGCTGACCGACGCCCTGCTGCCCGACCTGGCCGCCCGCCTGGACGACAGCGACGCCTGGAGCCAGAAGCTCTCGGGCGGCGAGCAGCAGCGCCTGGCCATCGCGCGCGTGCTGCTGAAGAAGCCGGCATGGCTGTTCGCCGACGAGATCACCAGCGCGCTGGACGCGCACGCCGAGGGCGTGCTCTACAAGCGGCTCTCGGACACCGTGCAGGCCGCCGGGGGCGCCATGGTGTCGATCGCGCACCGTGCGGCGGTAGGCGACTTTCACAACCAGCGATGGACGCTGGAGCCGCAGGCCGAAGGATCGACGGGCGCGCGCTACCGGCTGAACACGGCAGCTGTTCAGCCCGCAGCGGCCTGACCGGAATATCGCTCCCAGCCCTTCTTGCGCAGGTCGCAGGCGGGGCACTCCCCGCAGCCGTAGCCCCAGGCCTGGCGGTGTTCGCGGTCGCCGAGGTAGCAGGTGTGGGTTTCTTCGACGATGAGGTCCACCAGCGGCTCGCCGCCCAGGCGGTGGGCCATGGCCCACGTCTCGGCCTTGTCGATCCACATGAGCGGCGTCTCGATGACCAGGCGGCGCTCCAGCCCGAGCGACAGCGCGAGCTGCATCGCCTTCATGGTGTCGTCCCGGCAGTCGGGGTAGCCCGAGAAGTCGGTTTCGCAGACGCCGGTGACGATCACCTGCAGCCCGCGCCGGTAGGCCAGCGCGCCGGCCAGCGTGAGGAACAGCAGGTTGCGCCCGGGCACGAAGGTGTTGGGCAGGCCGTCGGCCTGCATGGCGAACGCCACTTCCTCGGTGAGGGACGAGCCGCCCAGCTGCGCCAGCGCGGCGAGCGTGAGCACATGGTCTTCGCCCAGGCGGGGCGCCCAGTCGGGAAAGCGCTCGCGCACCTGCGCGAGGATGGTGCCGCGCACGTCGAGCTCGACGCGGTGGCGCTGCCCGTAGTCGAAGCCAAGGGTTTCGACGCGCTGGTACCTGGAAAGCGCATCGGCCAGGCAGGTGGTGGAGTCCTGGCCGCCGGAGAACAGGACGAGGGCGGTGGTGTGCAGGGGCATATCCGTCGACGGCGGGCCGTCGTAGTCCAAAGCCGCAATTTTCGCAGGCCAGGTCGCGCGCACGGATACGATCCCGCGAATGAACACTAAACACCTGGTTGCATGGGCGGTCACCTTCGTGGTGCTGCTGGTCATCGACATGATCTGGCTCGGCGTCGTCGCCAAGAGCATGTACCAGGAGGCCATGGGCGACCTGATGTCGCCGAACCCGCGGCTGGCCTTCGCGGCGGCGTTCTACCTGATCTATCCCATCGGCTTGCTGATCTTCGCGATCCTGCCGGGCGCCGAGGCGCAGAGCGTGACCCGGGCGGCGGTGCTTGGCGGCCTGTTCGGCCTGTTCTGCTACGCCACCTACGACCTGACCAACCTGGCCGTCATTCGCAACTGGCCGCTGGCGCTGTCTTTCATCGACATCGCGTGGGGCACGCTGGTGAGCGGTGTGGCGGCCGCGGCGGGCGCGGCCGCGCTGAGGTGGTACGCGACGCGTTGACCGGCTCTCGCTCGACCTCACGCTCACCAGAGAAAACGCGCTGACTTTTTCAGCGCAGGTGACCCGTCACTCCCGGGTCATCCGAGGTCTTTAGATTGCAGCTCCAGAAACGGTGCGCAGCAGGCGCGCCGCTCGAACACCATCCGAGGGAGTTGCATGACTCGACGCTTCCATGCCCCAGCGCTGCTGCTGGGCGTTTCCTTGCTGCTGTCCGCCTGCGGCGGCAGCAACAACACCAGCCACGTGCTGCCGCTCACTCCGCCCCCGGCCACGCCGCCCGTGGCGGCGCAGGCGCAGAGGAACGTGCTGTTCTTCCTGGGCGACGGCATGGGCATCACCACCATGACCGCGGCGCGCATCTACAAGGTCGGCGAAGACGGCGACCTCACGATGGACACGCTGCCCGAGACCGCCTTCGTCCACACCTATTCGAACGACGCCCAGGTGACCGACAGCGCGCCCTCGATGTCGGCCTACATGACCGGCGTGAAGATGAACAACGAAGTCATCTCCATGAGCGCGGACACCAAGGCCACCGACGCGGCGGGCAAGGCCTACCACGTCAACTTCGACAGCACCTGCCCCTCGGGCAACGGCCAGGCCGTGGAAACGCTGCTGGAACAGAGCAAGGCCAGGGGCTATGCCACCGGCGTGGTGACCACCACGCGCATCACGCATGCCACGCCCGCCGCCACCTACTCGCATGTGTGCCACCGCGACGCCGAGAACACCATCGCCGCGGCGCTGGTGCCGGGCGGCGCGGGCTACAACGGCAAGCTGGGCGACGGCGTGGACGTGTTCTTCGGCGGCGGCACCGACTACTTCACCAGCAAGGAAGCCGGCGGCAAGCGCAACGACAAGCGCGACCTGATCGCCGAGCTGAAGGCCGCGAAGTACAGCTACGCCGCCAGCAAGAGCGACTTCGACAAGCTGCCCGTCGACGGCAGCACCAAAATCGCCGGCCTGTTCACCAAGAGCCACATGGCCTACGACCTGGACCGCGACGCCGCCAAGGAGCCGAGCCTGGCCGAGATGACCGGCAAGGCCATCGACGCGCTGGCCGCGCGCAAGAAGGGCTTCTTCCTGATGGTGGAAGGCGGGCGCATCGACCATGCGCTGCACGCCACCAACGCACGCCGCGCGCTGCAGGACACCGGCGCCTTCGACGACGCGATCAAGCTCGCGCTCGACAGGATGCAGGCCATCGACCCGGGCCTGAAGAACACGCTGGTGGTGGTCACGGCCGACCACGACCATACGCTGCAGCTCAACGGCTACGCCGCGCGCACCGGCAAGACCGAAGCCGGCAAGCCGGGCGTGCTCGGCCTGGTGAAGGACTACGTCGACACCAGCAAGACCAGCAAGGACGTCGACGGCAACCCGTACACCATCATCGGCTTCGGCAACGGCCCGGTGCGCCTGGCCACGCGCGGCGCCATCGACGCCACCGCGCTGGAAAGCAAGGACTACAGGCAGGAAGCCGTGGTGCCGATGGACGGCGCGAGCGACTCCGAGACCCACGGCGGTGCCGACGTGTTCCTGGGCGCGCAGGGCCTGGGCGCGGACAACTTCTCGGGGGTCATCACCAACACCGACGTGTTCGGGCTGATCAAGAAGGCGGTCGGCCTGTGAGGGGCCGCGAGCACCCACGGACGAACACCCACATGCCCAAGACCATGAACCGCACCATTCGCACCACCCGCCTGGCCGCCGCCCTGCTTTGCGGCGCCGCAGGCATGCTGGCCGGCAACGCGCACGCCGCCGGCGAAGCCAGGAACGTCATCTTCTTCCTCGGAGACGGCATGGGCCCCGTCACCGTCACCGCAGCGCGCATCTACAAGGGGGAGAAGCAGCTGGCCGCCAGGCCCGGCTCGCTGGTGAGCCCGGAGCGCGCCAACCTCGTGATGCAGTCGCTGCCCTACGCGGCGCGCGTGAAGACCTTCTCGCTGGACGGCCAGACCACCGACAGCGCGCCTTCCATGGCGGCCTACATGACCGGCGTGAAGATGCGCAACGAGGTGATCTCGATGTCGAGCGACACCGTCGCCGTCGACAGCACCGGCAAGCAGTACATCAATGGCGAGAACACCACCTGCCCGCCGACCAACGGCAAGGCCGCCGACACGCTGCTGGAGCTCGCCAAGGCCAAGGGCCGCGCGGTGGGCGCGGTGTCGACCACGCGCGTGGGCCACGCCACGCCGGCCACCACCTACGCGCACATCTGCAACCGCAACGGCTACAACACCATTGCCGAGCAGAGCGTGCCGGGCCATGCCAACTACAACCCCAAGCTGCTCGACGGCATCGACGTGCTGCTGGGCGGCGGCCAGCGCAACTACCTGACGACGGCGGGCACCAAGCGCACCGACGGCGTCGACCTGGTGGCCGCGATGACCGCCAAGGGCTACACCTACGTGGACAACGGCACCAGGCTCAAGGCCGTCGATGCGGCCGCCACGGGCAAGCTGCTGGGCCTGTTCTCGCCGAGCGAGATGGCCTACGAGCTGGACCGCGTGAAGCAGAACCTCGACCAGCCCAGCCTGTCTGACATGACCGAGAAGGCGCTCGGCGTGTTGAGCAGGAACGACAAGGGCTTCTTCCTGATGGTGGAGGGCGGGCGCATCGACCATGCGCTGCACGGCACCAACGCCAAGCGCGCGCTGGAAGACACGCTGGCCTTCGACGCGGCCATCCAGACGGCGCTGGACTACATGAACAAGAAAGACCCGGGCCTGAAGAACACGCTGGTGGTGGTCACGGCCGACCACGACCACGCGATCGCCTTCAACGGGTATCCGAAGATCGGCAACCCGATCCTGGGCCTGGTCAACGGCTACGCCGACGGCAAGCCCTCGAAGGCGGCGGACGGCAAGCCGTACACCACGCTGGTGTTCGGCAACGGCGGCCGGCCCAGCGCGACCGCAGGCAGCGACGTCAACGCGGAAGACGGCGGCAAGAAGTGGATCGCCCCGGCACGCGCGGCGAGCCGCGACGACCAGAGCGTGATGGACACCACGGACGACAACTTCCTGCAGGAAGTCGGCATCAACCTCGGCTCGCCCGGCGCGGAAACGCACGGCGGGGGCGACGTGATGCTGTTCGCCGGCGGCGCGGGCTCGAAGATCTTCAAGGGCACCATGGAGAACATCAAGGTGTTCAACAAGGTGAAGGAAGCGGCCGGCCTGTGAACGCCGCCCCGACCCTCAAGGCGCTGCTGGGCGCCACGGCCTTCGCGGCCTTTTCGACGGCGGCGGGCGCGGCGGGCGACGCCGCGGCGCCCGCCCAGAACCTGCGCATCAGCCACCACGTGATGTCGATCGGCAAGGACGGCGTGCAGCGCGAGAGCCGCTACGCCGACCTGATGTTCCGCCGCGCCGGCACGGTGTGGATCGAGCGCGAACTGCCGCCGGTGCTGCGCGCCGACCACGACCACGAGGCGCGCGAAGGCAAGGTGCACATCGGCCACTCGCACGTCGACACCACGGCAGCGCCGCTGTGGCTGCGCCGCGATGCGGCCGGCAAGGTGCAGGTGGGCATGGTGCTGCGCGAGCAGCGCAAGGTGATCGAGGTCGACCAGGCCAACTACGGCAACGTGGGCTACGGCGGCTCGTGGGCCAACGCCTACTGGCTGGTCGACCCGGCGAGCCTGCCGCGCATGAAGGCGCTGGGCGCCGGCGGCAAGGGCGTGCAGCGCTACGAGTTGCCGCAGGGCGAAAGCACGCTGCGCATCGACTGGGACGTGGCGGGCCGCTACGCCCGCAGGATCGAGCAGCGCAACGCCAACGGCACCGCGGTCAACACCATGACCGCCGCGGCCATCGCGGCACCGAAGACACTGCCCTGGCAGACCGCCGAGGTCTACGAGCGCGGCGAGTACTCGGACCTGCTGGACTGAAGCTCTAGAGGAAGCGCTCGAGCAGCTTGCGCGACGCGCGGTCCAGTTCCTTCACGTCGGGAATCCTGAACTGCACGCCGTGCGCGCTGGCGATGAGCAGCGCGCCGCCTTCGAGCCGGCGAATGTCTTCCTCGGCCTTGAGCACGAAGGCGGTGTCGCCGCGGTCGGTGCTCACGGTCCAGGTGCTGGGCACGCCGAAGCTGGACACGCGGTGCAGCCGCAGCAGCGTGGGCGCGAAGTCGCGCACGGCGAGTTCTTCTTGCAGCAGTGCCCTGGCGTTGGCCGGCAACTGCGCGACGTCGTCGATCCAGGCCAGCTCGCGCCCCTCGCCGCCGACCAGCGACACGCCGTGGCCGGGCGCGCTCAGCGGAAAGGCGCGCACCGGCGTGATGCCCACATGCCGCTCGCCCTGGGCGTCGGTCAGCACGAGGCGGCCGAAGGCGTCGCGCTCGAGTTCGAAAGAGGGTTGGGTGTCTGTATTCATGCGTTCCCCGCCGGATGGGCTGCATGCGTCACGGCCAACGATGCCTGCGCGCCCGCGCGCTCGTCGACCGCGCCTTCGCTCGCATCGTCGTCGCCCTGGCGCAGCTGCGCCTGGTACAGGCGCCAGTAGGCGCCCTGCTTGGCCATCAGCTCGTCATGCGGCCCGACCTCGACCACCTCGCCGCGGTCCATGACCACGAGGCGGTCGGCCTTGCGCAGCGTCGAGAGGCGGTGCGCAATGGCGATGGTGGTGCGGCCCTGCACGAGGTTGTCCAGCGCCTTCTGGATTTCCTTCTCGGTCTCGGTGTCCACCGCCGAGGTGGCTTCGTCGAGGATCAGGATGCGCGGGTCGATCAGGAGCGCGCGCGCAATGCTGATGCGCTGGCGCTCGCCGCCCGACAGGCCCTGCCCGCGCTCGCCCACCAGCGAGTCGTAGCCGTGCGGCAGCCGCAGGATGAAGTCGTGTGCATGGGCCGCGCGGGCCGCGGCCACCACCTCTTCGCGCGTGGCGTCGGGCTTGCCGTAGGCGATGTTCTGCGCGATGGTGCCGAAGAACAGGAACGGCTCCTGCAGCACCAGCCCCACGTGGCGCCGGTAGTCGGCCACGGCGAAGCGGCGGATGTCGGTGCCGTCGACCTTGATGGCGCCGTCGGTCACGTCGTAGAAGCGGCAAATGAGGTTGACCAGCGTGCTCTTGCCCGAGCCGCTGTGGCCCACCAAGCCGATCATTTCGCCGGGCTCGATCACCAGGTCGAGGTCGTGGATGACGGCGCGCGAGCCGTAGCGAAAGCCCAGCCCGCTCATCTCGATGCGGCCCTGCACGCGCTCGACCTTCACCGGATTTGCAGGCTCGGGCACGTTGCTCACATGGTCGAGGATGTCGAAGATGCGCTTGGCGCCCGCGGCCGCCTTCTGCGTGACCGAGACGATGCGGCTCATGGAGTCGAGCCGCGTGTAGAAACGCCCGATGTAGGCGATGAACGCGGTGAGCACACCCACCGTGATGCTGCCGCGCGCCACCTGCCAGATGCCGAAGGCCCACACCACCAGCAGGCCGATTTCGGTCAGCAGCGACACGGTCGGCGTGAACAGCGACCAGGTGCGGTTGAGCTTGTCGTTCACCTGCAGGTTGTAGACGTTGGCCACGCGGAAGCGCTCGGCTTCACGGCGCTCCTGCGCAAAGGCCTTGACCACGCGAATGCCCGGAATGGTGTCGGCCAGCACGTTGGTCACCTCCGACCAGACGCGGTCGATCTTCTCGAAGCCGGTGCGCAGGCGGTCGCGCACCACGTGGATCATCCAGGCGATGAAGGGCAGCGGCACCAGCGTGACCACGGCCAGCAGCGGGTTGATGGAGAACAGGATGATCGCGGTCATCACGATCATCAGCACGTCATTGGCGAAATCGAGCGCGTGCAGCGACAGGAAGACGTTGATGCGGTCGGTTTCCGAGCCGATGCGCGACATCAGGTCGCCGGTGCGCTTGCCGCCGAAGTAGTCCAGCGGCAGGGTCAGCAGGTGCTCGTAGGTGGTGGTGCGCAGGTCGGCGCCGATGCGCTCGGACACCAGCGCCAGCAGGTAGGTGCGCGCCCAGCCCAGCCCCCAGCCGACCAGCGCCGCGATCAGCAGGCCGCCCAGGTACAGGCCCACGCGCATGGTGTCGATCTTCTGCCCGTTCTGGAACGGAATCAGGATGTCGTCCATCAGCGGAATGGTCAGGTACGGCGGGACCAGCGTGGCGGCGGTGGAAATGAGGGTCAGAACGAACCCCAGGATCAGCTGCTTGCGGTACGGCCCGGCAAAACGGCCCAGGCGCAGCAGCACCCAGGTCGAGGGCGGGGCCTGGATTTCGGTGTCGATCGCGGCGTCGTCGCCGTCGGCCGGGTCGACGGCCCGAGGCATTTCCTTGGCGGCACCCTGAGTTCGCTGTCCGAACAACTTGAGCAGCCGCAGCGCCGCGGCCTGGCTGCCCAGCGTGTAGCGCCAGCGGCCCAGACGGCCCGCGGGCCCCGTCAAATCAAGGGTTCCGACGCCGGAATGGTCTGAAAGACGCATTTCGAGCGCCGATTCAGTTAGCGACCACTCACGCCATTCGCCACCCGGTTCGCATGCAATCAGCCTCCGGTCAGTGAGGGCGACTAGGCCGCTGGCGAAGCGAAGTTGGTCGTCGAGGTCAACCGTCAGTGTTACCAGAACGTTTTCCGCGACTGCGAGACGGTTTTTCAGCGCCGCTGAAGCCGCCTCTGTTTCGCCCTCCCGGGTGCCGACTGGATCGTGATGTTGCATTGTGTTTCTTTGACTCTTGCCCGTCGCGGGCCGCATGGACCGCTTCATGGCGCCCTTGGTCGGGCGCCGATTCTGACCGATCACCATGGGCGCGCTTGAAGGCGCCGCGGTGCTCGGCCAAAGCACATCGAACGTTTGCATGACCCGTTTCGACGACATCCAATTGCTGCGCATCAACTATTTGCGCGGTCCCAATCTCTGGACTTACCGTCCGGTGCTCGAAGTCTGGCTCGATCTGGGCTCGCTCGAGGACTTCCCCTCCAACAAGATCGACGGCTTCACCGACCGCCTGACCGGGCTGCTGCCGGCGCTCATCGAGCACCACTGCGGCGTCGGCGAGCGCGGCGGCTTCATCCAGCGCCTGACCGAGGGCACCTGGTCGGGCCACGTGCTGGAGCACGTCGTCATCGAGCTGCTGAACCTGGCCGGCATGCCCACGGGCTTCGGGCAAACCCGCAGCACCTCGGAGCACGGCGTCTACCGCATGGTGTTCCGGGCGCGTGACGAGCAGGTCGCCCGCGTGGCGCTGGCCCAGGGCCACCGCCTGCTGATGGCCGCCATCAACAACGACCCGTTCAGCGCCGCCGACGTGCAGAAGGCGGTCGACGCGGTCAAGGCCAAGGTCGAAGACTGCTACCTCGGCCCGAGCACGGCGGCCATCGTGTCCGCCGCCACCGACCGGGGCATTCCGCACATGCGCCTGAACAGCGGCAACCTGGTGCAGCTGGGCTACGGCGCCAACCAGCAGCGCATCTGGACCGCCGAGACCGACTACACCAGCGCCATCGGCGAATCGATCGCCAGCGACAAGGAGCTGACCAAGTCCCTGCTGGCGAGCTGCGGCGTGCCGGTGCCCGAAGGCCAGGTCGTCAACAGCGCCGAGGAAGCCTGGGAAGCCGCCGAAGACATCGGCCTGCCGGTGGTCGTGAAGCCGTCGGACGCCAACCACGGCCGCGGCGTCTCGCTGGAACTGACGACGCGCGAAGAAGTCATGGCCGCCTTCGCGGTGGCCGAGCCCGAAGGCAGCGACGTGATGGTCGAGCGCTTCATCCGCGGCCACGAACACCGCCTGCTGGTGGTGGGCGGCGAAGTGGTGGCGGCCGCGCGCGGCGAGATCATCACCGTGACCGGCGACGGCCAGGCCAGCGTGCGCGAGCTGATCGACAAGCAGCTCAACAGCGACCCGCGCCGCGGCGCCGAGGAAGAGTTTCCGCTCGACGTGATCGTGCTGGACACCGACGCCAAGCTGCAGCTGGAGCTCAAGCGCCAGGAGCTGGACGGCAACGCCGTGCCGGCCGCCGGCCGCGTGGTGACCATCCAGCGCAACGGCAACATGGCCAACGACTGCACCGACCAGGTCCACCCCGAAGTCGCGCATGCCGCCGTGCTGGCCGCGCGCGTGGTGGGCCTCGACATCGCCGGCATCGACCTGGTGGCGCAGGACATTTCCAAGCCGCTGGGCCCGCAGCGCGGCGCCATCGTCGAAGTCAACGCCGGCCCCGGCCTCCTGATGCACCTGAAGCCGGCCGTCGGTTCGCCGCGCCCGGTGGGCCGCGCCATCTGCGACCACCTGTTCCCCAACGACGCGCCCGGGCGCATTCCCGTGATCGGCGTGGCCGGCTCGCGCAACACCGCGGTGCTGGCACGCCTGGTCGCCTGGCTCGTCAACCTGGGCGGGCGCCACACCGGCCTGGCCTGCCGCGACGGCCTGTTCCTGGAACGCCGCCGCGTCGACGCACGCGACAGCGCCAACTGGGACGCCGGCCACCGCCTGCTGGTGAACCGTGCCGTGCAGGCCGTGGTGATCGAGAACGGCGCCGAGACCATCCTGCGCGACGGCCTGTCGTACGACCGCTGCGAAGTCGGCATCGTCACCGACCTCGACGGCTTCGAAGCCCTCACCGACTACGACATCACCGAGAGCGACCAGCTGGTGAAGGTGCTGCGCACGCAGGTCGACGTGGTGCTGTCCGAAGGCACCGCCGTGCTGAACGCGGCCGACGCGCGCGTGGCCGGCCTGGCGCCGCTGTGCGACGGCGCCGTCATCCTGTATTCGGCCGAACCGCAGGCCGCCGCGCTCACCGCGCACCAGACCGCCGGCGGCAAGGCCGTGCTGGTGCGCCAGGACCGCGTGGTGCTGGCCAACGGCAGCAGCGAATCGTTCCTGCCCGGCCTGGGCCGGCTGACCGTGTGGCGCGCCACCCATGCCGGCGTGAGCCTCGAAAGCCTGCTGGCCGCCGTGGCCGCGGCCTGGGCCCTGGGCATTCCGCTGAACCTGATCGGCGCCGGCGTGGAGGCCTTCGAGGCCGACCTGCAGGCCGCGCTGGCCTCGCTCCAGCTGTCGCAGACCCAGCCCCTCCAACCTCAATTCATCTGACGCGTTCGCGCGCCGGAAACGCAAGCCTCGAGCCCTCGCCGCCCCATGAAAGTCACCCGCATCCGAGCCCTTCGCGGGCCCAATCTCTGGAGCCGCCACACCGCCATCGAAGCGGTCGTGGCCTGCGAAGGCGATGAAAACGCCACCGGCAAGCTGGCCGGCTTCGAAGCCCGCCTGCGCGCGCGCTTCCCGACCATCGGCGAGCTGCATCCCATGGTGCTGGGCCAGCCGCTGGCCCTGGCCCACGTGCTGGAAAACGCCGCCGTGGCGCTGCAGGCCCAGGCCGGCTGCGCCGTCAACTTCGGCCACACCTCGCAGACGCTCGAAGAAGGCGTCTACCAGGTGGTGTTCCAGTACAGCGAAGAGGCCGTGGGCCGCCGCGCCATCGAACTGGCCGAGCAACTGATCGCCGCCGCACAGGCCGACACCCCCTTCGACGCCGACGCCGCCATCACCGAGCTGCGCGACCTGGACGAATCGGAGCGCCTGGGCCCGAGCACCGGCTCCATCGTCGATGCGGCCGTGGCACGCGGCATTCCGTACCGCCGCCTGACGCGCGGCAGCCTGGTGCAGTTCGGCTGGGGTTCCAAGCAGCGCCGCATCCAGGCCGCCGAAATCGACAGCACCAGCGGCGTGGCCGAATCGATCGCGCAGGACAAGGAACTGACCAAGCAGCTGCTCAACGCCGCCGGCGTGCCGGTGCCGCTGGGCCGCCCCGTGTCCAGCGCCGAAGACGGCTGGGCCGCCGCCCACGAGATCGGCCTGCCGGTGGTGGTGAAGCCGCAGGACGGCAACCAGGGCAAGGGCGTCACGGTGAACATCACCACGCGCGAGGAACTGTTCTCGGCCTACGACTCGGCCGCCGTCTACGGCGAGGTGATGGTCGAGAAGTTTCTCCCCGGCTTCGACTTCCGCCTGCTGGTGGTTGGCGACCGACTGGTGGCCGCCGCGCGGCGCGATCCGCCGCAGGTGATCGGCGACGGCGTCCTCACCGTGCGCCAGCTGGTGGACACCGTCAACCTCGACCCGCGCCGCGGCGAGGGCCATGCCACCTCGCTCACCAAGATCCGGCTGGACGACATTGCCGTCGGCCGGCTCGAATCGCAAGGCCTCACGCCCGACAGCGTGCCCGCGCGCGGCCAGCGCGTGGTGCTGCGCAACAACGCCAACCTGTCCACCGGCGGCACCGCCACCGACGTGACCGACACCGTGCACCCCGAAGTGGCGGCGCGCGCCGTCGATGCGGCGCAGATGGTCGGCCTGCATATCTGCGGCGTCGACATGGTCTGCGAGAACGTGCTGCGCCCGCTCGAGGAGCAGCACGGCGGCGTGGTCGAAGTCAACGCCGCGCCCGGCCTGCGCATGCACATCTCGCCCTCGTTCGGCCGCGGCCGCGCGGTGGGCGAAGCAGTGATGGACACCCTGTTCGCCCACGGCGACGACGGCCGCATTCCGGTGGTCGCGGTCACCGGCACCAACGGCAAGACCACCACCGCACGCCTCATCAACCACCTGCTCGCCTCCAGCGGCCTGCGCACCGGCATGACCAACACCGACGGCGTGTATGTCGACGGCCGGCAGACCGACAGCGGCGACTGCAGCGGCCCGAAGAGCGCGCGCAACGTGCTGATGCACCCCGACGTGGACGCGGCCGTGTTCGAGGTGGCCCGCGGCGGCGTGCTGCGCGAGGGCCTGGGCTTCGACCGCTGCGAGGTGGCCGTGGTCACCAACATCGGCAGCGGCGACCACCTGGGGCTGAACTACATCACCACCGTGGAAGACCTCGCGGTGCTGAAGCGCGTGATCGTGCGCAACGTGTCCGCCGACGGCTACGCGGTGCTCAACGCAGGCGACCCGAACGTCGCGGCCATGGCCGCGGGCTGCCCGGGCCACGTGATCTTCTTCACCGCCGACCGCATGCACCCGGTGATGGCCACGCACCGCGCCCAGGGCAAGCGCACCGTGTACGTCGACCAGGACACGCTGGTCGCCGCCGAAGGCTCGTGGCGCGAACGCATCGCGCTGCGCGACGTGCCGATCACGCGCGGCGGCACCATCGGCTTCCAGGTCGACAACGTGATGGCCTCGGTGGCCGCGGCCTGGGCCGTGGGCCTGGACTGGGACACCATCCGCAGCGGCCTGGCCAGCTTCATGAACGACGCGGCCGGCGTGCCCGGGCGCTTCAACGTCATGGACTACCGCGGCGCCACCGTCATTGCCGACTACGGCCACAACACCGACGCCATGCGCGCGCTGGTGTCGGCCGTGGACACGATGCCGGCGAAGAAGCGCTCGGTGGTCATCAGCGGCGCGGGCGACCGCCGCGACTCCGACATCCGCGACCAGACCGCCATCCTCGGCCAAGCCTTCGACGACGTGATCCTGTACCAGGACGCGGCCCAGCGCGGCCGCGCCGACGGCGAGGTGATGGCGCTGCTGCGCCAGGGCCTGCAGGGCGCGGCCCGCACGCGCTACATCGACGAGATCCGCGGCGAGTTCGTCGCCATCGACACCGCGCTGGCGCGCCTGCAGCCCGGGGACCTGTCGCTCATCCTCGTCGACCAGGTCGAGGAAGCGCTCGCTCACCTCGCGCAGCGCATCGCGGCTGGCTGAAGTCCCGCTTGCCGGACACGTCCCACAGAGAGGGGCGCGTCCGGCCCGGACAGAGGGTGCGGCTGTCCCACAGACCCGCCACCCCCACCGACACCACACTGTGGCTCCGGTCACGCACCTCCAGGAGGGCGTGCCCCAACCAGGAGCCCGCATGACAACAACAGTTCGTTCCATCCTTTCCGCCACGGCCCTCTTCGCAGCCAGCGGATTCATCGTGTTCGGCGCGCAGACCGCCGGCGCACAGGCGCCGGGCAGCGATGCCCGCATGCAGAAAGAGCGCGCCGTGTGCGACGGTGTGCAGCAAGACCGCGCGGCATGCCTTCGCGAAGCCGGCGCCGCGAAGCAGGAAGCCGGCCGCAGCGGCCTCACCACACCGAGCCCGGCCCGCGGCCAGGTCAATTCGCTGGCCCGTTGCAGCGAGCAGCCCGGGGCCGACCAGGCCGACTGCGAAGCCCGCATCAAGGGCGGCGCGCGCACCACCACCGAAGGCAGCGTGATGGGGGGCGGCGTGATCCGCGAAACCGTGACGCCGCTGCCGGCGCAGCCCGTGCCGTCGCGTTGAACCCCTTTGACTTCCCAAGGAACACATCATGCAAAGCAAGACCTCGCGTTCGATGATCTTCGCGCTGCTCGCCCTGGGCGGCGTGGCCAGCGCCACCGTGGCCTCGGCCGCCGGCCCGCGCCGCGGTGACGGCGGCACCTACCAGCAGGAGTTGGCCGTGTGCGGCCACAACCAGCAAGACCGTGCCGCCTGCATCCGCGAAGCCGGCGCAGCGCGCCAAGCCGCGGCCCAGGGCGCCCTGACCGGCGCACCCGACTACCGTGCCAACGCCCTGGCCCGTTGCGGCCTGCAGCAACCGGCCGACCGTGCCGACTGCGAAGCCCGGGTGCTGGGCGGCAGCGGCAACACCAGCGCGGCGGTCGAGGGCAGCGTGATGGGCGGCGGCGTGATCCGCGAATCGGTCACCACCACCGTGCGGCCGGCGCGCCCGATGCCGCGGCCCATGCCGATGGAGCGCGCACCCGAGCCGGTGATGGTGCCCATGCCGGCACCGATGCCGATGCGCTGAACGCCCGCAGGCTCCTCCCTTCCGGGTTTGCGCCCGGAAGGCGGGCGATGACCTTGGCTGTCATAAAACCGTCACAAAAGGCGCGGGAGTGCTAGCTATAGTTCTCGGTCCCTGCCTACCGAGGAATCCCTTCCCATGAATGCCATCAAGGTCGCTCGCCGATTCATCGAAACGGACCCGGCCAACGAATCGGCCAAGATCCTGGCCCAGCTCGTCTTGGCGCTGGAGTCCGAACGCAGCTTCGAACTGATCACGCTGTACAACCTCGACTACAAGAGCTTCCAGCTCGCCGTGGACATCCTGAAGGAGTGGCGGCTCGACCGCTACTACGCCAGCAAGTCGAAGCTTTTCGACCTGTCGCTGCAGGTCACCGAGCTCGAGAAGAGCTGAGTTCACCCGGGCACGCCGTGCCCGGTCCCCGTCAGGGCGCGCCCCGCGCTCAGACCATCATCCCGCCCGAGACCTCGATGCGCTGGGCATTCACCCAGCGGTTCCCCTCCCCCAGCAAGCCCGCGATCGCACCGCCGATGTCGTCGGGCCTGCCCGCGCGTCCCAGCGCGGTGAATCCCGCGACCATCGCGTTCACCTGCGGGTTGTCGCGCACCATGCCGCCGCTGAAGTCGGTTTCGATCGCGCCCGGCGCCACCGTGTTCACCGTGATGCCGCGTGCGCCCAGCTCCTTGGCGAGGTAGCGCGTGAGCACTTCCACGCCGCCCTTCATGGCGGCATAAGCGGAGGCGCCCGCCATCGAGAAGCGCGTCAGCCCCGACGACAGGTTGACGATGCGCCCGCCGTCGGCAATCAACGGCAGCAGCTTCTGCGTGAGGAAGTACGTGCCCTTGAAATGGATGTTGAACAGCATGTCGAACTGCGCCTCGGTCGTCTCCTCGAAGCTCGCATGCAGGCCCACGCCGGCGTTGTTCACCAGGAAGTCGAAGCGCTCGCGTTGCCAGGTGGACGCCAGCGCCGCCTTCACGGCTTGCGCGAACGCGGCGAACGCGCTGCTGTCGCCAACGTCGAGCTGAAGGGCGACGGCGCGGCGCCCCTTCGCTTCGATTTCCGACACCACCGCCTGCGCACTGGCTTCGTTCGACACATAGGTCAGGATCACGTCGACGCCGTCTGCGGCGAGCGCCAGCGCGGTGCTGCGGCCCAGCCCGCGGCTGCCGCCGGTGACAAGGGCAATGCGGGAAACGGGTGTGATGGAAGCGGTCATTTCAAAGTCCTCGGTGGATGAATCGATGGATGGACTTTAAAAATTACCGGCAGCAAGATAAATCCCGCAAGGCGATGCACACTGTTGCCCGATTCGATAACAATCCACCACAATGAACACCGACGAATTGCGCATCTTCTCCAGGGTCGCCGAACTCGCGAGCTTCAGCCGCGCCGCCGACCAGCTCGGCCTGACCCGGGCGCGCGTGTCGGTGGCCGTGCAGCAGCTCGAGGAGCGCCTGGGCACGCGGCTGCTGCAGCGCACCACGCGCAGCGTGCGGCTCACCGAGGACGGCGAACGCTTCCTGGCGCGGTGCAAGGACTACCTCGCGGAAGGCGAACAACTGGCCACCCTGTTCCGCTCGAACACCGGCGGCCTGACGGGGCGCCTGCGCATCGACCTGCCCGCCACCGTGGCGCGCGACCTCGTCATTCCGCGCCTGCCCGAATTCCTCGCGCGGCATCCCGCGCTCGAGATCGGCATCAGCACCACCGACCGCCGGGTCGACCTCGTGAACGAGGGCTTCGACTGCGTGCTGCGCGTGGGCGTGCTCGGAGACTCCGAACTCGTCGCACGGCCGCTCGGTGTGATGCGCATGGCCAACGCCGCGAGCCCGGCCTACCTGCAGGCACATGGCACGCCGCACACGCTGGCCGACCTCGCGCAGCACCGCATCGTGCATTTCGCGCAAACCGTCTCGCCGAACGATGCGGGCTGGGAATACTTCGACGCGGCAGCAGGCCGCTACAGGATGCAGCCTGTGCGCGCCACCGTCACGGTGAACGGCACGGACGCCTACAACGCCGCGGCGGTGGCGGGCCTCGGGCTGATCCAGGCGCCTGTCGCGGGCCTGCAGCCTTGCTTCGAGAGAGGTTCGCTCGTGCAGCTGATGCCGGCGTTCACCGCGCGCCCCATGCCGGTGTCGCTGGTGTACGTCAACCGCCGCCAGCTCGCGCCGCGCGTGCTGGCGGTGATGGACTGGCTGACGGAAATCCTCGCGCCCTACTTCACAGAAGAACGCGAGGCCGCTAGCGCCCCCAGCGCAGCACCAGCGGGTCGAGCCGCTTCGCCGTCTCGATCAGGCCGGCGCGCGTCTCGGGGTGCATCGCCGGCAGCGGATGCCGCGGCGCCTCGCAAGCGATCACGCCGCCCTCCTTCATGAGCGACTTGCAGGCCAGCAGGCCCGCCTGGCGGTTCTCGTAGTTGATGAGCGGCAGCCACTGCTGGTACAGCGCGAAGGCCTTGTCGCGGTCGCCCGCGCGGTGCGCCTCGATGATCGGGCGAATGCCGTCCGGGTAGCCGCCGCCGGTCATGGAGCCGGTGGCGCCGGCGTCGAGGTCGGGCATCAGCGTGATGGCTTCCTCGCCGTCCCACGGGCCTTCGATGGCGTCGCCGCCCAGGCGGATCAGCTCGCGCAGCTTGGCGGCCGCGCCGGGCGTCTCGATCTTGAAATACGCGACGTGCTCGATCTCCCTGGCCATGCGCGCCAGGAACGGCGCCGACAGCACCGTGCCGCTGGCCGGTGCGTCCTGGATCATGACGGGGATGCCCACCGCGTCCGACAGCCGCGCATAGAACTCGAAGATCTGGGGTTCGGGCACGCGAAAGGTGGCGCCGTGGTACGGCGGCATCACCATCAGCATGGCCGCGCCCATGTCCTGGGCGCGGCGGCTGCGCTCGGCGCAGACCTGGGTGCTGTAGTGCGTGGTGGTCACGATGACCGGCACGCGGCCTTTCACGTGCTCGAGGATCGTGCGCGTGAGCACCTCGCGCTCTTCGTCGGACAGCACGAACTGCTCCGAGAAATTCGCCAGGATGCAGAGGCCGTCGGAGCCCGCGTCGATCATGAAGTCGACGCAGCGCTTCTGGCTCTCGAGGTCGAGCGCGCCCTGTTCGGTGAAGGTGGTGGGCACCACCGGGAAGATGCCGCGGTATCTGGGGGTCATGGTGAATCGCCGTGGATGTCGGTGGAATGTCAGTGCGAATGGCGCGGCACGGCAGAACCTCTGCAGCCCACCAGAAAGTCGAAGTCGCAGCCCTCGTCGGCCTGCAGCACATGGTTGACGTAGAGCTTCTGGTAGCCGCCGCCGCGCGTGCTCATGGGTTGCGCGTCGGTGCCGGTCAACGACGCCAGGCGCGAGGCCAGCTCTTCGTCGCTGATGTCCAGGTGCAGCCGGCCCGCATCGCAGTCGAGCTCGATCCAGTCGCCGTCGCGCACCGCCGCCAAAGGCCCGCCGTCGGCGGCCTCGGGCGCCACGTGCAGCACCACCGTGCCGTAGGCCGTGCCGCTCATGCGCGCGTCCGAGATGCGCACCATGTCCTTCACGCCCTGGCGCAGCAGCTTGGGCGGCAGGCCCATGTTGCCGACCTCGGCCATGCCGGGGTAGCCCTTGGGGCCGCAGTTCTTCAGCACCATCACGCAGCTCGCGTCGATGTCGAGGTCTTCGTCGACGATGCGTTCCTTGTAGTGCTCCAGGTTCTCGAACACCACCGCGCGGCCGCGGTGCTTGAGCAGCTCGGGCGTTGCGGCCGAGGGCTTCAACACCGCGCCGCGCGGCGACAGGTTGCCGCGCAGGATGCGGATGCCGCCGTCGGCGATCAGCGGGTTGCTCAGCGGGCGGATCACCTCGTCGTCGAGGCTGGGCGCCTCGCGCACGTTGTCCCAGATCGACTGGCCGTTGACCGTGAGCGCACCGGGGTGCGGCAGCAGGCCGTTCTCGCCCAGCCGCCGCAGCACGGCGGGCAGGCCGCCGGCGTAATAGAACTCCTCCATCAGGAAGCGGCCCGAGGGCATCAGGTCGACGATGGTGGGGGTGTGGCTGCCGATGCGCGTCCAGTCTTCCAGCTCCAGCTCGACGCCGATGCGCCCCGCGATCGCCTTCAGGTGGATCACCGCGTTGGTCGAGCCGCCGATGGCCGCGTTCACGCGGATGGCGTTCTCGAAGGCCTCGCGCGTGAGGATCTTCGACAGCGTGAGCCCTTCCTTGGCCATCTGCACCGCGCGCATGCCCGACATCTGCGCGAGCACGTAGCGCCGCGCATCGACCGCCGGAATGGCCGCGTTGTGCGGCAGCGAGGTGCCCAGCGCCTCGGCCATGCAGGCCATGGTGGAGGCCGTGCCCATGGTGTTGCAGGTGCCCGCCGAGCGCGACATGCCGCCTTCGGCCGAAAGGAACTGGTGCAGGTTGATCTCTCCCGCCTTCAGCGATTCGTGCAGCTGCCACACGGCCGTGCCCGAGCCGATGTTCTTGCCGTCGAGCTTGCCGTTGAGCATGGGCCCGCCGGTGACCACGATGGCCGGGATGTCGCAGCTCGCCGCACCCATCAGCAGCGCGGGCGTGGTCTTGTCGCAGCCGGTGAGCAGCACCACCGCATCGACCGGGTTGCCGCGAATGGCCTCCTCCACGTCCATGCTCGCCAGGTTGCGCGTGAGCATGGCGGTGGGCCGCAGGTTCGACTCGCCGTTGGAGAACACCGGAAACTCCACCGGAAAGCCGCCCGCCTCCGAGATGCCGCGCTTCACGTGCTCGGCGATCTTGCGGAAGTGCGCGTTGCACGGCGTGAGCTCCGACCAGGTGTTGCAGATGCCGATGATCGGCCGGCCATCGAACTCGTGGTCCGGAATGCCCTGGTTCTTCATCCAGCTGCGGTACATGAAGCCGTTCTTGTCGGCCGAGCCGAACCATTCGGTGGAGCGCAGTTTCTTCGGGGGGGTCTTGGATGTGGGGTCCGACATGCGGAAGTCCTGATGAAAGCTGGAGAGAGAAAAAAAGAAGTCGTCAGCGGCGCGGCGCACGCGACGTGAAGAAGCGCTGCAACAGGCAGAACACGAACAGCAGCGCGCCGACCACGATGCGCGTCCACCACGAGCTCAGCGTGCCGTCGAAGGAAATCAGCGTCTGGATGATCCCGAGCATCAGCACGCCGAACAGCGTGCCCGCCACGTAGCCCACGCCGCCCGTGAGCAGCGTGCCGCCGATCACCACGGCCGCGATGGCGTCGAGCTCCAGCCCCACCGCATGCAGGCCGTAGCCCGAGAGCATGTAGAAGGTGAAGATCACACCCGCCAGCGCCGAGCAGAAGCCCGAGAGCGTGTACACGCCGATGAGCGTGCGGCGCACCGGCAGGCCCATCAGCATGGCCGAATGCTCGCTGCCGCCGATGGCGTACACCGCGCGGCCGAAGGGCGTGCAGTGCGCGATGAACACCGCCGCCAGCAGCACCACGATGGCGATCACCGCGCTGATCGACACCGAGGCTTCGCCCCAGATCGGAATGCGGATCTGCGAAACCTCCGAATAGAACGCGTTGGTGATGCTGATGGAGTCGATGCTGATCAGGTAGCACAACCCGCGCGCCAGGAACATGCCCGCGAGCGTGACGATGAAGGGCTGCAGCCGGTAGCGCTCGATGAGCAGCCCCATGAACGCCCCGAAGGCCGTGCCCATCGCCAGCACCAGCGGAATGACGATGCCCGGGCTCCAGCCGTGCTTCTCGACCAGCGAGGCCGAGACCATGGTGGTGAGCGCGATCACCGAGCCCACCGACAGGTCGATGCCGCCCGAGAGAATCACGAAGGTCATGCCCACGGCCACGACGATCAGGAAGGCGTTGTCGATCAGCAGGTTGAGGAACACCTGCGCAGAGAAGAAGCCGTCGTAGAACACCGAGCCGAGCGTGGCCACCAGCAGGAACAGCGAAATGGTCGCGGTCAACGGCAGGTACTTCGGATTGAGCCCGTTCCTGCCCTTGCCCCCGGTCTTGCGCCCTCTCCCGCTAGCGGGAGAGGGCTGGGGTGAGGGCCCCCTATCGATCACCGCGCTCATACCTTGGCCCCTTCACCCGCCGGCCGCTGCACCAGCGACCGGATTTCGGCGCGAAACTCCGGCGACTGCAACAGCATCACCGCGAACACCACCCCTGCCTTCACGACCAGGTTGATCTCCGGCGGCACCCCCAGCGAATAGATCGCATAGGTCAGCGTCTGGATGATCAGCGCCCCGATCACGCTGCCCACCAGGCTGAAGCGCCCGCCGGTGAGTGCGGTGCCGCCCAGCGTCACGGCCAGGATCGCATCGAGCTCGATGAGCTGGCCGGCGTTGTTGCCGTCCGCGCTCTTCACGTTGGAGCTGATCAGCAGGCCCGCCACGCCCGCGCAAGCACCGCAGAACGCATAGGCCCCGACCACCAGCCGCCGCGCCTGCACGCCGGCCACGCGTGCCGCCGTCGGATTGATGCCCACCGCCTGGATGAACAGGCCCAGCGCCGTGCGCGTGATCGCCAGGTACAGCAGCACGAACACCGCCGCCACGATGAACAGCGAGAACGGCAGGCCCAGCAGGTAGCCGCTGCCAAGGAAGAAGAAGGGCTTGTAGTAGATGGTGATGATCTGCCCGTCGGCAATCAGCTGCGCGATGCCGCGCCCGGCCACCATGAGAATGAGCGTCGCGATGATGGGCTGCATGCCCACCTTGGCGACCAGCAGGCCGTTCCACAGCCCGCACAGCAGCGCGATGCCGATGGCCGCGGCGATGGCGAGCGACATGGGGAAGCGGCTCACGTCGTTGGCCACCGAGCCCCCGATCATCCAGGCCGCGAGCGACGCCGCAATGGCCACCACCGCGCCCACCGAAATGTCGATGCCGCGCGTGGCGATCACCAGCGTCATGCCCAGCGACACCAGCACCAGCGGCGCCGCGCGGTTCAGGATGTCGATCAGGCTGCCGTAGAGATGGCCGTCGCGCCATTCGAGGTGGAGGAAGCTGGCGTTGAAGGCCGTGTTCACTGCGAGCAGGAGCAGCAGTGTGATGAGGGGCCAGGCGAGGCGATGGCGCATGAGGGATGAAAGGCGGTTCATGTCTTCTGCCTTGCTCCTTCCCCTTCCGGGGGAAGGCTGGGATGGGGGCACGCGGCCTTCGACATCGCGCGAAGGTGAAGGCCGCGCGCCCCCACCCCGACCCTCCCCCGGGAGGGGAGGGAGAAATATCCGGGCTCAATGCAGGAGGCGTTGCCCATGTCTTGCTCCTTCCCCTTCCGGGGGAAGGCTGGGATGGGGGCACGCGGCGCTTGCAATGTGGCAGCGCCTGATCGGCGGGCGCTTGCCCCCACCCCTGCCCTCCCCCGGCGGGGGAGGGAGAAATATCCGGACTCAATGCAGGAGGCGTTGCCCATGTCTTGCTCCTTCCCCTTCCGGGGGAAGGCTGGGATGGGGGCACGCGGCGCTTGCAAGGTGGCAGCGCCTGATCGGCGGGCGCCTGCCCCCACCCCTGCCCTCCCCGAACGGGGAAGGGAGAAAGACAAAAGAAGCTCGTGCGTCATGCGGCCGCAATCATTTCGTAGACCTCGTCCTCGGAAGAGCCCCCCGGCAGCTCCCCCACCTTCTTCCGATCGCGCAGCACCACGATGCGATGCGCCACGCGCACCACCTCGCTCATCTCCGACGAGATGAAGACCACCGCCATGCCCGCGCGCGCAAGCCGCAGGATCTCTTCCATGATTTCCTGCTTCGCCGCCACGTCGATGCCGCGCGTGGGCTCGTCGAGGATCAGCAGGCGCGGCTCGGTGGCGAGCCAGCGCGCGATCATGGCCTTCTGCTGGTTGCCGCCCGAGAGCAGGCCGATGGGGGTTTCGACGCTCGCGGTCTTGATGCCCAGCGACTTGACGAAGCGCTCGGCCATCTCGGTCTGCTCTGCGTGCGACAGAAAGCGCTTGGTACCGAGGCGCGCCTGCAGCGCCAGCGCGATGTTCTCGCGCACCGACAGCTCGGCGACGATGCCGTCCGTCTTGCGCTCCTCGGGGCACAGCGCCAGGCCTTCGCGGATCGCATCGGCCGGGTTCGAGAAACTGACGGACCGCCCGTCCACCTTCAACACGCCACGGTCCGGCAGTTCGAGCCCGAACAGCAGGCGCGCCAGTTCCGTGCGGCCCGCGCCCAGCAAACCCGCGATGCCGACCACTTCTCCGGCGCGCACCCGCAGGTCGGTCGCCTGCAACTGGCCGGCCTGGCCCAGCCCTTCGGCCTGCAGCAATGCCGGCGCGGCCTCGTCGAATGCCGGCAAGGCCGCGGGTCGCGCGGACTGCGCCGCCAGTTCGCGCCCGAGCATGGCGGCAATCAACGCCTGCGGCCCCAGGTCGGCGGCGCGCCACTCGCCGATCCAGCCGCCGTTGCGCAGCACCGTGATGCGGTCCGACACCGCGTACATCTGGTTGAGGAAGTGCGTGACGAACACGATCGCCAGGCCCTCGCCGCGCAAACGCCGCAGCACCTCGAACAGCTTCTCCACCTCGTCGTCGTCCAGGCTCGAAGTGGGCTCGTCGAGGATCAGCACCTTCGACGACACGCCCAGCGCGCGGGCAATGGCCACCATCTGCTGCACCGCCACCGAGTAGCTCGACAGCAGCCGCGTCACGTCGATGTCCAGCCCGATGCGCGCCAGCAGTTCTTCGGCACGCCGGTTCACCAGCGCCCAGTCGATGCGAAAGCCCTGCGCCATGCCGCAGCGCGGATAGCGGCCCGCGAACACGTTCTCCGCCACCGACAGGTTCGGGCACAGATTCACTTCCTGGTAGACCGTGCTGATGCCCAGCTTCTGCGCCTCCAGCGGCGACTGCGGGCGAATGGCCTGCCCGTCGAGAAACATCTCGCCGCCGCTGGACGGGAGCACGCCCGTCAGCACCTTGATGAGCGTCGACTTGCCCGCGCCGTTCTGCCCCATCAGCGCGTGGATCTCGCCGGGGTACAGGCGCAACTGCACGTCGCGCAGCACCGGAATGCCGCCGAACTGCTTGTGGATGCCCCGCAGCTCGAGCACGGGCGATGGGTTGCTGTCAGCCATGCGCGTTCACTTGTTCTTGTTGTAGACGTCGATGAACACCGCCGCCAGCAGCACCAGCCCCTTGATGACCTGCTGGTAGTCGATGCCGATGCCCAGGATCGACATGCCGTTGTTCATCACGCCCATGATGAAGGCGCCGATCACCGCGCCCATCACTCGGCCCACGCCGCCCGAGGCCGACGCACCGCCGATGAAGCAGGCCGCGATCACGTCGAGCTCGAAGCCCAGGCCCGCCTTGGGCGTGGCGGTGTTGAGCCGCGCGGCGAACACCAGGCCCGCCAGCGCCGCGAGCGCGCCCATGTTCACGAAGGTAAGAAAGGCCAGGCGCTGCGTCTTCACGCCCGACAGCCGCGCCGCCTTCTCGTTGCCGCCCAGCGCATAGATGCGCCGGCCGATGGTGGTGCGGTTGGTGACGAAGTCGTACACCACGATCAGCACCGCCATCACGATCAGCACGTTGGGCAGGCCCTTGTAGGTCGACAGCAGGTAGCTGAAGAACAGGATGATGGCCGCGAAGAACAGGTTCTTCACCAGGAAGAAGGCATAGGGCTCCTGCTCCATGCCGTGCGCCTTGAGCTTGGCGCGGCCGCGCAGCTTGAAGAACACCAGCGCCGCGGCCGCCAGCACGCCCACCACCAGCGAGGTGGTGCGCAGCGCGTCGCCACCCAGCGGATCGGGAATGAAGCCCGAGCTCAGCCGCTGGAACTCGACCGGAAACGGCCCCACCGACTGCCCCGCCAGCAGCGCCAGCGTGAGCCCCTTGAACACCAGCATGCCCGCCAGCGTGACGATGAACGACGGGATCTTGCGGAACGCGACGAACCAGCCCTGCGCCGCACCGATGACGGCGCCCGCAAGAATGCTCACGATGGCCGTCGGCACGAAGTGCCATTCGTACTCCACCATCAGCACCGCCGCCAGCGCGCCGATGAAGCCGCACACCGAGCCCACCGACAGGTCGATGTGCCCCGCCACGATCACCAGCAGCATGCCCAGCGCCATGATGACCACGTAGCTGTTCTGCAGCAGCAGGTTGGTGAGGTTCAGCGGCCGCAGCAGCGTGCCGTCGGTCAGCACCTGGAACAGCACCATGATCGCGACCAGGGAGATCAGCATGCCGTACTCGCGCAGGTTGTTCTTCAGGAAACCCGCATGCAGCTTCGGTGCCTCTGCCACAGGCGCAGCGCCCTGCAACGCGTTGACTTCAGGCCGGGACATGGACAGTGCTCCCCGCGCTCACGATGGCGTGCATGATGCGTTCCTGCGAGGCCTCGGCGGCCGTCATTTCGGCGACGAAGCGCCCTTCGTTCATCACGTAGATGCGGTCGCACATGCCTAGCAGTTCCGGCAGTTCCGAAGAGATCATGAGAATGCCTTTGCCCTCGCTCGCGAGCTGGTCGATGATGGTGTAGATCTCGTACTTGGCGCCCACGTCGATGCCGCGCGTGGGTTCGTCCAGTATCAGCAGTTCGGGTTGCGTGAAGAGCCACTTGCTCAGCACCACCTTCTGCTGGTTGCCGCCCGACAGGTTGACCACCAGCTGCTCGACGCCCGAGCAGCGGATGTTGAGCGCCTTGCGGTAGTCGTTGGCCACCTTGAACTCGCGGCCGTTGTCGATCACGGTGCGCTCGGACACGGCGTCCAGGTTGCCCAGCGTGATGTTCTTGCGGATGTCTTCCTCCAGCACCAGCCCCAGGCCCTTGCGGTCTTCGGTGACGTAGGCGATGCCGTGGTCGATGGCCTTGCGCACCGTGCCCACGTCCACCGGCTTGCCGTGCATCAGCACCGAGCCGCTGATGCGCTGGCCGTAGGACTTGCCGAACACGCTCATGGCCAGCTCGGTGCGGCCCGCGCCCATGAGGCCCGCAATGCCGACGATCTCGCCCCGGCGCACCGTCAGGCTCACGCCCTTGATCTGCTCGCGGTCGGCGTGCAGCGCGTGGTGCACGCGCCAGTCGCGCACCTCGAACACGGTCTCGCCGATCTTCGGCGAGCGCTGCGGGTAGCGGTGTTCCATGTCGCGGCCCACCATGCCGCGGATGATGCGGTCCTCGCTGATGGGCTGCGTGCGGCAGTCGATGCTCTCCACGGTGGCGCCGTCGCGCAGCACCGTCACCGAGTCGGCCACCTTGGCAATCTCGTTGAGCTTGTGCGAGATGAGGATCGACGCGATGCCCTGGCGCTTGAGTTCCAGCAGCAGCATCAGCAGCGCGTCGCTGTCCTTCTCGTTCAGGCTGGCGGTGGGCTCGTCGAGGATCAGCAGCTTCACCTCCTTGGCCAGCGCCTTGGCAATTTCCACCAGCTGCTGCTTGCCCACGCCCAGGTCGGTCACCAGCGTGGTGGGCAGCTCTTTCAGCCCCACCTTGGCCAGCAGCTCGCGCGTCTTCGCATAGGCGGCGAACCAGTCGATCACGCCGCGGTGCGCGATTTCGTTGCCGAGAAACAGGTTCTCCGCAATCGACAGCAGCGGCACCAGCGCCAGCTCCTGGTGGATGATGATGATGCCGAGCTTCTCGCTGTCGGCAATGGTCTTGAACCGGCGCTCCTCGCCTTCGAAGTGAATCGCGCCGGTGTAGGAGTCGCACGGGTACACGCCGCTCAGCACCTTCATGAGCGTCGACTTGCCCGCGCCGTTCTCGCCGACCACCGCGTGGATCTCGCCGGCGCGCACGCTGAGGTTGACGTTGCTCAGCGCCTTCACGCCGGGAAAGGTCTTGGTGATGCCGCGCATCTCCAGGATGGCGGCGGCATCGGCGGTGCGGCCGTCGATGCTCACTTGACCTGGCTTTCCTTGTAGTAGCCGCTGTCGATGAGCACCACCTTCCAGTTCGAGGCGTCCACGCTCACCGGCTTGAGCAGGTACGAAGGCACCACCTTGATGCCGTTGTTGTAGGTCTTGGTGTCGTTCACCTCGGGCGTCTTGCCCGAGAGCATGGCGTCGGCCATGGCCACCGTCACCTTGGCCAGCTCACGCGTGTCCTTGAACACGGTCGAGGTCTGCTCCTTGCGCAGGATCGACTTGACCGAAGGCACCTCGGCGTCCTGCCCCGACACGATGGGCATCGGCTGCGAGGCCGAGCCGTAGCCCACGCCCTTCAACGACGACAGGATCCCGATGGACAGGCCGTCGTAAGGCGACAGCACCGCATCGACCCGGTCCTTGGTGTAGTACGCCGACAGCAGGTTGTCCATGCGCGCCTGCGCCACCGCGCCGTCCCAGCGCAGCGTGCCGACCTTGTCCATGCCCATCTGCTTGCTGCGCACCACCAGCTTGCCGCTGTCGATGTAGGGCTTCAGCACCGACAGCGCGCCGTTGTAGAAGAAGAAGGCGTTGTTGTCGTCGGGCGATCCGCCGAACAGCTCGATGTTGAACGGGCCCTTGCCGCTCTTCAGGCCCAGCGCGGCCTCGATGGACTGGGCCTGCAGCACGCCGACCTGGAAGTTGTCGAAGGTGGCGTAGTAGTCGACGTTCTTCGAGCCCTTGATGAGCCGGTCGTACGCGATGACCTTCACGCCCTTGTCGGCAGCCTTCTGCAGCACGTCGGACAGCGTGGTGCCGTCGATGGCCGCGATGACCAGCACCTTGGAGCCCTTGGTCACCATGTTCTCGATCTGCGCGAGCTGGTTGGGAATGTCGTCGTCCGCGTACTGCAGGTCGGTCTTGTAGCCCTTGTCCTTGAAGTACTTGACCATGTTGGCGCCGTCGGCGATCCAGCGCGCCGACGACTTGGTGGGCATCGAGATGGCGATCAGGCCCTTGTCCTGCGCGTGGGCCAGCGGCGTGAAGCCGACGACGGCGAACGCGATGCCCGCGAGCGAGGCCTTGAGGAAGTTGCGTTTCATGGATGTGCTCTCAGTACTTGCGGTTCGGGAATTCCTTGGCGGCGACTTCCATGGGGAAGATGCTCTCCACGGTCACGATGCGCTTGGGCAGCGTCTTGCCGTCCTTGATGTCCTTCACCGCCTGCATCAGCTGCGGCCCGAGCAGCGGGCTGCATTCCACCGACACGTTGAGCTTGCCGGCGATCATGGCTTCGAAGGCGCCCTTCACCCCGTCGATGGAGATGATGGTGATGTCCTTGGCGGGCTTCAGGCCTGCCTCCTCGATCGCCTGGATGGCGCCGATGGCCATGTCGTCGTTGTGCGCGAACAGCACGTTGATCTTCTTGCCGTCGGCCTTCAGGAAGGCTTCCATCACCTCCTTGCCCTTGGCGCGCGTGAAGTCGCCGGTCTGCGAGCGGATGATCTTGAACTTGGGGTCGGCCTTGATGATTTCCTCGAAGCCCTTCTTGCGGTCGATGGCCGGCGCCGAGCCCACGGTGCCCTGCAGCTCGACGATGTTCACGTCGCCCTTCTGGTCCTTCATCTTCTCGACCAGCCAGCGTCCGGCCTTGCGGCCTTCCTCGGTGAAGTCAGAGCCCATGAAGGTCACGTAGAGCGTGTCGTCCTTGGTGCTCACCGAGCGGTCGGTCAGCACCACCGGGATCTTGGCGGCCTTGGCCTCGCGCAGCACGGTTTCCCAGCCCGACTCGACCACGGGCGAGAAGGCGATCACGTCGACCTTCTGCGCAATGTAGGAGCGGATGGCCTTGATCTGGTTTTCCTGCTTCTGCTGCGCGTCGGAGAACTTCAGCTCGATGCCGGCGTCCTTGGCGGACGACTTGATCGACTCGGTGTTGGCCGTGCGCCATTCGCTCTCGGCGCCCACCTGGGCGAAGCCCAGCACGAGCTTCTTCTGCGCGAAGACGGAGGCGGGCAGCATGCTGCCGATGGCGGCGGCTGCGAGGGCGGTGTTGAGGGTGCGGCGATTCATGGTCATGGGATGTCTCCTTCTTGATGTCTCGAGGACTTTGGCTGTGGTGCCGATTGGCTGTTGCAATGAAACCCCGTGCGGTCAGGCCAGCATGTAGCCGGTCTTCACCGTCGTGTAGAACTCCGAGGCGTGGCGTCCTTGTTCGCGCGGCCCGTAGCCCGACCCCTTGCGGCCGCCGAAGGGCACGTGGAAGTCCACCCCCGCGGTCGGCAGATTGACCATCGTCATGCCGACCACGGCATGGCGCCTGAAATGCATGGCGTGCTTCAGCGAGTTGGTGCAGATGCCCGCACACAGCCCGAAAGGCGTGTCGTTGCACAGCGCCAGCGCATGCTCGTAGTCGTCGGCGCGCAGCACGCAGGCCAGCGGGCCGAAGATTTCCTCGCGCGCGATTCGGTGCGAGGGCTTGGCCAGGAACAGCGCGGGGCTCATGTAGTGGCCCGGCGTGGCGCGCTGCAGCGCTTCGCCGCCCCACACGTGCTCCGCACCCTCGTCGCGCGCGATGCCGACCCAGGCCAGGTTCTGAGCCAGGCGCTCTTCGTCGGCCACGGGCCCGATGTCCACGCCGCGCTCCAGCGCGTGGCCGATGTTCAATGCCTTCAGGCGCTGGCGCAGCCTGGCGACGAAGGCGTCGTGCACCGGCGCCTCGACGATGAGCCGGCTCGACGCGGTGCAGCGCTGGCCGGCGGAGAAGTAGGCGCCCTGCACCGCGCAATCGACGGCGCGGTCGAGGTCGGCGTCGGCCAGCACCACCAGCGCGTTCTTGCCGCCGGTTTCAAGCTGCACCTTGGCACGCCGCGTGGCGGCCGCCTGCAGCACGCGTTCGCCGTTGGCGGCCGAGCCCGTGAAGCTCAGCGCATCGACCAGCGGGCTGTCGACCAGCGCCTGCCCCACCTCGCGGCCGCTGCCCATCACGAGGTTGAACGCACCGGCCGGCAAGGCCGCGCGGCTGATGATCTCGGCCAGCGCCCAGCCGCAGGCCGGCACCAGCTCGGCCGGCTTGAACACCACGCTGTTGCCGTGCGCCAGGGCTGGCGCGATCTTCCAGGCGGGAATGACGAAGGGCGAGTTCCACGGCGTGATGAGCCCGACCACGCCCACGGGCTCGCGCGTGACGTCGACCTGCACGCCCGCGCGCACAGAGGCCACGTGCTCGCCGCCACCGCCGCCTGCACTCGCGCGAATGGCTTCGCCCGCGAAGAACTTGAACACCTGGCCCGCGCGCGCCACCTCGGCCACCGCCTCGGGCAGCGTCTTGCCCTCCTCACGCGCCAGCAGCAGGCCCAGATCGTCCTTGCGGGCGAGCAGCTCGGCGCCGATGCGGTCGAGCACGTCGGCGCGCCGCTGCGGCGTGCTGTGGCTCCAGTGGGGAAAGGCCTCGGTGGCCGCGCGGACGGCGAGCTCGGCCTGGCGGCGGTCGGCGCGTGCGTATTCGGCCACCACTTCGCTGGTGTCCGAGGGATTGGCGCTCACACCCGTGGTCGCGCTGGTTTCCCAGCGGCCATTGATGTACTGCCGCACGTTCTGATGGATCTCGCCGTGAATCACCGGGGCGCGGACCTTGTCTCTGTTGTTCTGGATGTGCAGGCAGTCTAGGAACAGAATTGATATCGATCCAATCGTTTTTTAGACAAAATGCATATCGATCGCCGGATTCTGGAAAACCCGGTCAGACCTTCGTTTCACACCCATGACCAACTACAACCACTGGTTCATCCGCGCCCGCCTGAAGACCCGGCAACTGCTTCTGCTCGTGGCATTGGCCGAGGAAGGCAACATCCATCGCGCCGCGCAGGTGCTCAACATGACGCAGCCCGCCGCCTCCAAGCTGCTGAAGGACCTGGAAGACGTGCTGGAGGTCTCGCTGTTCGACCGCCTGCCGCGCGGCATGCGCCCCACCTGGTACGGCGAAACCATGATCCGCCACGCCCGCGTGGCGCTCGCCAGCCTGAACCAGGCGCACGACGAGCTCACGGCGCTGAAGGCCGGGCGCTTCGGGCAGGTGAGCGTGGGCGCCATCACCGCGCCCGGCCTCACGCTGATGCCGCCGGCGGTGGCGATGGTCAAGCGCGAGCAGCCCGACCTGCGCGTGTCATTGGAGATCGAGACCAGCCCGGTGCTGATCGAGCGGCTGGAGCAGGGCAAGCTCGACATCCTGGTGGCGCGCCTCTTCGCCGAGCACGACAAGTCGCAGCTGCGCTACGAGGCGCTGACCGAGGAACCCGTGTGCGCGCTGGTGCGCCCGGGCCACCCGCTGCTGGGCGTGAGCGGGCTCACCTTGCGCGACGTGGTGAGCGCCGGCTGGATCGTGCCGCCCTCGGGCAGCGTGCTGCGCCACCGCTTCGAGCTGATGTTCCAGGAGGAGGGCCTGGCCCCGCCAACCAACACCATCGAGAGTTCGGCCCTGCTGTTCATCACGCGCATGCTGCAGCAGAGCGACATGGTGGCGGTGCTGGCGACCGACGTGGCGCGCTACTACGCGTCGCACGGCATCGTGTCGCTGCTGCCGCTGGACATGCCCTGTCACATGGACGCCTTCGGCATCATCACGCGCACCGACCGGCTGCTGTCGCCGGCGGCCAAGGTGATGATGAAGGCGCTGAAGACCGCGAGCATGAGCGTCTACGGCCGCAAGCTAGAGATCGACTGACCGACCAGGCTCAGGTCCAGCCGGCGTCCACCGTGAACTCCTGCGCGGTGCACATCTTCGCGTCGTCCGACGCCAGGAACAGCACCATGCGCGCGATGTCTTCCGGCATCAACTTGTCCGGCAGGCACTGGTTGCGCTGCAGCGACTTCTCGCCCTCTTCGTCGAGCCACAGCGCCACCTGCCGTTCGGTCATCACCCAGCCGGGCGACACGGTGTTGATGCGGATGCGGTCCTTCCCCAGATCGACCGCCAGCCCGCGCGTGAGGCCGTTCACCGACGACTTGGCAATGGCGTAGCAGGGGTAGCCCGAGCCCTTGGTCTGCCAGCCCGTGGAACCCAGGTTCACCACCGAGCCGAAGCCCAGGCGCTTCATGCCCGGCACCACCGACTGGATGGCGAACAGCGCCGGCCGCTCGTTGATGGCCATGCGGTTGTCGTAGTAGTCGGGCGTGACCGACTCGAGCGTGTGGCGGTCGTCGCTCGCCACGTTGTTGACCAGCACCGCGAAGTCGCCGAGCTCGGCCGCCGCGTCGGCAATCGCCTTCTGCAGCGCGGCGATGTCGCGCACGTCGCAGGCGCGCCACCACGGCGCGGCATGGCCGGCGCCGGTGATCTGCTGCGCGAGCGCCGCGCTCGCGCCCTCGGCGATGTCGACGAAGGCCACGCGCGCGCCCTGCGCCGCGAACGCCGCGACGATGGCCGCGCCGATGCCGCTGCCGCCGCCGGTGACGAACACCGTGCGGCGCTGCAAGCTCGGATAGATGGAAAGTGGGGGGGTATTCAAGAAAAGTCTCCAGAAGCGCATCTCATGACATTGCAAAAAGCATATCGATTGATGCCGATTTATTTAATTTCCGTTATCAATATGCCTTGATACGATCCGCCGCGTCAAGAAGACAAGGAAGAACAAATGAACAAGCCAGAGACAAACACCCCCTCCCCGCTGGCGGCGCCCCGCGCCGTCAGCGAACCCGAATGCATCTGGCCTGCGGCGGCCAACCTCGGCGAAGGCACGCTGTGGTCGGTGCGCGAGCAGGCGCTCTATTGGATCGACATCCTCACGCCGCGCCTGTTCCGCCACGACCCGGCCACGGGCGCGCAGCGCACCTGGCACTTCGACGAGGAAATCACCGCCATCGCCGAACGCGCCACGGCACCGGGCCTGTTCATCACCCTGCGCCGCGGCTTCGCGCTGTTCGACCCCACCGCGCCCGGAGACGACGCCAAGCCGCGCTACCTGCACCAGCCCGAGACCGCGCGCACCGGCAACCGCTTCAACGACGGCAAGTGCGACAGCGGCGGCCGCTTCTGGGCCGGGAGCATGGACTTCGAGTGCAAGGCGCCCACCGGCGCGCTCTACCGCTACGACGCCGACGGCCGGTGCACCCGGCACGACGACGGCTTCGAGGTGACCAACGGCCCGACCTGGTCGGGCGACGGCCGCACGATGTACTTCAACAACACGGTGCTGAACCACCTGTACGCCTACGACTTCGACAGGGCCGAGGGCACCGTGTCGAACCGCCGCGTGTGGCACCGCTTTCCCCAGGGCGACGGCCTGCCCGACGGCATGACCACCGACGCGGCCGGCCGCCTGTGGATCGCGCACTGGGACGGCGCCTGCGTCACCTGCCACGACCCTGAGACCGCGGCGGAACTCGGCCGCATCACGCTGCCCGCGCGCAACGTCACCGACTGCGCCTTCGGCGGCGCGGACATGCAGACGCTCTACATCACGACCGCGCGCAACGGCCGCACCGAAGCCCAGCTGAAAGACGAGCCGCTCGCTGGCGGCCTGTTCGCGGTGCGCATCGACAGCCCCGGCGTGCCGGCGGCGCTGTTCGCCGGCTGACGCGCGCGCCGGTCCGCACGATTCGCGCGTGCGTCACACGCGCTTCAGCCGATGCCGAAGCGGTGCTCGGTCGCGCTGGTGAACACCTCGCCCGGGCGCAGCACCGTCGACGGAAAGCCCGGCTGGTTGGGTGAGTCGGGGAAGTGCTGCGTTTCCAGGCACAGCCCGTCGCCCTGTCGCAGGCTCGCGCCCGCGCTGCCGAAGAGGCTGCCGTCGAGGAAGTTGCCCGAATAGAACTGCACGCCGGGCTCGCTGGTGTGCACCTCCATCACGCGGCCCGTGGCCTCGTGTTCCAGGCGCGCCGCGAGGGCCAGGCCCTGATGGTGGCCGGGCCGGTCGAGCACCCAGTTGTGGTCGTAGCCGTGCGCGCGCAGCAGCTGCTCGTGGCCTTCGCGGATGCGCTCGCCGATGCGCGTGGCCGTGCGGAAGTCGAAAGGCGTGGCCGCCACGTCGGCCAGCCCCAGCGGGATGAGCGTCGCGTCCACCGGGCAATAGCGGCTCGCCGGCAGCGTCAACCGGTGCTCCATCACCGAGCCGCTTCCCGCCAGGTTGAAGTAGTCGTGGTGGCTCAGGTTCAGCACGGTGGGCTCGTCGGTGGTGGCGCTGTAGTCGATGCGCCAGGTATTGCTTTCGGCGGCCAGCGTGTAGCGCACGGTCAATTTCACTTCGCCGGGGTAGCCTTCCTCGCCATCGGCGCTGGTGCGGTGCAGTTCGACCGCGATGTCGCTGCCCGATTCCTGCGCCGACAGCGGCACGATCTCCCAGTAGCGCTTGCCGAAGCCCGTCGCGCCGCCGTGCAGCGAGTTCACGCCGTCGTTCAGCCCCAGCTGGTGCGTTGTTCCGTCGAGCGTGAAGCGCCCGCCGGCGACGCGGTTGGCATGGCGCCCGACGATGGTGCCCAGGTGCGGATGCGGCTTCAGGTAGTCGGCCAGCGACGGCAGGCCCAGCACGACGTTCG
This sequence comes from Variovorax sp. 10N412, assembly GCF_056394985.1. NCBI lineage: Bacteria > Pseudomonadati > Pseudomonadota > Betaproteobacteria > Burkholderiales > Comamonadaceae > Variovorax > Variovorax sp. 10N412. Next base: position 63,875 of record NZ_JBFTIO010000008.1, read on the forward strand.
CGGCCTGGCCGTGCCGGTCGGGCACGCGCAGCGCGGTGACGATGCCGCCCAGGTTGATGGCGCTCAGGCTCAGGCCGCGGCCGTTGTCCAGGGTGTACTCGGTGACGAGGCGGCCGTCTGGCATGCGGCCGAACTCGCGCGAGGTGATGCTGTTGCTCATGGGGTTCCTGACTGGATTCTGAAACGGGATGCTGTCACCGGGCGGCCATGGCCTCGCGCGCGCACTCCGAGGCGGTGAGCAGCGCAATGCGGTCCTTGAGGTCGTGGTACTCGGGCGGCTCGGCCGCGTGCGTGCGCAGCTCGATGCGGTGACCCGCCTTGCCGACCGCATCGGCAAAGCGCTGCTGCAGCGCGAAGGGCGTGTTCCTGTCGTCGCGGTTGCCGATCAGCACGATGCGCCGCGCCGGGTCGCGCGCGATGCCGCTCACATGGTCGAGCGGGTCGTAGAACTGCGCGCTGCCGGTGGTGTCGGTGCGCCCGTCGTTCGAGCGGCCCAGCAGGCGCGCGCGCTCCAGCAGCCCGTAGGCACCCGAGGTGAGCACCGCGCAGGCCACGCGGGTGCGCCCCAGCGTGAGGAGCGCGGCGCCCGCGGTGGCGCCGCCGCTGTGGCCCACGATGACCAGGCGCTGCAGCCTGTGGCGCTGCATGAGCGCGTCGAGCGCGGCATCGAGCGCATGGAACTCCACCGGCTGGCGGCGCTGGCGGTGGTCGCCCGACGAGCCGTAGGTGCCGGGCCGCGCCACGAACACCCAGGGCACGCCAGCGCGGTCGCGGCTGCGCTGGGCGTCCAGCGTGCGCAGCGCATCGGTGTTGCCGGGAATGCGCGCGGGCGGCTGGTCCATCACGCCGTCGCGGTCGCCCGAGAACTGCACGATGGCGATGCGCGCGCCTTCGATGTCGCCGCTCGCGAAGTAGCGGATGCAGGCCGGCCCTTCCACCGGCTGCACCCACAGGAAGCCGGGCCGGTCGGGGCAGGTGGCGCGGTCGGCGGGCTGGTTCCAGTGCAGCACCTCGTCGTTGCTCGCGGTGAAGGGGCGCGGCACGTCGGGGCCCGTGCGTTGCGCGCAGGCCGTCTGCATCAAGGCCAGCAGAAGCAGCGCGCACAGGCGCAGCGCGGCATGTGTCATAGCTTTTGCAGCAGCGCGGGGATCCGGCCGAAGTCCGACAGGTCGCGGTCGCCCTTCACCAGCAGCAGGTCGCCGTCGCGCAGGATGTCCTCGAGGTAGCGCGTCAACAAGTCGGCGTTGTCGAAGTGCGGCCCGAGCAAGGTCGCGGGGACTTCCTCGCGCAGCCAGCGCATCTCGTCGCCGTGCGTCACCACATGGTCGATGCCCGAGGCCAGCAGCGGCTCGGCCAGGCTGCGGTGCATCTTCTCGGCGTCGTTGCCGAGGTTGACGATGCGCCCGAGCACGCCGATGCGCCGCGCGATGGGTTCGTCGCCGGGCTTGCGGTAGCTGCGCACGAACTCCATCGCATTGCGCATCGACATCACCTCGGCGTTCCAGCTGTCGTCTACCAGAGTGACCTGCACGCCGGCGCGCGTGCTCAGCCGCAGCACCTGCATCACCGAGGCCGGCAGCCGCACGTGCGGCATGCGCGCGCAGGCTTCCTCGGCGTCGAAGCCCATCGCCACCAGCGCGGTGAAGGCCAGCGCCGAGTTGCGCACCAGGCCTGCGCTCGCGATCGGAAACAGGTACTGGCAAGTGCGCCCGCGGATCGCGATGCGCACGCGGCAGCCCTCGGGCACGGGCTGCATGTCGAGCAGGCGCACGTTGGCCTCGGGCCCGGTGCCCACGGTCCACACCTTGGCGGCCGTGCGCATCGCGGCCTTCACCACCTGGACCAGGCAGGGAATGTGCGCCCCGATCACTGCCACGCCGCCGGGCTCCAGGCCCAGGAAGATGCGCGACTTGTAGTCGGCGGTCTTCTCGAGCGTGTCTGCCTTCACGGTCTGCGACAGCCCGACCTCGGTGAGTATGGCCACGTGCGGGCGCGCCATCAGCGAGATGGGGCCGCGGTCCATCCACAACCCGCTTTGCGCCATTTCGAGAATGCACACGTCGACGTCGGGCCCGAGGCTGGCCAGGGCACCGGGCACGCCGACGCGCGAATTGTTGTTCTCGATGGTGGTGAGCACGCGCGCCGCGGGCGGCAGCAGGTCGCGCAACATCGAGATGGTGGACGACTTGCCCACCGTGCCCGTGACGCCGACCACACGGCCACGGAAGCGCTCGCGCGCGGCGGCGCCCAAGGCCAGCAAGGCGGCGATCGGGTCTTCCACCTGCAGCAGCGCAAAAGCAGGCGGCAGGCCCGGCACGGGACGCTGCACGATGGCGCCGGCCAGCAGCGGCTGCAGCCGTTGCAGGTCGTCGTGCTGGTCCCAGGTCTCGGGCTCGCGGCTGAAGTTCTCGTGCGCGGCGAGCGTGGCGTAGTCGGATGCGACGAACAGCGCCGGGCGGGGCCGGGTGCGCAGGTGCAGCGGCAGGCGCACCACCGACTGCACCGACCAGCCCTCGGGCGGCGCCACGATCCAGGTGCCGCCGGTGACCTGCACCAATTGCTCGGCCGTCCACACCGGCCCGGGCGTGGCGCCCGCGCCCGGCAGGCTTGCGGCCAGCACGGGCGCGGGGCCATCGGGCAACGGCGTGGGCATGCCGGGCACGCGCAGGCCGCACCACACGGGCAGCCGCCGCGGCTTGGGCAGCTTGTAGAGCTTGGCCGAGCCGCGCAGACGCAGTTCCAGCTGCAGCACGTCGCTTTCCAACTGGCGCGCAAGCGGTGGCCGCAGGCCGTAGCAGTCGCGGTAGATGCGCCCCGGCTGCCAGCGGCTGGTGGGCCACATCCAGTCGCAGGGGTCGTGGTCCATGCCTTCGCCCCAGGCGGGCATGGTCTTGCTGCGCATCGGCACGGCACGAAATTGCACGCGCAGGTCGGCCTCCACGGGCGCGTCGGCGGTCCAGAACGACTCGACCCACAGCAACTGGCGGCCGAAGACCTGCGTGGGTGCGCAGCGCACGCCGAGCAAGCGCAGCGGGCCGACCTGCACCGGCGGCAGCACGGCGTCTTGCGGCACGGCATCGACGGTCCATTCCGGGCGGGCCACGCGCAAGGGCAGCGGATTGCCGCGGGTGATCGGCGCGGCCGGCACCGTCGCAGGCGGCAACACAGCGCGTCCGGGCGGCAGGAGCCGCACCGCGCAGCCGCCTTCCGGCGTCGGCACGGTCTCGGTGCCGAGCGCGCGGCACTGCGCGGCAAAGCGCTCGCTCGACGCGCGCGCGCGGTCGCCCACGTACTGCTCGGAGAAGCCGAAGCCCACGCCGATGGGCGTGAAACGCACCTGCGTCACGCCTGTCGGCTCCAGCGCGAGCGTGAACACGCCCGCGTCCACGAAGTCGCTGCGCATGGCGTCGAACAGCAGGTCGCCCGCGTCATGGAGGATCGGGCGCCCGCGATAGACCTCGATGCCCTGCAGTACGTGCGCCGAGGCACCCAGGATGGCGTCGGCCCCGGCGTCGACGATGGCGTGGCCCACCGCGATCTCGGCCTGCGAGGGCACGGTCTCGAGGTTGTCGCCCCAGTGCACCGCCACGAGCACCACGTCGGCCTGCTCGCGCGCACGAGCGATGCGCGGCGCCAGCGTGGTGGTCCACGCGGCCGGGTCGGCAAGCGACAGATACGCCGCGCCGGGCGTCGTGGCAGTGGCACCGAACTGCGGCTGCGTGGCGTCGAGCGAGAACAGCGCGACGCGCACGTGCCCGGCTTGGCGCATCACGGGTCGCAGCGCGGCTTCAAGGTCGGCGCCGCTGCCGGCGCTGCCGATGCCCGCCGCGTCGAGCAACGCCTTCTGCTCCATCAGCGCCTCGGGGCCGTAGTCGCCACTGTGGTTGTTGGCGGTGCTCACCAGGTCGATGCCCGTGGCCGTGAGCACCTCGATCATTTCGGGTCGCGCGCGATAGTAGTAGGACCCGGTCTCGTCCTTGTCGACGCCCTGTCGGCCCGTGGTGGCGACCACGCATTCGAGGTTGACGATGCGCAGGTCCGCGTCGCGCAGCGCGGCAATGCGCCCGAGCACGCCGTGCGGGCCACCGAGGTCGCGCGTGCGGTAGTGCTGGCGCCGGCCGAGGTTGACGTCGCCGCCCCACGCCACGGTGCCGGACGCCCCGGCAGGTCCGGTCTGCGCGGCCTGCCCGCGTGCCTCGGCCGGCGCACGCCGTGCATCGCGAGCCGCGCGCGAATTCAGGAGCCGCAGGTACGCCACGTAGCCCGACAGGTAATGCTCCACATCGTCGATGCGCACGCGAAAGCTGTGGTGCTTGATGAAGAAGGAGCCCGCGATGCGCGCGGGGTTGCGGAAGAACATCGCCAGCTCGGGCCAGAAGTGGCCGTTGGCGAGGTAGCGCGCGCGGTACTCCAGCGCGTGTTCGAACTTTCCGCGGTCGAGGCCGGCCAGCAGCGGGCGCAGGGCCGCATCCGCGTCCAGGCGCTGCACCATCTCGTGTGCGGCCATCATCAGTTCCAGCAACGTGGGAAAAGTGGTGATGCGCTCCAGCACGAAATCAAGGTAGCCGGCCACGTTGCGCAGCCCGAACTCGTAGTAGCGCACTTCGGGCCGGTAGCGCGTGAGTTCGTTCACGCAGTAGCTCAGCCAATGGTCGTGCGCGCGCCAGTGCTCCGCCTCGATGAAATGCCCGAAGGCTTTCTCGACCATTGCGAGCCAGCGCGGGTCACCCGTGAGGCCGTACAGACGCATCAGGCCGAACGCAGCCTCGCCGTCGTAGTAGATGACGCGAAAGCTGTCCTTCACCTGCATGCCGGGATGGTGCAGCACGTGCACGAAGCGCCCTGTCTTCGGGTCCTGCATCCGGCCGATGCCCAGCGCGAGTTGCTCCATCAGTGGCTTGTAGCGCGCGTCGCCCGTGAGCTCGGTGTACTTGACGAAGGCCAGCAGGCACACGGCGTTGCCGCCGAGCTTGACCTCGTTGCCCAGGTCGACGAGGAACGCGACGCGCGGGCCACCCTCGGCATCGAACCGCTGGATGAGCCGGGTGTCGAGGTACGCCAGCGCGCGGTCGATGGCGGCTTTCTGAGCCGGGTCTTGCGTGAGTTCCCAGGCCTCGAGCAACGCGTAGGTCGAACTCGCGTGGCGCAGCGTGTTGTAGGTGGGAATGGCGCGGTCGAAGCAAGGAAACCAGCCGTACTCGAATTCGCCCGTGGGCTTGACCTGCGCGGCCAGGTAGCGGCTCGAACGCTCGATGAGCGCGCCGACGTGCGCCGCGCCCCAGTCGTCGAGGCGACGGAAGCCGGCCGCCTGCCCGACGGCCGTCAGCGGCCACGCGCCTTCGCCGTCGACGTACACGGCGCGGGTGGTGAAGCACCACACGGGCGCGGCATCGTCGGCGGGAAACTCGATCTCCTTGCTGAAGCGCCGCTTGGCGTGGATGCGCAGGTTGCCGGGGTTGGGCTCGGCGTGATCCACCTTGCCGTTGTAGAGGATGGCGCTGCCGTTGATTTCCTGCGCGAGCAGCGCGGTCTCGAAGCACGCGTCGAAGGCGATGCCCTCGTTGAAGTAGTTGCGCTTGGTTTGCGCCAACTTCGCTTTCAGCGTGCCCCAGGTGGTGGCCGTGACCCGGTCGACCAGTTCCGCGCGCAGGCGTTGCGGCGGTTGCTCGGCGCGGCGGGCCTGCGCGTCGACGGCCTGCGCCGCCTGTCGCCATGCGGCCTCCACATCGGCGCCCCGCCCCGCCACAACGCGGGCGCGGCTGCCGTCCTCGCCAATTGCCAGGAGCACCACGCACCCGGCCTCCCCGGTCGCATGCGGCATGGCGGGGAGCGCACCGCCCGGCTCCGCCAGGGCCTGCCTGGCACGGTTCAACAATTCGGCGAGGGGGTTCGGGTCGAGGTTCATGCAGCCGCGAATGATGACAGCGCACACCGGGCCCTGTCACCCCTGAAACCCGGGGGTGGGTCCGCCGAGCCGCACCCGCGAAGGCCTCAGGCCCACGCCTCCATCACCGCGCTGCGCACCGCCTCCACGGCCACCGGCCGCTGCTTGCCCTCGGCCGGCGCCACCCAGCACAGCCAGGTGTGCGAACGCCAGCCCTTCCAGATGGCCAGCTCGCCGTTGCGCTCGCCCTGCTCCGCATAGTCGCTGCGCAGCAGGCCCGCGCCCATGCCGCTGGCGACCATGCTGCGGATGGCGCTCTCGCCGTCGGCGGTGCGGCCCGGGCGGTACTCGCGGCCGGCGCCGGCGAACAGTTTCTCCAGGTGCACGCGCAGGATGCACGAGGGCGGCGTGCCGACCCAGGGCATGTCGGCGAGCTGCTCGAGCGACAGCCCGGGCTGCGCATCGGCCACCGGCTTCGGCAGCGTCACCACCAGGTCCACCGCGCTCAGGCGCACCACCTCCAGCCCCTCGATCTGCGGGCTGTCGCTCAGCACATAGGCGCAGTCGAGCTCGCCGCGCTGCACGCCCGCGAGCGTTTCGTACGACAGCCCCTGCCTGAGCTGCAGCGTGACCTGCGGATGCCGCTCGGCCAGCTTCACCAGCACCTCGCCCAGGCGCAGCGCCACCGGGTCGACCACCGTGCCGAAACGCACCACGCCCTGCGCCGCGCCGCGCAGCTGCTCGGCCGCCGAGCGCATGCGCATGGCGGAGGCCAGCGTGCGTTCGGCCTCTTCCAGCAGGCTGACGCCCGCCTCGGTCGGCGACATGCCGCGCGGGGTGCGCTCGAACAGCTTCACGCCGAGTTCGTCTTCCAGCGCCTTGAGCTGCGCGCTGACCGCCGGCGCGCTGGTGAACACCCGCTCGGCCGCCCGGGTCAGGCTGCCTTCGCGGGCGATGGCGACGAAGGTCTTGAGTTGGTAGAGCTCCATGGGGCGGATTGTGAGCGCGACGGGCGTTTCGGTCTGTTCGCTTTTTTGGAGGCCCCCGTCCAAAGAAACGAATGGCATTCGCAGCCCCCAGCCCCGATCCTTGGGTCATCGATTCATTGCAAGAGGCCTGTCCCATGTCCCATCGCCAACGTCTGCTCGGCATCGCCGCGCTGCTGCTCGCCACCTCCGGCTGGGGCGGCATGTTCCTGGTCAGCAAGGGCGTGCTGCACCACGTCGAGCCGGCGTGGTTCACGCTCATCCGCTACAGCATGTCCGCGCTGCTGTTCGTGCTGCTCATTCTTCCGCGCGGCGCGGCGCCCTGGCGCAAGCTGCGCCGGCATGCGGGGCCGCTGGCGCTGCGCGGGTTCGCGGGTTTCGGCATCTTCAGCGTGATGCTGCTGGCAGGGCTGGCGCACTCGGTGCCCTCGCACGGCGCGGTCATCATGGCCACCACACCCATGACCACGCAGCTGCTGCGCTGGGCGCTCGACGGCGTGCGGCCGACCCGCTCGACGCTGGTGGTCACAGCGCTGTCGCTGCTGGGCGTGGCCATCGTCTCGGGGCTGCTGTTCGGCACGCCGCATGCCGGCGAATCGACGCTCTTCGGCGACGCGGTGGCCTTCGTCGGCACGCTGGGCTGGGTCTGGTACACGCGCGGCACCACGCGCTTTCCGGAGCTCGACGTGATCGAGTACACCGCGCTCACGGTGCTGGCCTCGTGGCCGCTGCTGCTGGCCGTGGCGGTCGTCGGCACGCTGCTGGGGTGGACGCATGCGCCGAGCATGGAAGGCCTGCGCCTGTCGTGGCAGGCGCTGCTGTACGTGGGGCTGGTGTCTTCGGCCATCGCGGTGCTGGCTTTCAACCACGGGGTGCGCACGCTGGGCGCGGTGACGGGCACGGCCTTCATCAACTTCGTGCCGGTGTCGGCGCTGCTGATGAGCGCGGCACTGGGGCGGCTGCCCACGGTGAACGAAGCGGTGGGCATGGCGATGGTGGTCGGCGCGCTGCTGATCCATACCGCCCTGAGCCGCAAGGCTTCCGCGCCGGCCCCGGCACGGATCGCGCAGACCCCGCAGAATCCGCGCAACTACAGCACCTGTGGAGCCGCATCGTCATGAGCAACAGCGCCAGCAAGCCCCTTCTTTTCGAGCCCCTGCGGCTCGGCAACCTGCAGATCGACAACCGCATCGTCATCGCGCCGATGTGCCAGTACTCCGCCACCGAGGGCACGCCGGGCGACTGGCACATGATCCACCTCGGTTCCCTGGCGCTCTCGGGCGCGGGCCTGCTGATCATCGAGGCGACCGCGGTGGAGGCCGAAGGGCGCATCTCGCCCGGCGACCTGGGCCTGTATTCCGACGCGAACGAGCAAGGCCTGGCGCGCGTGCTGCACGCGATGCGCGCGCATTCGCCCATCAAGATCGCCATGCAGCTGGGCCACGCGGGGCGCAAGGCCTCCAGCCGCGCACCTTGGAACGGCGGCAAGCAGATTCCCCTGACCGAGGCGGGCAGCTGGCAGTCTTTCGCGCCCTCCGCCGTGCCGCATTCGCCCGGCGAAGACCCGCCCACCGCGCTCGATGCGGCCGGCCTCGCCCGTGTGCGCGATGCCTTCGTGGCGGCTGCGAAGCGCGCGGCGCGGCTGGGCCTGGACGGGCTGGAGATCCATGCGGCGCACGGCTACCTGCTGCACCAGTTCCTCTCGCCCATTGCCAACCACCGCACCGACGGCTACGGCGGCAGCCTGGAGAACCGTCTGCGCTTTCCGCTGGAGGTGTTCGACGCGGTGCGCGAGGTGTTCCCGGCCGACAAGCCGGTGTGGGTGCGCGTGTCGGCCAGCGACTGGGTGCCCGGCGGCTGGGACCTCGATAGCACGGTGGCGTTCGGCCAGGCGCTCAAGGCGCGCGGCTGCGCGGCCATCCATGTGTCCAGCGGCGGGGTGTCGCCGCAGCAGGCCATTCCGCTGGGCGCGGGCTACCAGGTGCCGTTCGCCGAACGCGTGAAGGCCGAGGTCGGGCTGCCGACCATCGCGGTGGGGCTGATCACCGAACCCGCGCACGCCGAAGCCATCCTCGCCAACGGACAGGCCGACGCGGTGTCGCTGGCCCGCGCGATGCTCTACGACCCGCGCTGGCCGTGGCATGCGGCGGCCGAACTGGGCGCGCACGTGACCGCGCCGCCGCAGTACTGGCGCTCGCAGCCGCGCGAGTTCAAGGACCTGTTCGAGAACGCGAGCTTCGGCGCGCGCTGACCCGGTTCACCGCCCGGCGGCCAGCTCGCGGTAGAAGAAGGTGGTGGCGCACGGCCCGCCTTCGGGCAACAGCGCAAAGCCGGGCACCGTGCCCACGCGCGTCCACCCGCTGCGCACATAGAGTCTTTCGGCTTCGGCGCTCGAGGTGTCGAGCACCAGCAGCGTCTTGCCGCGCTCGCGCGCCACGGCTTCGGCCGCCTGCATCAGCAGCGCGCCGATGCCACGGCGCCGCGCACGGCGGTGCACCAGCATCTTGGAAACGTCGGCGCGGTGCGGCTGGTTCTCGGGTTGCGCCAGCACCACCTGCACGGTGCCCACGATGCCCTCTTCGTCCTCGGCCACCAGCAATGCACGCTCGCCGCGCGCCACGCCGTCGGCCACCTGGCGCCAGAACGCGAGTGCGCGCTCATGCGCCAGCGGCAGCATGAAGCTCACGGAGGCGCCGCCTTCGACGCAGTCTTTGAGCACATCGGCCAGGCCTTGCATCTGTGCATCGGTCACGCGCTGCAGAAGGTGGATGCGGGGGGTAGGGGTAGGGGTCGTCGTCATGTTCATCTCGCCGAGTAAGAAGGTGCCGCCGCCACCGTTGCGATGACGACGGCGTAGCGCGTGGTCTTGCGCGTGGGGTTGTAGTAGCTCATGGGGCGGTCGAGCACCATCGCCAGACAGTCGCCCGTCGAAAGGCGGTGGCGGTCGTCGCCCACGGTGAGTTCGATGACGCCGTCGAGCACCCACACCTGCTGGTGGATGACGGGCTCGCGCGCCGCCGTTTCGTAGGCCACGCGGGCCTTGGGCGGAAACAGCACCTCGACGATCTGGATCGGCGACGCGAAGCCGCCGGGCGAGACGTTCCTTCGCACATAGCCGGAGTGCGGGTCGCGCCACTGCAACTGGTCGGCGAGGCGGGACACCGGGGAGGCGGGTTCTGGCGCGGGCGCCGGCGCGTCGAACAGCGAGGCCAGCGACACGCCCAGGCCGGTGGCCAGCTTCTCCAGCAGCACGGCGGTGGGGCTGCTTTCGCCGCGCTCGATCAGCGAAATCATCGAGCGGCTCACGCCGCAGTGCGTGGCCAGCGCGTCGAGCGACAGGCCGCGCGCGGCGCGCAGGTCGCGCACGCGCCGGGCGATGCGGTCGTTCAGGGAGGGTGGCGATTCTGTTTCCGTCATATTGGATGGAATATCCAATACAACGGAAACGCCGTCAAGCCCTCAGTGATGCGCCTTCACCGCGAAGCGCCGAGCAAGGCCGCGCGCGCCGCCTCCGACGGGAACACGCAGGCCACGTCGTGCGCGCAGCCCGGCACCACCACGACCTCGCGCCGCTTGTCGGGCGCAAGCATCGTGCGGTCGTACTGCGCATAGGCCAGGCCGCGCTGCATGCGGTACGGGCCCTGCGCGGCGGCCGCGCACGACTTGTCGAGGATGCCGTAGTACGTGCCCTTGGCCTCGCTGCTGTCGAGCGCGCCTTCGAGGTAGCTGATGTCGGCGGCGGCATAGCGCTGGCGCGCCTGGGCGGCGCTGCGCCCGAGGTCGGCCGGCACACCGTCGGTGCCGTACTTCCAGCGGTTCACGCCGGGGCAGGTGCCGTCGGCCGGCGGTTGCGGGCGCCAGGCATCGAAGTAGAGCCAGGTGCCGGGGTCGGCGACCACATAGCGCACCGCGACCGAGGCCGCGCCGGCGCGCTCCTGATCCGCGAAGCCGATGTAGTGCTGCACCATCTGCGCCCCGGCCGAGAAGCCCGCGATGGTGACGGTGCGCAGGCTGGGCCAGCGCTGCGCGAGTTCGGCCACCAGTGCGTCCATGGCCGCGAAGGAGGAGATGCGCGCGCCGTTGTGCGCGCGGCCGCCTTCGAGCCACGAGGCGCAGGTCCACAGCAGGTCGCCGGCCCGCGCCGCCGGCACGCCCGGCGCGCTGCATCTGGCGGCCTTGTCCGCGGCGACCTGGAAGACCGGCGCGACCACCAGCGTGTCGGCGAGCGCGCCAGCGTTGCGCACCGCACGCAGCGCCGCATCGAAGGTCTTGGCGGCATCGCGCGGATGCCCGTGCAGAGCGATGAGCGCCTTGGTGGGCCCGGCCGCATTTTCAAGTACGGGTACGGGTACGGGTACGGGTGCGGGCGCCAGCGACGCGAAGTAGTTCAGCGTGCCTTCGGCGCCGGGCGGCTGGAAGGCGCGGTAGCAATCGGGCGCGGCCGACACGGTGCAACCGGAAGGCTGCGCCGCCGCATGCAAAGCCCCGAGCACGAGGCACGCGGCCACCAGGCATGACCATCTGTTCATGAGAACTCCATTGCCATGAGCGTTGGCACCGTGAAAACCGGATTCTCCCGCGCCGCCGGGCCTGGTTTTTTATTCTGTGATGAGCCGATTCTTCGAACATATATTCAGCTGTAAGACGCAGATCATTCAACATCTCACCAGACAGAGCCTTGCCATGAGCACTTTCAGCGCCGACCCCCTGCCCTCTTCCTTCACGGCGTTCGCGGACGGCCTTGCCGAGCCCTCGGCGCTGCGCGCCGCCATCACCGCCGCCTACCGGCGCGCCGAGCCCGAGGCGTTGCCGCCGCTGCTCGCGCAGGCCCGCCTGCCGGCCGACCTGGCTGCGCAGGCGCACGCCCTTGCGCACCGCATTGCCGAACAGCTGCGCAACCGCAAGAACGCGAGCGGGCGCGCCGGCCTGGTGCAGGGCCTGCTGCAGGAGTACGCGCTGTCGTCGCAGGAAGGCGTGGCGCTGATGTGCCTGGCCGAGGCGCTGCTGCGCATTCCCGATGCCGAGACGCGCAACGCGCTCATCCGCGACAAGATCGCGCACGGCCAGTGGCAGTCGCATGCGGGGCGCAGCCCCTCGGTGTTCGTCAATGCCGCCACCTGGGGCCTGCTGCTGACCGGCAAGCTGGTGGCCACGCACAGCGAAACCGGCCTGTCGAGCTTGCTGACGCGGCTCATCGGCAAGGGCGGCGAGCCGCTGATCCGCAAGGGCGTGGACATGGCGATGCGCATGATGGGCGAGCAGTTCGTCACCGGCGAGACCATCGCGCAGGCGCTAGGCAACGCGCGCGAACTCGAGGCGCAGGGCTTTCGCTATTCGTACGACATGCTGGGCGAAGCGGCGCTCACCGCGCAAGACGCGAAGCGCTACCGCGTGGCCTACGAAGACGCCATCCACGCCATCGGCAAGGCCTCGGCCGGGCGCGGCGTGTACGAGGGCCCGGGCATCTCGATCAAGCTCTCCGCGCTGCACCCGCGCTACAGCCGCGCGCAGCATGCACGCGTGATAGCCGAGCTGTACCCGGTGCTGCGCGAGCTCACGCTGCTGGCGCGGCAGTACGACATCGGCCTGAACATCGACGCGGAGGAAGCCGACCGGCTCGAACTCTCGCTCGACCTGCTGGAGCGGCTGTGCTTCGAGCCGGCGCTGGCGGGCTGGAACGGCATCGGCTTCGTGATCCAGGCGTACCAGAAGCGCTGCCCCTTCGTGATCGACTTCGTGGTCGACCTGGCGCGGCGCAGCCGGCACCGTCTGATGGTACGGCTGGTGAAGGGCGCCTACTGGGACAGCGAGATCAAGCGCGCGCAGGTCGACGGGCTGGACGGCTACCCGGTCTACACGCGCAAGGCCTGCACCGACGTGTCGTACCTGGCCTGCGCACGCCGGCTGCTGGCCGCGCCCGACGCCGTGTACCCGCAGTTCGCCACGCACAACGCGCACACGCTGGCCGCCATCTACACGGCGGCCGACCCGTCGCGCTACACGCCGGGCCAGTACGAATTTCAATGCCTGCACGGCATGGGCGAGCCGCTGTACGAGCAGGTGGTGGGGCCGCTCGGGCGGCCATGCCGCATCTATGCGCCCGTGGGCACGCACGAGACGCTGCTGGCCTACCTGGTGCGCCGGCTGCTGGAGAACGGCGCCAACACCTCGTTCGTGAACCGCATCGCGGACCCGACGATTTCGCTCGATAGGCTGGTGGAAGACCCGGTCTCGACGGTGGAGCGCCTGGGCGCGGTCGAAGGCGCCATCGGCCTGCCGCACCCGGCCATTGCGCTGCCGGCGGCGCTGTACGGCGCGCAGCGCGCGAACTCGCGCGGGCTCGACCTGGCGAACGACGACAGCTTGCGTGCGCTGGGTCGGGCATTGATCGACAGCGCCGATGCGCACTGGCACGCCTCGCCCCTTCTCGCCGAACCTGGCGGCCGCCCGGACGCCAGCCCAGACGCCCGCCCACACGCCCGCCCGGACGACGCGTTGGGCGGGGCCGAGGTGCTGAACCCGGCGGACCATCGCGACGTGGTGGGCCGTGTGCAGGAAGCCACGCTCGCCGATGTCGAGTCCGCCATCGCACAGGCGCAGGGCATCGCCGCGACATGGGCCGCAACGCCGCCCGCCGAGCGCGCCGCGATGCTCGAGCGCGCGGCGGGCCTGCTCGAAGACCGCATGCCCCGCCTGCTGGGCCTGCTGGCGCGCGAGTCCGGAAAGACCTGTGCCAACGCCATCGCCGAGGTGCGCGAGGCGGTCGACTTCCTGCGCTTCTACGCGGCGCAGGCGCGCGACGATTTCTCCAACGACACGCACCGCGCGCTCGGGCCGATGGTGTGCATCAGCCCGTGGAATTTTCCGCTGGCGATCTTCACCGGCCAGGTGGCCGCCGCGCTCGCGGCCGGCAACCCGGTGCTGGCCAAGCCCGCGGAACAGACGCCGCTGGTGGCGGCCGAGGCGGTGCGCGTGCTGTGGGAGGCCGGCGTGCCGCGCGCCGCGGTGCAACTGCTGCCCGGCCAGGGCGAGACCGTGGGTGCGGCGCTGGTGGCGGACGCGCGCGTGCAGGGCGTGATGTTCACCGGCTCGACCGAGGTGGCGCGCCTGCTGCAGAAGACGCTGTCGCAGCGCCTGGGTGCGCATGGCGCGCCCGTGCCGCTCATCGCGGAGACCGGCGGGCAGAACGCGATGGTCGTGGACTCGTCCGCGCTGGTGGAGCAGGTCGTCGCCGACGTGATGGCCTCGGCCTTCGACAGCGCCGGCCAGCGCTGCTCGGCGCTGCGCGTGCTGTGCGTGCAGGAAGAGGCGGCCGACCGGCTGGTGGAAATGCTCGAGGGCGCGATGGCCGAAGCCTGCATCGGCAACCCCGCGCGGCTGGCGGTGGACGTGGGCCCGGTGATCGACGCGGACGCGCGCGATGGCATCGAGCGCCACATCGAAGCCATGCGCGCGAAGGGCCGCAAGGTCTTCCGCCAGGGCCGCGAATACGCGCACGACACGCGCCACGGCACCTACGTGATGCCGACGCTGATCGAGCTCGACGGCATCGCCGAGTTGCAGCGCGAGGTGTTCGGCCCGGTGCTGCACCTGGTGCGCTACCGCCGGCGCGACCTGGGCGCGCTGATCGGGCAGATCAACGGCACGGGCTACGGGCTCACGCTGGGCGTGCACACGCGCATCGACGAGACCATCGCGCAGGTCGTCGAACACGCGAAGGCGGGCAACGTCTACGTGAACCGCAACATCGTCGGTGCGGTGGTGGGCGTGCAGCCCTTCGGCGGCGAAGGGCTGTCGGGCACCGGGCCGAAGGCCGGCGGGCCGCTGTACATGCTGCGCATGCTGTCGAAGCGGCCAGACGATGCGATGGCGCGCGCGGTGCCGGGCGAAGCGCCCGCGCCACGGGCCGCACTGTCGGCGCTGTCGCATTGGGCGCAGGCCACCGAGCGCACCGCGCTGGCCGCGCAGTGCGCGCGCTTTGCCGCCGATTCGCGCGCGGGCAGTTCGTGCACGCTGGCCGGCCCCACCGGCGAGCGCAACGTCTACACGCTGGTACCGCGCGAAGCGGTGCTGTGCCTGGCCGACGACGAAGCAGACCGGTTGACGCAACTGGCCGCCGTGCTGTCGGTGGGCAGCAGCGCGATCTGGCCCGCCGATGCCGGCACGCAAGGCCTGCTGGCCTCGCTGCCGGCCGAGGTGCGGCAGTGCGTGGCCGTTGCGAACGACTGGACGTCAAACACGGTCGCGTTCGACGCCGCGCTGTACCACGGCGGCGCGCACGGCCTGTCGGGCGTGATGCAGCGCCTGGCCGCGCGGCCCGGGCCCGTCGTCGGCGTGCGCGCCTTCGCGCCGGGCGACACCGGCATTCCGCTCGAAAGCCTGGTGGTGGAGCGCGCGCTGAGCATCAACACGGCGGCGGCCGGCGGCAACGCGAGCCTGATGACGATCGGCTGAGCGCCGGGCCTGGCTTTGCCCGTTACTTGTCGAACGCCGGGTCGATCGGCACGCGGTAGCCGTTGACGAGCCGGTTGGTCTCGTTGGCCATGCCGACCACGCTCATCAGCTCGGCGAACATGGCCGGCGTCATGCCGGCCTTTTCGGCGCCCGCGTGGTGGCTGGCGATGCAGTAGCCGCAGTTGTTGGTGACGCTCACGGCGAGGTAGACCATTTCCTTCACGACCGGGTCGAGCGCGCCGGGCGCCAT
This sequence comes from Variovorax sp. 10N412, assembly GCF_056394985.1. Lineage (NCBI taxonomy): Bacteria > Pseudomonadati > Pseudomonadota > Betaproteobacteria > Burkholderiales > Comamonadaceae > Variovorax > Variovorax sp. 10N412. The sequence goes on from NZ_JBFTIO010000008.1 coordinate 79,449, forward strand.
CACTTCCTTCAGGCTGGCCCAGGTGCGCTTGAGCGTGGCCGGGTCGTTGGCCAGGTACTTCCAGAAGTTGTTGACGTCGGGCACGTTGCGCGAGATCTTGATGTCGTCGAAGACGGCCTTGACTTCGTCGGAGGCGGCGGCGTACTCGATGGGTTGGGGCTTCACGGAGGGTCTCCTTGGGGTGGGCTGCAAGCCGCCGATTGTGTGCCTGCGCCCCGGCACCGCAGCCGCAGGCATGGCGACAATGTGCCCCAGCTTCGGCCCCAGCCACGGCCAACGCCGTGGCACGACAGGACACCGCCCCATGACTCACTGCCTCGTCGTCGACGACGACCCCGAAATTCGCGCCTCGCTGCAACTGCTCCTGCAACGCTTCGGAATGAGCGTGGCGGTGGCGGCCTCCGGACGGGAGATGCGCGAACACGTGGCCGCCGCCCGCTTCGACGTGGTGGTGCTCGACCTGATGCTGCCCGACGAGAACGGGCTGCAGCTGTGCCGCTGGGTCCAGCAGCAGCACGACATGCCGGTGATCATGCTGACCGCGCACGGCGACCCGGCCAGCCGTGTGCTGGGCCTGGAGATGGGCGCGGACGACTACCTCGGCAAGCCCTTCGAGCCGCGCGAACTGGTCGCGCGCATCCATTCGGTGCTGCGGCGCATCCGCAAGGGCGCGCCGCCCGAACCGGGCCCGTCGAGCGCTTCGCCCGCGCAAGCGCACAGCGTGCGCTTCAAGGACTGGCGCTTCGACCGGCTGCGGCGCGAGCTGACGTCGCCCAAGGGCGTGGTGGTGTCGCTGTCGCAGGCCGAGTTCAGGCTGCTGTCGGCGTTCGTGGCGCGGCCGCGACGCGTGCTCACGCGCGACCAGCTGATCGATCTCACCCGGGCGGCGGGGGTGGAGGTGAACGACCGCAGCGTCGACCTGGGCGTGTCCCGCCTGCGCCAGAAGCTCGGCGACGCCGCGAACCCACCGGGCCTGATCCGCACCTTGCGCGGCGAAGGCTACATGTTCGATGCCGAGGTCGCCCCATGAAGGCGCTGCTGGGCGACACCCTGGCCAAGCGCCTGTTCCTGCTCATGTGGGTGGCGCTGGTGGCGAGCCATCTTGCGGGCTACCTGGTGGTTCATGCGGTCTATCTTCCGGCCGGGCATGGTGCCCCGGCCCGCGCGCCCGGCGCCGGCGTTTCGGCCTTTCCGGGACTGCCGCCCACGCCGGGCGTTCCGGATGCGCGCGCGAACGCCCAGGCGACGGAAACGGGAACCGCCACGGGCGTCGACCTGCCGCTGGAAGGCTTGCTGCTCGACTACGGCGTGCGCATCGCCGTCATCGCGCTGGCCGCGTGGCTGGGTTCGCGCTGGCTCTCGCGGCCGGTGCGCAACCTGGTGGCTGCGTCGCGGGTGCTGGGCGGCTCCGTGGTCGGAGGGCGCCCTTCGCCGGCGCTGGACGAGCGCCGGGGCACGCGCGAAGTGCGCGAGGCCGCGCAGGTGTTCAACACCATGGCACGCCGGCTGCACGAGCAGTTCAGGACGCGCGGGCTGATGGTGGCGGCCATGTCGCACGACCTGCGCACGCCGCTCACTCGCCTTCGCATGCGCTTCGGCGCACCGGACAACCGGATGGACGAGGCGCTGCAACAACGCTGCGTCGACGACATCCGCGAGATGGACGCGCTGATCGACACCGTGCTCGGCGTATTCCGCGGCGATGCGCTGGGGACGCCGCAGGCGCTGCAGGACACCGCCGTCGTGGCGCTGGTGCAATCGCTTGCCGACGACATGGCCGAGCAGGGGCAGGCCGTCGGCCTGACGGTGCCGCCGCCCGGGCAGGGCTCGGACGTCGTGCGCGCGGAGCCGGCGGCCTTGCGCCGGGTGATCGGCAACCTTGTGGGCAACGCGGTGCGCTACGCCGGGCGGGCCGACGTGTCGGTGCGCATTGCGGCCGGCGAAATCGCCGTCGTGGTGGACGACCGCGGGCCGGGCATTCCGAGCGCGCAGCTGGACGCCGTGTTCGAGCCCTTCTTCCGGCTCGAGCCGTCGCGCAACCGGGACACGGGCGGTACCGGCCTGGGCCTCTACATAGCGCGCGAGCTTGCGCTGCGGCAGGGCGCGCACATCCGCCTGAGCAACCGCGCGGGCGGCGGCCTGCGCGCCGAGGTGGTGTTGTCGCGCGGCTGAGCGACGCGCGCCGTGTGTCGGCCACGACACAAACCGGCGATGCGGCGGACACATTCGAAGGAAAAGATCGCGGCTCCTTCCCGTTCAACTTCGCATGCCGCCGCGCGCGGCCAGCCGCCATGACCCTCACGACCCTTTTCTCCCCTGTGCCCGGCCGACTCCTGATGGCCGCGTGCGTTTCGCTGGCCAGTCTCTCGGCGCACGCGCTGAGCCCCCAGGAACAGACGAACAAGGAGGTGGTGCTCGCGTTCTACGAGGCCGCCATCAACCGCAAGGATTTCGATGCGGCCGTGCGATACATCGGCCCCCGGTACGTGCAGCACAACCCGCGCTCGCCCGACGGCATCGAGGGCCTGAAGGGATTCGTCAACGGCTACCTGAAGAAGGCCAACCCCGCGCTGAAAGCGACCGTGCAGCGCGTGGTGGTGCAGGACGACCTGGTGGTGCTGCACGTGCAGTCGGTGAGCGCGCCGGGCGCACCGGAAACCGCCATCGTCGACATCTTCCGCGTGGAAAACGCGAAGATCGTGGAGCACTGGGACGTCATGCAGCAGGTGCCGGAGAAGCTGGCGCACGACAACACGATGTTCTGACACGGGGCGCCGGCGGACCGGCCCCGCCTCACTCCACCGTCACGCTCTTCGCCAGGTTGCGCGGCTTGTCCACGTCGGTGCCGCGCGCTACTGCCGTGTGATACGCCAGCAGCTGCAGCGGCACCACGTGCAGGATCGGCGACAGCGCACCGTAGTGCTCGGGCATGCGGATCACGTGCAGCCCTTCGCTGCTCCTGATCTGCGTGTCGCCGTCGGCCAGCACATACAGAACACCGCCGCGCGCGCGCACCTCCTGCAGGTTGCTCTTGAGCTTTTCGAGCAGCGCGTCGTTGGGCGCCACGGCCACCACGGGCATCTCGCTCGTCACCAGCGCGAGCGGGCCGTGCTTGAGCTCGCCGGCGGCGTAGGCCTCGGCGTGGATGTAGGTCACTTCCTTGAGCTTGAGCGCGCCTTCGAGCGCAATCGGGTAGTGCAGGCCGCGGCCCAGGAACAGCGCGTTTTCCTTGCGTGCGAAGTCTTCGGCCCAGCCAATGATCTGCGGCTCGAGCGCGAGCACGGACTGCAGCGCGACCGGCAGGTGGCGCATCTCCTTCAGGTAGCGCGCCTCGTCGGCATCGCTCAAATGGCCCTTGGCCTGCGCAACGGCGAGCGTGAGCAGGAACAGGCCCGCCAGCTGCGTGGTGAAGGCCTTGGTCGACGCCACGCCGATTTCCACGCCGGCGCGCGTGATGTATGCCAGCTTGCACTCGCGCACCATCGCGCTGGTGGCCACGTTGCAGATGGTCAGCGTCTGTTCCATGCCGAGCGAGCGAGCGTGCTTCAGCGCGGCCAGCGTGTCGGCGGTTTCACCCGACTGGCTGATGGTGACCACCAGCGTCTTGGGGTCGGGCACGGAGTCGCGGTAGCGGTACTCGCTGGCGATCTCGACCTGGGTGGAGATCTTCGCGATGCCTTCGAGCCAGTACTTGGCGGTGCAGCCGCTGTAGTAACTGGTGCCGCAGGCCAGGATGAGGATCTTGTCGATGTCCTGGAACACGCGGTGCGCGCTGGCACCGGTGGCGCCGTCCTGGCCGATGCCATCGAACAGCTCGGGCACGATGCCCTCCACACCTTCGAGCGTGTCGCCGATGGCGCGCGGCTGCTCGAAGATTTCCTTCTGCATGTAGTGCCGGTAAGGGCCCAGTTCGGCCGCGCCGCTGTGCGCAAGCACGGTGCGCACCGGGCGCTGTTCCGCGGACAGCGGCTTGTGGTTCTTGTCGACGATCCAGTACTTGCCGGGCTGCAGGTCGACCACGTCGCCCTCTTCCAGGTAGACGATCTGGTCGGTCACGCCGGCCAGGGCCATGGCGTCGCTGGCGAGGAAGTTCTCCGCGCCGTCCTTGCCCGCGCCCAGGATCAGCGGCGAGCCCGCGCGCGCACCGACCACGCGCTGCGGTTCGTCGCGGCAGATCACGGCAATGGCATAGGCGCCGTGCAGTTGCAGCACGGCGGCTTTCACGGCCTCGAACAGGTCGCCGTCGTAGAGGCTGTCGACCAGGTGGGCGATGACCTCGGTGTCGGTCTGGCTCTCGAACACATAGCCCTTGGCTTCGAGCGCGGCGCGCAGGGGTTCGTGGTTTTCGATGATGCCGTTGTGCACGAGCGCGATGCGGCCGGGGCGCGCGCCCTGCGCATCGGCGCCGGGGCCGTGGCTGAAGTGCGGGTGCGCGTTGTGCACGACCGGCGCGCCGTGCGTGGCCCAGCGCGTGTGGGCGATGCCGGTGAGGCCTTCGACCTTGTCGTCGTGCACCTGCGTCACGAGGTCCGCCACGCGCGAGGTGGTGCGCGCCCGCGTCAGGCCGCCGGCATGCACCGCCACGCCGCACGAGTCATAGCCGCGGTATTCGAGCCGCTGAAGGCCCTGGACCAGGACCGGAACGATGTTGCGATGGGACGCTGCCCCGACGATGCCGCACATGGTGAGCTGCCTTTGAATGAAGAAGAGACTGGATGGTAGGGAGACAGAGGAGAAATATGTTTTCTTAGTTATTGTTTTTTTGCACTTTTATTTCTTAACTTCGTCGAATTGGATTTTTATTCCATAATTTATTCATATATGGAATCAATATCCCTCGATTCAACCGACCTGCGCCTGCTCGACGCGCTGCAGCGCGATGCCTCGCACACCAACCAGCGCCTGGCCTCGGACATTGGCATCTCGCCACCGACCTGCCTGCGCCGCGTGCAGCGCCTGCGTGAACTCGGGTTGATCGAGCGCCAGGTGGCGCTGCTGTCGCCCGACCGGCTCGCCGCAGTGCTGGGCCACGGTTTGCAGGCGGTGGTCGAAATCTCGCTCGACCGGCAGGACGCGGCCTCGCTCGACGCCTTCGAAACCCGCGTGATTGCCGACGCCGCGGTGCAGCAGTGCTGGCGTGTGTCGCCGGGGCCGGACTTCGTGTTGGTGGTCGCGGCGCGCGACATGCCGGACTACGGAGCGCTCACGCAGCGCCTGTTCACGGCGGATGCGAACGTGCGCAACGTGAAGGCCTTCTTCAGCCTCAAGCGGGCGAAGTTCGAGCCTCGGCTGCCGCTGTCACCCGCCGCCTGAGGAGACTCGCTCAGGCCTTGGGCTTCTTCTGTGGCCGCTTCCAGTTGGCAAAGCTCAGTTGTTTGCCGCGCGCCACGGTCAGCGCGCCCGGCTCGGTCGACTTGTTGATGGTCGACCCGCCGCCGATGGTGCCGCCCGCGCCGATGGTGATGGGGGCCACCAGCACGCAGTTGCTGCCCACGTGCACGTCGTCGCCGATCACGGTGCGGTGCTTGTTGGCGCCGTCGTAGTTGGCGGTGATGCTGCCCGCACCGTAGTTCACGCGCTCGCCCACGGTCGCGTCGCCCAGGTAGGCCAGGTGGTTGGCCTTGGCGCCGGCGGCCAGCGTCGAATTCTTCACCTCGACGAAATTGCCGATGTGCACCTCGGCACCCAGTTGCGCGCCCGGCCGCAGGCGCGCGAACGGGCCGATGAGCGCGCCGGCGCCCACGCTCACGCCGGCCTTCTCGCCTTCGATGTGGGTGAACGGGTGGATCACCGCGCCCGCCTCGATGCGTGCGTTGGCAATGACGCAGTTCGCGCCGATGCGCACACCTTCGCCCAGCGACACCGCGCCTTCGAAGATGCAGTTGACATCGATCTCCACGTCGGTGCCGCAGTCCAGCGTGCCGCGCAGGTCGAAGCGCGCCGGGTCGGCCAGGCGCACGCCCTGCGACATCAGCGCGTCGGCCTGGCGCAGTTGCCAGGCGCGCTCGAGCGCCGCGAGCTGGGCCGGGCTGTTGATGCCGGCCACCTGCAGCGCGTCGGTGGTGATGTGCGCCACCACGGGCACGCCGTCGGCGGCGGCGAACTTCACCACGTCGGTCAGGTAGTACTCGCCCTGCACGTTCTTGTTGTCCAGCCGCGCGAGCCAGCCCTTGAGCAGTCGCGCGGGCACGGCCATCACGCCGCTGTAGATCTCGCGCACGGCGCGCTGGGCTTCGCTGGCGTCCTTGTGCTCGACGACGGCGGTCACTTCGCCACCAGCGGCCGAACGGATCACGCGGCCATAGCCGCTCGGGTCGTCGAACTCGATGGTCAGCAGCGCCAGGCGTTCGCCGGCGCTGGCCGCGATGAGCGCGCGCAGGGTCTCTTCGCCGATCAGCGGCACGTCGCCCGAAAGCACGACCACCGTGCCGTCGTCCGCGAGCAGCGGCGCGGCCTGCTGCACCGCGTGGCCGGTGCCCAGCTGCGGCTCCTGGCGGGCAAAGCGCTGCGTCATGCCCGTCATGCCCGTCATGCCCGTCACGCCCGTCATGCCGGCCGCGAACGAGGCCATGGCGGCCTCCACCTCGGCCGCGCCGTGCCCGGTCACGAACACCACATCGCGCGCGCCGATGCGCGCGGCGGTGCCGGCCACATGGGCCAGCAATGCACGGCCTCCCAATCGATGCAACACTTTGGGCAGCTTGCTCTTCATGCGCGTGCCTTTGCCGGCCGCCATGATGACGACGTCGACCGGCCCCTGGTTGTCTTGTTGCGGAGTCTGATTCATGCGTTTTTCTTCCCGATTTCGTTGCGCTGCGGTGGCGCGAATTATCGGCGTGCTGCTGCTGGCCGCGGCACTGGGCGCCTGCAGCGCGATCAAGCTGGCCTACAACAACCTGCCCACGGTGAGTTACTGGTGGCTCGACGGCTACCTGGATTTCGACAGCGAGCAGACCCCGAAGGTGCGCGACGAGCTCGCGCAGTTGCTGGCCTGGCACCGCCAGAACGAGCTGCCGCGCCTGGCCGCACTGCTGCAGGACGCGCAGGCGCTGGCACCCGGCGAAGTGACGCCCGAGCAGGTCTGCGCCATGGCCGAGCGCATCCGCGAGCGCCTGCTGGCCGTGACCGAGCGCGCCGAGCCCGCCGGCACCGAGCTGGCGCTGAGCCTGACCGGCGTCCAGTTGCAGCAGCTGGAGCGCAAATACGCCAAGAACAACGCCGACTTCCGCAAGGACTGGCTGGACCGCACCCCGGCGCAGGTGCACGAGAAGCGCTACGACCAGTTCCTGGACCGCGCCGAGGACTTCTACGGGCGACTGACCCCGGAGCAGCGCGACCTGCTGAAAGCGCAGGTGGCGCAGTCGGTGTTCGACCCGCGGCTGGCGGACGCCGAGCGCCGCAAGCGCCAGCAGGAGGCGCTGGTGCTGCTGCGCGGCTTCGTCGCCGGCAAGCCCTCGCCGGGCGAGGCGCGCGCCGCGCTGCACGGCTACATCCAGCGCATCGCCGAGCCGCCGCCCGGCCCCTGGCGCGACCAGCAGCAGGCCTTGCTGGAAGAAGGCTGCCGCAACACGGCCGCGCTGCACAACGGCGCCACGGCAAGCCAGCGCGCACAGGCGGTGCGCCGGCTGCAGGCGTACCAGGAGGACCTGCGACAGCTGGTGGTGGCGGCTCACTGAGCAGCCCGGGGCGCCGACGTCAGATGAGGGGGGTCGGGCGCATCGGGCGCTCGAAGTAGTCGCCCAGCGTTTCGAGCGCGTGCGGCTCCAGGATGCGCAGCCAGCCCGTGTCGATCTTGTAGAGCCCCAGGCGCTGCAGCCGCCGCAGCGTCTTGTTGGTGTGCACCAGCGACAGCCCCAGCGCGTCGGCAATGTGCTGCTGGTTGAACGGAAATTCCACCCAGCCGTCGCGCACCATGCCCACGCGCTCGGCGCGGCGGTACAGCTGCATCAGCAGCATGGCCACGCGCTCGCTGGCGTTGCGCCGTCCGGCGGTGACGAGGTTGTCGTCCACCAGCTTTTCCTCGCGCGCCGCGAGCCAGGTGATGTCGTAGCCGAGCTTGGGTTGGGCGTGGAACAGGCCCCAGAGCCGGTCGCGCGAAAAAGCGCACAGCGTGACGTCGGTCACGGCCTCGACGCCGTGCGTCTGCCCGTCGGCGAACTCGTCCTGCAGGCCGATGAAGTCGCCGGGCAACAGAAAACTCAATATCTGCCGGCGGCCGTCGCTCAGGGTCTTGTAGCGGAAAGCCCAGCCCGAATAGAGGGTGAAGAGCAGCGGGCTGCTGCGGTGCTCGTCGATGATCGATCCACCCGATTCGATGCGCCGGGCGCCGGCGCGAAACGACTGGATGGTCTTGAGCTCTTCCTCGGACGACGGAAGAAAAGCCTCCAGCTTGCGCAACGCGCAGTCGTCACACGGATTCGCACCTTGAGGCGGCGGGGCAGCGGCGGGGTAGTCCTCGAATTTCACGCGACACTATAGGCGTTTCGGCTGTGTCTTTTTACATTTCGCCGCGTCGAAGGGGTACCTAGACTGCGCTGCGATTCCTCAAAGACACATGACCGAAGCATCACCGTTTCACGAAGTTCTCTACTGCAGCACGCTTGCCCAGGACCTGCCCCCGACCACCGTGGGCACGATCGCCACCCGCGCCCGCGCACGCAATGCCGAGCGCGGCATCACGGGTTTGCTGGTCTTCGACGGCATGCGCTTCTGCCAGCACCTGGAAGGCCCGCGCGAGGCGATCGACACGTTGATGCAACGCATCGAGAAGGACCCGCGCCATACCGACATCCGGGTGGTCTACGAAGCGCCGCTGGCGGTGCGCCGCTACAGCGGCTTCGGCATGGGCCTGGCCGAGAGCGAAGGCCCCGACCTCATGGCGGGCGTGCACGTGCTGGACGGCGAGGTGGCCTTGCGGCATTTCCTGGCACTGCTGCCGAGCTTCGACATCAACGGCTGAACGGCCCGCCATGGGCTGAAAGAAGCTTCAAAAAGAAAAAGGCGGCCGAGGCCGCCTTTTGAGCTCCTGGAGGCCGAACAATCAGGCGTTGTCCCAGCTGTAGGTCGCGCCGTAGCCGTCCCACGCCTCCATCACGATGCGCTGGCCCGCGGCCACCGCCAGCGATTCGCCCGGTGCGAGCACCAGGTCTTCGCTGGGGTTGGCGAGCGTGGCGTCGGGCGTGATCCATACCCGGCCCTGCTTCACGCGCAACACGCTGGCCGTGCGCGCCTTCAGGCTCATCGCCTCGCCGGGCGCGATCTGCCAGGCGCCGCGGCGAACGGCCGGCGGAATGGCGGCAGCGGTGCGGGCGGCGGCGGACAGGGGCGAGAGCGATTCGGTGGTGCAGACGGCGGTGGACATGTTGAAACTCCTTGGGCTTTCCGGAAGCGCCGGCCGGTCAGACAGAGACGGGGGCAATAGCGCAGTTCGGGAATGAATGATCGTTTCCAGGGCGCCCTGAGTCCAATGAAAACGAGGTAGGCTACTGATGCGATTCCCGCATCAATGGATCAAAACGCGGATTCGCCCACCCAAGTCACACCCATGCAACATTCGCAAACCCATCTGCGCTCCCGCCCGATCTCGGCCGGCCACCTGCGCGCCTTCGAGGCGGTGGCCCGGCACCTGAACTTCCGTGCCGCCGCCGAGGAGATGGCCCTGACCCAGTCGGCCGTGAGCCGCCAGATCCAGTCGCTCGAGGAAGAGGTGGGCGTGGGGCTGTTCCTGCGCCACACGCGGGCCGTGGAGCTCACCAGCGCCGGCGCGCTGCTGCTGCTGGCGGTGCAGCAGTCGCTGCCGCGCATCGACACGGCCGTGCGCCAGATCCGCCAGAGCGCGGGACGCCAGAGCGTGTCGCTGACCACCTTTGCGTCGTTCGCCTCGATGTGGCTCATTCCGCGGCTGGAGGCCTTCCAGCGCGACAACCCCGAGATCGACATCCGCATCGACGCCAGCGACGTGGCGGTCGACCTCGAAGTGGCCGACGTGGACATCGCCCTGCGCTACGGCCCGCGCGAGACCATGCCGCCCACCGCCGTGCGCCTGTTCGGCGAAACGCTGACGCCGGTGGCCAGCCCCTGGCTGCTGAAGAGCAACCCGCCCATCAGGACGCCCGCCGACATCACCCGCTTCACGCTCATCGAGGCCGGCGACGCCCACCGCACCCACCTGGAATGGCTGACCTGGCGGCGCTGGTTCGAGGTGAACGGGCTGGAGCGCGCACAGCCCAAGCGCTGGCTCTATTTCAACTACGCCTACCAGATGGTGCAGGCCGCGCTGACCGGCCAGGGCATCACGCTGGCGCGCAGCTCGCTGATTGCCGAGAGCCTGGCCAACGGCGACCTGGTGGAAGTGCTGCCGCAGCACCGGATGGATTCGCCCATGGCCTACTGGCTCATCGCCGGGCCGCGCAACGCGCTGCGACCCGAGATCCGGGCCTTCTGGGACTGGCTGCAACTGCAGGCCGCCACCACCCGGGAGACCATCGGCGAGGTGCCGGACCCGGACACGGTCGACGACATCGACTGACCGGCCCATCGCAGGGCCGCATCACCTCGGCTCAGCTCATCGGCCAGACCACGCCGTTGTCATTGAGGATGGCGTCCAGCGGGAGGTCGTGCGCCTCGGGCTCGAAGTCTTCCAGGAAGCCGTGGGTGAACCCGAGCCCCACGGTGAACGGCCGCGGCTCCAGGGCGGCCAGCGTGCGGTCGTAGAAGCCGCCCCCGTAGCCCAGCCGGTAGCCGCCCGCGCTGTAGCCCACGCAGGGCACGAACAACAATGTCGGCACGATGAGCTCGGTGTCCTTCGGCTTGGGAATGCCGTAGGCGTCTTCTTCCATCTGGCAGCCCGGGTACCAGGCATGGAAGGTCAGCGTCTTGTGAACTTTGTTGATCACCGGCAGTCCGATGCGGCGGCGCTGGGTTTCTTCCATGAGCTCGCCGTCCTCCTTCCAACGATGCAACGCAGGCAGCGGATCGAACTCTCCCTTGATCGGCCAGTAGGCGCCGATCACGGTGTCGGGCCGCCCGACCAGCCAGATCCGCATCACGCGTTGCAGCAGGTCCGCGCGTGTCAGCCGGTCCGGCATCGCCAGGCGTTGTTCGATCAATGCCTTGCGCAGTTGATCCTTCAGAAAACTCGCCGTCGCCGAGGTGTCGGCATCCTTTGACTTGTCCATAATCCCCCGATGCAGTTCCCAAGCATTTTGGCACCCCAGCGCACCAGCCACCGCGTCCACCAGCGCAGCACAGCACCCGCACTGGTTTTTTCCGCCGTCCTGGCCTTCGCCGCGTTGCTTTCACAGCAACCCGCCGCCGCACAGAACAACACCAACGACGACGTGCTCGTCCAGATGAAGCAGGCCTTCCAGCGCGGCGACAAGGCCCGCCTGACGGGCCTGCTGCCGCAAGCACGCGGCCATGCCCTCGAACCTTGGGCTGCCTACTGGGAACTCAAGGCGCGGCTGCAGGAAGCCGCTCCCAACGAAGTGCAGGACTTCTTCGCGCGCTACCCCGGCACCTACCAGGAAGACCGTCTGCGCAACGACTGGCTGCTGCTCACGGGCCAGCGCCGCGACTGGGACAACTTCTCCGCCGCCGTGGCCGGCTTTCGCATGGGCGACGACCCGCAGGTGCGCTGCTACGCGGTGCTGGCCGACACGCTGCGCACCGGCACGGCCACGCAGGCCCAGGCCGACGAGGTGCGCCGCGACTGGCTCAGCCAGAAGGACGCCGACGACGGCTGCCTCACCGCCGCCGACCGCATGTTCGCGGCCCGCCTGCTGGCCCCCAACGACGTCTGGAAGAAGGCGCGCCTGGCGATCGAGGCCAACCGCCCGCAGGCCGCGCGCGGCGCCGTCGCCATCGCCGCGCCCGACGCGCTGCCGCTGTTCGAGGAAATGAACGCCAGCTCGGCCAAGTTCCTGACCGGCCGCGCCTTCGTGGCCGCCAAGTCGCGCAAGGAGCTGGTGGTGCTGGCGCTCGTCAAGGTCGCCATTGCCGACCCCGAGCAGGCGGCCGCGCAGCTCGACAGCAAGTGGGGCCCGATGCTCTCGGCCGAAGAGCGCAACTGGCTCTGGGGCACCATCGGTCGCGCCGCCGCGCTGAAGCTCTGGCCGCAGGCCGGCACCTACTTCGGCAACGTCACCAGGAACAGCGACCTGTCCGACGACATGCTCGGCTGGCGCGTGCGCGCCGCCCTGCGCGCCGGCCAGTGGAAAGAGGTGGCACCGGCCATCAACGCCATGAGCGACACCGCCCAGCTCGACCCCACCTGGGTCTACTGGAAGGCCCGCGCGCTCGCCACCGAGCGCAGCGAAGAGCGCCGCGCCCAGGCGCGCGAGCTCTACCAGAGCATTGCCGGCTCGCGCGGCTTCTACGAGATGCTGGCGCTCGAAGAACTGGGCCAGCGCACCGTGGCCGCCACCCGCCCCGCGCCGCTCACGCCCGAGGAAAAAGCCGCCGCGCGCGCCAACCCGGCGCTGGCGCGCGGCCTCTACGCCATTGCCATCGGCCTGCGCTCCGAAGGCACGCGCGAATGGAACTACGCCACCAACCTGCACGACAAGGGCGGCATGGACGACCGCGCCCTGCTGGCAGCGGCCGACTTCGCCTGCCAGCGCGAGGTGTGGGACCGCTGCATCAACACCAGCGAGCGCACCAAGGGCGTGGTCGACATCGAGCAGCGCTTCCCCATGCCGTTCCACGACACGGTGCTGCGCAAGGCGCAGGACATCGGCCTGGACCCGGCCTACGTGTACGGCCTGATCCGTCAGGAAAGCCGCTTCATCATGGACGCGCGCTCCGGCGTCGGCGCCTCGGGCCTGATGCAGGTCATGCCCGCCACCGCGCGCTGGACGGCCCGCAAGATCGGCCTGGCCGACTTCACGCCCGGCCAGATCAACGACCGCGAGACCAACATCACCATCGGCACCAACTACCTGAAGCTGGCGCTCGACGACTTCGACGGTTCCATGGCGCTGGCCGCCGCCGCCTACAACGCCGGCCCCGGCCGCCCGCGCAGCTGGCGCAACGGCCCGGTCGTCGAGGCCGCCATCTGGGCCGAGAACGTGCCCTTCAACGAGACGCGCGACTACGTGAAGAAGGTGCTGGCCAACACCACCAACTACGCCGCCATCATCAGCGGCCGGCCGCAGTCGCTGAAGGAGCGCCTGGGCCGCGTGGGGCCGCGCGACGCGGCCGAGCCGGAACCGAACAAGGACCTGCCCTGAGGTCCGCCGCATGAGCGCCGCGCCGGGCCGCCCCGAGCAAGCTCGCACCGCGGTGCGAAGCACCAAGGCACGCCGATGAGCTGGCGCGACGAAGTGCTGGACACCATCGCGTCCGAGTTCTCGGACGTGACCGACGTGGCGCAGCTCACGCGCATCATCCTGCGCCTGACGCTGGCCGCGGTGCTGGGCTTCGTGCTCGGCTTCGAGCGCGAGCAGCAGGGCAAGGCGGCCGGCGTGCGCACGCACATGCTGGTGGCCATCGGCTCGGCGATGTTCGTGCTCATTCCGCAGCAGACCGGCATCGTGCCGGCCGACATGAGCCGCGTGATCCAGGGGCTGGTGGCGGGCGTGGGCTTCCTGTGCGCAGGCACGATCCTCAAGCAGGGCAAGGACGAGTCGCATGTGCAGGGCCTGACCACCGCGGCAGGGCTGTGGATGACGGCCGCCATCGGCATGGCCTGCGGGCTGGGCCGCGAGGCCACGGCCGTGCTCAGCGCGCTGCTGGCGCTGGCGGTGCTGTCGCTGGTGCCGCGCCTCGTGGGCCTGCTCGAACGTGCATCCGGCAACGGCAATGGCAACGGCAACCGGAACGAGGACGAGGCCCGGTCGACGGCCCGGGTCATCGCCTCGCCAGACGACGCACCCCGCCGCTGAGCGCGGGCGCATCAATTCGCGCTGCGTTGGGCATCAATGCCGCTGCGGCGCCCGGCTAGCATCGAAGGCTTTGTTTCACCCGCAACGGACCGGAGGCCCCTCTCATGCGCAAGCTCTACATCGGCAACAAGAATTACTCGTCGTGGTCGATGCGCCCCTGGGTGCTGATGAAGCAGGCCGGCATCGACTTCGAGGAGGTGATGGTGCGCTTCGATTCCTTCGACGCCGATTCGACGTTCAAGAGCGTCATCGCGCCGCTCAACCCGGTGGCCAAGGTGCCGTTGCTGGTCGACGGCGACCTCGTCGTGTGGGACACGCTGGCCATTGCCGAATACCTGGCCGAGACCTTCCCCGGCAAGCAGCTCTGGCCCGCCGCGGCGGCCGACCGGGCACGCGCGCGCAGCGTCTGCGCCGAAATGCATTCGGGCTTCGGCGGCCTGCGCGGCCATTGCGGCATGAACATCGAGGCCTCGCTGCCCGAGGTGGGCGCCCGGTTGCTGAAGGAACAGCCCGAAGTCGCCAGCGACCTCGCGCGCATCGTGCAGATGTGGAGCGGCCTGCTCGACGCGCACGGCGGTCCGATGCTGTTCGGCACCTTCAGCATTGCCGACGCCTACTTCGCGCCCATCGGCACGCGCATCAAGACCTACGGGTTGCCGGTGCCGCCGCAGCTCTCGGCCTACATCGAGCGCGTGCAGGCGCTGCCGGGCGTGAAGGCCTGGATCGACGACGCACTGGCGGAAAAGGATTTCCTGCAGTTCGAAGAGCCTTACCGCACGGGGCGGTAAGGTCTCCGAGGAGGCGCGAGGCGCAGTGTCAGAACCTGTAGGTCGCCGACACGTAGGTGACGATCGGATTGAGCTTCAGGCTGGCTTCGCTGTTGGCCACGGGCAGGCCGGTGATGGAGGTGGTCGTCAGCTTGGCCTTGGTCTTCAGCGGGATGTAGGACACCGAGAACGAGACGCCCCAGTGCTTGTCGAACTGGTAGGCCGCGCCCACGTTGATCACGGGAGCGAAAGAGCTGTCGAGCTTGGCCGTGGTGTTCACCGCGAACGGCGACTGGCGGAACTGGCTGGCCAGCGCGCCCTGCAGGCTCGAGGTCAGCTTGACGTCGCTGTACCAGACATAGGTGGCGCCCACGCCCACGAACGGACGAAAGGCCGACGTGCCTTCGTTGAAGTAGTACTTGCCCAGAATGGTCGGGCTCCACTGGCGCGCTTCGCCGAGCTGGCCGACGCGGTCGAGCGTGCCGGTGCCGTTGAGCTTGAACTTCGGCGGCACGCCGAACACGCCTTCCACCGCCCAGTGGCTGTCCAGGAAATACATGGCGCTCAGGCCCAGCGTGTCCGAGTCGCTCACGCTGGCGCCCGAGCCGGGCAGCACGGCCGGAATCGGGGCGGTCACTGTCAGCGGCTTGCTCGAATCCTGCGGCGACAGATGAAACCAGCCGGCACCCACGACCCAGTCACCGGCCTGTTGCGCCATGGCGCTTCCGGACACCAGCGCGCCCAGAGCCGCCAGTGCAAGCATTGTTTTCTTCATGATGTGAATTGCTCCTTTGGTTGAAAGATCCCCCTGCGGATGCGAGCCTCGGCCTGTGACTGCCGCTGAAAACCGCCGTTTTCACGAACGATTGCCCGGTCTGCGCCGAAGATTATCGAACGACCGTTCTTTTTTACGGCTGAGGAGTATCCCTACACTGCGCCGATGAAGATTTTTCTCGTCGGCGGCGCACTGCGCGACCGCTTGCTGGGGCGCCCGGTGTCCGACCACGACTGGCTGGTGGTGGGCGCCACGCCCGAAGAAATGACGGCCCGCGGCTACCTGCCCGTGGGCCGCGACTTTCCGGTGTTCCTGCACCCGCGCACGCGCGAGGAATACGCGCTGGCCCGCACCGAGCGCAAGAGCGCGCCGGGCTACCGCGGCTTCACGGTGCATGCCGCGCCGGACGTCACGCTCGAACAGGACCTGGCCCGGCGCGACCTGACCGTCAACGCCATTGCGCTGCCAGCCGAGCTGGTGAGTGCCGACGGCCGCTTCGAGCCCACGCCCGACACGCTGGCCGACCCCTTCCACGGCCAGCGCGACCTGCGCGACAAGGTGCTTCGCCATGTGACCGATGCCTTTCGCGAAGACCCGGTGCGCATCCTGCGCGTGGCGCGTTTCGCCGCCCGCTTCGACGACTTCACCGTTGCGCCCGAGACGATGGCGCTGATGCACGAGATGGTGGTGGCCGGCGAGGTCGACGCACTGGTGCCCGAACGCGTGTGGCAGGAGCTGTCGCGCGGGCTGATGGAAACACGACCCTCGCGCATGCTCGAGGTGCTGCGAGACTGCGGCGCGCTGGCCGTGCTGCTGCCGGAGATCGACACCGGCGGGCGCCTGATGGCGGTGGTGGACACCGGCGCGCGGCTGCAGGGCTCGCTGGCGGTGCGCTTCGCCTGCCTGGTGAACGACCTGGGCCGGGGCGCCGCGCCCGGCATCGCCGCGCTGCAGGCGGTGTGCGACCGCTGGCGGGTGCCGGTGGACATCCGCGAGCTGGCCGAGGTGGTGGCGCGCGAGCAGGCGCACATCCACGGCAGCGACGCGCTCGACGCCACGGGGCTGGTGCGCCTGCTGGAGCGCTGCGACGCGTTCCGCAAGCCCGCGCGCTTCGCCGAGGTGCTGCTGGCCTGCGAGTGCGATGCGCACGGCCGGCTCGGCGCAGCACCCGCCGCGCTCAGCGCATACACGCAGCGCCCTCGGCTGCTGGACGTGCTGGCAACGGCCGCGGCCGTACCCACCGACGTGGTGGCACGCGCGGCCCAGCAGGCCGGCGCCACGGGGCCGAAGATCGGCGAGGCGATTCACCGGGCGCGCGTGGAAGCCGTGGCTGCGTCGCTGGCCTGAGGCTGTCGGGCTTTGCTCCTTCCCCTCCCGGGGGAAGGCTGGGATGGGGGCAGGCCTTCGATCAGGCGCCGCGTTCATGCCAGCGCCGCCGTGCTCTCCAACCCTACCTTCTCCCGGGAGGGGGCGGAGCAAATGCAATACCCGCCCAAGCGCAGCTTCCGGTTTTGACCGACATGCGCCGCTGACGACGCGTGTTATGGTTTTTCCCCAATGCCAAAGTCCTCCAGCAACTTGCAGTTGCCTCCTCCGTTGGGCCGTGATGCAGCCCTCTTTCTCGACTTCGACGGAACGCTCGTCGGGCTTGCGCCCACGCCCGAAGCCATCGAGATTCCCCCTGCCCTCGTCTCCCTTCTCAGTGACCTGAGCGACCAGCTCGGCGGCGCGCTCGCCGTGGTGTCGGGCCGCCAGATCGATTCCATCGACCGCTTCCTTGCGCCGCTGCGCCTGCCCGCCGCCGGCGAGCACGGCGTGCAGCGCCGCGATGCCAAGGGCCACACGCAGGAACAGCGCGCGCCCGACCTCGTGCCCATCCTCGAAGTGGCCAACGAGCTCGCGCGGGTGCACGAAGGCCTGCTTGTGGAGCGCAAGCACGCCGCCATCGCGCTGCACTACCGGCTCGCGCCGCAGCTGGAGGCGGTGTGCCGCGACGCGATGTCGCGCGCCATCGCCCACGACCCGCAGTTCGAACTGATGCACGGCAAGTTCGTGTTCGAGATCAAGCCCGCGGGCATCAACAAGGGCATCGCCATCGACGCCTTCATGACCGAGGCGCCGTTCGCCGGCCGCACGCCGGTCTTCCTGGGCGACGACACCACCGACGAAAGCGGCTTTGCCGTGGTGCAGCCACGCGGCGGCATCGCCGTGAAGGTGGGTTCCGGGCCGAGCCTGGCGCTGCACCGCCTCGAGTCGCCGCGCGCCGTGTACGAATGGCTGGTGCAGGCGCGCGACCAGCTGGCAGGGCCGAAGACACCCAAGGCAGCGGAAGCAGCGCCAGTACCGCCCACAGCGCCCACAGAATCACCGAGGAGCCCCGAATGAGCGAAGAACAACTGGCGACGGCCGCGCCGGAGCACGCAACGGTCGACGCACTGCTCCACGACGAAGCCGCCGCCGCCCGCACGCGCGGCTTCGCGCCGCCTGCCGAGCCCTCGCTCAATGTCGGCGTGATCGGCAACTGCGCCTACAGCGCGCTCATCGACGGGCGCGGGCGCGCCGTGTGGTGCTGCCTGCCCCGCTTCGACGGCGACCCGATCTTCAACGCCCTGCTGCACCCCGGTGAAGAAGCCGGCGCCTGGGCCATCGAGATCGAGGACTTCGCAGAAGCGAAGCAGTGGTACGAGCCGAACACCGCCGTGCTGCGCACGCAGCTGTTCGACAGCGCGGGCCAGGGCATCGAGATCACCGACTTCGCGCCGCGCTTCTACAGCCGCTCGCGCTACTTCCGCCCGCTGATGATGGTGCGCCGCGTGCGCCCCATTGCCGGCGCGCCGCGCATCCGCGTGTCGCTGGACCCGCGCTTCCAGTGGGGCGCCACGGCGCCGGTGGAGGTGACGCGCGGCAGCAACCACATCCGCTACGTCGGGCCCGACGTCACGCTGCGGCTGAACACCGACGCATCCATTTCGCACATCCTCTCGCGCCAGCCCTTCGTGATCTCGCGCGAGTACAACTTCATGTTCGGCGTGGACGAGACGCTGAGCGACGGCATCGCCGACACGGCGCGCAAGTTCGAGCAGGAGACCATCGCCTACTGGCGCACCTGGACCAAGCGCCTGGCGATTCCCTTCGAGTACCAGGAAGCGGTGATCCGCGCGGCCATCACGCTGAAGCTCTCGCTGTACGAGGACACCGGCGCCATCGTCGCGGCCATGACCACCAGCATTCCGGAGGCGCCGGGCAGCCAGCGCAATTGGGACTACCGCTACTGCTGGCTGCGCGACGCATTCTTCGTGGTGCGCGCGCTCAATTCGCTGAGCGAAGTGGGCACCATGGAAGACTACCTGCGCTGGCTGGGCAACGTGGTGATCGGCTCGCATGGCGAGCACATCCAGCCGCTGTACGGCATTGGCCTGGAGCGCGAGCTGCCCGAGTCCTTCGTCGAAGGGCTGCCGGGCTACCGCGGCATGGGCCCGGTGCGCGTGGGCAACCAGGCGCAGGAACACTTCCAGCACGACGTGTACGGCAACATCGTGCTCGGCGCGGCGCAGGCCTTCCACGACCACCGGCTGCTCAGCCGCGCGGGCGTGGCGGAGTTTCCGCACCTGGAAGCGGTGGGCGAGCAGGCGGTGCGCGTGTACGGCACGCCCGACGCCGGCATGTGGGAGCTGCGCACGCGCGCCCGCGTGCACACCAGCTCGGCGCTGATGAGCTGGGCCGCCTGCGACCGGCTCGCCAAGATCGCGCATGCGCTGGCGCTGCCCGATCGCGCTGCCTACTGGAGCGGCCACGCAGCGCGCATGAAGGAAGAAATTCTCGAGAAGTCGTGGTGCGAGGAGCGCCAGGCCTTTGCAGAGAGCTTCGGCGGGCACGAGCTGGACGCGAGCATCCTGCTGATGGTCGAGGTGGGCCTGATCGACGCGCGCGACCCGCGGTTCATCTCCACCGTCGACGCGATGGAAAAGTCGCTGTGCGACGGCCCCTACATGCGCCGCTACGAGGCCGCCGACGATTTCGGCAAGCCCGAGACCGCCTTCAACATCTGCACCTTCTGGCGCATCGACGCGCTCGCCAAGATCGGCCGCAAGGCCGAGGCGCGGCAGATCTTCGAGACCATGCTCGCGGCGCGCAACCCGCTGGGGCTGCTGTCGGAAGACACGCACCCGGTCACGGGCGAGATGTGGGGCAACTTTCCGCAGACCTATTCGATGGTCGGCATCATCAACGCGGCCGTGCGCCTGTCCGCTCCCTGGGATTCGTGCATATGAGCCGCCTCGTCGTCATTTCCAACCGCGTGGCCGACCCACGCAAGCCCGCGGCCGGCGGCCTGGCCGTGGCGCTGGGTGAAAGCCTGCAGCAAAGCGGCGGACTGTGGTTCGGCTGGAGCGGCCAGATCGTCGAGGGTGGCCCGACCGGCGAAGGCGAGCTGCACAAGCACCAGGCCGGCAAGGTCACCCTGGCCACCATCGACCTGAGCCGCGAGGACCACGACAGCTACTACCTGGGCTACAGCAACGACGTGCTGTGGCCGGTGTTCCACAACCGCCTGGACCTGGCGCATTTCGAGGCCGGCTTCATCGGCGGCTACCGGCGCGTGAACCAGCTGTTCGCGCGCAAGCTGATGCCGATGCTGAAGGACGACGACATCATCTGGATCCACGACTACCACCTGATGCCGCTGGCGGCCGAGCTGCGTGCCATGGGCTGCAAGCAGCGCATCGGCTTCTTCCTGCACATTCCGCTGCCGCCGCAGATCATCATCGCGGCCATTCCGCAGCACGAGTGGCTGATGCGCTCGCTGTTCGCCTACGACCTGATCGGCTTCCAGGCCCAGCAGGACGTGCAGCACTTCGAGCACTACGTGCGCAACGAGGCGCACGGCGAGTACCTGGGCAACGACATGTACCGCGCGTACGGGCAGACGGTGCGCTGCAGCGCCTTCCCGATCGGCATCGACGTGGACGAGTTCTCGGCGCTCACCCATGCCAAGGAAGCGCGCGACATGTACGAGACCATGAAGCGCGAGTATTCGAGCCGGCGCCTCCTGCTGGGCATCGACCGGCTCGACTACTCCAAGGGCATCCCGCAGCGCGTGCGCGCGTTCCGCGAGCTGCTTGCGAACTACCCCGAGAACCGGCGCAGCGCCACGCTGATCCAGATTGCCTCGCCCACGCGCGAGACGGTCGATGCGTACGGCGACATCCGGCGCGAGCTGGAGTCGCTGTGCGGCGCCATCAACGGCGACTACGGCGAGCTCGACTGGATGCCGGTGCGCTACATCCACCGCATGGTCGCTCGCAAGCGGGTGCCGGGGCTGTGCCGCGCGGCGGCCGTGGGGCTGGTGACGCCGCTGCGCGACGGCATGAACCTGGTGGCCAAGGAATACATCGCGGCGCAAGACCCGGCGGACCCGGGCGTGCTGGTGCTGTCACGCTTTGCCGGTGCGGCGGAGCAGCTGAAAGAAGCGCTGCTCGTGAACCCGTACGACACGCACGGCACGGCCGAGACGGTGCAGCAGGCGCTGCACATGCCGCTGGAAGAACGGCGCGAGCGGCACCAGAAGCTGCTGTCGCGCATTCGCGAACAGGACATCCATTGGTGGCGGCGCAGCTTCCTGGATGCGTTGCGGGAGGCGGCCAGCGAGCGCTGAGTTTCTTCCGGCCGAGCGCGCGCTGTCGTCCGGGGCGCGCTCACCACCCGGTGAGCAGGCGCACGAAACGCATCACCGGCCGCGCCTCGCTGGTCGCTACGGCCCTCGAAGGCGCGGCCACCGGCGCATGCAACCGCAAATGCACCGGTGTCAGCGCGCACACTTCGATCCAGCCGCCGTGCGGCAGCCGATGCACATCGCCTTCGGCCAGCAGTGTTTCGGTCATGAACACCGTCTCGCCGAGCCAGCCCGGCGGCGACACCACGCGGGCACGACCCTCCGCCAGCTGGAGCCAGGCGCCGGCCTCGACCGAGGTGCGCAGGGACTGGCCGGGCTCGAGAACGATGGAATCGGGCGCTTGGGAGAGGGTGGTGATCATGGCGAACCTCGGATGAATGAGGCTTCATCGTAGGAATCCTGTCGCCTGAAAAACAGGCACACACCATGGCTATTGCGACCGGAACAGCCGGCCTGCAAAGGCATCTGTTATGGTCTTTTTCCCGACCAACTGCATCTGTTTTCGGATGCCCGATGCGGGGAACATCGACCCATGGACTCGCTACCGCTCTACCGCCAGCTCTCCGCGCACTACGTGGACGCGATCCACACCGGCTCGCTCAAGCAGGGCGACAAGCTGCCCTCCCTGCGCACCCTGATGCGGCTGCACGACATCAGCCTGTCGACCGCGCTGCAGGTCTGCCGCGCCATGGAAAGCGACGGCTGGGTCGAGGCGCGGGACCGCTCGGGCTACTTCGTGCGCCGGCCGCAGCGCATGAACATCGCGCCCATGGAAGAACCGCTGGCCGACGTTCCGCCCGACCCGGCGCAGCTCGTCAGCATGCGCACGCGCATGGCCAACTTCATGGCGCGCGGGCGCCACGCGGGCGTGAAGCTCAACTTCGCCATTGCCCGCGCCGCCCCCGAGCTCTACCCCGCCGAGGCGCTGCGCAACTCGATGACCCGCGCGCTGCGCCAGCGGCCCGAACTGCTGACCACCTCCTCGTCGCAACGCGGCCACGAGCAATTCCGCGAAGCCCTGGCGCAACGCAACCTGCGCATCGGCATGACGGTGGCGCCCGACGAGGTGCTGGTCACCAACGGCTGCATCGAGGCGCTGAACCTCGCGCTGCGCGCCGTCGCCAAGCCCGGCGACACCGTGGCCGTGGAGTCACCCACCTTCTACGGGCTGCTGCAGGTGCTCGAAAGCCTGGGCTTGCGCGCGCTGGAAATCCCGACCAGCCCGCAGACCGGCATGTCGCTCGAAGCGCTCGACCTGGCCATCCACACCTACGACGACATCAAGGCCGTGGTGGTGGTGCCGCACCTGCAGAACCCCATCGGCAGCGTGATGCCCGACGCCCACAAGCAGCGCCTGGTGCACCTGTGCGAAAGCCACGGCATCGCGCTGGTCGAGGACGACACCTACAGCGACCTGGTGGAAGCCGACACGCCGCTGCGCGCCCTGAAGTCGTGGGACCGCACGGGCAACGTGATCTATTGCGCCTCGCTGCACAAGGTGCTGGCGCCCGGGCTGCGGCTGGGCTGGATCACGGCCGGACGCTGGCATGCGCAGGTGGAAATGCTCAAGTACGCGCAAACGCGCAACAACGAGGCGCTGGCGCAGATTGCCGCGGGCGAGTTCATCGCCAGCGGCGGCTACGACCGCCACCTGCGCCGGCTGCGCGAGCGGCTGCACGTGCAGCGCGACCAGACCGCCGACGCCATCGCCAGGTACTTTCCGCCGGGCACGCGGCTGAACCTGCCCCGGGGCGGGCTGCAGCTGTGGGTGGAACTGCCCGGGCAGCGCTCGTCGGTGAAGGTGTTCGAGGCCGCGCTGCGCGAGCACATGCTGGTGGCGCCAGGCGCGCAGTTTTCCAACTCGGGGCGCTTCGACAACTACCTGCGCCTGAACTGCGGCTGGCCCTACTCGAAGGCCGTCGATGCGGGCTTGCAGCGGCTGGGCGAGATCGTGGCGGCCGTGCGGCCAACGGCCTAGCCCCTAGGCGATGTAGAAGACGACGGCATCGCGCCGCTCGGCCGCGCCCGCAAAGAAGCGCTTCACGCCTTCCAGCAACCCCGCGAGTTCCTTCGCACCGTCTTGCCACACCCTGGCCCGGTACAGCTCGGCGAATTTCGCCGGCTCAGCGGTGAAGCGGCCCACCAGCGCCTGCACGTCGCACGGTGCGAGCCGTGCCGCCGCGCGCTCGACGTGCGCCGCCGTGAGGTAGATACAGCCCAGGCCCTCGGTGCCGTCCAGCGTCTCGCCGTCCACCGCCTCGGGCAGCAGCGTGCGCACCACGTCCCAGGCCTGCTCGACCGTCTGGCTCTGGTGCGGGCCGCCTTGCGCGACCGGTGAATTCACGAAGCCCGACACCGTCGACGGATCGATCACCAGCGCGCGCAGGCGGTAGCGGTCCAGCGCGTAGAAGGCCGCGCCGATGCTCATGTGCTGGGCTCCATGCGCGCGGCACGCGCGACGGTGGCCAGCACCATGCTCACGCTGTCGATGCTGCGCTGCGCGCTGTCGATGTTCTTGAAGTGATCGGGCGCGCAGATCTGGTTGAGCAGCAGCGTGCGCTTGAAGTGCGCCAGCGCCTGGCGCAGGTCGCCCTCGTCCTGCGCGATCAGGCCCAGGTCGTTGTGGGCGTTGGCCGCGGCGGTCGAAATGCCGCGGCAACTGCGTTGCTGGATGGCCAGCGAGCGCTCGTACAGCGGCCGCGCACGGTCGAAGTCGCGGCGCGCCATCAGCAGTCCGCCGAAGTTGTTCAGCATGTGCGAGTGCAGTTCGGCGTCGCCCTCCCCCTGGTCCAGCTTGTCCAGGTGCACCAGCGCGCGGCCATAGCAGAGTTCGGCCTTCTCGTTCTGGCCTGACTCCGCGTACAGGAACGCCAGGTTGTTGAAGGCGCGCAGCACGCTGTCGCTGGAGCCGCCCCTGGCTTCGGCGACGGCCATGGCAATGGTCTTCTTGTAGAGCGCCTCCGCCTCGTCGGCCCGGCCGGCCGCTGCATGCAGCAGCGCCAGCGTGTTGGTCGGGCCGCGCTGCCAGCCGTCGTCCAGTCCGAGCTGCCCGGCCATGGCCAGGGCCTCGTGGGCCGAGGCCTCGGCCTTGTCGTTCCACTGCAGCCGGCGGCACACCTCCGCATACCCGGCGAGCTGGCGCACCACGGCCTTGCCCGGACCGCCGCACAGGTCGCGGGCGGCGGCCACGGCCTCGGCGCCGAAGCGCTCGGCGCGCGGCATGTCGCCCTGGGCCAGCGCGGCGTGGCAGCGCATTTCGCGGTCCTCGAGCAGGTTCAGCAGCGCGGCGTCCCGGTCGGACGCGGCGCCGCGTGCGTTGCGCTCGCCGATGCCGGCCAGCGTGAGGGACAGCGCCTTGCGGGTGATGTCCATGTCTTCCGCCGGCATGCCGATCTTCAGGCCGATGGCCAGGCTTTCCTCGAGCGCGGGCCTGGCCTTGTCGAGCGCCTTGAGCTGGTAGCAGGCCTGGCCGAGCATGCACAACGACATCGCCAGGTTGGGGTGCGGCCCCTTGAAGACACGGCGCGCGGTGGCGACGATCTGCTCGCCGATGCTCACGGCAGCGGCCCAGTCATGCGCCTCGGCGGCCGCGAAGAATTGCGCCTGCAGCCTGTTGGCCTCGGCCAGGCCCGCGGGGTCGTACTTCGGGGCGTCGGCGCCGCTGGCGCGTGGCGCGCTCGGGGGGCGAACCCGGCGGGTGCGACGGTGCACCCAGTAGATGTCGAACAGCAGCCACGCCAGCAGCACCGCCAGGCCAAGCCTGGCCCCCGGGTAGCCGCTGAGCCCGAACAGCAGCAGCGCCAGTTGCGCCGCGCCGCCCGCATGGCTGCCGAGGTAGAAGCGGTGCGCGCCGAGCCAGCCGCCCGCGACCAGCAGCAGGTAGGCGAAACCGGGGCGGCGGGGCGACGCGTTCATGGTGCGCCGTATCTTTGCTTCGTGGAGTGGCCGGCCCGCTCAGTCGAGCAGCGCCAGTGCGGCGTAGTCGCCGACCTTGTCGCCCAGGCCGGCGGGCACCAGTTGCACGCCACGCGTGAGCGGCGGCAGCTTGCCGTCGATGTGCGATTGCAGCCTGGGCAGCAGAAAGTCGCGGTGGTGCCAGAACACGCTGCCTCCCAGGCTGATGCGCTGCAGGTCGAGCGTGGCGACCAAGTTGTAGAGCATGCGGCCCATCACGCGGCACAGAGCATCGACGGTTTCCAGCGCCTTCTGCTCGCCGGCCGCTGCCGCGGTGAAGAGTTCGGCCGGAGGTTGGCCGAAGCGCCGCGCGATCGAGTTGCCGGCAACCAGGCCTTCGACGTCGCCGACGTTGCCGCAGCCGCACAGCGCACCGCTGTCGTCGTCCACCACGAAGCTGTGACCCGCATGCCCCGCGTTGCCGTTCTTGCCGCGCAAGGCCCGCCCCCCCACGCACAGGCCGACACCCACGCCGGTGCTCCAGGTGACGTAGGCGCAGTCGTCGATGCCTTGGAGCGCGCCCCAGTGGCGCTCGGCCTCCAGGGCGGCCACCGCGTCGTTCTCGACCCGCACGCGGGCGAAACGCTTCGCAAGGGGCGCCTCGACCTGCGCCGTCATCCAAGTGTTGGGCAGGCCCCGCGCCGGGCCGGCGATGCCGCCGCAGATGTTGGGCGTGGCCAGCTCGACCTTGCCGTCGCGCAACTCGAAGGGACCGGCGGACGACACGCCCACGCGGTCGATGGTGGCCGCGTCGACGCCCTGCTCGGCACAGACCTCGTCGATCATCCGCAGGATCTGCACCGCCACGGCGTCGTTGTCGCCGGTCTTGGCCGTGGGCTCGCTGCGCCGGCCGACGAGCGGCGTGTCGCTGGAAGCGGAAAGGCTGACGGCCACCTTGGTGCCACCGATGTCTACGCAGGCTCTCATTGCGGGTTTTTTCTTTTCTACAAAAGGCGCGCGACCAGCGCCGCGATCATGCTCAGCAACACCGTGCTGGCGATCGGCAGCTGCCATTCGCGGCCGAAGGCGCGGAACTCGAAATCGCCGGGCAGCCGCCCGAAGCCGAAGCGGCGCAGCCAGGCGGTCAGGCCGCTCATGAGCACCAGGGCAAGGACAACGACGATCAGCCAGCGGAACATGAGCAACAGTCTAGGCCGAGAGCACCGCCATCGCTTGTCGGTGAAGTTCGTGCGTTGCGGCCGCAATGACCCGCCCGTCGGACTTCAGGCCCAGCGGCTGGCCCTGCCAGTCGGTGATGACGCCGCCGGCCGCCTCGATCAGCCCGGCCGGGCCGAGGTAGTCGTAGGGTTGCAGGCCGGTCTCGACCACCAGGTCGATGGTGCCGCCCGCCAGCTGGGCATAGCCGTAGCAGTCGCCGCCGAAGCGGCGCATGGCGCACTGGCGGCTCAGCCGGTCGAAGGCCTGCCAGTCGGCGGGCGCGAAGATGTCGGGCGAGGTGGTGACGATGCGCGCCTTGGCCACTTCGGTGCAAGTGCTCACGCGAACGGGCTGGCCGTCGCGCGTGGCGCCCTGCCCCGCCTGGCCGATCCAGCGCTCCTTGAGCACCGGCATGTCGACCATGCCCAGCACCACCCGACCGCCCTGCAGCACGCCGATGAGCGTGCCCCACAGCGGCGAGCCGGTGATGAAGCTGCGCGTGCCGTCGATCGGGTCGAGCACCCAGACGCGTTCGGCCTCGAGCCGCTCGGGGCCGTGCTCTTCGCCGTAGATGCCGTCGGCCGGCACCCGGGCGCCCAGGATCTCGCGCATGGCCGTCTCGGCGGCGCGGTCGGCCAGCGTGACGGGGCTTTCGTCGGCCTTGGTGATGATGTCCAGCGGCGTTCGGAAATGGCGCATCGACTGCGCGGCGGCGGCATCGGCCAGGGCCTGGGCGATCGAGGAAAGGTCGGAGATCGAGGGAGTGGCGAGAGTGGAAGAGCTCATGGAGAGAGGAGAACGCGTGCCAAAACCTGCGATTAGACCCGAGCCGGGCCGGTTTCGACACGAACGGGCCGGGTTTGACAGGGCCAGGCCCGGGGGCCTAGCATGGCCCGGAAATTGCCAGCAAACACGAACCATGGCTCACTTCAAACCCTTGCGCGCCGCGCTGCTGACCGTCGTGCTCGGCGCATCGGCCCTGCTGGCCCACGCCACCCCTTCGGCCACCGAGGACCGGCTGATCGACACGCTGATCCAGCGCGTGGCGAAGATGTCGTCGATGGTCTTCCTGCGCAACGGCAGCGAATACAAGGCCGCCGACGCCGCCAAGCACATGCAGGCGAAGTACGACTACTTCAAAAAGGAACTGGTCACGGCCGAGGACTTCATCACACGTTGCGCTTCGCGCTCGGAGATGACGGGACAGGCCTACAAGGTGAAGCTGAACGACGGCGCCGTGCGCGACGCCAACGAGTTCCTCAACGCCGAGTTGCGCGCGCTGCGCCAGGGCGCGCAGAAGCCGTCGAACGGCTGAGGCCTCCTCGCCCGGTTGTCGCTGTTAGCGCTGCTGGCCCCAGCGCCGCACCGTGAGCCGCTCCAGCGTCTTGAAGCCCAGGCTCTCGACCAGCAGGCCGATCAGCACCACCATCGCCAGGCCCGCGAACACGCGGTCGGTGTAGAGCTCGTTGCGGTTCTGGAAGATGTACCAGCCCAGCCCGCCCTTGCCCGAGGACGCCCCGAACACCAGCTCGGCCGCGATCAGCGTGCGCCACGCGAAGGCCCAGCCGATCTTCAGCCCCGAAAGAATCGACGGCAGCGCAGCCGGCACCAGGATCTGCAGCACGTAGCGCAGGCCCTTGAGCCCGTAGTTGCGCCCCGCCATGCGCAGCGTCTCCGGCACGCCCTGGAAGCCCGCATAGGTGTTGAGCGCCAGCGGCCACAGCACCGAATGGATCAGCACGAACACCAGGCTGCCCCGGCCCAGCCCGAACCACAGCAGGGCCAGCGGCAGCAGCGCGATGGCCGGCAGCGGGTTGAACATGGAGGTGAGCGTGTCCAGCAGGTCGCGCCCGATCTGCGTGGACACCGCCAGCGTGGTGAGCGCAAAGGCCAGCAGCACGCCGGCGATGTAGCCCTGCAGCAGCACGGCCAGCGAGATGCGCACCTTCTCGATCAGCTCGCCGCTGGCCAGCCCTTCGAACAGCGCGCGAGCCGTGGCGGTGAAGGTCGGCAGCAGCAGGTCGTTGTCCTGCCAGCGCGCCGCCAGTTCCCACAGCACGGCGATGACGACGAGGATCAGGCCCTTGCGCACGCCGGCCAGCGCCCAGATGCGGGCGGGCAACGGCAGCGTGCGTTCGAGCGGGACTTCGGTGAAGGGCTCGAGCGTCAACTCGTATTCAGGGCGGATGGGAGGCGTCAGAGTGCTCATCGGTTTTGGCTCCTTCCCCCTCTGGGGGAAGGTTGGGATGGGGGCAAGCGGCGGTGAATGGGCCGACGGCAATGGATGCGCCGCGTGCCCCCACCCCGGCCCTCCCCCGGAAGGGGAGGGAGAAAGAAACGTTCATGGCGCGGCCACCGCCTCGTGTTCTTCCTCGAACAACATGTCGTGGATGCGCTGCGCCGTGCCCTGGAACTCGGCGCCGCCCAGGCTCGCCAGCGAGAAGCCGTGGCTGTTGATTTCCGCGCGCATGCGCCCCGGGTGCGGCGACAGCAGCGCGATGCGGTTGCCCACCACCAGCGCCTCTTCGATCGAGTGGGTGACGAACAGCAGCGTGAAGCGCACCTCGTCCCACAGCTCGAGCAGCTCCTGCTGCATCTTGCGGCGCGTGAGCGCGTCGAGCGCGGCGAAGGGCTCGTCCATCAGCAGCACGCGCGGCTGCATCGCGAGCGCGCGCGCAATCGCCACGCGCTGCTTCATGCCGCCCGAGAGCTGGTGCGGATGCACGTCGGCGAATTTTGAAAGGCCGACCTTGTCGAGGTAGTGCAGCGCGCGCTCGGCTGCTTCCTTCTTGCCCAGCGTGCGCGACGCCAGCAACGGGAACATGACGTTCTGCTTGACCGTTTTCCAAGGCGGCAACTGGTCGAACTCCTGGAACACCACGATGCGGTCGGGGCCGGGCTGCGTGACGCGCCGGCCGTCGAGGCGGATCTCGCCTTCGACCGGCGGGATGAAGCCCGCCACGGCCTTCAGCAGCGTGGACTTGCCGCAACCCGAGGGGCCCAGCAGCACGAAGCGGTCGGCGGCGTGCACGTCGAAGCTCACGCGGTGCGTGGCGCGCACGACGCGCTCGGGGGTGCGGTATTCGAGGCTGACGGCGTCGACTTGCAGCAGCGGCGCGGAGTCTTGCCCCTGGTCTTGCTCCCTCCCCTCCTGGGGGAGGGCAGGGGTGGGGGCAGACGGCGCTTGCTTCGTCACCGCTCTGCCCGCCCCCATCCCAACCTTCCCCCAGAGGGGGAAGGAGTCAAACCCGGACCGCACCTTCGCCGTGCCCATCAGTTCCCCGACGTGTTCTGCGCATCGTCGAAGAAGTAATCCTTCACCGAAGCCGGCTTGTTCTTGATCGCGCCCACGCGGTGCATGAACTCCGCCAGCGGGTAAGTGTTCTGCGGCGTGGTCTTGAACTGCACCTCGGGGTTCTTGATGATCTTCAGCAGCAGCTCGCGGTCGAGCTTGGCGTTGCTCACCTTCAGGTAGATGTCGGCCGCCTTCTCGGGGTTGGCCGTGACGAACTTGGCCGCTTCGTCGAGCGCATCGACGAAGGCCTTGTAGGTCTTGGGGTTCTCGTTGCGGAATTTCTCGGTGGCGTAGAGCACCGTGGCAGACGACGGCCCGCCGAGCACCTGGTACGAATTGAGCACGATGTGCGCGTTCGGATTGCCCGCGAGCTCCTGCTCCTGGAACGGCGGGTTGCCGAAGTGCCCCGTGATCTCGGTGCCGCCCTTGATGATGGCCGCGGCCGCGTCGGGGTGCGGCAGCGCCACGCTGATCTTGTCGAGGCGGTTGAATTCCTTGTCGCCCCACAGCTTGGCCGAGGCGAACTGCAGCACGCGCGACTGCACCGACACACCCACGGCGGGCAGCGCGATGCGGTCCTTCTCGGTGAAGTCGGCAATGGTCTTCACGTTCGGGTTGTTGCTCACCAGGTAGTACGGAAAGTTGCCCAGCGAGGCCACGCCCTTCACGTTCTGCTTGCCCTTGGTGCGGTCCCACAGCGTGAGCAGCGGGCCCACGCCGGCGCCCGCGATCTCGATGTTGCCGGACAGCAGCGCATCGTTCACCGCCGAGCCGCCCGAGAGCTTGACCCACTCGACCTTGGCGTCGACGCCCGCGGCCTTGGCGTGCTTCTCGATGAGCTTCTGCTCCTGCGCCACGTTGAGCAGCAGGTAGACGATGCCGAACTGCTCGGCGATGCGGATCTGGCCTTCGGCGTGCGCAGAAGCCGAAAAGGAAAGGCTGCCGGCCAGAAGGCCGAGGCCGGTGACCAGGGCGGCGGCTTTGCGGGTGAAGCGGTTCATTGAAATAGGTCCGTTGGAATCAGGAATCAGAAAGGCGTGTCGCCGACGATGGTGGTGCGGTTGAGGCGGCGGCGCAGGTGGTCGGGAGTGCCCGCCGCCAGGTGCATCAGCGAGCGGTTGTCCCAGAACACCAGGTCGTGCGGCGCCCAGGTGTGGCGGTACACGAATTCGGGCTTGACGCTGTGGGCGAACAGCTCGGCCAGCAGCGCATCGCTTTCGTCCTGCGGCAGGCCGACGATGCGCGTCGTGAAATGCTCGCTGACAAACAGCGCCTTGCGGCCTGTTTCGGGGTGCGTGCGCACCACGGGCTGCACGGCGGGCGCGACCTGGTCGATCTGCGCCTGCGACAGCTTGGGGCGCCAGGGGTTCTTCGAACGCAGCTCCTCGTACTTGGCCAGGTAGCTGTGCTCGGCCTTCAGCGGCAGCACGCGCTGCTGCAACTCGGGGCTCAGCGCTTCCCATGCGAGGTGCTGGTCGGCGAACAGCGTGTCACCGCCTTCGCTGGGCAGCTCCTGCGCATGCAGCAGCGAGCCGAGGCTGGGCTTGGGCTTGTACGAGATGTCGGAGTGCCAGTAGACGCCCGCGTCGCCCAGGCCGATGGGCTCGCCGTTCTCCTTGATGTTGGAGACGATGAGGATCTCGGGATGGTTCTTCAGCTGGAACTGGTGCAGGACGTGGATTTCGAGCGGGCCGAAGCGGCGGCTGAAATCGATGTGGGCTTGCGGGGTGACCTGCTGGTCGCGGAACACCAGCACGTGGTGGTCGAGGTGCGCCTTGTGGATGCGCTGGAAGTCTTCGGCGTTGATCGGGCTGGCGATGTCGAGGCCGATGATTTCGGCGCCTACGGGGGCGGCGAAGGGGCGCACTTCGAAGTGCTGCGTTGGGGCCTTGGCCTCTGGCGCTTGGGAAAGAACGGCTGTCATGCCGGGAATGTAGGGGTCGGTGGGGGGATAGCCAACGAACTCTTTGTTGGTAGCTTATGACTTTGTTCTTTGGCTTTGTTGGGGTTCTGTTGGGTTCCTATTGGGTTCCGGGGCCGGGTCTCGCCCCGGCGGGCGACTTACTTTCTTTGCTTCGCCAAAGAAAGTAAGCAAAGAAAGGCGACCCCTGCTGGCTGCGTCCCTTCGCTTCGCTACGGGCAACCTGCGGTGCTCACGTTTCGCGGGGTCTCGCCCAAACTCGCTTCGCTCAGACAAGGGCGAGCCCTGATCCGCGAAACGCTGCGCTCCTCGGCGCATCCAGAAGGGGTGGGGATACCGAAACGCCTTCGCTGCGCTCGGCTCCGAACAGCCAGCAGCCAGCAGCCAGCAGCCAAGACCGAAGACCCGATACCAACCGCCGCAGGCGCGCAGCGCCTGTGGCGGCTTGGTGGCCGAGCGAAGCAATGGCCCGGGTGGCTCCCACCCCTCTGGCTGCGCCGAGGAGCGCAGCGTTTCGCGGACAAGGGCTCGCAGCTGTTTGAGCGAAGCGAGTTCTGCGAGACCCCGCGAAACGCGAGCACCGCAGGTTGCCCGCAGCGAAGCGAAGGGTCGCAGACAGTGGGGTCGCCTTTTCTTTGCTTACTTTCTTTTGGCGAAGCAAAAGAAAGTAAGTCGCCCGCCGGGGCGAGTCCCGGCCCCGGAAAACAACAACCCCCAGTCACTCAAAGCGTATGACTGCGATCCCCTTCAACAAACCCCATCGCATCCCACCCCTCGCCCACAGCAAACCCCACAACCTTGAACAGCTCCCCCATCTCATGCTCATGAATGAGCCGCGCCGCCATGGCACGTTCAGTCACGGTCCCCGCTTCCATCAGAGCCAGCAGCCCGCAGTTCAGCAGAAACCGCGCCTGGCTCGCATAGCCCAGCACGACAAGCCCCGCGTCCTGCCCCGCCAGCGCGATGCCGGTGAAGTCCACATGCGCGGTGATGTCCTTGTAGCCCACGTCCGACAGCGGATCGCCGTCTGCCTGGTGCGCCCGATGGCACATCACGGTCCCCATGTGCCGCTGCGGGTGGTAGTACTCGCCTTCAGGAAACCCGTAGTCGACGAGAAAGATCGCGCCCTTCTTCAGCCGGTCCGCCAGGGTGGCCATGAAAGCCCGCGCCTGCGGATGAATCTCGGTGAGGTAGTCATGCGCGCCCGGCACGTCGACCGGCGGACGCAGCTCGGTCGCGCGGTCGGCCCAGGTCCAGCCGTCGTCGTGCGCATTGCGCACCACGCCGCGCTCGAACCATTGCCCGCCCACGCGTGCCAGCAGTTGCACCGGCATCGCATCGAGCACCTCGTTGCCGACCACCACGCCCTCCATCGATTCGGGCAGTTCGTTGAGCCACTCGACACGGTCCGCATAGCGCACCAGCGCCTGCTGCTGCCGCTCGCGCAACGTGCCCGACAGGTCGACGATGCGGTAGCGCACGTCGGTGCGGCCCATCTCGTCGAGCGCATGCAGCAACTGGACCGCCAACGCACCCGAGCCCGCGCCGAATTCCCAGACCGTGTCGGTGCCGGTCTTCTCCAGCGCCTGCGCCACCTGCGCGGCCAGCGTCTTGCCGAACATCGGCGTCAACTCAGGCGCGGTGACGAAATCGCTGCCTGACGAAGGCATGTGCCCGAACTTGGCCGACGTGTTGGCGTAATAGCCCAGGCCGGGCGCATACAGCGCGAGCGCCATGAAGCGGTCGAACCCGATCCAGCCGCCCGCGCGTTCGACGGAACGCGCGATGAGATGGTCGAGGGCGGTGGGTAAACTGCTGGGGGTGGTCTTGGTCGTCACCACGCAATTGTCTCTCTCCTCGCATTTTCCTTGCCCCCGTTGCCGTCTTCCCGCCCTCTCTTCTCTCCTCTCTTCGCATGAGCACCGCATCCCCCTCCCCGGCCCCCCGCACCGTTCTCGTCACGGGCGCGGGTCGCCGGCTGGGCCGCGAGATCGCGCTGGGGCTCGCCGCGGGCGGCTGGCAGGTGGCGGTGCACTACCGCAACTCGCGCGCCGAGGCCGAGCAGACGGTGGCCGACTGCGCCGCGCTCTCGGGCGATTCGGCGCTCTTCGCCGCCGACCTGGAAGACGAGGCCGCCACGCGCGCGCTGCTGCCCCGCGTGGTCGCGCGCTTTCGCGGCATCGACGCGGTGGTGCACAGCGCAGCCCTGTTCGAGCACGACGAGGCCGCCACCTTCAGCTACGCGCTCATGGAACGCCACGCGCGCAGCAACACCGGCGCGGCCATCCTGCTGGCGCAGGCGCTGCACGAGCACCTGGCGGCGCGCGACGCGCACGGTGCGGTGGTCCACCTGCTCGACCAGAAGCTGTGGAACCCGAACCCCGACTTCTTGAGCTACACGCTGTCGAAGGCCGCGCTCGAAGCCGCCACGCCGATGCTGGCGCTGGCGCTGGCCCCGCGCGTGCGCGTGGTGGGCGTGGCGCCCGGCCTCACGCTGGCCAGCCACATGCTGGACGACGACACCTTCGCGCAGTTGCACAAGCTGTCGCCGCTGGGCCGCTCCTCCACCCCGACCGACGTGGTCGCCACGGTGAAGTTCGCGCTGGAAAACAGCTCGATCACCGGCACCACGCTGCTGGTGGACGGCGGCCAGCACCTGATGAAATTCGAGCGCGATTTCTCGCTCATGTGAGCAGCACCATGTCTACCCCCTCCACGCCCTCGCCCACCCAGGGCCGCCAGACCCTCACCCTGCAGGGCCTGCGCTTCGATGCCAACCTGGGCATCCTCGACCACGAGAAGACGGCGCCGCAACCCATCCTGGTGGACGCCGAACTCAGCCTCGGCCCGCAGCCGCTGCTGCCGCAGGACGACGACATCTTCCACGTGCTCGACTACCGCAAGGTGCGCCGCATCATCATCGAGGAGTGCACCGCCGAGCACGTCAACCTGCTCGAAAGCCTCATCGGCAAGCTGGTGCAGCGCCTGCTGCAACTGCCCGGCGTGGTGGGCGTGCGCGTGAAGATCGCCAAGCTCGAAATCTTCGACGATTGCGAGGTGGCGATCCGCATGGAAGCCGGCGAGTGGTAACCGCCTTTTCAGGCGGCTGAACCGCAGGCCACGGCGGGCCCGGCGCCCGCCGGCCACATCCGCACGCCGAGCGCACCCAGTGCCGACACCGCGGCCATCAGCGCCACGCCCGGCCAACCCCACTGCGCCAGCACCAGCGCACCGAGCGCCGAGCCCGTCGCCATGCCGACGAACACGCCCGTGAAGAACACCGCGTTGAGCCGGCTGCGCGCACCGGGGTCGATGCCGTAGACCACCGTCTGGTGTGCGATCAGCGCGGCCTGCAGGCCGAAGTCGAAGCCGATGGCACTGGCCACGATGAGCCCCAGCCGCGCGGCGGGCGCCATCAGCGGCGCGAACAGCATCGCGGCGAACGACACCACCACCAACGCCGCACCCATGCGGATCACCAGCTCGGGCCCCCGCCGGTCGGCCAGCCGGCCGGCGATGGGCGCGGCCAGCGCACCGGCCGCTCCGGCCAGGCCGAAGGCTCCTGCTGCCGCGCTGCCCAGGTGGAACGGCGCGCCGTGCAGCATCACGGCCAGCGTCGACCAGAAAGCGCTGAAACCGACCGACAGCAAGGCCTGCGCGATCGTGGCGCGGCGCAGCGCGCCGTGGCGCCGCCACAGCTTGCCGAGCGAGCCCAGCAAGGCGCCGTAGCCCAGCTGCGTGGTCGGGCGCAGGTGCGGCAGGCCGCGCGCCGCGGCCACACCGATGAACGCGATGCTGGCCGCCGCCACCACGAACATCGCGCGCCAGCCGAAGTGCTCGGCCACGAAGCCGCTCAGCACGCGCGACAGCAAAATGCCCAGCAGCAGCCCCGTCATGACCGTGCCGACGATCTTGCCGCGGTGCGCCTCGGGCGCCAGCGCGGCGGCGGCCGGCACCACGTCCTGCGCCAGGGTGGCGGCCAGGCCGATGACGAGGCTGGCCACGAGCAGCGGGCCGACCGAAGGCGAGAACGCCGCGCCGAGCAGCGCCAGCACCAGCACGGTGGCCTTGGCCAGGATGATGCGGCGCCGGTCGAAGCGGTCGCCCAGTGGCGCCAGCAGCAGGATGCCCAGCGCGTAGCCCAGCTGCGTGAGCGTGGGCACGAAGCCCACCGAGCGGGCGGAGGCGCCGATGTCCGGGCCCAGCACGCCCAGCATCGGCTGGCTGTAGTAGAGCGCCGCCACGCCGAAACCTGCGCTGGCGGCCAGCAGCAGGATCAGCGAGCTCGGCAGCCTCTCATACGTTGATTGAATGGAAGACATGGTGTTAACCCTAGGATTCGAAAACAAGGGCTGGAGTGTGCTCGCCGTAGCCCCTTGAAGGTAGCCCCTTGCTTTGAACAATTGATATACGCTGCACGTATGGCCGCTCCGCTCCCACCCACCGCTTCCGCCGACCGCATCGAGTTGATGCAGACCTTCGTGCGCATCGTCGAGGCCGGCAGCCTGTCGGCCGCGGCCGCGCAGATGGGCACCACCCAGCCCACCGTGAGCCGCCGCCTGCAGGCGCTGGAGCGTTCGCTGGGCGTGCGCCTGCTGCAGCGCTCCACCCATGCGATGAAGCTCACCGAGGACGGCGAGCGCTGCTTCGAGCGCGCCCGGGAACTGATCCTGAGCTGGAACGCCTTCGAGGCCGAGGTGCGCGGCGCCGTCGACCAGCCCGAAGGGCGGCTGCGCGTGGTGGCGCCGCACGTGTTCGGCCAGCAGCTGCTGGTCGGGCCGCTGGCCGCCTACCTGCACAGCTACCCGCAGATGACGGTCGAATGGCTGCTGCACGACGGCCCGCAGGACCGCACGCCCGACTTCATCGCCGAGGGCGTGGACTGCGCGATTCGCGTGGGCGAAGTGACCGACCCGTCGGTGGTGGCCATCCGGCTGTCCGAGGTGCCGCGCATCGCGGTGGGCGCGCCCTCGTTGTTCAAGGACGTGGCGCCGCCCGTGCACGCCCGCGACCTGGAGGCGCTCCCCTGGCTGGCGGCGAAGAACTTCTACCGCACCGAGGTCGTGCTGACGCATGAGACCAGTGGCGAGGTGCACAGGGTGCAGATCCGCCCGCGCATGATCACCGACAGCCTGAACGCGCTGCGCAGCGCGGCCGTGCTGGGGGTGGGCGTGGGGGTGCTGTCGACCTGGATGCTGGCCGAGGCGCTGGAGGCCGGGCAGCTGGTGCACCTGGCGCCGCAGTGGCAGGCAGCCCATGCGCCCGTGTACGTCGTGTACCCGTACGCGCGCTTCTACCCGGCCAAGCTGCGCCGCTTCGTCGATGCGATGCGCACGGCGTTTCCGGTGCAGTGAACCGCATAAAAACGCCACGATGGCAGGTGAAAGGATGATCGGGGACAATCGCACCCTCCCCCGACTCCCCGAAGTAGCCTGCCCATGAACGCCGTCTGGATCGACGAGGCGCCCGCCGCCGCGGACGCCACCCACTCCCTGAAGATCGAACGCGAAACGCACAAGCTCGAAAAGCGCCTGTGCCGCCAGGTCGGGCAGGCCATCGTCGACTACAACATGATCGAGGAGGGCGACAAGGTCATGGTGTGCGTCTCGGGCGGCAAGGACAGCTACGCGCTGCTCGACATCCTGCTCAAGATGAAGGCGCGCGCGCCCATTCACTTCGACATCGTGGCGGTCAACCTCGACCAGAAGCAGCCCGGCTTTCCCGAAGACGTGCTGCCGAAGTACCTGAGCGACCTGGGCGTGGACTTCCACATCGAGAACCAGGACACCTACAGCATCGTCAAGCGCGTGATTCCCGAGGGCAAGACCACCTGCGGACTTTGCAGCCGGCTGCGCCGCGGCATCCTGTACCGCGTGGCCGACGAGCTGGGCGCCACCAAGGTTGCGCTGGGCCACCACCGCGACGACATGCTGCAGACCTTCTTCCTCAACATGTTCTTCGCCGGCAAGTTGAAGAGCATGCCGCCCAAGCTGGTGAGCGACGACGGCAAGCACATCGTGATCCGCCCGCTGGCCTACGTGGCCGAAAAAGACACCGTGCGCTGGGCGCAGCACCGCGAGTTCCCGATCATTCCGTGCACGCTGTGCGGCAGCCAGGAGAACCTGCAGCGCAAGCAGGTCGGCGAAATGCTGCGCGAATGGGACAAGAAGTACCCCGGGCGTGTGGAGAACATGTTCACGTCGCTGCAGAACGTGGTGCCGTCCCACCTGCTCGACGGAACGCTGCACGACTTCAAGGGTCTCAAGGCGACGGGCGTGGCGGACGAGAACGGCGACACCGCCTTCGACACGCCCTCCTTCGATCTGCTCTCCCAGGCACCCTCGGCCCTGCGCATCGTCCAGGGCTGACCGGGCAACCCAGGGGAATTTGGGGCTTTTCAGCCCGGAGACCCTCATGAAACGTGCGTTATCCGCTCTCTTTCTGATAGCAAGCCTGACCGGCTGCGCCACCTCCTGGGTGGTCGACAGCGACGTGAAGAGCTTTGCCTCGCCCGGCACCGTGGCGCCCGGTGCCACCTACCGCTTCGATCGCCTGCCTTCGCAGCAGGCCGACGGCGCCCGGCAGGCATCGCTCGAAGCCATGGCCGGCGCGGCACTCGACAAGGCCGGCCTGCGCCGCGACGACGCCAAGCCCCAGTACACCGCGCAGATCGGCGCGCGCGTCTCGGCAGGGCTGTCGCCGTGGGCCGATCCGTGGCTCTACAGCGGCCCGTGGGGTGGCGGGTATGGCGGCTACGGCTACTACGGCCGGCGCTGGTATGGCGGCGGCTGGTACGGCGGCCCGGGGTTCGCGCCGCCGGCCAATCCCTGGTACGAGCGCGAGGTGAGCATCGTGCTGCGCGAGGCGGGCTCCAACCGCGTGGTCTACGAGACCCGCGCACGCAACGACGGGCCGTACAACGTCAGCGCGGCGATCCTGCCGGTGATGTTCGAGGCCGCCCTGCAGGGCTTTCCCAATCCGCCGCAGGGCGAGCGCCGGGTGAACATCGAGCTGCCGGCGGCCGGAAAGTAGCGCTTCTAGAATCCCGCGGATGGAAGAACCCACCCGCCTGATCGCCGTTCGCCACGGCGAAACCGCCTGGAACGTCGACACCCGCATCCAGGGCCAGCTCGACATCGGGCTCAACGCCACCGGCGTCTGGCAAGCGCGGCGCGCCGGCGGGGCGCTGGCGGACGAGCCCATCGGCGTCGTCTATGCCAGCGACCTGTCGCGTGCCTGGCAGACCGCCGAGGAAATCGCCAGGCCCCACGGCTTGGCCGTGCAGCCCGAGCCGCGCCTGCGCGAGCGGGCCTTCGGCACCTTCGAGGGCATGAGCTTTGCCGAAATCGAGGCCACGCTGCCCGAGCAGGCCAGGCGCTGGCGCGAGCGCGACCCGGAGTTCGAACCCGAGGGCGGCGAAAGCCTGCTGGTGTTTCGCGACCGCGTGACGGGCGTGGCGGCCGAACTGGCGGCGCGCCATCCTGGCGAGCTGGTGGTGCTGGTCGCGCACGGCGGGGTGATGGACGTGCTCTACCGCGCCGCCACCCGGCAGGCGCTGCAGGCGCCGCGCACCTGGCAACTGGGCAATGCGGCCATCAACCGCATGCTGTGGACCTCCGGCGGGTTCAGCCTCGTGGGGTGGAGCGATACCGCTCACCTGACGGCGGGCGACGCGCTCGACGAGATCACGAGCTGAGTTTTTCTCGCGGGTTGCGTATACACGCCGCTGTTCAGGGCACGCGCACGCCGACGGGGTGCGCCAGCAGCGTGTCCAGTGCATAGGGCGCCCGAACGCGCCGTCCCAAATCGCCAGCTGCCGTGAAGTTCTTCACGCCCACGCCACCTGCTGCAGCGGCTCCCAGCCATTGACTTCGCCTGCGACTCCCAATAATCGCGCGGCCCCGAAATTCATCGAGGCCAGCCAGTCAATAGTTATTAACGATGGGAGTCTCATGCAAACAAATTCCGTGAACAAATCATTGGCGAAAGGCCTGCTGTGCCTCGCCGCCGGCTTGCTGCTTGCGGCCTGCGGGGGTGGCAATTCGGATTCGCCCGCCTTTTCAGCGCCCGCGCCCGCCGCGGCAGTGCCTGCACAGCAGGCCTCCTCGGCCCCCGCAGCGCCCACGGCACCCGCCGCGCCCGCGGAACCACAGGCATCCACCCCCGCGCTGGACGCCTTCCAGCAAGAAGCGCTCGATGCCCACAACGCGGCGCGCGCCGGGGAAGGCAAGGGCCTCGCCAGCCTGAAATGGTCGGCCAATCTGCAGACGGACACCCAGGCATGGGCTGACCAATGCAAGTTCGACCATTCGATGCCGAAGGGACAGGGCCAGAACCTGTACATGACCTCGGCCTCGACCGCGAGCCCCGGCAACGCGGTCAAGGCGTGGATGGGCGAGAAGGCCGACTACACCTACGGCGCGACCGGCGGCACCTGCGCAAAGAACAAGGCCTGCGGCCACTACACGCAGGTCATCTGGAGCACCACCACCGAGGTCGGCTGCGCGGCGAAGACCTGCGGGAACATCACCGACAATGGCAAGGACATCGGCCCCGGCACCGTGCTCGTGTGCAACTACAGCCCGTCCGGCAATGTCACCGGCCACCCGCCCTACCCCGCGCCCTGACGCCCTAGGTGTGCGAGGCCGCCGCGTGCCCCACGGTACCGGCACCGGCGGCCTTCGCATCCGCTTCCCCGGGCAGATCGACCATCGGCCCCGTGCCGCTGTAGCGGTCCAGCGCCAGGTAGATCGCCGGCGTGATGTACAGCGTGATCACCTGCGAGAAGATCAGCCCGCCCACCACCGCCACGCCGAGCGGCTGCCGAAGCTCGGCGCCCGCGCCCAGCCCCAGGGCCAGCGGCAGCGCGCCCATCAGCGCGGCCAGCGTGGTCATCAGGATCGGCCGGAAGCGCAGCCGGCAGGCCTCGCGAATGGCGTCCACCGGCTTCATGCCCTCGGTGCGCTGCGCATCGAGGGCGAAGTCGATCAGCATGATCGCGTTCTTCTTCACGATTCCGATCAGCAGCAGGATGCCGATGGTCGCGATCAGCGTCAGGTCGAAGCCGAAGAGCTTCAGCGACAGCAGCGCGCCCACCGCCGCCGAAGGCAGCCCGGCCAGAATGGTCAGCGGATGGATGTAGCTCTCGTACAGCACGCCCAGCAGCACGTAGATGACCAGCACCGCCAGCACCAGCAGCACCGCCTGGCTCGACTGCGAGCTCTGGAACACCGCGGCATCGCCGCCGTAGGTGGTGATGATCG
Source organism: Variovorax sp. 10N412 (assembly GCF_056394985.1). Classification (NCBI taxonomy): domain Bacteria; kingdom Pseudomonadati; phylum Pseudomonadota; class Betaproteobacteria; order Burkholderiales; family Comamonadaceae; genus Variovorax; species Variovorax sp. 10N412. The sequence goes on from NZ_JBFTIO010000008.1 coordinate 120,136, forward strand.
ACTGCGGCATCTTCAGCTCGTCCTTGAACTGGTCGATCTTCGCGGTCGCGTTGCCCAGCGGCACGTCGGGCCCGAGGTTGAACGACACCGTCACAGCCTGCAGCTGGCCCTGGTGGTTGACCGACGTCGGCCCCACGGTGCGGTTGATGGTGGAGAAGGCCGACAGCGGCACCAGCCGGCCGGTGGTGCTGCGCACCGACAGGCGCGACACGTCGTCCTCGAACTGGCGGTCGCTGTCGGCGGCCGACAGGATCACCTGGTAGGTGTTGCTGGCCGCGTAGATGCTGCCGATCTGGCGGTCGCCGTACGCGTTGTACAGGGCCGTGCGCAGGTCGCCCACCGCCACGCCGAGCACGCCGGCCTTGTCGCGGTCGATGTCGAGCGTGGCCTGCAGGCCGCGGTTCTGCGAGTCGCTGGTCACGTCGCGGAACGCGGGATCGGCGCGCATGCGCTCCATCAGCTTGGTGGCCCACGGCACCATCTCGCCCGCGTTCACGCTCTGCAGCGTGTACTGGAAGCGCGCCTTGCTCTGGCGCCCGCCCAGGCGCAGGTTCTGCACCGGCTGCATGTAGACGGCAACGCCCGGAATCTCGCGAAAGCGCTGGCGCAGCGACTCGAGCACCTTGGCCATCTGCGGGCGCTCGCTGCGCGGCTTGAGCACCGCAAACAGGCGCCCGGAGTTCTGCGTGGCGGTCGGGCCGCCCACGCCGACGAAGGAGCTCACGTAGTCCACGCTAGGGTCAGCCTGCAGCGCGTCGGACACGCGCGCCTGCAGCGCCTTCATGGCCGCGAACGAGATGTCTTCGGCCGCCTCGGTGGTGATCTGGATCTGGCCGATGTCTTCCTCGGGGAAGAAGCCCTTGGGAATGGTGGCGAACAGCCAGCCGGTGACCACGAAGGTCAGGCCCGCGATCGCCAGCATCACCTTGCGGTGCCCCAGCGTCCAGTCGAGCGAGCGCATGTAGCCGCCGTGCACCGCGCGGTAGCCGCGCTCGAAGGCGCGGCCGATGGCAGTGCCGGGTTCGGGGTGCTGCTCTTCATGGTCCATCGCGCCCTCGCGCCGTGGCACGTGCTTGAGCAGCCGGCTCGCCAGCATCGGCACCAGCGTGAGCGAGACCACGGCCGACACCAGCACCGCCAGCGCCACCACCACCGCGAACTCGTGGAACAGCAGGCCGATCACGCCCGGCATGAAGAAGATCGGGATGAACACCGCCACCAGCGAGATGGAGATCGACACGATGGTGAAGCCCACCTCGCGCGCCCCGCGCAGCGCCGCCGCGTAGGGCTCCATGCCCTTCTCGACGTAGCGCATGATGTTCTCGAGCACCACGATGGCGTCGTCCACCACCAGGCCCACGGCCAGCGTGATGCCCAGCAGCGACACGTTGTCCAGGCTGTAGCCGAAGGCGTAGAGCAGCGCCACCGCGCCGATCAGCGAGATCGGAATGGTGGCCGCCGGAATCAGCGTGGCCACCAGCCGGTGCAGGAAGAGAAAGATCACCAGCACCACCAGCGCGATGGTGCCCAGCAGCGTGAGCTGCACGTCGTGCACCGCCTCGCGGATGGACAGCGAGCGGTCGTTCACCATCTGGATCTCGACCGACTGCGGCAGCTCCGCCTTGAAGCGCGGAATGAGCGCGCGCACCGCGTCCACCACCTGCACGGTGTTGGCATTGGGCTGGCGCTGCACGGCCAGCGAAATGGAGTCCTGCCCGTTGAAGCTGCTGGCGGTCTTGACCGACTCGAAGCTGTCCTCGATGGTGGCCACTTCATCGAGCCGCACCGGTGCGCCGTTGCGCTGGCCGACGATGAGCTTGGCGAAATCGGCCGCCTTCACGAGCTGGCGGTTGGCCTGGATGGTGAGCGTCTGGCGCGGGCCGTCGAGCACGCCGACCGGCGTGTTGGCGTTGGCCGAGTTCACCGCCTTGGCCAGCTCGTCGAGCGTGATGTTGCGCGCGTTGAGCAGGTCGGCGTTGGCCTTGATGCGCACCGCGAAGGCCTTGCGGCCGTACACGCCCACCTGCGCCACGCCGTCGATGGTCGAGAGCGTGGGCGAGATCAGGTTCTCGGCGTAGTCGTTGAGCTCGGCCGGGTTCATCGACGGCGAGATCAGCGCGATGAACAGCACCGGCGCGTCGGCCGGGTTGACCTTGCGGTACGAGGGCAGTTGCGTGAGCTCCTGCGGCAGCTGGCGCTGCGCGCGCAAGAGCGCGGCCTGCACGTCGACGGCGGCGGCGTCGATGTCGCGGCTGCTCACGAATTCGAGCGTGAGCGAGGTCACGCCCTGCGTGTTCACCGAGCTGATGGTCTGCAGGCCGGGGATGGTGGAGAACTGCTTTTCGAGCGGCAGCGCGACCGAGCTCGCCATGGTGTCCGGGCTGGCGCCGGGGAGCTGCGCGTTGACGTTGATGACCGGCGTGTTGTAGCTGGGCAGCGCCGCGACCGGGATGCTGAAGTACGCAAAGATGCCGATCACCACCACGGCGGCCGACAGCAGCACCGTCATCGCGGGACGGCGGATGCAGAGTTCGGAAATGTTCATGGCGAAACCTCCGCGCTGCGCGCTGCGGCATTCGCCTTGGGAGCGGCCCGGCGGCTCATGCGCGTTCCTGCTTCGGCGGCTTGGCGTCCGCGCCGTCGGAAGACGCTGCGCTGCCGGGCGTGACACCGCTGGTGCCGTTCGTCGGCGTGGCCGGTGCGGCCGGCGCATCCGGCGCAGCCGCCGGCGCCTTGGCATCCACGCGCACCTTGCCGCCCGGGCGCACGTTCTGGTTGCCCTCGATCACCACCTGCTCGCCCGGCTCCACGCCGCTCACCGCGACCTGGGTGCCGAAGGTGTGCAGCGTCTTCACCTTGCGCCGCGTGGCGGTCCTGGCAGCGTCCACCACGTAGAGCGAGGTGCCGTCGGCCAGCATCATCAGCGCCGCGGCCGGCACCACCGTGGCGCCCTCCAGCGTGCGCACCGTGATGCGCGTGCCGACGAACTGCCCCGGCCACAGCCCCTGGTCGGCATTGGCGAACACGGCCTTGGCGCGCACCGTGCCGATCTGCGGATCGACGGTGTTGTCGACAAAGTCGAGCGTGCCGCTCAGCGGCGCCTTGCGTCCACTGACAAGCGCCTCGACCTTCGAGCGGGTGCGCGCGGCGGCCAGCAGGTCCTGCAGGTTGCCTTCGGGCACCGGGAAGCTCACGGCAATCGGGTCGAGCTGCGTGATGGTGACCAGCGACAGCGTCGGCTGCACCAGCGTGCCCGGGTAGATGTTGACGGCGCCGATGCGCCCGGCAATCGGCGCGCGCAGCGTGGCATAGCCCAGCGCCACCTGCGCGCTCTGCACGGCGGCGCGGTCGGCCGCCACCGCGGCGCGCTGCGCCTCCAGCTGCGAGAGCGTGGCGTCGGCCGCGCTCTTGGCGATGAAGTTCTGCGCCACCAGGTCCTGGCTGCGCTTGTACTGGCGCTCCAGGTCGGCCATGGTGGCCTCGTCCTTTTGCTGCTGCGCCCGTGCGCGCGCCAGGTTCGCCTGGTCATTGCGGTCGTCCAGCGTGAAGAGCAACTGGCCCGACTTGACGAACTGGCCCTCCTTCACGTGCACCGCGCTCACCGTGTTCGTCACCTGCGGGCGCAGGTCGACACTGTTGAGGGAGACCACGCTGCCGTTGACCTGCACGGTGACCGGCACGTCCAGCTTCTGTGCCGTGGCCAGCGTCACCAGTGCGGCCGCGCCGCCGCCCGCCGGGACCGGCGCCTTGGCGCTTTTTCCATCGGTCTTGCCGCCGGACATGCTCCACCAGCCGCCCGCGGCAGCTACGATCAACACGCCTACGAGGGCAACGGCAGCATTTTTTTTCATGGGGTTTTTGTGCACTTTGAGCTGACATCGGCTATTGAATCAGTGGCCGAGGCGCAGTGTTCACCACTCCTGTAAAGAAATGTAAAGCAAATCGGGCCGACGCCCTGCGCACACCTGCCGTGGACGGACCCCAGCGACGCACCCCCCTCGCTAAAATCCCCGCTCCACAGCCTCTGGATAAACCCCATGAACCGCTGCAAGACACCCACGAACCCCCTTCCCTTCCTCGCGCTTTGCGCCGCAGCCGCCGCTGTGGCCGGCCTGTTCTCGCTGCCGGCCAGCGCCCAGGACGACGTGCCCCGCCCGCAGACCCAGAACGAATCGCTGGTCGGCGGACGCACCTTCCCCATCGGCGCCCTGCGCGGCAAGTTCATGGTGGTCGACGGCAAGGATGTGCAGCTCGACGGCAACCCGGCCCGGCTCTCGCCGGGCGCGCGCATCCGCAACCAGCAGAACCTGCTGCAGATGACCGGCGCGCTGGTCGGCCAGCTCTACCTCGTCAACTACACGCGCGACGCCGCCGGGCTGCTGAAAGAGGTGTGGATCCTCACGCCCGACGAAGCCTCGGCCCCGCGCGAGGCCATGAGCAAGCCGTTCCTGAACATCTGGCCGTTCACCTCGAACGACACCGTCAACACGCAATAACTGCGCGGCGCACCCGTGCGCCAGCGCCTGAAAGTGCCCTCCACCCTCGGAGGGCAGACAGAGAGCTCCCCATGAAAAAAGTATTCATCAAGACCTTCGGCTGCCAGATGAACGAGTACGACTCGGACAAGATGGCCGACGTGCTGCACGCCGCGCAGGGCTACGAGCCGACGCAGAACGTGGACGAGGCCGACCTCATCCTGTTCAACACCTGCTCGGTGCGCGAGAAGGCGCAGGAAAAGGTGTTCTCCGACCTCGGCCGCGTGAAGCACCTGAAGGCCAAGGGCGTGAAGATCGGCGTGGGCGGCTGCGTGGCCAGCCAGGAGGGCCAGGCCATCATCGCGCGCGCGCCGTATGTGGACATCGTGTTCGGCCCGCAGACGCTGCACCGCCTGCCCGAGATGCTCAACGACAGCGTGCGCCTGAACCGCCCGCAGGTGGACATCAGCTTCCCCGAGATCGAGAAGTTCGACCACCTGCCGCCCGCGCGCGTCGAAGGCTCGACGGCTTTCGTGTCGATCATGGAAGGCTGCTCCAAGTACTGCAGCTACTGCGTGGTGCCCTACACCCGCGGCGAGGAAGTGAACCGCCCGCTGGACGACGTGCTGGTCGAAATTGCCGGCCTGGCCGACCAGGGCGTGCGCGAGATCACGCTGCTGGGCCAGAACGTGAACGCCTACCGCGGCAAGATGGGCGACACCGCCGAGATCGCCGACTTCGCGCTGCTCATCGAGTACGTGGCCGAGATCCCCGGCATCGAGCGCATCCGCTACACCACCAGCCATCCGAACGAGTTCACGCCGCGGCTCATCGAGGCCTACGCCAAGGTGCCGCAGCTGGTGAGCCACCTGCACCTGCCGGTGCAGCACGGCAGCGACCGCATCCTGATGGCCATGAAGCGCGGCTACACCGCCATGGAATACAAGAGCACGGTGCGCAAGCTGCGCGCCATCCGCCCCGAGCTGGCCCTCTCCAGCGACTTCATCGTCGGCTTCCCCGGCGAGACCGACGAAGATTTCGCGAAGATGATGAAGCTCATCGACGACTGCCAGTTCGACAACAGCTTCAGCTTCATCTTCAGCCCGCGCCCCGGCACGCCGGCCGCCGCGCTGCACGACGACACGCCGCACGAGGTGAAGCTCGCGCGCCTGCACACGCTGCAGGCGGCCATCGACACCAACGTCAAGCGCTTCGGCCAGGCGCTGGTGGGCAGCACGCAGCGCGTGCTGGTGGAAGGAGCCTCGCGCAAGGACGCGAACGAGCTCATGGGCCGCACGGCCTGCAACCGGGTCGTCAACTTCGAAGGCGACGCGCGCCTGGTCGGCCAGATGACCGACCTGCGCATCACCCGCTCGCTGTCGTACACGCTGCGCGGCGAAGTGCCGACGCGTGAATCGGGCGAGACGCCCATGGCCGCCGCCACGGCGCTGGCCCACTGATGGCCAAGCGACCCTCCATCCGGGGCTCGTTCCAGCAGCTGCTGCTGTTTGCGTTCCTGCTGATCACCGCGCTGCTGGTCGGCGTGGCGTTGCGCTCGGTGCTCCAGTACGACGTGCTGATGACGCAAAGCCGCGACGCCGCGGCGCGCGCGCTGCGACTGTCGGGCGCGGCCCAGTCGCTGGCCGAACGCAGCGCCGCCATGGAGCGCGCCGGGCGCCAGTCGCTGGTGCTCAACGACGCGGTGCTGCGCCGGCGCTTCGACGACGCCGCGCGAGAAGCCCACCAGGTGCTCGAACGCCTGGAGAACAACGGCCTGGCGCCCACCGGCATCGAGATGTGGCGCACCCAGCTCGGCGTGATCGAAGGCCTGATGAGCGGCAGCGGCGACAGTGCCCTCGCCCGCGAAAGCACCATGGCCATGCAGTTCCGCGAGCTCGACGCGCTCAACACCAACCTGGCGCAGCAGGCGCAGTTCCTGATCGAAACGCAGAACGACGCGCTGGCCAAGCGCATCGAGAACGCGCGGCGCCGGCTGATGCGCGAAGTGGTGGCCGCGAGCGTGCTGGCCGTGTCGCTGGCGCTCGCTTTCGGCATCTGGCTGGCGCGGCCGTTCAAGCGGCTGGAGCACGCCATCGTCGGCCTCGGGCAGAACCGGCTCGACGAGCCCATCGACATCCGCGGCCCGGCCGACGTGCGGCGCGTGTCGCAGCAGCTCGAGTGGCTGCGGCTTCGCCTGACCGAGCTGGACGCGGACAAGGCGCGCTTCCTGCGCCACGTGTCGCACGAGCTGAAGACACCGCTGGCCGCGCTGCGCGAAGGCGTGTCGCTGCTGGAAGACGGCGTGACCGGCCCGCTGAATGCGGCGCAGCTCGAAGTCGCGCACATCCTGCAGCAGAACACCATCTCGCTGCAGGGGCAGATCGAGGCGCTGCTGCGCTTCAACGCCGCCGCCTTCGAGGCGCGCGAGCTGCGCCGCGAGCGCACCGAGCTGCTGCCGCTGATCGAAGAGCAGATCGAAGCCCAGCGCCTCCAGTGGCAGTCGCACGGCCTGCGTGTGCGCGCCGAGGGCCAGCCCATCGCCCTCACGGTGGACCGCACCAAGCTCGGCACGGCCATCGCCAACCTGTTGAGCAACGCGATCCGCTTTTCGGTAACCGGCGGTGTCATCACCCTGGCGGTGTCGGGGACGCCGGAAGCGGTCTACATTGACGTGAACGACGCGGGGCCGGGCATCGCCGAAGGCGACCGCGACCGGATCTTCGAACCCTTCTTCCGCGGCGAACGCCAGCCAGAGCACACGGTGAAAGGCACCGGCATCGGACTTTCCATCGTGCAGGAGTACATTGCAGCCCACGGGGGCCGCATCACCCTGCAGCCTGACGGACCCGGTGCACGTTTTCGCATCGAACTGCCGCGCACGGCCTGACTACGCCGCTCCCCCCTCTCCCCTATCGCAACACCGCCTCACCGCATCGCGTCCCTTCTTCGACCCATGTTTTTCCCGTTCGTCCGCCGTTCCTCCTTTGCCGGGGCGATGACCGTGCCTTTCGTCCTGCTGCTGGCCGCCTGCGCCAGCCCGCCCAAGCCGCCCGCGGAGGCCGACGCGCTACCGCCGCCGCCGCCGGTGATGCCGCGCGTGATGCCGGTCGAGGCCGAGCCCCGTGCGCCGGCAACGCAGCCCGCGTCGCTCTTCACGCTGATCACGCAGGGGCCGGTGGCCGCCATGCTGTCGTATGCCGACAAGATGCGCTCGCTCAACGGCGCCGACCTGGGCGCGGAAATCTCGCGCATCGGCGACCCCGGCGATTCGCCCACCAACCAGATGCAGCTGGCGCTGCTGCTCTCGCAGACCCGCGTGCCGGCCGACCTGGCACGCGCGCTGGGGCTGATGCAGCGCGTCATCGCCAACCCGTCGCCCGAGGCGCAACCGCTGCAGCCGCTCGCCCGTGCGCTGGCCGCGCGCTACGTGGAACAGCGCCGGGTGGAAGACGACCGCGACAAGCAGGTGCAGCAGCTGCGCGACAGCCAGCGCCGCATCGACCAGCTGAACGACCGCATCGAAGCCCTGCGCGCCATCGAGCGCAGCTTTGCGCGGCCCAACACGGCGCCCACGGCGCCGTCCGCGTCACCCAACGGAACAAGACAAAGCCCATGAGCAACACCGGTGCCCGCCTTCTCGTGGTCGACGACGACCCGGACATGCTCCGCCTGCTGTCGATGCGGCTGAGTTCGGCGGGCTACCAGGTGACGGCCGTGACCTCGGCCGAAACCGCGCTCACGCAGCTCGAGATCGAGCATCCGCAGCTCGTGCTGAGCGACGTGCGGCTGCCCGGACGCGACGGCCTGCAGCTGTTCGACGAGATCCGCAAGCGCCACCCCTCGCTGCCGGTGATCCTGCTCACCGCGCACGGCACCATTCCCGACGCGGTCGAAGCCACCGCGCGCGGCGTGTTCACCTACCTGACCAAGCCCTACGACGGCCGCGAGCTGCTCGACAAGATCGCCCAGGCGCTGGCGCTCGGCGCACCCGCCACCACCCCGAGCAAGGCCGGCGACGAAAGCTGGCGCTCCGAGATCGTGAGCCGCAGCAACCGCATGGCCGAGCTGCTGGCCGAGGCGCGCATGGTCGCCAAGTCGGACGCGTCCGTGCTGCTGCGCGGCGACTCCGGCGCCGGCAAGGAACTGCTGGCGCGCGCCATCCACAAGGCCAGCGCGCGCGCCGACAAGCCTTTCGTCGCCGTGAACTGCGGCGCCATTCCGGAAGCGCTGCTCGAGTCGGAGCTGTTCGGCCACATGAAGGGCGCCTTCACCGACGCCCACGCCAACCACAAGGGCCTGTTCCAGCAGGCCGACGGCGGCACGCTGCTGCTCGACGAAATCGGGGACATGCCGCCCGCCCTGCAGGTCAAGCTGCTGCGCGTGCTGCAGGAGCGCGCGGTGCGCCCGCTGGGCGCGAGCCAGTCGATCGAGGTGGACGTGCGCATCGTCTCGGCCACCCACCGCGACCTGGACGCGGCCATGGAGGCCGGCCAGTTCCGCGAAGACCTGTACTACCGCCTGAACGTGGTGACGCTCACGCTGCCGCCGCTGTCGGCGCGGCGCGAAGACATTCCCCTGCTGGCCAACCACTTCCTGCAGCGCCTGTCGACCAAGTACGGCAAGCGCCTGTCGGGCTTTGCGCCCGAGGCGCTGAAGGCGCTGACCACGGCCGCCTGGCCGGGCAACGTGCGGCAGCTGTTCAACGTGGTGGAACAGGTGTGCGCGCTGTCGAGTTCGCCGCTGATCCCGCTGGCGCTGGTGCAACGCGCACTGCGCGTGCCCAGCGTCGAGGTCCAGACCTATGCCGACGCCAAGCAGCGTTTCGAGCGCGATTACCTGGTCGGCCTGCTCAAGCTGACCGACGGCAACGTGGCCGACGCGGCCCGCCTGGCCGACCGCAATCGCACCGAGTTCTACCGCCTGTTGCAGAAGCACGAGCTCACGCCGGGCCACTTCAAGGCCGACCCTGTCGCTAACGGCAGCGACCCTGTCGCCGAGTAGCGACGCACCTAAGTCGTTGATTCATATAGCCATTCACCGCCAGCCTCCCGGGCTTGTCGGGATTCGGCGACAAAAAGAGGGGTTTGGAGGCCTTCCGGCGGCATCCACCCCCGAAAAACCACTCCGGATCGACGCAAGTCATTGATCTGAAAGCGTTTTTCCAGCCTGGCACAGGGTTTGCCCCTGTACTGGCATGACAGCACTTACCAGCCCATCTTTCGCACTGCGCCAGCAGCGCGACGGCCTGCGTCAAAAGCAGTTTTCCCTCTCGCGGCCCCGTGCCGCGGGTCATTCGCTGGCCGCGCTCGCAAGCGCAGGCGGCGCCGAGCCGGATTGCGTGATCAAGCGCTTTCCTGCCATTGGCGACACCCCTTCCCTCGACAAGCAACGTTGGTAAATCCCATGAAGCCAAACGACTTCTCGCAACTGAATGTTCTGGCCGATGCCGACTTCTCGAACCGCAGTGCGGTGCGTGAAGAGCGCCATCCCAACGCCGAAACCGCACCGCCGGTCAACCGCGGTTCCATGACGCCCCGCCCCTGGCGCGGTTTCTGGAACAGCCTGGGCACCGCCGCCCTGGTCAAGCTCGGCGCCGGCCGCTCGGGCGAAACCGCCAGCGCCGAATCGGTCCAGCAGGTCAAGCAACCCTGGCAGCGCGCCGCCGCGCAGCGCCGCTTCGCCTTCATGATGCTCACCCTGCTGAGCACCGTGATCGCGTCGTCGCTGTTCGCCAGCGTGCAACCCGACTACGACAACGTCTGGCTCGAATACGGCCAGATCGGCCTGTACGGCCTGCTCTCGGGCTGGGTCGTGACCGGTTTCGTGACGGCCCTCATGGGCTTCTACGTCTCGGTGCGCGGCGACAAGCACGCGCTGTCGGTGAAGCAGGTGGCCAACCACCCGATGAACCCCGAAGCGCGCACCGCGATCATCATGCCGATCTGCAACGAGGACGTGTCCACTGTGTTCGCCGGCCTGCGCGCCACCTGCGAATCGGTCGCGGCCACCGGCCACGCCAGGCAGTTCGACGTGTTCGTGCTGTCCGACAGCTACACGCCCGAAACCGCCGCCGCCGAGCGCGCCGCCTGGGAAGACCTTCGCGCCGCACTCGCCGAAAGCCCGAACCAGCCGCAAGTCGAGGTGTACTACCGCCTGCGCACCCGCCGCACGCACCGCAAGGCCGGCAACGTGGCCGACTTCTGCCGTCGCTGGGGCAAGGACTACCGCTACATGGTCGTGCTCGACGCCGACTCGGTGATGAGCGGCGACTGCCTGACCTCGATGGTCAAGCTGATGGAAGCCAACCCCACCGCCGGCATCATCCAGACCGCGACGCAGGCCATCGGCCACGTCACGCTGCATGCCCGAGCACAACAATTCGCTTCCCGCGTGACGGGCCGCCTGTTCACGCTGGGCATGCAGTTCTGGCAACTGGGCGAATCGCACTACTGGGGCCACAACGCCATCATCCGCGTCGAACCCTTCATGAAGCATTGCGCGCTGGCCCCGATCAAGGGCACCGGCGGCATGTCGGGCGGCATCATGTCGCACGACTTCGTCGAAGCCGCGCTGATGCGCCGTGCCGGCTACAACGTGTGGCTGGTGTCCGACCTGGTCGGCAGCTACGAGCAGCAACCGCCCGACCTGCTGGCCGAGCTGCAACGCGACCGCCGCTGGTGCCAGGGCAACCTGCAGAACGCCCGCCTGATGGCCGAGCCCGGCATTCACCCGGTGCACCGCGCCATGTTCGTGACCGGCACCATGGCCTACGCCTCGGCGCCGCTGTGGCTCGCGTTCCTGACGCTGGGCACGGCCCTGTGGCTGAGCGGCTCGAGCCTGGTGTCGAGCTGGAGCGTGTTGCCCGCCGAACTCGCCGGCCTCTGGATCTGGACCCTGTGCCTGCTGTTCCTGCCGCGCGTGCTGGGCATCGCCGCCGTGCTGATGCGCGGCGAGCAACGCCAGTACGGCGGTGTGTGGGGCCTGGTGAAGAGCTCGGTGCTCGAAAGCGGCCTGGCCATCGTGCAAGCTCCGGTCCGCATGCTGGCCCACTCGCTGTTCGTGGTCGTCGCCCTCACCGGCATCAAGCTCGACTGGAAGTCGCCCCCGCGTGAAGCCAATGCCGTGCCGTGGAAGATCGCTGCCGCGCAACTGGCGCCCATGACCCTGGTGATCGCCATGCTGGCCGTCGGCGTCGCCATGATCGACCCGAGCGCGCTGATCTGGCTGATGCCCGTGGGCCTGCCGCTGCTGCTGGCGATCCCGCTGACCGTGCTGACCAGCCAGATCGCGCTGGGCACCACGCTGCGCGACCGTGGCTTCCTGCTGATTCCCGAGGAATCGCGCTCGCCGGCCGTTCTGCGCCGCGCCTGGATGCACGCCGTGCGCCTGGCCCGCCCGGCCGCACTGGCCACCGCCTGATGCGCTGAAGACACAGCCCTCCAGAAAGCCGACCTCAGGGTCGGCTTTTTTCATGGTGCGTGGCTAGAATCGCCCACTCTTTTTCTTTCAACCCACGGATCGTTCGATCCCCTGGAGCGCCAAGTGCCCCGATTCGCCGTCATCACTCTCTGACGCCGACAACACCGCTTCATTGCTGGTCATGTCGGGCGCCAAGCTGCGTACCCACTGACCAGACACGGCCGCCCCCACACGGGGGACACAGGCCGAAGAAGTCGCTCCCGATCTCTCAGCTTCGCTCCCGCACGTTGTCGGTCTTTCCTGATTCGCATCTGGAGAACCCACGTGTTCACTCTCTCTTCTCTCTCATCGATTCCGCTGCTCAAGTACCCGCGTACTGCGCACCTGGAAGGCTCGCGCCTGCAGGCGGGCGACACCGACGACGGCCAGACGCCGCTCGCCGCGCTGCACGGCATGCAGGTGGTCATCGAGGAAAAGCTCGACGGCGCCAATGCCGCCGTGTCCTTCACCTCGGCGGGCGAACTGCTGCTGCAGTCGCGCGGACACTACCTCGCGGGCGGCGCCGGCGAGCGGCAGTTCAATCTCTTCAAGCATTGGGCCGCAGCCCATGAAGGCGCGCTGCTGGCGCGGCTCGAAGACCGCTACGTGATGTACGGCGAGTGGTGCTTTGCCAAGCACAGCTGCTGGTACGACCGGCTGCCTGCGTTCTTCCTGGAGTTCGATCTCTACGACCGGCGGGCGCAGTGCTTTCTGTCGACGCCGGCGCGGCATGCGTTGCTCGACGGCGGCCCGGTGCTCTCCGTGCCGGTGCTCTACGACGGCGAGATGCCGCGACAGGCGAAGGCCTTGCGCTCGCTCGTGCAGCCGTCGCTCGCGCGCAGTGCCGACTGGAAGGCGGCGTTCGAACAGGCCGTGGCGCACGAAGGCCAGCCGCTCGACCTCGTGCGCCAGCAGACCGACCCGTCCGACCTGGCCGAGGGCCTGTACCTCAAGACCGAATCGGACGGCCAGGTGACGGGCCGCTACAAGTGGGTGCGGCCGGATTTTGTCCAGACCATCCTCGACTCGGGCTCGCACCACAGCCGGCGGCCGGTGCTGCCCAACCAGCTGGCGCCGGGCGTGGACCTCTACGCACCGACGCCGACGACGACATGGCAAGACCTGGGGCTGCGCACGCTGCGAGACCCGGCCGAGCTGACAACAACAACTTCAAGGAGGTCGCGATGAACTTCGCCGATCTGAAAGCGCTGGTGCCCGCGCCCGGAAAGGGCACCGACTGGCCGCAATGCTGCGACCTGCTGCCGGCCCTGCTGCGCCTCGAGGAGACGCCGCAAGACCCGTACTACCACGCCGAAGGCAACGTCGGCATCCACACGCGCATGGTGCTCGACGCGCTGATGCAGGACGCGCACTACCCGCGCGCCGATGCCGACGGCCGCTTCGTGCTGTTCATGGCCTGCCTGCTGCACGACATCGCCAAGCCCGACACCACGGTGATCGACGAGGCCAGCGGCCGCATCGGCCAACCCGGCCATTCGCGCCGCGGTGCGGTCGACGTGCGCGTGCTGATGTGGAAGGCGCGCGTGCCGTTCGCGCTGCGCGAAGCCGTGTGCCGGATCATCGCGGTGCACCAGCTGCCGTTCCACGCCTTCGCTTCGCGCAAGGGCGTGCGGCCCGAGTGGCTGGCGCACAAGCTCTCGTGGGAGCTGAGCCTGCCCGACCTGTGCTGCGTGGCGCGCTGCGACATGCGCGGGCGCCACTTCGAGAAGCGCGCGGACAGCATGGCCGACATCGCGCTGTTCGAGGAACTCGCGCAGGAAGAAGGCTGCTGGGAAGGCCCGCGGCGAATGGCCGACGCGCACACGCGCCTGGCCTACTTTCGCGGCGCAGACACCAGCCCCGACTACCCGCTGTTCCAGACCGCGGGCTCGCAGGTGACGGTGATGTGCGGCCTGCCCGCGAGCGGCAAGAACCATTGGGCGGCGCAGCACCGCAAGGGCTGGCCGGTGGTGTCCTTCGACGATGCGCGCGCCGAGCTGGGGCTGAAGCACGGCGAGAACGACGGCATGGCGGCACACCATGCGGTCGACCAGGCCAAGGCGCTGCTGCGCAGGCAGGAGCGCTTCGTGTGGAACGCCACGCACCTGAGCCAGCAGATGCGCACCAAGACACTCGACCTGCTGTGGAACTACCACGCGCAGACCGAGCTGGTGTACCTGGAGGCGCCGCATGCCGAGCTGATGCGCCGCAACCGCGAGCGCGACACCACGCTGTCGAACGCGGGCATCGAGCGGATGCTGCACCGATGGGAGCTGCCGGCGCCCGTCGAGGCGCACGAGACGGTCTACGAAGTCCAGACCTAGTCCAGACCTGGTGCAGACCTGAAGGCAGGAGGGCCCGCCGGTGCGAACCGGCGGGCCCTCTTATATATATGCAGTGACGCAGCGTTCGCCTAGAACGGCAGCTTGGGGCCGCCGGGGCCGCCCATGCCGCCCATGCCCTTCATGCCGCCCATCTTCTTCATCATCTTCATGAGGCCGCCCCCCTTCATCTTCTTCATCATTCCCTGCATCTGCTCGAACTCGTTGAGCAGGCGGTTCACTTCCTGAACCTGCACGCCCGCGCCGGCCGCGATGCGGCGCTTGCGTGTGGCCTTGAGCAGCTCGGGCTTGCGGCGCTCCAGCGGCGTCATGCTCTGGATGATCCCTTCCTTGCGGCGGATGTCGCGCTCGGCGCGGTTCATGTCGACCTCGGTCGCCTTGGCGGCCATCTGCGCGGGCAGCTTGTCCATGAGGCTCGAGAGGCCGCCCATCTGCTTCATCTGCTGCAACTGGCCGAGGAAGTCGTTCAGGTCGAAGCCCGCGCCGCTCTTGACCTTGGCCGCGAGCTTCTGCGCCGCCACCACGTCGACGCCGGCGGTGACCTGCTCGACCAGCGCGACGATGTCGCCCATGCCCAGGATGCGGCCCGCATGGCGCTCGGCGTCGAACACCTCCAGGCCGTCGATCTTCTCGCTGGTGCCGGCGAACTTGATGGGCACGCCCGTGACCTGGCGCACCGACAGCGCCGCACCGCCGCGCGAGTCGCCGTCGGTCTTGGTCAGGATGATGCCGGTGAGTGGCAGCGCTTCTTTGAAGGCCTTGGCCGTGTTGATCGCGTCCTGGCCCTGCATGGCGTCGACCACGAACAGGGTTTCGACCGGGTCGAGCGCCGCGTGCAGCTGCTTGATCTCGGTCATCAGCACTTCGTCGATGGCCAGTCGGCCGGCCGTGTCGACCAGCAGCACGTCGAAGTAGTGGCGCTTGGCATGGTCGAGCGCGGCGCGCGCGATGTCCAGCGGCTTCTGGTCGGGCGTGCTCGGGAACCACTCGGCGCCGGCCTGCTTCGTGACGGTCTTGAGCTGCTCGATGGCCGCCGGGCGGTACACGTCGCCCGACACCGTGAGCACCTTCTTCTTGCGCTTCTCGATCAGGTGCTTGGCGAGCTTGGCGGTGGTGGTGGTCTTGCCGGCGCCTTGCAGGCCGGCCATGAGGATCACCGCGGGCGGCTGGGCCGCGAGGTTGATGTCCGAGATGCCCTCGCCCATGGTGGCGGCGAGTTCGCGGTTGACGATGCCCACCAGCGCCTGGCCCGGCTTGAGCGAGCCCAGCACTTCCTGGCCGAGCGACTTTTCCTTCACGCGGGCGACGAAGTCGCGCACCACGGGCAGCGCCACGTCGGCTTCCAGCAGCGCCATGCGCACTTCGCGCAGCATGTCCTGCACGTTGCTTTCGGTGATGCGGGCCTGGCCGCTCATCGTCTTGACGAGGCGGGAGAACTTTTCTGTGAGGGCGGTGGCCATGGAGGAAATACCTTGTTGTCCGCTGGAGCGAACCGATGGAAGTCGTGGAACCTGGAGCCAACAGCAGGCACTGCCTTTTTCGCGAAACACCGCGGAACCGGCTTTGCCGGGCCGCAGGTGTTGCCCCCCGCAGGGGGTTGGCATAGCGACACGAAGTGCGCGAAGCCTGGGGGCGAGCCATTACACTCCGACCGATGATTTTAGCGATCCCCTCCCCACTCGGCGTGGCGCTGGGCATCGCCACCGCGGTTGCCTATGGTTTTGCCGCCGCTGCAGGCGCAAAACTGAGTCGCCAATCGACACAGTGGGCCTTGGGCATTGCATGGTTGTTGCACGCCGCCGTGCTGGCTCACGGCCTCATCGGCAGCGAGCCGCGCTTCGGTTTCGCGCCCGCCCTGTCGGTCACCGCGTGGCTGGTGCTCACCGTGTATGCCATTGAAAGCCGCATGTATCCCCAGCTGAAGGTGCGCCGCGCGCTCGCCTGGCTGGGCGCGGCGGCCGTGCTGCTGGCCATCCTGTTTCCCGGCACGCCGCTGCACGTCATGGCCTCGCCGTGGCTGCCGCTGCACCTGGCGCTGGGCATTGCCTCGTACGGCCTGTTCGGCGCGGCCGTCGTGCACGCCTGGCTGATCACCCGCGCCGAAAAGCAGATCCGCCTGGCCACCGCCGAGCCGCAGGGCGGCGTGCCGTTGCTCACGCTCGAGCGCCTCACCTTCCGCTTCGTCACCGCCGGCTTCGTGCTGCTGTCGGCCACGCTGCTTGCCGGCCTGCTGTTCAGCGAGCAGCTCTACGGCGCGGCCGGCCGCGCGTGGAAGTGGGACCACAAGACCACCTTCTCGGTGCTCGCCTGGATCACCTTCGCGATCCTGCTGATCGGCCGGGCCCGCTTCGGCTGGCGCGGCCGCACCGCGCGCCGCGTGCTGTACGCCGGCTCGGCCCTGCTGCTGCTGGCCTATGTGGGCTCGCGCTTCGTGCTCGAAGTGGTGCTGGCGCGTCCTCCCGTATGAAATACCTCCTCGTTCTCGCCGTCCTGTGGATCGCGATCTGGCTCTGGCGCAAGAACCGGCGCGAAGAAATGCGCGACGCGATGCGCGAGCGCGCGGCCAAGGCACAGCAACGCGCGCCCACGCAGGTCGCGGCGCCGCAGGCCATGGTGCGCTGCGCCCACTGCGGGCTGCACCTGCCGGCGACCGACGCCATCGGCGGCCCGGGCGGCACGGTCTATTGCAGTACCGCGCACCGCGAAGCCGCCGCGGTGCGATGAACGCGCCCCTGCCGTCGCGCGGCGACCCCGTCACCGACTGGGACCTGCTCGACCTCGGCCCCGGCGAAAGCAGCGCGCTGACCCGCCTGTGGCGCGGCTTCATGGGCGCGCGCTGTTTCGTCGCGTTGGTGCTGGTGGTGCTGCAGGGCGTGGCCTTCGTGCTCGGACAGCCGATGCAGCCGGCGGCCATGGCCATCTCCGCGCTGTACGTGGTCGCCAGCTGGCTGGGCATGCGCTACACGCGCTTCCAGCCGCCGATCCGCGGCTTCACCGCGCTCTGGCTGCTGACCATCGGCATCGACCTGGGCGCCTTCACCGCCTTGCAGGTGCTGCAGGGCGGCAACGTCAACTACACGCCGCTGTTCGCGCTGCCGGTGCTCATGAGCGCGGTGCTCGGCACCATGATCGTGAGCCTGGGCACCACGGCCGGCGTCACCTTGCTGCTGCTGGCCGACGCGGGCTGGCACTGGCTGCAGCAACCGGTCGACTCCTCGGGCCGCTTCGTGCAGGCCGCGCTCACCGGCACCGGCCTGTTCGTGGTGGCGCTGCTCGCGCACGAACTGGCCCGCCGGCTGGCGCGCGAAGAAACGGTGGCCCAGCGCAACCGCAGCAGTGCGCAGATGCAGGCGCAGGTCAACGTCCTGGTCATCGAGACGCTGAGCGAAGGCGTGCTGGTGATCGACGCCGAAGGCCTGGTGCACGCGGCCAACCCGGCCGCCGATGCCATCCTGGGCCAGGGGCTGGCGAAGCTGACGCTGCCGTTCCCGCTGCATGCGCAACCCGCCTGGCACGCGCTGGCTGCGCTGGCGCGCCAGACCTTCGCGCGTCGGGCGCCGCAGACCGAGGAAATTCCGGTGGCGCAGGCGCGCGGCGCGGCGCGCGAGGTGCGCGTGCGCACACGGCTCACGCCCACCAGCGAGCAGCGCGCCGACAGCCTGTGCGTGATGTTCCTGCAGGACCTGCGCGAACTCGAGGCGCGCATCCGCACCGAGAAACTCGCGGCCATGGGCCGCATGTCGGCCGCGGTGGCGCATGAAATCCGCAACCCGCTGGCCGCCATCACGCAGGCCAGCGCACTGCTCAACGAAGACCTGACCGACCTCGCGCACCGCAAGCTCACGAGCATGGTGCAGCACAACGCGCAGCGCCTGGCACGCATCGTGGACGACGTGCTCGACGTGTCGCGCGCCCGCCAGCAGCGCGTGCTGTCGCTCGGCGAGCAGGTGGTGCTCGACCCCGCGGTGCAGGTGCTGGCCGAGGAATGGGTGCGCCAGACGCAGCGCCAGGGCGTGCAGGTTTCGCTCGATGCGCCAAGCAGCGACGTGCGCTTCGACGCCGAGCACCTGCGCCGCCTGATCGTCAACCTGCTGGACAACGCGGCACGCTATGCCGGCAAGCGCGAAGGCTCGATCCAGGTGCTGACCAGCCTGCAGCGCGGCACCACCGCACGCCCCAGCCTGATGGTGTGGAGCGACGGCGCGCCGCTGGAGCCCGCGGTGCAGCGGCACCTGTTCGAGCCCTTCTTTTCTTCCGAGAGCCGCTCGAGCGGGCTCGGTTTGTTCCTGTGCCGCGAGCTGTGCCGCCGGCACGGCGCCACCATCGGCTACGAGCGGCGCGCACTGGTGCCGGGCGGGCCCGAGGGCAACGAATTCTTCGTCAGCTTCGCCGCGAGCGAAAACCGGCTGACACAATAGCGCCGTGAGCATTTCCCCCCCTTCCACCCCGCGGCCGGCGCAGATCCTGGTCATCGACGACGAACCCGACCTGCGCACGCTGTACGAGCTGACCCTGCTGCGCGAGGGCTACCGTGTCGAGGCGGCGGGCAGCGTGTCGGAGGCGTGGCAGTACCTGGAGGCCGGGCGCTTCGACGCGGTGATCACCGACATGCGGCTGCCCGACGGCCAGGGCATGGAGATCATCCACCGCATCCAGAAAGACCAGCGCAGCGAGCGCTGCGTGGTCATGACGGCCTACGGCTCGGCCGAGAACGCGGTCGAAGCGCTGAAGGCAGGCGCCTTCGACTACCTCACCAAGCCGGTCGACCTGAAGCAGTTCCGAGCCGTCGTCGCGTCCGCCGTGCAGGCGCGCCAGGCGATGCCGCCGCCGGCCCGCGCCGCGCAGGCGGCGCCCGCCGGCACCCTCGATGCGCCGGTGATGGCCTCGGGCACCGGCATCGCCGCGCTCGAGCGCCTCGTGGGCGATTCGGAACCCATGCGCCTCGTCAAGTCGCGCATCGCGAAAGTGGCGCGCGGCATGGCGCCGGTGCTGGTGCGCGGCGAGTCGGGCACCGGCAAGGAACTGGTGGCGCGCGCGGTGCATGCCTGCAGCCAGCGCAGCGAAGGCCCGTTCGTGGCGGTGAACTGCGGCGCCATTCCGGAGAACCTGCTGGAGGCCGAATTCTTCGGCGCGCGCAAGGGCTCGTACACCGGCTCGTCGCAGGACCGCGACGGCTACTTCCAGGCCGCGCGCGGCGGCACGCTGTTTCTCGACGAAATCGGCGACCTGCCGCTGGCCATGCAATCGAAGCTGCTGCGCGCGATCCAGGAGCGCAGCGTGCGCTCGATCGGCTCGACGCAGGAAGACGCGGTCGACGTGCGCATCGTGAGCGCCACCCACAAGGACCTGCACGCCGAGGTGCAGGCCGGGCGGTTCCGGCAAGACCTGTTCTACCGCCTCAACGTGATCGAGATCGCGGTGCCCGCGCTGCGCGAGCGCCGCGAAGACCTGCCCGCGCTGTGCGCCGCGCTGCTCTCGCGCATCGCGCAGGACGGCGGCTTGCCCGTGCCGCACCTGTCGCACGACCTTCTGCGCCGGCTGTCGCTGCATCCGCTGGACGGCAACGTGCGCGAACTCGAGAACCTGCTGCACCGCGCAGTGGCTCTGAACGACGGCGACGAACTGCACCTGGACCTGATGGGCGGCTTCACGGCCGCCGCCGAGGCCGCGGCGTCCGCGCCGGCGCCGTTGCTGCCGGCTTTCGACGCGCCTTCGCCGGTCGCCCCCGCGGCTTCCGCCGCACCGGCCGCATCGCCCAAGGCCGCGCCGCCGCCGCTGCCCTCCGACCTGCAGGCCTACCTCGACCAGCAGGAACGCGAGATCCTCGTGCGCGCGCTGCACGAGAGCGGCTTCAACCGCACCGCGGCCGCCGCGCGGCTGGGCATGAGCCTGCGGCAGATCCGCTACCGCATCGCGCGGCTGGGCATCACCACACCCAACGGCGACGATGGCGCGAGCAGCCATGCCGACGACTGACACCCCTGCGCAGGCCCCCGCCGACGACGGCCTCTGGCA
Source organism: Variovorax sp. 10N412 (assembly GCF_056394985.1). Classification (NCBI taxonomy): domain Bacteria; kingdom Pseudomonadati; phylum Pseudomonadota; class Betaproteobacteria; order Burkholderiales; family Comamonadaceae; genus Variovorax; species Variovorax sp. 10N412. The sequence goes on from NZ_JBFTIO010000008.1 coordinate 140,426, forward strand.
CGCCGGCTGGTACCGCTTCGCGAAGGCGCTGCGCTCGCCCAACTTCGGGCCCCGCCCCACCGGTGCGCAGACCGACCTCGTCGTGCTGCACTCGATCAGCCTGCCGCCCGGCGAGTACGGCGGCGACGCGGTGCAGCAACTCTTCACCAACCGGCTCGACTGGGACGCGCACCCCTACTTCCAGTCGATCCGCGGGCTCGCGGTGTCCTCGCATTTCTTCGTGCGGCGCAACGGCGAGCTCTGGCAGTTCGTGAGCTGCGACGACCGCGCCTGGCATGCCGGCGTGTCGTCGTGGCGCGGGCGCGGCAACTGCAACGACGACTCCATCGGCATCGAGCTCGAAGGCCTGGAAGGCCTGCCGTTCGACGAGCCGCAATACGAAACGCTCGCGAGCCTGTGCGCCGCCATCGCGCAGCACTACGCCATCGCGTACATCGCCGGCCACGAGCACATCGCGCCGGGGCGCAAACACGACCCGGGCGCCGGCTTCGACTGGCGGCTGTTGCGCGAACAACTCGGCTGGAATCCACAGATGTTTCCGGCGCAGGTGGTGCAGCGCTAATTTTTCCAATCGCGCGGCGCGACGCGATGCGCTGAGCCTGACGCGCATCGACGCGCGGATTGCAACTGCCGCACCCAGCAACCATGCGGGCTGCAAGCCCAAATCGGCCTGCAAGCCAAGCGCCATGCGGGTTGGGACACCATAGGCCAGTATCCACGCGGCATCGCTGGCGTTGTCGCTTGCCGAATGAAAATCGGGCCGCGCGTGTATCCGGAGGAAAACACTACCTGTAGTGGCTTGTAGGGTGCCGACACCCCAGATATAGTGTCCTCCGTCCGGTCATCCGCACCGGCGCGACGCCGACCCAGGCATCGCCGACCAACAAGAATTGCCAACCGAGAGGAAGCGAATGCAAACAGCCCTGAACCCCCAATCGACCCCGCGCGCCGTTCCCTCGACGCCGCCACAGCAGCAACGCGACACCGCGGGCTCGCACACCGGCCAGAACCTCGCCCACTACCAGATCATTCGCCGCAACGGCGCGGTCGTGCCCTTCGAGCCGAACAAGATCGCCATCGCGATGATGAAAGCCTTCCTGGCCGTGCACGGCACCCAGGGCGCGGCTTCGGCCAGCGTGCGCGAAACGGTCGACACGCTCACCCAGGCCGTCATTCGCGCCATGGTGCGTTCGCGTCCGGGCGGCGGCACCTTCCACATCGAGGACGTGCAGGACCAGGTCGAGCTCGGCCTGATGCGCGGCGGCCACCACGAAATCGCGCGTGCCTACGTGCTCTACCGCGAACGCCGCACGCAGGAGCGTTCCAAGCAGGGCGAGCATGAAATGCCGGCCCAGCAGGCGCTTCACGTGCTGGACAACGGCGAACGCGTCGAACTCGACCTGAACCAGCTCAAGGGCCTGATCGAATCCGCCTGCGAAAACCTGGGCGACAGCATCACCGCCGCGCCGATCGTCGCCGAGACGATGCGCAACCTGTACGACGGCGTGCCGCTCGACGAGGTCTACAAGGCTTCCATCCTGGCCGCCCGCACGCTGATCGAGAAAGACCCCGACTACACCTTCGCCACCGCGCGCCTGCTGCTGCACACGATCTTCAAGGAGATCATCGGCCGCGAAGTGATGCCGGTCGACCGCGCCACCGCCTACGCCGACTACTTTCCGCAGTTCATCAAGAAGGGCGTCGACAACGAGCTGCTCGACGAAAAGCTGCTGCAGTACGACCTGCCCCGCCTGGGCGCCGCCCTGAAGGCCGAGCGCGACAACCAGTTCGACTACCTCGGCCTGCAGACGCTGTACGACCGCTACTTCCTGCACGTGCGCAAGTCGCGCATCGAGCTGCCGCAAGCCTTCTTCATGCGCGTGGCCATGGGCCTGTCGCTGAACGAGATCGACCGCGAAGCGCGCGCCATCGAGTTCTACGAAGTGCTGTCGTCGTTCGACTTCATGTCGAGCACTCCCACCCTGTTCAACGCCGGCACGCTGCGCTCGCAGCTCTCCAGCTGCTACCTGACCACCGTGCCCGACGACCTGGACGGCATCTACGAGTCGATCAAGGAAAACGCGCTGCTCTCGAAGTTCGCGGGCGGCCTGGGCAACGACTGGACCCGCGTGCGCGCGCTGGGCAGCCACATCAAGGGCACCAACGGCGAATCGCAGGGCGTGGTGCCGTTCCTGAAGGTGGTGAACGACACGGCCGTGGCCGTGAACCAGGGCGGCAAGCGCAAGGGCGCCGTCTGCACGTACCTGGAAACCTGGCACCTCGACATCGAGGAGTTCCTGGAGCTGCGCAAGAACACCGGTGACGACCGCCGCCGCACGCACGACATGAACACCGCCAACTGGATCCCCGACCTGTTCATGCGCCGCGTGATGGAAAAGGGCACCTGGACGCTGTTCTCGCCCTCCAACGTGCCCGACCTGCATGACCTGTTCGGCGCCGACTTCGAAAAGGCGTACGTCGCCTACGAAGAGAAGGCTGCCCGCGGCGAGATCAAGCCCGCGCGCACCATCCAGGCTTCGGACCTGTGGCGCAAGATGCTCACGATGCTGTTCGAGACCGGCCACCCCTGGATCACGTTCAAGGACGCCTGCAACGTGCGCTCGCCGCAGCAGCACGCCGGCGTCGTGCATTCGTCGAACCTGTGCACCGAGATCACGCTGAACACCAGCGACACCGAAACCGCAGTGTGCAACCTGGGTTCGGTGAACCTGCTGCAGCATCTGAAGGACGGCAAGGTCGACCAGGAAAAGCTGAAGAAGACGATCTCCACAGCGATGCGCATGCTCGACAACGTGATCGACATCAACTACTACGCCGTGAAGAAGGCGCGCGACTCGAACCTGCGCCACCGTCCGGTCGGCCTGGGCCTGATGGGCTTCCAGGACGCGCTGTACGAGCTGCGCATTCCGTACGCTTCGCAGGAAGCCGTGCAGTTCGCCGACGAGTCGATGGAAGCCATCTGCTACCACGCGTACTCGGCATCGGCCGACCTGGCGCGCGAACGCGGCAAGTACTCGAGCTACAAGGGCTCGCTGTGGGACAAGGGCATCCTGCCGATCGACACGCTCGACCTGCTCGAGAAGGCGCGCGGCGGCTACGTCGAGGTCGACCGTTCGTCCACGCTGGACTGGGACGCGCTGCGCCAGAAGATCAAGGCGCAGGGCATGCGCAACTCCAACTGCGTGGCCATCGCGCCGACCGCGACCATCTCGAACATCATCGGCGTGGACGCCTCGATCGAACCCTGCTTCGGCAACCTGTCGGTCAAGTCGAACCTGTCGGGCGAGTTCACGGTGATCAACCACTACCTGGTGCGCGACCTGAAGCGCCTGGGCCTGTGGGACGACGTGATGGTCATGGACCTGAAGCACTTCGACGGCTCGCTGCGTCCGATCGACCGTGTGCCGCAAGACGTGAAGGCGCTCTACGCCACCGCGTTCGAAGTGGAAACCACCTGGCTGGTCGAAGCCGCCTCGCGTCGCCAGAAGTGGATCGACCAGGCGCAGTCGCTGAACATCTACATGGCCGGCGCATCGGGCAAGAAGCTCGACGACACGTACAAGCTCGCATGGCTGCGCGGCCTGAAGACTACGTACTACCTGCGCACGCAGAGCGCGACGCACGCTGAAAAATCGACGGTGCAATCGGGCCGTCTCAACGCGGTGTCGTCGGGCAACGACGCACCCTCGGGCATGAGCGCACTCGAAGCCGCCGCGGCTGCCGCGAAGGCACAGATGAGCGCGATGCCCGCCACCGACATCGCGTTCTGCGGTGTGGACGATCCGACCTGCGAAGCCTGCCAGTGATGTGCAAGTGAAGCGCCGCGCGATGCATTCGAAATGCGCGCGCGGCGCTTCAGCGATTCAGCGAGGTGCATGCGAAAGACACTCGACGTTCACTCAATGACGGCATTGACTGACATCGCGCGATGCATGCGAGCAACATAACAACCACATAAATGGCGTGCGGTGTGAACGAGCACTTTGCAACTCACATCGTTACTCCGATAATTTGAGCATTGGATTTTTCTATGTTGACCTGGGACGAAGAAGTCAAGCCCTCCTTATCAAAGGATATGCAACAAGGATTGCAGCACCACAACGCATCGACCGTCGGTTCGCCGGCAGGTCGTTCGTTGGATGCTCCGACTTCGTCGATTGCACAACCTGCTCATCGCACCGTCAGCACGTTCGATGACGGCGCAGCGCCGCAGCGTTCGGTTGCCCCCGCAGCCGCAGCAACGCCCGCCGTCGCCCAACGCGTCAAGGCTTCCGACAAGCGCATCATCAACGGCCAGACCGACGTCAACCAGCTGGTGCCGTTCAAGTACAAGTGGGCGTGGGAAAAATACCTCGCCACCTGCGCCAACCACTGGATGCCACAGGAAGTGAACATGACGCGCGACATCGCGTTGTGGAAAGACCCGAACGGCCTGACCGAAGACGAACGCCGCATCGTCAAGCGCAACCTCGGCTTCTTCGTGACCGCCGACTCGCTTGCCGCGAACAACATCGTGCTGGGCACCTACCGCCACATCACGGCCCCCGAATGCCGCCAGTTCCTGCTGCGCCAGGCGTTCGAGGAAGCGATCCACACGCACGCGTACCAGTACATCGTCGAGTCGCTCGGCCTGGACGAGAGCGAGATCTTCAACGCCTACAACGAAGTGCAGTCGATCCGCGAGAAGGACCAGTTCCTGCTCCCGTTCATCGACGCCATCAGCGACCCGCACTTCAAGACCGGCACGCACGAAACCGACCAGACGCTGCTCAAGTCGCTCATCGTGTTCGCCTGCCTGATGGAAGGCCTGTTCTTCTACGTCGGCTTCACGCAGATCCTGGCGCTGGGCCGCCAGAACAAGATGACCGGCGCCGCCGAGCAGTACCAGTACATCCTGCGCGACGAGTCGATGCACTGCAATTTCGGCATCGACCTGATCAACCAGCTCAAGCTCGAGAACCCCGGCCTCTGGACCCCAGAGTTCAAGGCCGAGATCAAGGACCTCTTCATGAAGGCCGTCGAGCTCGAGTACAAATACGCCGAAGACACGATGCCGCGTGGCGTTCTCGGCATGAACGCCTCCATGTTCAAGGGCTACCTGCGCTACATCGCCAATCGGCGTGCACAGCAGATTGGCCTCGAAACGCTCTTCCCGAACGAGGAAAACCCGTTCCCCTGGATGAGCGAAATGATTGACCTGAAGAAGGAACGCAACTTTTTCGAGACGCGCGTGATCGAGTACCAATCGGGCGGCGCGCTCTCGTGGGATTGAATCTTTCGACAAGAATTGGTGAATTCAAGAATTGCCCTTGCCACCGACTGCGCCAAAGAGCGCGGCATGGATGAGGGCTCAGGTGTTCATGGTGCTGGAGCTCAGATTCCAACGCCATGAATCACTTCACGCTACCCAACGTGCGTGGAGTGCTTCAATAGGTTGATTTTTTTCAACTTGATCAAGGAGAAATAGAAATGGCAACTGCAAAGAAAGCGCCGGCCAAGAAGGTCGCTGCAAAGAAGGCTCCGGCAAAGAAGGTCGTGGCTGCTAAGAAGGCTCCGGCCAAGAAGGTAGCCGCCAAGAAGGCAGCACCGGCAAAGAAGGTCGCTGCCAAGAAGGTAGCCGCCAAGAAGGCAGCGCCGGCCAAGAAGGTTGCGGCCAAGAAGGCAGCACCGGCCAAGAAGGCCGCCGCCAAGAAGGCACCTGCGAAGAAGGTAGCCGCCAAGAAGGCAGCACCGGCCAAGAAGGCCGCTGCCAAGAAGGCTCCGGCGAAGAAGGCCGCCGCCAAGAAGGCGCCTGCGAAGAAGGCTGCTGCCAAGAAGGCGCCTGCGAAAAAGGCTGCGGCCAAGAAAGCCGCGAAAAAGCCCGCTGCCGCCAAGCCTGCCGCTGCTGCCAAGAAGCCCGCTGCAAAGAAGGCTCCCAAGGCAGCAGCGCCTGCCAAGGCAGCTGCCGTAGCGCCCGCTCCTGCGGCGCAAACGACGCTGAACCCTCAGGCAGCCTGGCCGTTTCCCACGGCCAGCAAGCCCTGAGTTTTCTCAGCAGCCTTGAAGGCGCAAAGCCCGGCACCTCACGGTGCCGGGCTTTTTTCATGAGCGCTCGATGAACGAGCGCAGGCCGGCGAACCGGCGCGGGAAGAAGACGCTCAGAGGCCCAGGGCCTTGCGGTCGATCTCGTAGTTCTGCGGGCCACGTTGCGCGATCTTGATCGCGCCGACCTTGTTGCCCAGCGCCGCGCACTGCGCCAGCGACCAGCCCTTTTCCAGACCGAACAGCAGCGCGCCGCGCCATGCGTCGCCGCAGCCCGTGGGCTCGACCACCTCGGTCGCCACCACGCCGGGCACATGCTCGCGCTCGCCGTCGACCCACACCTCGCAGCCCTCGCCCGCCAGCGTGACCACCAGGCCGCGTACGCGCTGCGAGATCTCAGCCAGGCTCCAGCCGGTGCGCTGCGAGAGCATCTTGCCTTCGTAGTCGTTCACCACCACCCAGCTCGCAAGCTCGACGAAGTGGCGCAGCGCCTCGCCGTCGAACATCGGCAGGCCCTGGCCCGGATCGAACACGAAGGGAATGTCCGCCGCGGCGAACTGCTCGGCATGCTGCAGCATCGCGTCACGGCCGTCGGGCGCGATGATGCCCAGCTTGATGTCGTCGCGCGCGGCCACCTTGGTGATGTGCGCCTGCTGCATCGCACCGGGGTGGAAGGCGGTGATCTGGTTGTTGTCGACGTCGCTCATGATCATCGCCTGCGCGGTGTAGGTGTCGTCGAGCTGGCGCACGAACTCGGTGTCGATGCCCAGCGTGCGCATGCGCTCCACGTACGGGGCACCATCGTTGCCGAGCGTGGCCATGGGCAGCGCCGTCCCGCCTAGCGCGTTGAGGCTGTACGCGATGTTGCCGGCGCAGCCACCGAAGTCACGCCGCAGCGTCGGCACCAGAAACGACACATTGAGGATGTGCAGCTGGTCCGGCAGGATCTGGTCGGCGAACCGGCCCTCGAAAGTCATGATGGTGTCGAACGCGAGAGAACCGCAAATCACTGCTGCCATGGTTGAACCGTTGGTTGAAGTTGAAAGAATGAAGGAGGAAGAGCGGGATGCGTGAAAGCACCCCGCTCAGGGATAGAAAGCTTCGACGCGGTACCCCGCGATGGGCGGCAATGCCGCGGCCTCCGAGGCCGAAAGACTCAGGGGCAGCGAGGCCGCGCGGTCGGTGCGCGCCTGCAGCACCGCCGGTGCGCCGTAGTCAGCGGGCATCAGCACGCGGCGCACCACGGCACGCTCCTGCGTGTCGAGCAGCGAGAGCTCGACGGCCGGCATCGCGAGCGGCACGGTGGCGCCGTTGCGCAGGGTGAAGCTCAGCCGGTAGTCGCTGGCGCCGGTCTTCTCGCGCGCGAAGGCCGCGCCTTCGATCACGATGTCGCCGATCTGGCGCAGGGCCGCAAGTTCGCAGCCGGTGTATTGGCACAGCATGGCAAGCGCGGGGCGCAGGTTGGGCTGGCGCGCGGCGATACCGTCGCGGTTGTGGCGCAGCACCTGTGCGGCAAGCAGCAGCACGGCAAGCAACGCCAGCACGACCAGCACCATGCGCACGCCCTTGCGATGCCAGAAGCGTGGGGAGGTGTCGACAAGCTCGTCCTCGTCGGCAAGGGGGTGCCCCACCGGCAGCTCGAAAGCCGAGGACAGCGAATAGTCGGGCTCGCTGGCCACCTGCACCACCGCCCCTTTGGCGGCCCCGGCGGCCTTGGCGGCTGCGCGCTCGTCGCGTGCCTTGGCGCCCGCGATCTTGGCCGACTTGGCGCGGGCGCGGCGCAGCGCCTTCTGCATCTGCACCTGGTCGTGGTCTTTTTCCTCTTGCTCGCGCCCCCCTTCCCCGTCGTCGCTCGCGCGCTCGATGAGGGCGCGCACCTTGATGCGGGATGCAACCGGCAGCGGCGGGGCCGGCGGGCGGGCCGCGGGTGGCGGCGACGTGAGGTTCAGGTCGATGTTCGGGAACGGCGGCAACGTGCTCGGCGGGGGCTTCCACGCGGGCTCGGTGACATCGAGGTCGGACCAGGGCTCGTCCGCAGCAATGCCGTGGTCGGGCAACGCCAGCGAGAAAACAGGAGGCTTCGCGGGTTCGGCGGGTTCGGCAGGCTCGGTAGCTGGCACAGGCGCCGGGGGCGCTGGCTCTGCGCGCGGCGGCAGTTCGAGTTCTTCGTCGAAGAAGTCCGCGTCCTCCGACTGCGGCACAGGCATCGCGGGCTCGGGCGGCGATGGCGGCGTGATCTCCGGTGTCGCAGGCACGAGGGCCTTGGGTTCACCCGAAGGCTCGACCAGCCCGGGCATGTAGCCACCCTGCACCGGAGGCAGCGCACCATCGGGTGCCTCGTGCAGGTCGAGCGTGGCGTCGAACACGTGGCTGCATCGGCCGCAACGCACCCACCCGTCGGAGATGCGAAGCTGGTCGCGCACCACCTTGAAGGTGGTGGTGCAGGCGGGGCAGCGCGTGACGAGGCTCATAACCGGGCGATTGTAGGGTTGGGCCCTCGCCGCGTGAGGGATGCGAGGCGGCGCGAACCGCCGGCCGCGCGCACCATCGACAACTCAGCAGCGCGCAGTCATGAGGATCCAGCCGTCCTCGGTGTCGCTGACTTCGAGCGCGGCGTAAGGCGCGTAGGCTTCTTTCAGTTCGTCGGCCTGGCGCGCGAGGATGCCGGCCAGCACCAGCGATCCGCCGGCCTTCACATGGCTGCGCAGCAGCGGTGCAAGCACCTTGAGCGGCGTGGCCAGGATGTTGGCGAGCACGGTGTCGTACGCGCCCTTGGCGGCTTCAGGCAGCCCGGCCTTCAATTGCACCGCGTTGGCCTCGGCGTTGAGCACGGTCGAGGAAACCGCGGCTTCGTCGATGTCGACAGCGTCGATGTCGGTGGCGCCGAACTTGGCCGCGCCGATCGCGAGGATGCCGGAGCCGCAGCCGTAGTCGAGCACGCGCTGGTTGCCGAGCGCGCCCTCGCCCCGTGTGGCGATCCAGCGCAGGCACATGCGCGTGGTGGGATGCGTGCCGGTGCCGAAGGCCAGGCCCGGGTCGAGCCGGATCACCTGCTTCGCCTGCGCCGGCGGCTCATGCCAGGTGGGCACGATCCAGAACTCGGGCGTGATCTCGACCGGTGCGAACTGCGATTGCGTGAGCCGCACCCAGTCCTGCTCGGGCACCGACGCAATGCCGAGCACCTCGCAGCCTTCGAAGAAGTCCTGCAGCGCGAGCACCGATGCGGCCTCCTTCGCGAGCGCCTCGTCGGGGAACAGCGCGATCACGCGCGAACGCTGCCAGCCCTCCTTGGGCGGCGGCATGCCGGGCTCGCCGAACAGCGCCTGCTCGGCGTCGGTCTGCGCGTCGGCGTCTTCCACCGACACGCTCAGCGCGTCGAGGGCGTCGAGCGCATCGCTGAGCGTTTCGACCCGGTCTTCCGGCGCCATCAGGCGGAGTTCAAACATCGCTGCGTCCCGGGTCAGCGCTTGTGCGCCGCCAGCCACTCTTCGAGGTAGTGGATGTTGGTGCCGCCGGTCATGAACTTGGAATCGACCATCAGCTCGCGGTGCAGCGGGATGTTGGTCTGGATGCCTTCGATCACGGTCTCGTTCAGCGCCGTGCGCATGCGGGCCATGGCCTGCTCGCGCGTGTCGCCGTAGACGATGATCTTGCCGATCATCGAGTCGTAGTTCGGCGGCACGAAGTAGTTGGTGTACGCATGCGAATCGACGCGCACACCCGGACCGCCCGGGGGATGCCACATGGTGATACGGCCCGGCGACGGCGTGAACTTCCAGGCGTCCTCGGCGTTGATGCGCACCTCGATGGCATGGCCGCGCATTTGGATCTGGCGCTGCGTGAACGGCAGCTTTTCGCCGGCCGCGACCATGATCTGCGTCTTGACGATGTCGATGCCCGTGGTGAACTCCGTCACCGGATGCTCCACCTGCACGCGCGTGTTCATCTCGATGAAGTAGAACTCGCCGTTTTCGTAGAGGAACTCGAAGGTGCCGGCGCCGCGGTAGCCGATCTTCTTGCAGGCGGCCGCGCAGCGCTCGCCGATCTTCTCGATCAGCTTGCGCGGAATGCCAGGTGCGGGCGATTCCTCGATCACCTTCTGGTGGCGGCGCTGCATGGAGCAGTCGCGCTCGCCCAGGTAGACCGCGTTCTTGTGCTTGTCCGCGAGGATCTGGATCTCGATGTGGCGCGGGTTCTGGAGATACTTCTCCATGTACACGGCCGGATTGCTGAAGGCCGCACCGGCTTCCGCCTTGGTCATCTGAATCGCGTTGACCAGTGCCGCCTCGGTGTGCACCACACGCATGCCGCGGCCACCGCCGCCGCCTGCCGCCTTGATGATGACCGGGTAGCCGATGGCACGCGCAATGCGCTTGTTGGTGGCCGCATCGTCCGAGAGCTCACCTTCCGAGCCCGGCACGCAAGGCACGCCAGCCTTGATCATGGCCTGCTTGGCCGACACCTTGTCGCCCATCGTGCGAATGTTGTCGGGCGTGGGGCCGATGAACTGGAAACCGCTCTGCTCCACGCGTTCGGCGAAGTTCGCGTTCTCGCTCAGGAAGCCGTAGCCCGGGTGGATGGCCTCGGCATCCGTCACTTCGGCCGCCGAAATGATCGCCGGCATGTTGAGGTAGCTCAGCGCCGACGGGGCCGGGCCGATGCACACGGCCTCCTCGGCGAGCTTGATGTACTTGGCGTCGCGGTCGGCCTCGGAATACACCATCACGGCCTTGATGCCGAGCTCGCTGCAGGCGCGCTGGATCCGGAGGGCAATTTCCCCCCGGTTTGCAACCAGGATCTTCTTGAACATGGTCACTCGATGATGAACAGCGGCTGGCCGTATTCGACCGCCTGCCCGTTTTCGCCGAGGATCTGGGTGATCGTGCCCGACTTGTCGGCCTCGATTTCGTTGAGGATCTTCATCGCCTCGATGATGCAGATCGTGTCGCCCTCGTTCACCTTGCTGCCGACCTCCACGAACGCCGCGGCGCCCGGGCTCGACGAGCGGTAGAAGGTGCCGACCATCGGCGACTTCACGGCATGACCGGCCGGTGCGGCAGGTGCAGCTTCGGCAGCGGGTGCTGCGGCCACGCCGGCTGCAGCCGGGGCGGCAGCGGCCTGAGGCGCCGACAGGGTTTGCACATATTGCACCGGTGCGGCGCCGCCGCCCTTGACGATGCGGACTTTGCCTTCGGTCTCAGTGATTTCCAGTTCGGAAATATTCGATTCGGACACCAGGTCGATCAGTGTCTTGAGTTTGCGCAGGTCCATGGGACTCCATTGCCGGCTTGGCCGGTCTTCAGGATATAACTTGTTCGAAAATCGTTGATTTTCGGCGTTCGGCGTCTAACGCCAGGGGAAGGGGGCTGATTCTAACCATGAACAAGTTCACGCCGCCAGGTGTCCAGGTCGGAGGGTTCGAGCTTGCCCATTTTACGGGCCGCCACCGAGCCGCCTCCATTCAGGACCAGCGTGAAGGGCAACCCACCGCCCGTGTTGCCCAGATTCTTGACCAACTCAGTTCCCTGCAGGCCCGCCAATCCAGTCGGATAGGTGACGGGCGTGCGCTGCAGGAACTTGCGCACGGCGCTGGGCTGATCGATAGCCAATCCGACCACTTGCCAACCGTTACCGCCATGTTCACGGAAAAAGGCGTCGATCATCGGCATTTCTTCGATGCAGGGCGGGCACCACGTGGCCCAGAAGTTGAGCAGCAAGGGCTTGCCGCGCAGGCTCGACATCACGAGGTCGCCACCTTCGGGACGCTCGAAGCTCTGCGCCCAGAAAGTCGCATCGAGCATCTCACCGCCCGCGCCGCTGCCACGTTCCTTCCACCAGGCGCCACCGAGCCCGGCGGCCGCAGCCGCTGCCGCCACGCCGGCATAGAGCATGCCGCGACGGGTAGGCGAAGAAGTCATTCACTGGTCCTTTTCTTGTTCAATCAGTCGACGCAATGCGGGCAGGTCGCCGCGTGGCGCGCGTCCCTGGGCATCGGGCTTCAGGGCCCCGCGCAGGTCATCGAAGTCGTAGACCAGCAGGTGCACGCCGATTTCCTCGCCGAGCGCACGGCTTGGGGCGTGCACGCTCAAGGCCTCGACCTGCTCGCCATGGAAGCCGGTCACCATGCGCGGCTCATAGTCCACATGGTGATCGATCAGGGCGATTTCGGCCGACTTGGAATCATCGCAGAACAATTGAATATAAATGTCTGACAGACGGGTGGCGGTACCGTGCCATACCGCGCCGCCCACATGAGGGCGAAACACCGCCATGCGCTCCATCCATTCGAGCGCCAGCAAGCGCAATGCATGCAGTTCCTGCGGCTGGGTGTCGGCACAGAACAGCTCGATGTACTCGCGCACCTCGGCCTCGACTTCGTCGTTGTTCGGCAGCGCCGTGCGCGCCGACAGCCCCAGATCACGCAGTGCCCGGCGCTTGGCCGGACCGTATTCCAGTCCCTCCTCGACGACGAGGCGGGCTGCAGTGGCGGCAATTTCACGCTTGGACGTGTCCATCGGGGCATTTTGCCTGCTGAAGACATCCTCCACATCAACATCAGTACGAAGCACGGGACAAACGCGAGGGGGCCACGCGGGGCGCGCAGGTCGCCTCCCTAGAATCGACCGATGCACATTCATATTCTGGGTATCTGCGGCACGTTCATGGGCGGTGTGGCCGCCTTGGCGCGCGAGGCGGGCCACCGGGTCACGGGCTGCGACGCCGGCGTGTACCCGCCCATGAGCGACCAGCTGCGCGCCCTTGGCATCGACCTGATCGAGGGCTTCGGCGCAGACCAGCTCTCCCTTTCACCCGACATGTTCGTGGTCGGCAACGTGGTGTCCCGCGCGCGCCTGCCCGACGGCAGCCCCAAGTTCCCGCTGATGGAGGCCATCCTGGACGCGGGCAAGCCCTACACCAGCGGACCGCAGTGGCTCGCAGAGCATGTGCTGTTCGGTCGCCACGTGCTGGCGGTGGCCGGCACGCACGGCAAGACGACGACCACCTCGATGCTGGCCTGGGCCCTGGAACAAGGCGGCAAGGCGCCGGGGTTCCTGGTGGGCGGCGTGCCGCTCGACTTCGGGGTGTCGGCCCGGCTGGGCGACGGCCCGGCCTTCGTCATCGAGGCGGACGAGTACGACACTGCCTTCTTCGACAAACGCAGCAAGTTCGTGCATTACCGGCCTCGCACTGCCGTGCTGAACAACCTCGAGTTCGATCACGCCGACATCTTCGACGACCTTGCCGCCATCGAACGCCAGTTTCATCACCTCGTGCGCACGGTGCCGAGCACCGGGCGGCTGGTGGTGAACGCGACCGAAGACAGCCTGCAGCGCGTGCTGGCGCAGGGCTGCTGGAGCGAACTGGCGCGCTTCGGTGCCGGCGGAGCGAATACGCAGTGGCAGGCGCGCGGCACGCACGATGCCTTCGACGTGCTTCGGCGCGGCGAGGCGGTCGGCCGGGTCGAATGGGAACTCTCTGGCCTGCACAACCAGATGAATGCATTGGCGGCCATCGCCGCGGCCGAGCATGTCGGCGTGGCGCCAGCCGAGGCGGCTCGGGCGCTGGGCAGCTTCCGCAACGTGCGACGCCGCATGGAGCTGCGCGGCACGGTCGAGCGCACAGGCGGTGCGATCACGGTGTACGACGACTTCGCCCACCACCCGACCGCCATCCGCACCACGCTCGACGGGCTGCGCAGCAAGCTGGATGCAGCCGGCAAGAAAAGTGAGCGCATCCTCGCGGCCTTCGAGCCGCGCAGCAACACGATGAAGCTGGGCGTCATGGCCGCGCAACTGCCCTGGAGCCTGGAATCGGCCGACCTGTCGTTCTGCCACACGGCCGGGCTCGACTGGGATGCCGCCGCGGCGCTCGCGCCGATGGGCGATCGGGCGCAGGCGGCCGGTGCCATCGAGCCGCTGGTGCGGCAGATCGTGGCCGCGGCGCGGCCGGGCGATCACATCGTCTGCATGAGCAACGGCGGCTTCGGCGGTGTGCACGACAAACTGCTTGCGGCGCTGCGCGCGACGGCGGCATCATGAGCGCCATGCCCGTCCCACGCGCACGCGAGCTGATCGACACCCTGAAGTTGCAGCCCCATCCCGAGGGCGGCTGGTACAGCGAAGTGTTCCGTTCGGCCGCGAGCGTCGCGCCCACCGATGGCCGCGCAACGCGCAGCGCGCTGACCAGCATCTACTTCCTGCTCGAAGCGGGCCAGCATTCGCGCTGGCACCGGGTGCTGTCCGACGAAGTCTGGGTCCATCTGGAAGGCGTGCCGCTGGCGCTGTGGACCTGCGACGCCGCAATGCGCACCGCGCCGGCCCATGTGCGGCTGGGCCGGGTCGACGTCCATGGCAACCGGCCCCAGCACGTGGTGCCCGCCGGCCAATGGCAGGCCGCCCAGCCGATCCAGGGCCACACCGCAGGCGACTACACGCTGGTCGCCTGCATGGTCGGGCCGGGCTTCGACTTCGCCGATTTCTCCCTGGTGCCGCCCGACAGCGACGAGGCTGCGTCGATGCGGCACCACTGGCCCGACCTGGCCGGAATGCTTTAGAAGCCTGCCTCGGCGCCGGTCAGCCCCGGCGCCGCTTGACGGCTTGCGACAGCGTGTCGAGCACCTTCACAGAATCGTCCCAGCCGATGCATGCATCGGTGATGCTCTTGCCGTACTCGAGGCCCGACAGCTGGTCCTTGCCCGGCGTGAACTTCTGGGCACCGGCCTGCAGATGGCTTTCGACCATGACACCGAACACGCGCTTCGAGCCGCTGGCGATCTGCGCGGCGATGTCCGTGGCCACCTCGATCTGCTTGTGGTGCTGCTTGGAACTGTTGGCGTGGCTGCAGTCGACCATCAGCGTAGGCGGCAGCTTGGCGGCTTCGAGATCCTTGCAGGCGGTCTCGACGCTGGCAGCGTCGTAGTTGGGCGCCTTGCCGCCGCGCAGGATCACGTGGCAGTCGGGGTTGCCGTTGGTCTGCACGATCGCGACCTGGCCGTTCTTGTGCACCGACAGGAAGTGGTGCCCGCGCGCCGCCGCCTGGATGGCGTCGGTGGCAATGCGGATATTGCCGTCCGTGCCGTTCTTGAAGCCGATGGGGGCCGACAGGCCCGACGCCAGCTCGCGGTGCACCTGGCTTTCGGTGGTGCGCGCGCCGATGGCGCCCCAGGCGATCAGGTCACCGATGTACTGCGGCGAGATCACGTCGAGGAACTCGCTGCCCGCCGGAAGGCCCAGGCGGTTGATGTCGATCAGCAACTGGCGCGCAATGCGCAGGCCTTCGTCGATGCGGAAGCTCTCGTCGAGGTACGGGTCGTTGATGAGCCCCTTCCAGCCGACCGTGGTGCGCGGCTTCTCGAAGTACACGCGCATCACGATTTCCAGCGTGCCGGCGTACTTCTCGCGCTCGACCTTCAGGCGGCGGGCGTATTCGAGTGCGGCGGCCGGGTCGTGGATGGAGCACGGCCCCATGATCACCAGCAGCCGATCGTCCTTGCCCGCCATGATGTTGTGGATGCTGCGGCGCGTGCCTTCGATCAGCGTCTCGACGGGCGTGCCGCGAATCGGGAAGAAGCGGATCAGATGTTCAGGAGGGGGGAGCACGTTGATGTCCTTGATGCGTTCGTCGTCGGTCTTGCTGGTTTTCTCGACGCTCGCATACCAGCTGTCGCCGGCGGGGGCAGTGTTCGTGCTCATGGGTGCTTCCTTGTTGGAGTGAATATCGTCAGGGCATAAAAAAACCGCCGGGGGCTTGAGGCCACCGGCGGTTCTGGGAGGGTGTTCGTGTGCTTTACGCGCTCGCCTCTCGTCCGCCGGAAACCGGGAACCAAAAGTAGGCAAAGAAATAAGAGCGCAGGGCGGACATGTGGGCGGAATGTAGCACGGAAAAAGAAAGCCCGGCCCAGGGGCCGGGCGATCGTTGTTTTTACCGGTAACCCGATTCGTTGGGGTTGTGGATGATCCAGATGAGGTTGCCGCCGGAATAGTCACCCATCCCGCCGCCCGCGAAGATGAGACGGCCCTGCCCCTTGTACGTCATCTCGAAACGATGGCGGTCGCTGCCGAAATAGAACGGAATGAAGGCCTTGCCGGTCACGTAGGCGCCCTGGTCGGTCGGCTGGCCGGCAAGGTCGGTGACCTGCTTGGCGCTCATGCCGATCTGCAGCCGCGTGAACTTGCTGTTGCGCGCCGGGTTGCCGGTGATCTCGCCTTCGTAGCCGTTCAGGCCCTTGACGGTGCGGCCGCTGCCGGCCTCGACCTTCGACGAGTCGACCACGTTGCCCTGGGCGTCCATGCCCGCCTTGGCGCCGCCACGTGCCGGCGCCGTGGGCGCTGCTGCGGGCGCCGCAGCGGTCTGGCTGCCAGCGGAACCGCCGCGCGACGCGCAACCCGCACCCGCCAGTGCCACGACGACAGTCGCGGCCAGCAGAGCCGCGGACGAATTGATCCTAATCCTCATCGATACGCTCCTTGTTTGAAAAACAACGGAGCGCAGCTTAACAAGCCTTAACAATCCGTCAGGCCGTGCCGCCCACGGTCAACCCATCGATGCGCAGGGTGGGCTGGCCCACGCCCACGGGCACGCTCTGGCCTTCCTTGCCGCAGGTGCCCACGCCCGAATCGAGCGCCATGTCGTCGCCGATCATGGTCACGCGGGTCAGTGCGTCGGGGCCGTTGCCCACGATGGTCGCGCCCTTCACCGGATACTGGATCTTGCCGTTCTCCACCCAATACGCTTCGCTGGCCGAGAACACGAACTTGCCGCTGGTGATGTCGACCTGCCCGCCGCCGAAGTTGGTGGCGTACAGGCCCTTCTTGATGCTGGCGACGATTTCCTTGGGGTCCTTGTCGCCGCCGAGCATGTAGGTGTTGGTCATGCGCGGCATCGGCACGTGCGCATAGCTCTCGCGGCGGCCGTTGCCGGTGGGCTTGACCTTCATGAGGCGCGCGTTCATCGAGTCCTGGATGTAGCCCTTCAGGATGCCGTCTTCGATGAGCACGTTGCGCTGGCTGGCATTGCCCTCGTCGTCGACGTTGAGCGAGCCGCGGCGGTCGGCGATGGTGCCGTCGTCGAGCACGGTGACGCCCTTGGCCGCCACGCGCTGGCCGATGCGGCCCGAGAAAGCGCTCGAACCCTTGCGGTTGAAATCGCCCTCCAGCCCGTGGCCGATGGCCTCGTGCAGCAGGATGCCGGGCCAGCCGGAGCCGAGCACCACGGTCATTTCGCCGGCCGGAGCCGGGCGGGCGTCGAGGTTGGTCAGGGCCGCCTTGACGGCATGGTCGACGTACTCGGCGATCTGCTCGTCGGTGAAATAGGCCAGGCCGAAACGCCCGCCGCCACCGCCAGAGCCGACTTCGCGGCGGCCGTTCTGCTCGGCAATGACGGTGACCGACAGGCGCACCAGCGGGCGCACGTCGGCGGCCAGCGTGCCGTCGGCGCGCGCCACGAGCACCACGTCGTACTCGCTCGCCAGGCCGGCCATGACCTGCGCGACGCGCGGGTCGCGCGAGCGGGCGAGTTTTTCGACCTTTTCGAGCAGCTTGACCTTGGCCGTGCTGTCGAGCGTGGAGATGGGGTCGACGCCGTCGTAGAGCGACCGGCTCGAAGCGATCTTGCGGGGCGGTGTCTTCACGCGGCCGGTGCGGCCTGCGGAGGAAATGGAGCGCACCGTGCGGGCCGCATCGAGCAGCGAAGCTTCGGAAATGTCGTCCGAGTAGGCGAAGGCGGTTTTCTCGCCGCTGACCGCGCGCACACCGACGCCCTGGTCGATGCTGAAGCTGCCGGTCTTGACGATGCCCTCCTCGAGGCTCCAGCCCTCGCTGCGCGTGTACTGGAAGTACAGGTCGGCGTCATCCACCTTGTGGGCGGTGATCTCGGCCAGGGCCTTGCTCAGGTGCGATTCGTCGAGTCCGAACGGCGTGAGGAGCAGTTGTTGCGCCGTGGCGAGGCGCTCGATGGTGGGTTCGCGAGAGATCATTCCGACATTCTAGGCAGCCACCCTCCTCCGCGCTGCCCCAAAGGGCACTCGGCGCGCCAGCGCTAGTTTTGCGCCAGCTTCCTCGCCCGGGCTATCGACATCAGGATGCCCAGCCCGAGCCCCAGCGTCACCATGGCCGTGCCGCCGTAGCTGATGAATGGCAGCGGCACGCCCACCACCGGCAGGATGCCGCTCACCATGCCCATGTTCACGAAGGCGTAGGTGAAGAAGATCATGGTCACGGCGCCCGCCAGCAGGCGCGAGAACAGCGTCGTCGCGTTGGCCGCGATGGTCAGCCCGCGGAAGATCAGCAGGATGAAGGATGCGATCAGCGCCAGGTTGCCCACCAGCCCGAACTCCTCGGAATAGGCCGCGAAGATGAAGTCGGTGGTGCGCTCGGGAATGAACTCGAGGTGCGTCTGCGTGCCCTGCATGAAGCCCTTGCCGCCCACGCCGCCCGAACCGATGGCGATCATTCCCTGGATGATGTGGAAACCCTTGCCCAGCGGGTCCTTGCTCGGGTCGAGCAGCGTGCACACGCGCTGCTTCTGGTAGTCGTGCAGCACCCGCCAGTCGACGCCATCGGCGCACAGCTGGGGCTCGAAACCCACGATCAGCGCGACGGCCACCGCGCCGAGCACCACCGGCGGCACGATCAGCTTCCAGGGCAGCCCGGCAAAGAAGATCACCGCCATCCCGGCCGCCAGCACCAGCAGCGAGGTGCCCAGGTCGGGCTGTTTCATGATGAGACCGACCGGCACCGCCAGCAGCACCGTGGCGACCACGAAGTCGAGCGGGCGCAGCTGGCCTTCGCGACGCTGGAACCACCACGCCAGCATCAGCGGCATGGCGATCTTCAGGATTTCGCTGGGCTGGATCACCACGCCCAGGTTGATCCAGCGCTGCGCGCCCTTCTTGGTGATGCCGAACAGCGCCACCGCCACCAGCAGCGCCACGCCCATCGAATAGAGCGGCACGGCGGCCACCATCAGGCGCTGCGGCGGCACCTGCGCCACCACGAACATGATGAAGCCGGCCAGCAGCATGTTGCGGCCGTGGTCGATGAAACGGGAGCCGTGGTCGTACCCCGAGGAATACATGGTCAGCAAGCCGGCAAAGGCGAGCAGCAGCACGGCGAAGGCCAGAAAGCCGTCGAAGCCCTGGAAGATGGGCGCGATGCGACGCGCCAGGGAGGGCTGATTGAACACGGCAGACATGGGGGCGGATTATCCGCGCCCTGCCGGCCGACTCAATCGAAAGTGAGTTGAACGACCGTGCGCCCCGGTCGGCTTTCGACCGCCAGCCGGGCGCCGATGGCCCCCGCGCGCTCCGACAGCGCCCGCGGCGCGAGCGCTGCGTCGAAGCCCTTGCCGTTGTCGATCACGCGCAACAGCAGCGTTGCGCCCTGCATGCCGGCCTCGATGCGCAGCACTCTGGCCTGGGCGTGCTGCAGCACGTTCGAGATCGCCTCGAACAGCAGGAACTGCAGCTGTCGCATGGCCTGCGCGTCGAGCCGCGCCACCGGCGCCAGCTCGTCCACCGCCCATTCAAGCGCGATGCCCGCCCCCGCCAGCCGGGGTTCCAGCCGGTAGCGCGCCGCCGCCAGCAAGGCGCCCACGTCGCCAGGGGGCAGGTGGATGGAGTCGATCGACAGCTTGAGCTGGTCGAGCGAATCGCGCAGCGTGCGCAGCAGGTCGCCCGAACTGGTCTGGCCCGACTGCAATTGCCGGATGGCCGAACTGATGTGCGAACCCACGCCGTCGTGCATGTCGCGCAGGATGCGTTCGCGCTCGTGGGTGCGCGCCTGGTCACGCGCCACCGCCTCGAGCTCCGCATAGGTGGCCGCCAGTTCACGCTCGCGCTGTGCCACGCGGTCGCCCAGCGCGGTGACCCAGCCGCGCGTCTGGACCGTTGCGGCGTGGAAGCGCCGCAGCACGATGAGCAGCAGCGCCACACCGAAGAACACCGACGAATAGCGCACCCACGTGGTTTCGCCATAGGCGTCGCTCAGCCGGATCACCAGCCAGTCGCGCACGCCGAAAGCCACCGACACCAGCGCCGCGCCGGCCACCAGCCACTGCTCGGTGCCCGGCCGGCGCACCGTGGCCACCAGGAACGCACCCACGAAGCCTGCGACGAACACGATCTCCACGGCGAGCCAGCCGGTGAGCCACAGCGGCTCCTCGCGCCGCAACGCCAGCGAACTCGCCGCCACGGTGCCGGCCACCAGCGCGGACAGGGGCCAGCGCAGCCATTGCAGGCGGGGCTCGCGGGCCCATCCCGAGAGGTGAAAGCAGAACATCATGGCCGAGGCGGTCCAGCCTGCATAACAGGCCGCCATGAGCACGCCCCAGACGCCCCAGGGCAGCGGCGGCTCGGCGATCACGCCGTCGGCCACGCGCACCGCCCAGCAGAACTCGGCCAGCGCGGCCCAAAGGTAGATGCCGTCGCGCCGGCTTGCGCCGTTGCCCGGGGCGTCGACCTGCGTGAGCCACAGCCCCAGCGCGATACCGCCCACGACCAGGCTGAAGGCGGTCAGCAGCACCGAGCCGGTGAAGCGCCACGCATACGCGCTCTCGAACAGTTCGGTTCGCACCGGCGCCGCCGGACCGATCACCACGCGCGACAGGCCGGCGCGCCGCGCGGTGTCGGCGCGCAGGCGGATCTGCAGGAGGTTGTCGCCCTGCTTGAGCAACCGCCCGGGCACGGGCACATAGATCGGCGCCTTGGCATAGTCGGCGTCGTTGCCGCGTTCCGGGTCGCCGTAGACCTGCAGCAGCGCCCCGTTGAGCTGCACCTCGAAGACATTGCCGACGCGCGGAATGAAGATGCCCCACGGCGTCTCGGGCGCGGCATCGAGCCTGAACGGCAGGTCGAATCGCGCAAACCCGGGGCGCCCGTGGTGCCGGCGGTCCCAATGGTAGGACAGATCGACCGGCTCGGTGCGGATGACGCCGTCGACCACGGTGGTCACGGTACCGCGGCGCAACTCGACAGGCGTTTCCGCCGCAGTCGCGACGCCCGAACAGCCTGCCACGAGCAGCGCCAGCCACAGCACCAGCAGCGACACCAGCCTCGGCCGCATCTGGCCTCAGCCCGGATGTGACAGCAGGCCGAGCCGCGTCGCTTCGAACACCGCCTCGCTCTTGGAGTGCACCGCGAGCTTGCCGTAGAGGTTCTTGATGTGGGTCTGCACCGTGTGCACGCTCAGACCCTTGAGCCGCGCGATTTCCGCATAGGAGAAACCGCGTGCGATGAGCGTGAGCACCTCGTGCTCGCGCGCCGAGAGCAACCCGCGGTCGGACTCCTCGGAAGCCGCCTCGAGGGCGGCGCCCGCCACGGCGGCGGATGCGCCAGGCAAGGCGGCCGACTGCAGGCTGCGGTACTTGGCCAGCACGCGGCGCGCGATCATGGGCGAGATCGGCGAGGCGCCGGCCTTCATCTCCACGATGGTCTGCGCGATGTCCTCCGGCGCGGCGTCCTTGTGGATGTAGCCGACAGCACCGGCCTCGATGCTCGCGAGCACGTTCTCCTCGTCCCCAAAGACCGACACCACCAGCGGCTCGCAGCCCGGAAAACGCGTCACGGCGTCGCGGATCACGTCCAGCCCGGTGCCGTCGGGCATGCCGAGGTCGACCAGCAGCACATCGGGAATCGTGGCCGTATGGGCCAACCAGGCCAGCGCCTCCTGCACCGTGCCGGCGCTGCCGAGCCAGTAAAGCCGCGGGCTGCGCTGCACACTGGCTTCGAAGAATGCGCGCGCGCGACTGTCGTCTTCGACAACGAGCACGCCCCAGCGGCGTGGCGTGGCGTCGTGCTGGGTCTCGGTGTTCATGGGTGCAAGCATAAGCCGCGCGGTACGCCGCACATCCCGGCGAGCCTCACCCGTTCATGGGATGCGCACAGCCAGCCTCGCCACGACACTTGCGCCGCTTTCAGCAGCCTGAGCAGCGCAATGGCACACCCGCACATGCCAGGCTCTGCGCAGACGAAGTAGTCCGAACGTAGACCATTCGTAGCTTCCATGGCTGTGCTCTGAATACTTTTGAATTCCTCGCATGCAAAACACCTGACAAGGGTGCATGCAGGACGCCCAAGCACCCCTGTCAACGGTAAGCTGTGTCTTTACCGAAGAACCCCGCACAGCGGGGTTTTTGTACGTTGGAAGCGGCCTCGCGAGAACAGACCTCATGCAAAATTACCCGCTTCCCGCAAGTGAGGAGCTACGTCGGCACCCACCCTTTTTTCCTCGCATGGATCCGCAAACCACTCACCTGTTGTACCTGCACGGCTTTCGCTCTTCGCCCCGTTCGACCAAGGCTCGAATCATGGCCGAGCGGGTGGCGCAGCGCCACCCGGATCTGCATTGGTGGTGCCCCCAACTGCCGCCGTCGCCGCACGACGCGATCGACCTGGTGATGAAGGGCATCGCGCACTGGCCGCGCAAGTCGATGGCGGTGGTCGGCTCGTCGCTCGGCGGCTTCTACGCCACCTACGTGGCCGGCATGACGCGCTGCCGCGCCGTGCTGCTCAACCCCGCGGTGCATCCAGCGCGCGACCTCACACGCTACATCGGCGACCAGACCGTGTGGCACGACCCGTCCGAGCACTTCTACTTCCGTCCCGAGTACATCCATGAGCTGCGCGCGATGGAAGTCGGCCAGCTCACGCGGCCCGAGCGCGTCTTCGCGATCATCGCCAAGGGCGACGAGGCGCTCGACTGGCACGAAATGTCCGCGCGCTATCCCGACAGCAACATCAAGCTGCTCGAAGGCAGCGACCACGCCCTGTCGGATTTCGAGAAAGCCCATCTCGACGACGTGATGGCGTTCATCAACCCCGTCTGAACACGGCGGGGCCGGGCGGCCTCCCTCCTGCGTGGGAGAATCCTGCCCATGTTTGTATTGTTTGAAGAAGCCGGCAAGTACCTCGGCGGCCGCGTACTGTCGGAGGCCGAAGCGTCGGCGCAGGTCGAGCTCGACACGGGCAAGCGCGTCAAGGTCAAGAGCGCCAACATCGTGCTTCGGTTCGAAAAACCGTCGCCCGCTGAGCTGATCGCCGAGGCGCGCACGCTCGCCGCCACCATGGACCTGGACCTCGCCTGGGAATTCGCAGCCGAGGGGGAATTCGGCTTTGCCGATCTCGCGGCCGACTATTTCAGCGACAAGCCGTCGCTCGCACAGCAGGCCGCGGCATTGTTCGCGCTGTTCGAGGCGCCGCATTACTTCCGCCGCGCGGGCAAGGGGCGTTTCAAGAAAGCGCCGGCCGAGATCGTGCAGCAGGCGCTGGCCGCCATCGAGAAAAAAAAGGCCGTGCAGGCGCAGATCGTCGAATGGGCCGGGCAGCTGGCCGAGGGCGTGTGCCCGCCGCAGATCCGCGAGCAGCTCTTCAAGATCCTGTTCAAGCCTGACAAGAACGCCCCCGAATACAAGGCCGTGGTCGATGCCTCGCGCGCCACGCAGCGCGCCCCGCTCGACCTGCTGGAACGCGCCGGCGCCATCGACTCGCCCTACCAGTTCCACTGGCGCCGCTTCCTGTTCGAGAACTTCTCCAAGGGCACCGGCTTTCCCACGCTCGCGGCACCGGCCATCGTGGACGAACTGCCCGTCGCCACCGGCGTAGAGGCCTTCTCGATCGACGATTCGCAGACCACCGAAATCGACGATGCGCTGTCCGTGCAGGGCCTGGGCACAGGCACCGTCACCGTCGGCATCCACATCGCGGCGCCTGCCCTGGCGCTCACGCCCGGCAGCGCCATCGACAACGTGGCGCGTGCGCGCATGTCGACGGTCTACATGCCCGGCTACAAGATCACGATGCTGCCCGACGAGGTGGTCGACACCTACACGCTGCTCGAAGGCGGCGACCGCCCGGCCGTGTCGCTCTATGCGCGTTTCGACGAAGCCACGCTCGAGCTGCAGGGCACCGAAACCAAGCTGGAGCGCGTGCCGATCGTGGCCAACCTGCGCCACGACCAGCTCGATGCCGTCGTCACGCAGCCCTGGCTCGAAGACGCCTCCTTCCAGAGCGACAACACGCCCGACGCCGCGGCCAAGCTGCGCGCCCCGCTCTCGTTCCTGTTCCGCCTGGCGAAGCAGCTGAAGGCGCAGCGCGAAGTGGCGCGCGGCAAGCCCGAGAACTTCAACCGGCCCGACTACAACTTCCGCCTCGTGGGCAACGACGGCAAGGAGCCGGTCGGCAACGAGCAGGTGCAGATCGGCACGCGCCAGCGCGGCGCGCCGCTCGACCTGATCGTGTCCGAGGCCATGATCCTGGCCAACAGCACCTGGGGCAACTGGCTGGGCGAACTCGGCGTGCCCGGCCTCTACCGCAGCCAGGCCAGCCTGGCGCCCGGCATCAAGGTGCGCATGGGCACGCGCGCGCTGCCGCATGCGGGCCTGGGCGTGAAGAGCTACGCCTGGAGCACCTCGCCCCTGCGCCGCTACACCGACCTGGTGAACCAGTGGCAGATCATCGCGGCCGCGCGCCACGGCAAGACCGCCGCGCTGGCCGCGCCGTTCAAGCCGAAGGACGCCGACCTGTTCTCGATCCTCTCGGGCTTCGATGCGGCCTACGCGACCTACAACGCCTACCAGGGCGGCATGGAGCGCTTCTGGACACTGAAGTACCTGCAGCAGCAGGGCATCACCGAGCTGGAAGCGACCGTCATCAAGGACCTGCCCAACGGCGCGCTGGTGCGTGCCGAGACGCTGCCGCTGGTGTTCCCCGTGGCCGGCCAGCAGGAGCGCGGCGCGCGCCTGCGCGTGAAGCTCGGCGAGATCGACGAGATCGCGCTCGACGTGTCCGGCACGGTGATCGAACGCCTCGACGCGCCTCAAACCGACGCGGCCGATGCGGCTGCCGACGAAGAGGGTGACGACGAAGAAGTGGTCGCAGGCCCGATCGCCATTGCCGTCGATCTGACGGACAACGAGGCCGCGCCCGAAAACACGCCCGCATGAACGCCGGCGGTTCGTCCGGAGAAATGCGCCCCTGGAGGAGTTTCTAGCAATGAACTTCAAGGACCTCAGCACGCTGCAGATCGCTCTGGGCGTGTCGGTCATTGCGCACGCCGCGCTGCTCGCGGTGCGCTTCGTCGACCCTGAGTCGTTCAACAAGGTCTTCAGCGAAACGCCGCTCGAAGTGATCCTAGTCAACAGCAAGACCAACGACAAGCCCGATGCG
Organism: Variovorax sp. 10N412; assembly: GCF_056394985.1. NCBI lineage: Bacteria > Pseudomonadati > Pseudomonadota > Betaproteobacteria > Burkholderiales > Comamonadaceae > Variovorax > Variovorax sp. 10N412. The sequence goes on from NZ_JBFTIO010000008.1 coordinate 165,627, forward strand.
AACGCGCGCGTGATGGCGCAGACCTCGCTCGCGGGCGGCGGCGACCTCGACAGGGGCCGCGCGACCAGCCCGCTGCCGCCGTCGAGCTTCACCGCCATGGGCGATTCGTTCGAGGATTCGCGCCGCCAGGTCGAGGCGCTGCAGGCCCAGCAGATGCAGATGCTCGCGCAGATCAAGCGCGAACTGGCCGCCATGCCGGTGCCCGATCCGCGCAGCGCGGGCGAGCCGACCGAGGCCGCAGCGCGCGAGGAAAAGCGTCGCCAGATGGTCGAGCTGGTCGCCGAGATCGAGCGCCGCGTGAACGAGGAAAACGCGCGCCCCAAGAAACGCTACCTGAGCCCCGCCACGCGGGAAGCGGCTTACGCGATCTACGTGGACACGCTGCGCCGCCGCATCGAGTTGAAGGGCACCGAGAACTTTCCTTCGGCCGCCGGCAAGAAGCTCTACGGCGAGCTGAAGATGACCATCACCGTCAACTTCGACGGCAAGGTGCTCGACACCGCCGTCGACGAAAGCTCTGGCGACGTCACGCTCGACCGGCGCGCGCAGGCCATCGTGCGCAGCGTGGGCAACTTCGGCAAGTTCACCGACGCCATGCGCAAGCAGAGCGACCAGATCGTGCTGCAGTCGCGATTCAAGTTCACGCGCGATGAGACCATCGAGCTCTCGTCCCAGTAACCCGTCAACACGACAAGACAACGCCACCGGCGGCAGCGGAGACAAGGCCATGGACCTGTACTGTGTAGTGGGCAACCCGGTCGAGCACAGCCGCTCGCCGCGCATCCACGCGCGCTTTGCCGAACTCTGCGGCCAGCAGATGGACTACGGCCGGCGGCTGGTGCCCCTCGGCGCCTTCGCCGAAGGCATCGCGGCCTTCCGCCGGGAGGCCGCCGAGCGCGGCGACACCGCGCGCGGCTGTAACGTCACCGTGCCCTTCAAGTTCGACGCCGCCGCGCTCGCGCAGCACGTCAGCGAACGCGCCTCGCTCGCGCAGGCGGTGAACACGCTGCGCTTCGCGGACGACGGCAGCATCCACGCGGACAACACCGACGGCATCGGCCTGGTCAACGACATCGTGCACAACGCCGCGGTGCCGCTGAAGGGCAAGTCGCTGCTGCTGATCGGCGCAGGCGGCGCAGCCGCCGGCGTGCTCGGCCCGCTGCTCGACGCCGGCGCGTCGCGCGTCGTGGTGGCCAACCGCACGGTCGGCAAGGCCATAGAACTGGTGCGCCGTCATGCGGCCATCGCGCTGCGCCACGGCGCCGCGCTGGAAGCCTGGGCGCTCGACGAGGTGCCGGGCAGCTTCGACGTGGTGGTCAACGCCACGGCCTCCAGCCTCGCGGGCGATGCGGTGCCGGTGAACGCACGCGTGCTGCGTGCCGGCGGGCTCGCGGTCGACATGATGTACGGCCCGGCGGCCGCGGGCTTCATGGCGTGGGCCGAGACGCACGGTGCGGTCGCGCGCGACGGGCTCGGCATGCTGGTCGAGCAGGCGGCCGAGGCCTTCGAGATCTGGCGCGGCGTGCGCCCGCCGTCGGCGCAGGTGCTGGCGGAAGTGCGCGCAACGCTCGCTCCTGTTCAGGCGAAACCATGAAGGCCGTGCTGCGCCTGATCGCCTGCCTCGTGGTGGCGGGCGTGGCGCTCGAGCTGTTCTTCGTGGTGCGCATCGCCACGATGGCCGTGGTCGATCCGCAGAGCACCGCCTTCCAGCGCTCCGAGGCCTGGCAGATCGCCATTCACCAGGGCCGCGGCGCGGGCTGGCGGCAGGAGTGGGTGCCCTATGCGCAGATCAACGACACGCTCAAGCGTGCCGTCATCGCGAGCGAGGATGCCGGTTTCGTCGACCACAACGGCGTGGAGTGGGAGGCCATCGAGCGCGCGCGCCAGCGCAACGCCAAGGCCGAGGAGCTGGCGGCCAAGCGCACCGCGCGCGGGGTGGCGCGCGGCAGGCCGGTGCAGCCGGTGCGCCTGCGCGGCGGCTCCACCATCACGCAGCAGCTCGCCAAGAACCTGCTGCTGTCGGGCGAGCGCACCATGCTGCGCAAGGGGCAGGAGCTGGTGCTCGCCACGCTGCTCGAGGTGTTTCTCGGCAAGCAGCGCATCCTGGAGCTGTACCTCAACAACGTCGAGTGGGGCGAAGGCGTGTTCGGCGCCGAAGCGGCGTCGCAGTACTACTTCAGGAAGCCCGCGTCGCGCCTGAGCGCCAACGAGGCCGCGCGCCTCGCGGTGATGCTGCCGAGCCCCAAGTTCTTCGAGCGGCGGCCCGGCTCTCCCTACCTGAGCACTCGGGCGTCGACCGTCATGGCGCGGATGTCCTCGGCCGAGCTGCCCTGATCGAATCGCGCAGGCCTTCGAGCGCCAGCACCGCCGCAAAGCCGATCACGTAGGCCGCCACGTCCCACCAGTCGGCCGTGCTGCCGAGCACGATGCGCAGCGCGCGGTTCGAAATGCGCAGGTGCCACACCGATGCCAGGTACTGCCCGAGTTCGACGGCGCAACCCACGCCCAGCGCGGCCAGCGCCAGTGGCCACACGCGCGCGCCGATCGCCGTCTTGAACACGAAGTAGACCCACACCACGGCCAGCACGTCGCCGAAGAAGCTGCGCACCCAGCCCCATCGCGCGCCGACGGTGGCCAGCAGCACGAGCAAGATGAAAAGGGCCACCGCCCATGCCAGAGAAAGAGGATCGAAACGCCATCGCATGGCCCGTATCATCGCGCCCATATGCTGGCTAAGCTCACGGGTTGGTTGTTGCTGGGAATCGTCCGGTTGCTCACAGGCGCGCAAGCGCGCTGGTACGGGTGTCCACCGAAGGCCGAGCAACGCATCTATTTCGCCAACCACCAGAGCCACGCCGACCTCGTGATGATCTGGGCGGCACTGCCCGAGGAACTGCGCAGCATCACGCGGCCGATCGCGGCACGCGACTACTGGGCCAACACGCCGTTCAAGCGCTGGATCACCACGGAAGTGTTCAACGCGGTGTATGTGGAGCGCGCCGCAACGGCGCCAGCGGCTCCCGCCGCAGCGGCAGCGGCAGAAGCCCCACCGCCACCACCCCCGCCACGCGCCGTCGCGGCGCCGCCCGCCGAACGCATCGAGCCCTCGATGGAGCCGCTGCTTCCGATGTCGCTGCCCTTCGCGGACACACCCACGGAAGTCGTGAACGACGTGCAGGGCCGGCTCGACCTTCCCGCCCCGCCACCGCCGCCGCCGCGCGCGCCTGAACCACCGGCCATGGCAGCGCAGCCCGAGCCGCCAGCAGCCGACGCACCGCCCGCCCCCGACCCCTTGGCCCCGCTCATCGAAGCGTTGCGCAGCGGCGACTCGATCATCATCTTTCCCGAAGGCACGCGCGGCCACACCGGCGAGCCGCAGAAGTTCAAGTCGGGCCTCTACGCGCTCGCGACGATGTTCCCCGACGTGGTGCTGGTGCCGGCCTGGATCGACAACGTGCAGCGCGTCATGCCCAAGGGCGAGATCGTGCCGGTGCCCATTCTTTGCTCCGTGACCTTCGGCGCGCCGCTTCGCGTGGAAGAAGGCGAAGAGCGCCGACCCTTCCTCGATCGCGCGCGTGCCGCCGTGATCGCATTGCGCGACGTCTGACATGAACCAGTTTTTGCGCAACCTCACCCCGACCCAGCAGGTCGCGGCCCTTTTCCTCATCGTCTTCGGCGTGCTCGTGATCGTGAGCACCACGGCCTTCTTCCTGACCTTCAGGGAGCGCCGCTGAAGGCCCTCAAGCGCGACCGGGGCATTCCCAACTGGGGCAAGAAGGGCGTGGGCGTGACCGGTGCGAACGGCCTGCTCGACCGGGTCGACGCGCTGTGCTTCGCCGCACCCATCTTCTTCCACTCCATTCGCTGGTACTTCAACGCGTAGACGGCCCCCACCTTGCAGGGGGGCCATACCTGCGGCCCGGCAAAGCCGGTTCCGCGGCATGCACCGGAAGACGACTTGATCGTCCGTGCCGAAGTTCAGGCCTTGCGGCGCACCACGCGGTCGAAGGCCTGCTTCGCCATGCGGCCCAGGGCCTTGGCCTTCACGGCCTGCAGTTCGCGCGACATGCGCGTGCGCTGCTCCGCGGACAAGGCCGTGCCGAAGCGGCCCAAGGCCAGCTGGAGCGCCGTGCGCTGCGCCTCCACCCGCCCCTGTTGCCCTTCCGCCTCGGCCAGCCATTCGCAGGCGTTGACCACGCGCTCGCGCAGCGCCGCATCGCCCGACTCGCCGAAACGCGCGATGAGCACGCGGTAGGCCTTGGCCTGCCCCGCCGGGTCGCCGAGTTTCTTGAGCACCTTGGCCTTGTTGATCATCGACTTGGCCGCCCACAGCTGCAGCGCGCCCTCGCGGGCCACGGCGGTGCGCATGACCACCTCGTCGTAGCAGGCGACGGCTTCGGCGAGCCGCCCGGCCTGGCGCAAGGCGGCGCCCTTGCGGAACAGCGCACCGGCCACGCGCGCGCGCAGGTCGGGCAGCTCGGAGTTGCCCCAGCGCGCGACGATCTGGTCGTGCACCCGCATCTCTTCGTCGCGCTGGCCCAGGCGGTCCAGCGCCGTGCTCTTGTACTGCAGGCACAGCGCCACCTGCTCCTGCATGGCCGCCGAGGCATCGGCGCCGTAGCTGGCGTCCATGGCGTCGGCGGCGGCCACGACCTCGGCGAAGCGCTCGAGCGCGATCAGGCAGAACGCCTTGTGCACCAGCGCCCGCGCGCATTGACGGCGCAACTCGGGGTGGCTCGATGCGCCATGCGCGGCAATCACCTCGTCGAAGCGCGCGACAGCCTCCAGCGACTCGCCCGCATCGCCGTGCTTGCGGCCCTGCCTCACCTTGTCACGGACCTCGTCGCGCAGCTCGGCGGACAGCTCGCCGGCATCGGCCGGGCCCGTGCGGCGCAGCCGCCTCAGGCACGCCGCGCGGCCCGACGTGGCCTTGCCCAGCATGTCCTGCAGCTCGGAGGTGCCGGCATTGCGCAGGTCGATCATGAGCTGCTCATACGCCGCAAGCGCATCGTCTGCCCGGCCCAGCAGCTCGAGCAGCACGAAACCCTTGTTGAGCAGCGCGCTCGCCAGCGTGCGCCGCACCGCGGCATCGGTGTCGCCGGCGAAGGTGGCGAGCAACCGGTCGCACGCGGCCAGCGCCGCCGCGCCGTCGCCCTGGTCGCGCAGCCCCACGGCCCAGTCGTAGGCGCGCACCGCCGCCATGCGGCGCACCTGCGACGACGCATCGCGGCCATAACGCTCGAGCAGCCAGCCGACGAGCTCGGCACGCCGCGCCTGCTCGTCGAGGCCCAACCCGTCGAAGAACAGGGTCAATGCACGCACGCCCTCGGCGCGCAGTTCGGGCGCCGCATCGGCAAGCCCGGCCTCGATCTGGTCGGCCACCTGCAGGCACACCACCTGGGCCTGGGTGTGCTGCGCCAGCTCGCGCAGGTTCAGCACCGAGGCCAGGCGCGCCCGCGCCACGCGCAGCACCACGCCAGGGTCGGTGCTGGCGTCGAAGCGCTCGATGGCGGCGTCCAGCGTGGCCAGTGCGTCCTGCGGCATGCCGCGGTGGTGTTCGGTGTCGGCCTTCAGCAACCGGGCTTCCACGCGCCACGCGTCGAGCACGGTGTCGGGCTGCGCGTCGAGCAGCTCGCCCATGGCATCGCACGCCGCGCAGCGGGCTGCGGGCTCGTCGATGAGCCAGGTGCGCTGGAACAGCGCGTCGGCGATGTGCGCGCGGATCTCGGGTTCGCTGCGGTGCCCGTGCGCGGCCACCAGGCGGTCGAGCGTGGTCAGCGCATCGGCGGGGCGGTGCATCTGGCGCAGCATGTGCGCCAGCAGGCGCAACGCCTGGCAGCACGGCACCACCACGCCATGCGCGGGCTGGCCTGCGAACTCCTCGAGCAGCCGGCTGCAGGCGGCCAGCGCCTCGCCGCGACGGCCCAGTTCATCGAGCAATTCGGCTTGCCTGAAGTGGGCCGCGGCGCGTTCGGCGGGGTCGTGCGCGCGTTCGAGAAGGGCCCGGGCTTCGTCCAGTTGCCGCTGCGCGGAGGACTCGACTACATTCACATTCGCTTCCTTGTGTGGCGCGCCCTGCGAGAAGCGGGGCGGACGGTCCGAATCGGCTCGGATTCTGCCCGCGATCGCACGACTTTCCCGCGTGGCTTCGCACCTCTTTGGCCTCTCTTTACCCGGGCTTAGGCCTTTACGTTTCCTTTCATGCGCATTCTTGGCATCGACCCCGGCTTGCAGACCACCGGCTTCGGCGTGGTCGACGCGGACGGCCATGCGCTGCGCTACGTGGCCAGCGGCACCATCAGCACCCGTCACCTGGGCAGCGGCAACCTTCCGGCACGCCTGAAGGTGCTGTTCGACGGCATCGCGGAGATCACCGCGCGCTACCAGCCCGATGCGTCGGCGGTGGAGATCATCTTCGTGAACGTCAACCCGCAGTCGACGCTGTTGCTGGGGCAGGCACGCGGCGCCTGCGTGACGGCACTGGTCACGAACAACCTGTCGGTGGCCGAGTACACCGCGCTGCAGATGAAGAAGGCCGTGGCCGGCCACGGCGGCGCCGCCAAGGCACAGGTGCAGGAGATGGTGCGGCGCCTGCTCGACCTGCCCGGCGTGCCCGGCGCCGACGCGGCGGACGCGCTGGGCATCGCCATCACGCATGCGCAGGTGGGCCGTTCGATGGCGCGGCTTGCGCAGGCAGCTGAATTGTCGAAGACGCATGCCGGCACCTACCGGCAAGGGCGTTCGCGCTGAGCGGTCGCGTCGCGCGAGGCCCGGAAAGCTTCAGGCCACGCGTTCGGCGATCAGCACCGCGAAGAAGCCGAACGCGGCCAGCAGCGTCCACTTCAGCACGATCCAGCCGAAGCGCCGGTACTTGACCTGCCCCGTGCCCGCGTAGAACGCGAACGACACGCCCGCCACCAGCAAAAGGAACAGGATGGCCCAGCGGAAAAGAAGCATGGGGGAACCGCGCCCTACCAGGCGCGAGCGACTTCGTTGAAGCCGCGCGGTGCGCGCTTCTCGTCGTCGAAGGTCACGACTTCGTAGGCGTCGCTGTGCGAGAGCAGTTCGCGCAGCAGCTTGTTGTTCAGTGCATGGCCCGAGCGGAAGGCGGTGTAGGCCGCCAGCAGCGGCTTGCCGACCACGTACAGGTCGCCCATGGCGTCGAGGATCTTGTGCTTCACGAACTCGTCGTCGTAGCGCAGGCCGCCGGCATTGAGCACCTTGGTGTCGTCCATCACGATGGCGTTGTCCAGCCCGCCGCCGAGCGCGAGGCCCTTGCTGCGCATGTACTCGACTTCCTTGGTGAAGCCGAAGGTGCGCGCGCGTGCGATGTCGCGGCTGTACGAATCGGTGCCCAGGTCGAACTCCACGCGCTGGCCGGTCGAATTGACCACGCGGTGGTCGAAATCGATCTCGAAGGCCAGCTTGAAGCCGTGGTACGGCTCCAGGCTCGCCCACTTCTCGTTGGCGCCCTCGCCTTCGCGCACCTCGACCTTGCGGGTCACGCGGATGAAGCGGCGCGGCGCCTTCTGCAGCGCGATGCCCGCGCTTTGCAGCAGGAACACGAAGGACGAAGCCGACCCGTCGAGGATCGGCACTTCGTCGGCCGTGATGTCGATGTAGAGGTTGTCGATGCCCAGGCCCGCGCAGGCGGACATGAGGTGTTCGACCGTTTGCACCTTGGCGCCGCCCTCGGAGACGGTGGACGCCAGGCGCGTGTCGGTGACCGCCTCGGCGGTCATGCGGATCTCGACCGGTTCGGGCAGGTCGACGCGGCGGAACACGATGCCGGTGTCGGCCGGGGCCGGACGCAGGGTCAGTTCCACGCGTTGCCCGCTGTGAAGCCCCACGCCGACGGCGCGGCTGATCGACTTGAGGGTTCGTTGTTGCAGCACGCCGGGGATTTTAGGCGCGCCACCGGCGTGGCGCCCTATGCCCCTGGCTATGGCACCGATAGACATGGGTTCTATGCAATCCAGGCAAATGGACGCAAAGGGCACGAGATGAACGCAGCGCCTAGAGCCGGCAGACGTCCCTTTCAGGTCGTCCCCGCACCCCTTGCGATCCCTCGTGCCCTCTGCGTCAGGTAGGCCGCTTCGCGCATCCCCGGCAGGGGGTGGCGAAGCGGCACGAAGTAAACGCAGCCTGGGGGCGAGCCAGGCTCAGTCGGCCTGGCGGCGCAGGAACGCCGGAATCTCGAAGTCGTCCATGCCGCCCGAAGACAGCGCGTCGACCTTGGCTGCGGCCATCGTGCGGTTGGTGCGCCACACGCTGGGAACGGCCATGCCGTCGTAGTTCGGCTGGTGGCCGCCGTTGCCGCCGCTGCCGGCGTGACCCATGCCACCGAGCGTGGGCACGGTGAACGGGATGTTGTCGGTGCCGGTGCGGATCACTTCCAGCGTCGGGGCCTGGCGGCGGGCTTCCGCGCGCGAGAGGCCCGTGGCCACCACGGTCACGCGCATTTCGTCGCCCAGGCTCTCGTCGTAGGCGGCGCCGTAGATCACGTGCGCATCGGGCGACGCGTAGGCGCGGATGGTGTTCATCGCCAGCTTCGACTCGTTCAGCTTCAGCGAGCCCTTCGATGCCGTCACCAGCACCAGCACGCCCTTGGCGCCCGACAGGTCGATGCCTTCCAGCAGCGGGCAGGCCACGGCCTGTTCGGCAGCGATGCGCGCGCGGTCCGGGCCGGCTGCGGCGGCCGTGCCCATCATGGCCTTGCCGGGTTCGCCCATCACGGTGCGCACGTCTTCGAAGTCGACGTTCACGCCGCCGTACTCGTTGATGATCTCCGAGATGCCGCCCACGGCGTTCTTCAGCACGTCGTTGGCATGCGCGAAGGCTTCGTCCTGCGTGATGTCTTCACCCAGCACGTCGAGCAGCTTCTCGTTGAGCACCACGATCAGCGAGTCGACATTGGCTTCGAGCTCGGTCAGGCCGGCGTCGGCGTTGGTCATGCGGCGGCCGCCTTCCCAGTCGAAGGGCTTGGTCACCACACCCACGGTGAGGATGCCCATCTCCTTGGCGACGCGTGCGATCACGGGCGCCGCGCCGGTGCCGGTGCCGCCGCCCATGCCGGCGGTGATGAACAGCATGTGCGCGCCGTCGATGGCCGCGCGAATGTCGTCCACCGCGAGCTCGGCCGCTTCACGGCCCTTGTCGGGCTTGCTGCCGGCGCCCAGGCCGCTGGTGCCGAGCTGGATGATCTTGTGCGCGTTGCTGCGTTGCAGTGCCTGTGCGTCGGTGTTCGCGCAGACGAACTGAACGCCCTGCACGCCACGCTCCATCATGTGGGCGACCGCATTGCCGCCGCCACCGCCAACACCGATCACCTTGATCTGCGTGCCTTGATTGAACTCTTCGACTTCGATCATTTCGATGGTCATTTTTAACTCCTTGAATCTTGCAGTTGCCGTTATGTATCTGTGAATATTCTTGTGCCGTGACGAGATCAACGTGCGAGCGTCACGATGGTGGACCTGTGCGTCGCCATCGCTCATTGAAATGCAAAGGGGGGCTTCCGCGTGCGAGCCACAGTGGAGACTTGATCATGGCTAGAAATTCCCCACGATGAAGTCTTTGAAACGTCCGAATGCAGTCTTTACCGACCCGTTCTTCTGTGCAACCTTGAAGCCACGCATGCGTGCGAAACGTGCCTCTTCCAGAAGGCCCATGACTGTAGCGGCGCGAGGCTGCGCCACCATGTCGGACAACGCGCTGGAATACTTCGGGATGCCCCTGCGCACAGGTTTCAGGAAGATGTCTTCGCCGAGCTCGACCATGCCCGGCATCACCGCGCTGCCGCCCGTGAGCACCACGCCCGACGACAGCACTTCTTCGTAGCCCGACTCGCGCACCACCTGCTGCACGAGCGAGAAAATTTCTTCGATGCGCGGCTCGATCACACCGGCCAGCGCCTGCTTGCTCAGCATGCGCGGGCCGCGGTCGCCCAGGCCCGGCACTTCGACCTGCTGGTCGGGGTCGGCCAGCAGCTGCTTGGCATAGCCGCTCTCGACCTTGATGTCTTCCGCGTCCTTGGTCGGCGTGCGCAGCGCCATCGCGATGTCGCTCGTGATCAGGTCGCCCGCGATCGGGATCACGGCCGTGTGGCGGATCGCGCCGTTGGTGAAGATCGCCACGTCGGTGGTGCCCGCGCCGATGTCCACCAGCACCACGCCCAGTTCGCGCTCGTCTTCCGTCAGCACCGCCTGGCTCGAGGCCAGCGGGTTCAGCATCAGCTGGTCGACTTCGAGGCCGCAGCGGCGCACGCACTTGATGATGTTCTCGGCCGCGCTCTGCGCGCCGGTCACGATGTGCACCTTGGCCTCCAGGCGCATGCCGCTCATGCCGATCGGCTCCTTCACGTCCTGCCCGTCGATCACGAACTCCTGCGGCTCCACCAGCAGCAGGCGCTGGTCGCTCGAGATGTTGATGGCGCGCGCCGTCTCCACCACGCGGGCCACGTCGGCGGGCGTCACTTCCTTGTCCTTCACCGCCACCATGCCGCTGGAGTTGATGCCGCGGATGTGGCTGCCGGTGATGCCCGTGTAGACGCGGCTGATCTTGCAGTCGGCCATCAGCTCGGCCTCCTTCAAGGCCTGCTGGATGCTCTGTACCGTGGCGTCGATGTTCACCACCACGCCCCGCTTCAGGCCGTTGCTCGGCGCAATGCCCAGGCCGGCCAGCTTGAGCTCGCCACCGGGCAGCACCTCGGCCACCACCACCATGACCTTGGCGGTGCCGATGTCCAGTCCTACGACCAGGTCTTTGTATTCTTTGGGCATTGATATGTCCTCGATTCCTCGGTGTTCGCTACTTGATTTTTCTTGGGGCCTCTGCCGAGACCGTGGTGACGCCGCGCAGCCGCAATGCATACGCGTCGTTGTGGCGCAGATCGGCGCCTTCGACATCGGCCATCGTGCGGCGGTACTGCGCCGCGACCTGGGTCACGGTCTTCAGGAACCGCTGCAGCCTGGCCGTCACCTCCTCGCTCTGGCCCCGGCCGAGCTCGAGCTCGGCACCGCTGTCCAGCACCACCTTCCAGCTGCCCCGGCTCGACAGCGTGAGCTCGTCGATGGCGAGGTCGTAGGGCTGGAACTGCGGTTGCAGCACGCGGTACATGCCCAGCACCTGGCCGGCCTGTTCGACAGGGCCATCCAGGCGCGGCAGGTTGTCGTCCACTTCGGCCACGTTGGCCTCGAACACGTCGCCGAAGCCGTTGATGAGCTTGGAGCCCGCGTCGTCGCCCCAGGTGGCCACCGGCACCTGCTCGGTCAGCGTCACGTGCAGCTTGTTCGGGAACTCGCGGCGCACCACTGCGCTGCGCACCCAGGGCACCGACTCGAAGGCGGTGCGCGCACGCGCCAGGTCGATGGTGAAGAAATTGCCGTTCAGCTGCGGCGCCACGTTGGCACGCAGGGTCACCGCGTTGTTGTGCGTGACCTCGCCGTCCACCTTGATGCCGGCCAGCGGGAAGAACGGTTGGCGCAGCACCCACCAGGCCCCCGCCGCCAGCAGCATGAGCGTCACCATCACGAACGCAATGTTCGCGACGATGTTCATGAGCTTGACGTCGAAGGGCGCGGGAATGCTGTCGGCCATGGCTATTGCGAGCCTCCCGTTGCGTCGAGCGCGGCCGATGCCAGCACGCGCAGGCACAGGTCTTCGTAGGCGATGCCCGCGGCGCGCGCGGACATCGGCACCAGCGAGTGGCTGGTCATGCCGGGCGAGGTGTTCATCTCCAGCAGGAACGGCTTGCGGTCACTGGCGCGGATCATCACGTCGGCGCGGCCCCAGCCGCGGCAGCCCAGCGTGCGGTACGCGGCCAGCGTGATGCGCTGGATCTCGTGCTCCTCGGCGTCGGACAGGCCGCTCGGGCACTGGTACTGCACGACGTCGGTGAAGTACTTGTTCTGGTAGTCGTAGGCGCCTTCGGGCGCGGCGATGCGCACCACCGGCAACGCGCGCGCGTCCAGCCCGTGGCCGAGCACGGCGCAGGTCACTTCCTCGCCGTCGATGAATTCCTCGCAGAGCACGTCGGCGTCGTACCTGGCGGACAGCGTGACCGCGTCCTGCATCTGCGAGTAGCCCTCGACCTTGGTCACGCCGATGGACGAGCCCTCGCGCGGCGGCTTCACGATCAGCGGCAGGCCCAGCACGTCGGGCACGGCCATCACCTGCTCGCGGCTTTGCTGGTCGAAGGCCAGGCGCACGTACTTGGGCGTCGGCAGGCCGTCGGCCTGCCAGATGCGCTTGGTCATGACCTTGTCCATGGCCACGCTGGAAGCCATCACGCCCGAGCCGGTGTAGGGAATGCCGAGCAGCTCCAGCGCGCCCTGCACGGTGCCGTCTTCGCCGTGGCGGCCGTGCAGTGCGACGAAGCAGCGCGCGAAGCCTTCGCGCTTGAGCTCGGTCAGCTCGCGCTGCGACGGGTCGAAGGCATGCGCGTCCACACCGCGCGAACGCAGGGCTTCGAGCACGCCGGTGCCCGACATCAATGAAACTTCGCGTTCGGCGGAACTGCCGCCGAACAGAACGGCAACCTTGCCGAAGCGTGCGGGATCCTGAAGGCTCATGCGCCCCCCTCTTTGCGCGTGTCGCGCTGCAATGTGGAAGCCGTGGCGGACAGCGCCGCGGCGAGTTCGACGACCTTGCCCGGCACAGCGCCGATGGAGCCGGCGCCCATGGAGAGCACCACGTCGCCCGGGCGGGCGTTGTCGAGAATGGCGCGCGGCATGTCGGCGATGTCGTCGACGAACACCGGCTCGACCTTGCCGGCCACGCGCAGGGCGCGCGCCAGCGTGCGGCCGTCGGCCGCCACGATGGGCGCCTCGCCGGCGGCATAGACCTCGCCGAGCAGCACCGAGTCGGCCGTGCCGATGACCTTCACGAAGTCTTCGAAGCAGTCGCGCGTGCGGGTGTAGCGGTGCGGCTGGAACGCGAGCACCAGCCGGCGGCCCGGGAACGCGCCACGCGCGGCGGCGATGGTCGCGGCCATTTCGACCGGGTGGTGACCGTAGTCGTCGATCACGGTGAAGGTGCCCGCGGCACCCTCTTCATGACCCTGCACCGCCACGTCGCCGTAGCTCTGGAAGCGGCGGCCCACGCCCTTGAAGCCGGCCAGCCCGCGCTGCACCGCCTCGTCGGCAATGCCGAGCTCGACCGCCACGGCGATCACCGACAGCGCGTTGCGCACGTTGTGCTCGCCCGGCAGGTTCAGCACGATGGGCAGGTCGGGCAGCGTCACGCCGTTGCGGCGCTGCGCGGTGAAGTGCATCTGGCCGCCGACGGCGCGCACGTCGATGGCGCGCACCTGGGCGTCCTCGCCGAAGCCGTAGCTGGTGACCGGGCAGGTCACGTCGGCCACGATGTCGCGCACCGCCGGGTCGTCGGTGCACAGAATGGCCACGCCGTAGAACGGCATGCGGTGCAGGAAGTCGACGAAGGCCTTCTTCAGCTTCGCGAAGTCGTGCCCGTAGGTTTCCATGTGGTCGGCGTCGATGTTCGTGACCACCGCCATCACGGGCAGCAGGTTCAGGAACGAAGCGTCCGACTCGTCGGCCTCGACCACGATGTAGTCGCCGCTGCCGAGCTGCGCATTGGCGCCGGCGCTGTTCAGGCGCCCGCCGATCACGAAGGTCGGGTCCAGGCCGGCGGCGTCGAGCACGCTCGCCACCAGGCTGGTGGTGGTGGTCTTGCCGTGCGTACCGGCAATGGCGATGCCCTGCTTCAGGCGCATCAGCTCGGCCAGCATCAGCGCGCGCGGCACCACCGGAATGCGCTTCTCGCGCGCGGCCAGCACCTCCGGGTTGTCCGCCTGCACGGCGGTGGAGGTGACGACCGCGTCGGCCCCTGCGATGTGCGCGGCCGCATGGCCCACGAAGGTACCAATGCCCAGGCCCGCAAGCCGGCGCAGCGTGACACTGTCGGACAGGTCGGAGCCGGTGATCCTGTAGCCCAGGTTCAGCAGCACTTCGGCAATGCCGCTCATGCCCGAGCCGCCGACGCCCACGAAGTGAATATGACGGATCGCGTGCTTCATTTGGCCAACTCCTCGCAGGCGCGGACGACCGCTTCCACTGCTTCGGTCTTCTGCATGGTCTTGGCCTTGGCGGCCCTGTCGATCAGCGCAGTGCGCTCGGTTGTCTGTAGCAAATCAGCCAGCAATTCAGGAGTGAGGTCGGCCTGCTGCACGAGCCACCCGCCGCCCGCGTCCACGAGGAAGCGCGCGTTGGTGGTCTGGTGGTCGTCGACCGCCGAGGGAAAAGGCACGAACAGCGCTGCTGCGCCGACGGCCGCGATTTCTGTGACGGTGCTGGCGCCGGCTCGCGCGACGATGATGTCGGCGTCCGCATAGGCCTGCGCGGTGTCTTCGATGAAAGGCGTGAGTTCGCCCTCGACGCCGGCGGCCGTGTAGTTGGCACGCAGCTCGTCAATCTGCTTTGCGCCGCTCTGGTGCAGCACCTGCGGGCGCGTCTCGGGCGCGATGCGGGCCAGCGCCTGCGGCACCACGGTGTTGAGGCCGCGCGCACCCAGGCTGCCGCCGACCACCAGCAATTTCAGCGGACCTGTGCGGCCCGCGAAACGCGCAGCCGGGTCGGGCTGCGACGTGAATGCCGCGCGCAACGGGTTGCCCACCCACTGCGCCTTCTTCAGCACATTCGGGAAGGCCGTGAACACACGGTCGGCCACGCCCGCCAGCACCTTGTTGGCGAGACCGGCGACCGAATTCTGTTCGTGCAGCACCAGCGGCTTGCCGAGCAGCACGCCCATCATCCCGCCCGGAAAGGTGATGTAGCCGCCCAGGCCCACCAGCACGTCGGGCTTCACCCGGCGCACCACGCCCAGGCTCTGCCAGAAGGCGCGCAGCAGGCGCAGCGGCAGCAGGAACAGCGTGAGCGGGCCCTTGCCGCGCACGCCGCCGAACTGCACCGGCTCGAAGGCAAAACCGCGCGGCGGCACCAGTTTTTCTTCCATGCTGCCGGGCGCGCCCAGCCAGTGCACGCGCCAGCCGCGCTCGCGCAGGGCCTCGGCCACGGCAAGGCCCGGGAAGATGTGGCCGCCCGTGCCGCCCGCCATGACGAGTGCGGTCTTGCCGGTCATACGCGCCCCCCCCGCATGAGCACCCGATTCTCGTAGTCGATGCGCAGCACGATGGCCAGCGCCACCAGGTTCATCAGGATGGCCGAGCCGCCGAAGCTCATCAGCGGCAGCGTCAGGCCCTTGGTCGGCAGCGCGCCCAGGTTCACACCCATGTTGATGAAGGTCTGGAAGCCGATCCACACCCCCACGCCCTGGGCCACGAGGCCCGAGAACACGCGGTCGAGCGCGATGGCCTGGCGGCCGATGTGCATGATGCGGCGCGTGAGCCAGAGGAACAGGCCGATGATCAGCAGCACGCCGACGAGGCCGAACTCCTCGCCGATCACGGCGAGCAAAAAGTCGGTGTGCGCCTCGGGCAGCCAGTGCAGCTTCTCGACGCTGCCGCCCAGGCCCACGCCGAAGATCTCGCCGCGCCCGATGGCGATCAGCGAGTGCGACAGCTGGTAGCCCTTGCCCAGCGCATGCTCTTCGCTCCACGGATCGAGGTACGCAAAGATGCGCTCGCGGCGCCACGGGCTGCTCGCGACGATGCTGCCGAAGGCCACCACCACCAGCGCGGCAATCACGAAGAACATGCGCGCGTTCACCCCGCCCAGGAACAGGATGCCCATGGCGATCACGGCGATCACCATGAACGCGCCCATGTCGGGCTCGGCCATCACCAGCATGCCCACCACCACCACCGCGATGCCCATCGGCAGCACGGCGCGGAAGAAGCGCTCCTTGATCTCCATCTTGCGCACCATGTAGCTGGCGGCGTAGAGCACCATCGCGAGCTTGGCGAGCTCCGACGGCTGGAAGCGCATGAAGCCCATCGGCAGCCAGCGGCGCGCGCCGTTCACGTTGATGCCGATGTGCGGAATGAGCACCGCCACAAGCAGCAGCAGCGACGCCACGAAGAGCCAGGGCGCGGCGCGCTCCCAGGTCTTCATGGGGATCTGGAAGGTCAGCAGCGCCGCGACGAACGCGACGGCCACCGACGCGGCATGCCGCGTGAGGAAGAACGAGGCGCTGTAGCCGGCACGCGCGAAACGCGGGTTGTCCGGCAGCGCGATGGAGGCCGAATACACCATGATCAGGCCCCAGGTCAGCAGCGCGACCGTGACCCAGACCAGCGCCTGGTCGAAACCCAGCACGCGCATCGGCGTGGCCTTGGTCTGCGCGATGCCGGCGCCGCCCAGCCGCACGGGCAGGTGCACGGGCAGCGCGTCGATGCCGCTGCGGGCGCGCCTGAACCAGCCGCTGAACCGGCTGGTGCGGGTGTTGGGCGTGGCGCCTGCGGCAGCGGGGTTCACAGCGGTTCCTCCGTCGAATCGGAAGCAAGACCTTCCACCAGCCCGCGCGGGCTGTCCTCGTAGGCCTGCACGGCCTCGCGGAACACCTCGGCGCGGTGCGCGTAGTCCTTGAACATGTCGAAGCTCGCGCAGGCCGGCGACAGCAGGACGGCGTCGCCCGGGTTGGCGCGCGCGCCGGCGAGCTTGACTGCGTCGTGCATCGAGGCGGCGTGCAGCAGCGAGACGCCGGTGGCGGCCAGCGCGGCCTCGATGACCGGCGCGTCGCGGCCGATGAGGACCACGGCGCGTGCGTACTGGCGCACGGGTTCGGCCAGCGGCTCGAAGTCCTGGCCCTTGCCCTCGCCGCCAAGGATCACGACCACGCGGCGCTCTTCGCCGAGGCCGACGAGCGCGGCGGCGGTGGCGCCCACGTTGGTGCCCTTGCTGTCGTCGAAGAACTCGACCTGGTCCACGATGGCGACGGACTCCACGCGGTGCGGCTCGCCGCGGTATTCGCGCAGGCCGTAGAGCATCGGTCCCAGTGCGCAGCCGGCGGCACTCGCGAGCGCGAGCGCGGCCAGCGCGTTCATCGCGTTGTGGCGCCCGCGAATGCGCAGCGCGTCGGCCGGCATCAGGCGCTGCAGGAAGATTTCTTCTTCCACCACCGCGCCGCGCTTGCGCTTCTGCGTTTCGTCGGCTTCCAGCGCGCGCACCAGCCAGGTCATGCCGTTGACGCGCTCGATGCCGTAGTCGCCCGGGCGCAGCGGCATCGCCGCGCCGAAGGTGACGTGGGTGCGGATCTGCGGGCGCTGCAGCTTGACGCGCAAGGGCGGCGGCAGCATGGCCATCACGCCGGCGTCGTCGCGGTTCAGGATCATGAGCCCGCGCGCGCCGAAGATGCGCGCCTTGGCCGCGGCATACGACTTCATGTCGCCGTGCCAGTCGAGGTGGTCCTGCGTGAGGTTGAGCACGGTGGCGGCGGTGGGCTCGAAGCCCTGCACGCCGTCGAGCTGGAAGCTGGAGAGCTCCAGCACCCACACGTCGGGCAGCGTGCCGGCGTCGATGTGCGCGCTGAGCGTGTCCAGCAGCGTCGGGCCGATGTTGCCGGCCACGGCCACCGTCTTGCCGGCGCGCTCGACCAACTGCCCGGTGAGCGAGGTGACGGTGGTCTTGCCGTTGGTGCCGGTGACGGCGAGCACGGCGGGCGTGTAGCCCTTGGGGGCTTCGGGCTCGACGGGGGGCGCCAGTTCGAGCTGGGGTGTTTCTTCTTCGGCCACGGCCGAGGCCGGGTTGGTGGCGGCCAGTTCGGCGATCTTGGCGACGAACTCCGCGGCTTCGCGGGCGGCCGTGGGGACGTAGGGCTTGCCGGTGCTGGGCAGGCGGGAGACGGTGGCGACTGCGGGCGAAGCAGCGGGCGCTTCCGGCGCTTCCAGCGCTTCCAGTACTTCCGATGCGGGCGCCTGCGAATCGGCGGCGTCCGGTGCAGTGGCTTCGCCGGTTGCGTCTTGCACCGCGGCTTCTGGCTGCGTGCCCGCAGGAGCAACGGCCAGCTCCGGCGTTTCTTCTGCTGTCACAGGCTCGACCGGTGCTTCGTGCGCTTCCGGCGGCACAGGCACGGCCACGCTGGTCGACGGATCGCGCGGCATGGCTTCGGCCATGGCGGGCGCGGTCGGCTCGGGCTGGGCGTCGGCGGGTTCGATCGACCCGGTCACCGGTTCGGCTTCGGGCGTCGATTCAGTTTCAGGTTCGACCGCTTCGACCGATGCCGCGGTTTCGAGCGGCAGTTCGGCCTGCGCGTCGGCCTGCTCAGGCTCGGCGATCGCTTCCTGTGCGGCCTCCGGATCGGCTTCGGCTTCGGGTTCGGCCACCGGCACTTCGACGGTGCGCAGGTCCAGCAGCGCGCGCGCGAACAGGTCCAGCTCGCCACCGACCGGCAGGCCCATGGCCCGCGCCGCATCGGCCACCGGTGCGATGGTTTCGGGCGACAGGCCCGGCGAGCGGTACACCGCGCGAATCGGCGTGCCTTCGACCAGCGCGGCCGAGAACGGCCCGCCGACGAAGCGCACGTCGGGCAGCTCCGCCGTCAGCGTGGCCAGCGACGCCGGCGCCTCGCGCGTGTCGGCCACGGTCACGACCGCACCGTGGCGCGCGCACCAGCGCGCCATCGCCAGCCCGGACGCGCCGAGGCCGAGGATGAGAACGGGGAGGTCTTTCAGGTGCCGCATGGTGTGTTCAGCGCAGCTTCAGCGTCGACAGGCCCACGAGGCACAGCAGCATCGTGATGATCCAGAAACGCACCACGACCTGCGTCTCGCGCCAGCCGCTCTTCTCGAAGTGGTGGTGCAGCGGCGCCATCTTCAGCACGCGGCGGCCTTCGCCGTAGCGCTTCTTGGTGTACTTGAAGTACATGACCTGCGCCATCACCGAGATCGCCTCGACCACGAAGATGCCGCCCATGATGAAGAACACGATTTCCTGGCGCACGATCACCGCGATGGTGCCCAGCGCGCCGCCCAGCGCCAGCGCGCCCACGTCGCCCATGAACACTTGCGCCGGGTGCGTGTTGAACCACAGGAACGCCAGGCCCGCGCCGGCCATGGCCGAGCAGAACACCAGCAGCTCGCCCGAGCCCGGGATGTTGGGGAACAGCAGGTACTTGGAGTACACCGCGCTGCCCGTCACGTAGGCGAACACGCCCAGCGCCGAGCCCACCATCACCACCGGCATGATCGCCAGGCCGTCCAGCCCGTCGGTCAGGTTCACGGCGTTGCTCGCGCCCACGATCACCAGGTACGTGAGGATGACGAAGCCGATGCCGCCGAGCGGGTAGCTCACTTCCTTGAAGAAGGGCACCAGCAGGTTGATCTTGGGCGGAAAGTCGAGGTCGAAGCCCGACTGCACCCAGGCAAAGAACAGCTGCAGCACGCGCCAGTTGGAGCTTTCCGAAATGCTGAACAGCAGGTAGAAGCCCGCCAGCAGGCCCACCACCGATTGCCAGAAGTACTTCTCGCGCGAGCGCATGCCCTCCGGGTCCTTGCGCACCACCTTGCGCCAGTCGTCGACCCAGCCGATGGCGCCGAAGCCCATGGTGACCCACAGCACGATCCACACGAACCGGTTCGAGATATCGAACCACAGCAGCGTGGCGAAGGCGATGGCGAACAGCACCAGCACGCCGCCCATGGTGGGCGTGCCGCTCTTGGTCAGGTGCGTTTCCATGCCGTAGCCGCGCACCGGCTGGCCGATCTTCAGCGCGGTGAGGCGGCGAATGACGAACGGGCCTGCCACCAGGCCGACCACGAGCGCGGTCACCGCGGCCATCAGCGCGCGGAAGGTGAGGTACTGGAAGATGCGCAGGAACCCGAATTCGGGCGACAGCGTCTGCAGCCATTGAGCGAGGCTCAGCAGCATGTGTTTTCGCGCGGCTCATGCGTCATGACCGGCCTCCTTTTGTTGTTTTGATTGCGCCTCGATGGCTTGAACCACGCGCTCCATCTTCATGAAGCGCGATCCCTTGACCAGCACGCTGCCGACCTGCGGCAGCCGGGCCAGCACCGCCGCGCACAGCGCGTCGAACGCGTCGAAATGTTGTCCGTCGCCGCCGCCCTGGAAAGCGGTGGCGGCATGCGCCGTGGCGGCGCCCAGCGTGTAGACGGACTCGATGCCGCGTTGCCGTGCCCAGGCGCCGACTTCGGCGTGGAACTCCGGCGAGCGGTCGCCCACTTCGCCCATTTCGCCAAGCACCAGCAGGCGCGGGCCCGGCAGGGCGGCGAGCACGTCGATGGCGGCGATCACGGAATCGGGGTTGGCGTTGTAGCTGTCGTCGACCAGCGTGAGCGCATGGCCGCCGGCCAGCACGACCTCGCTGGCGCGCGAGCGGCCCTTGACGGGCTCGAAGGCGTCCAGGCCTGCGGCAATGGTGTCCAGCGACACGCCCGCCGCCAGCGCGCAGGCGGTGGCCGCCAATGCGTTCACGACGTTGTGGCGCCCGGCGATGTGCAGGCGCGTGTCGAAGGCACCGATCGGCGTGCGGACGCGCACGGCCCAGGCGCCCTGCGCCCATTCGGCGCGCTCCAGCGAGATGTCGGCGTCCTGCGGCTCGCCGAAGGTCATGCAGCGGCGGGCACCGCCGTCGCGCGCCATGTCGGTCCACAGCGAGGTGAAGGGGTCGCCGTACGGGAACACCGCGGTGCCGTCGTCCGGCAGCACCGCGAACACGGCGGCGTTTTCGACGGCCACCGCCTCGACGCTGGCCATGAACTCCTGGTGCTCGCGCTGCGCGTTGTTGACCAGCGCGATGGTCGGGCGCGAGATGGCGGCCAGCCGCGCAATTTCGCCCGGATGGTTCATGCCCAGCTCGAGCACCGCGCGGCGGTGTTCCGCGCGCAGGCGCAGCAGCGTGAGCGGCACGCCGATCTCGTTGTTGAAGTTGCCCGCCGTCGCCAGGGCGCGTTCGGCGCTGCCGGCGAGCAGCACCGCCGCGATCATCTGCGTGACCGTGGTCTTGCCGTTGCTGCCGGTGACGGCAATGAGCGGCAGCACGAACTGCGCGCGCCAGCCGGCGCCGAGCGCACCGAGCGCGGCCAGCGAATCGGGCACTTCGAGCCCGGCCAGGCCGGCGGCTTCGAGGCCGTGGTGCGCAATGGCCGCCACGGCGCCCTGCGCCTTCGCGTCGGCGAGGAAATCGTTGGCGTCGAAGCGCTCGCCCTTGAGCGCGACGAACAGGTCGCCGGGCGCGAGCGTGCGCGTGTCGGTGTGCACGCGGGCGATGACGGTCGAGGCGTCACCCACCAGGCGTGAACCCGGAATCCATTGCTGCAATTGGGCCAGCGTGAGGGCGAGCGGTGTGGCGCCGGTCATGCTGCCTGCCCTCCGCTGCTTCGCAGGGCCAGCGCCTGCAGCGCATGGGCCTTGTCGGAGAAGGCGATGCGCTGGCCGGCAATCTCCTGCCACGCCTCGTGGCCCTTGCCGGCGATCAGCACCACGTCCTGCGGGGCGGCCTGCGCGAGCACGTCGGCAATGGCGGCCGCGCGGTCGGGTTGCACCTGCGCCGCCTCGGGGCGCGAGAAGCCGCGCAGCACCTGCGCAATGATCGCGTCGGGCTTTTCGCTGCGCGGGTTGTCGCTGGTGACGACCACATGGTCGGCCTGGCGCTCGGCCACGGCGGCCATCATCGGGCGCTTGATCGGGTCGCGGTCGCCGCCGCAGCCGAACAGGCACCACAGCGCCCCGCCGCGCTGCTTGGCGAGCGGGCGCAGGCCGATCAGAGCCTTGTCGAGCGCGTCGGGCGTGTGGGCGTAGTCGACCACGGCCAGCGGCGCGCCGTCGCCGGTGCCGGCGCGGTCCATGCGGCCCGGCACGCTCGTCAGATGGGCGCATGCCGCCACGGCCCGAGCGAGCGACAGGCCCAGCGCGCGCAGCGTGCCCAACACCCCCAGCAGGTTGGCCACGTTGTACTGGCCGATGAGGCCCGTCGACAGCCGCTGCACCGCGTCGGTGCCCTGTTCGGCCACCGAGAACTGCAGGCCCTGCGCGTCGTAGCCGATGTCGCGCGCCATGAGGCGGGCCGGCTTGCCGTCGGCCGACACGGTCCACACGTCGAGCGCGCCGATGCCCACGTCGATCAGGTTGGCGCACAGGGTCGCGCCGTGCGTGTCGTCGATGTTGATCACCGCCGCGCGCAGGCCGGGCCAGCGGAACAGCTCGGCCTTGGCCTGCCAGTAGGCGTCCATGCTGCCGTGGTAGTCGAGGTGGTCCTGCGTGAAGTTGGTGAACACCGCCACCGCGATCTGCGCGCCGTCGAGGCGGCGTTCGGCGATGCCGATGGACGAGGCCTCGATGGCGCAGGCGCCGAAGCCGCGCGACACCAGCGAACGCAGCTCGCGCTGCATCATGACGGGGTCGGGCGTGGTCAGGCCGGTGTAGGTGAGTTCGGGCGGCACGCCGATGCCCAGCGTGCCCATCACGGCGCAGGGCGACGGCGCATCGCGCTGCACGGTGCCGTCGGGATTCATCGCGCGCACGCCACCCGCCGCGCGCAACGTGGAGAGCGATTCGGCGAGCCACCAGGCGGTGGAGGTCTTGCCGTTGGTGCCGGTCACGGCCAGCACGTCGAGCAGGGCCGAGGGGTTGTCGTAGAAGGCCGAGGCGATCGGGCCGGTGGCGGCCTTCAGGCCGGGGTAGCTCACGATGCGCTCGTCGCCTTCGAAACCGAAGGCCTCGACGCCCTCGTGCTCCACCAGGCACGCCGCCGCGCCCTGCGCCAGCGCGGCCGCCACGTGCTTGCGCCCGTCGGTGGCGGCACCGGGCCAGGCGATGAAGACATCGCCCGCGCCCACGGCCCGGCTGTCGGCATGCAGCGCGGCCTGCGGCGCGCGCTCCTTGAGCCAGGCGGCGGCCATGGAGGGGGAAGTGAAGGTCAGCATGGTCAGAAGCTCTCGTCGACGCCCTGCGTCATCACCAGCGGTTTGACCGCCAGGTCGGGCGGTACGTTCATCATGCGCAGCGTCTGCTGCACGACTTCGCTGAACACGGGCGCCGCGGCCACGCCGCCAAAATACTGGCCGTCGCTGGGCTCGTCGATCATCACGGCCACGATGATCCGCGGCTTCTCGATGGGTGCCATGCCGGTGAACCAGGCACGGTACTTGTTGCTGGCGTAGCCCTTGCCGACCTGCTTGTGCGCCGTGCCCGACTTGCCGCCGACCGAATAGCCGACGGTCTGGGCGCGCGTGCCGGTGCCGCCCGGGCCGGCGGCCATCTGCAGCATCTTGCGCACGGCCAGTGCGTTGGAGGGCGAGAACACCCGCACGCCGACCGGCGCCTCGGTGTTCTTCAGGATGGTCACCGGAATGAGCGAGCCGTCGTGCGCGAACGAGGTGTACGAATGCGCCATCTGGAACAGCGACGCCGACAGGCCGTAGCCGTAGGCCATGGTGGCCTGCTCGACCGGCTTCCAGGTCTTCCACGGGCGCAGCCGGCCGGTGACGGCGCCGGGAAACTGGATCTGCGGCTTCTGGCCATAGCCCAGCGCGGTGTAGGTGTCCCACATCTCGTGCGGGGTCATCTTCTGCGCGATCTTGAGCGCGCCGACGTTGCTCGACTTCTGGATCACGCCCTCGACCGTCAGCGTGCCGTAGTTGTGCGTGTCGCTGATGGTGAAGCCGCCGATCTGGAAGCGGCCCGGGCCGGTTTCGATCAGCGTCTGCGGCTTCACGCGGCCGGCTTCGAGCGCCATCGCCACGGTGATGGGCTTCATGGTCGAGCCGGGCTCGAAGGTGTCGGTGAGCGCGCGGTTGCGCAACTGCTCGCCGGTGAGGTTCTGGCGCTTGTCCGGCACGTAGCTCGGGTAGTTGGCCAGCGCCAGCACCTCGCCGGTGGTGCTGTCGAGCACCACCACGCTGCCGGCCTTGGCCTTGCGCGCCGTCACGGCGTCGCGCAGCTTCTGGTAGGCGAAGAACTGCACCTTGCTGTCCACGCTCAGCTGGATGTCCTGGCCGTCGAGCGGCGGCACGGTGTCGCCCACGCCTTCGACCACGCGGCCCAGGCGGTCCTTGATGACGCGGCGCGAGCCGGCCTTGCCGGCCAGCTCCTTGTTGAACGCGAGCTCGATGCCTTCCTGGCCGTTGTCTTCCACGCTGGTGAAGCCCACCACGTGCGCGGCGGCCTCGCCCTCGGGGTACTGGCGCTTGTATTCGCGGCGCTGGTAGATGCCCTTGATGTTCAGCGCGGCAATCTGCTTGGCGATGGGCTCGTCGACCTGGCGCTTCACCCAGACGAAGGTCTTGTCCTCGTCCTGCAGCTTCTTGTCGAAGTCCTTCTGCGGCATCTCGAGCAGCTTGGCGACCTGCTTGAGCTTGGCGCGCACCTCGGGGTCGTCGCGCTCGATGTCTTCAGGAATGGCCCAGATGCTGGGCGCCACCACGCTGGACGCGAGGATGAGGCCGTTGCGGTCGAGGATGCGGCCGCGGTTGGCCGGCAGCTCCAGCGTGCGCGCGAAGCGCACTTCGCCCTGGCGCTGGAAGAAGCTGTTGTTGAACACCTGCACGTAGGCGGCACGCCCCGCCAGCATGACGAAGCCGAGCGCGATGCCCGCCACGATGAACTTGCTGCGCCACACCGGCGTCTTGCTCGCAAGCAAGGGGCTGGTGGTGTAGCGCACGCTGCGGCGGCTCATCGCGGGGTCCTCGCTGCGGTGACAGGCTTGGCCGCAGGCTTCGCACCCATGGCGGCGGGCACCGCCGGCGCCACCGGGGCCACGGCCGGAATCACCGAGCCGTCCGGGCGCACGTACTGCGTGATGGCCGGCGAGGTGGTGCGCATCTGCAGCTGCTCCTTGGCGAGCTTTTCCACGCGCAGCGGCGTGGCCTGGGCGCGCTTCTCGACCTGCAGGCGGTCATGGTCCAGCTCCAGGCGGCGGGCTTCCTGCTGCACGCGGTCCAGCTCGGTGTAGAGCTGGCGCGACTGGTACTGCGTGTGCACGAGGTACAGCGCCGTCGCAACGACGGCCAGCAGCAGGAGCAGGTTGATGCGGGCCATGGTCAGCTGGCCTCGGTACGTTCGGCCACGCGAAGAATGGCACTGCGCGAACGCGGGTTGCCGCGCACTTCGTCGTCGGACGGCTTGATGCGCTCCAGCGCATTGAGCTTCATCACCTTCGGCGCGGCAAAGGGCGCACGGCGGTCGTAGACCTCCTTGGAGTGCTTGGCGATGAACTGCTTCACGATGCGGTCTTCCAGCGAGTGGAAGCTGATCACCGCGAGCCGCCCGCCGGGCTTGAGCACCGAGAGGCTCGCCTCTAGCGCCTGTTGCAGCTCTTCAAGCTCGGCGTTGATGAAAATCCGAAAAGCCTGAAATGTGCGCGTTGCAGGGTTCTGGCCCTGCTCGCGGGTTTTGACCGTGCCAGCCACGAGCTCGGCCAGTTCGGTGGTGGTTGAAATTGGGCCCCGTTCTTGTCGGCGAGCAACAATCGCCTTTGCAACCTGAACAGCAAACCGTTCTTCGCCATAGTCACGGATCACCTCTGCAATCTGCTGAAGTTCGGCTGTTGCCAGCCACTCGGCCACGCTCTCGCCGCGCGTGGTGTCCATGCGCATGTCGAGCGGGCCGTCGAAACGAAAACTGAAACCGCGCACCGGGTTGTCGATCTGCGGCGAACTCACGCCCAGGTCCATCAGCAAGCCGTCGACGCTTGCATCGGGCAGCTCACCGAGCGAGCGGAATCCCTGGTGCCGGATGGAAAAACGCGCATCGGAGATGCGCGCTGCTTCGGCCACTGCTTCCGCATCCTTGTCGAATGCGATCAGCCTGCCTTCCGGCGCCAGCCTGGAGAGGATGGCGCGCGCGTGCCCTCCCCGGCCGAAGGTGGCATCCACATAGGTGCCGGGGGCTGCCGTGCTGCCTGAAAGAAGGGCTTCCACCGCTTCGTTCAGCAAGACGGTCGTATGGGTCCATGGAGTGTTCACGTGAGTCCTCAGAACGCGAAGTCCTGAAACACATCCGGCATCTCGCCCTGGGTGGCCTCGGCCTCCTTGGCCTCGTACGTGGCCTTGTCCCAGAGTTCGAAGTGGTTGCCCATGCCCAGCAGCAGCGTGTCGCGTGCGATGCCGGTGGCGGCGCGCAGTTCGGGCGAGACCAGGATGCGGCCGGTGCCGTCCATCTCGACGTCCATGGCATTGCCCAGGAAGACGCGCTTCCACCACTGCGCCGACATCGGCAGCGCGGCGATGCGCTCGCGGAATTTTTCCCATTCGGGACGGGGGAACACCATCAGGCATCCGTGCGGATGCTTGGTGATCGTGAGCTGGCCGCCTGCCGTGGCGCTCAGGACGTCGCGATGCCGGGTCGGCACTGAGAGCCGCCCCTTGGCATCCAGACTGAGCGATGAAGCGCCTTGAAACACGACCACGAAACCCCTGTGGTGGGAGGTGCTGCAGCACCCGAAGGGGGCACTACCCGCACTTTTTCCCACTTAACTGCACTTTTTTGCACTGTAGCAGGAAACACTTAGGAAGCAACTGGCCGTTGGTGGTATTTTTTGTAATGGAATCAACGACTTAGCGCCGATTCCAAAACCTTGGAATCGGCGAATTTCGTTGCGAATGAAAGACTTAGCTCACGCACTGAAAGTGATGCGTGAAGCATTGCCGCCGTTACAGGGGCAGAAGAAGCAACTTCAGAGGATGAAGCGCGAAAGGTCTTCGTCGTGACTTAGTGCCGCAAGGCGCTGGTCGACGTAGGCGGCATCGATGCGGATCGATTGGCCTTCGAGGCGGGTCGCGTCGAAGCTTACCTCATCCAGCAGGCGCTCCATGACGGTCGACAGGCGGCGCGCGCCGATGTTCTCCGTGCGCTCGTTCACCTCGTAAGCGATGGTGGCCAGGCGGTTCACGCCGTCGGGCGTGAACTCGAGCGTCACACCCTCGGTGGCCAGCAGCGCCTGGTACTGCTTCACGAGCGACGCACGCGTCTGCGTGAGGATGCTCTCGAAGTCGGCTACCGACAACGACTGCAACTCGACGCGAATCGGCATGCGGCCCTGCAGCTCGGGAATGAGGTCGCTCGGCTTGCTCAGGTGGAACGCGCCGCTCGCGATGAACAGCATGTGATCGGTGCGCACCACGCCGTACTTGGTGGTGACTGCGGTGCCCTCCACCAGCGGCAGCAAGTCGCGCTGCACGCCCTGGCGCGACACGTCGGAGCCCTGCGCATCGCTGCGCGTGGCCACCTTGTCGATCTCGTCGATGAAGACGATGCCGTTCTGCTCGGCGTTGGTGATGGCCTGCGCGCGGATCTCGTCCTCGTTGATCAGCTTGCCCGCTTCCTCGTCGATCAGCAGGCGCATCGCCTCGGCGATCTTGAGCTTGCGCGTCTTGCGCTTGCCGCCGCCCATTTGCCCGAACATGCCGCGCAGCTGCTCGGTCATTTCCTCCATGCCGGCCGGGCCCATGATTTCCAGCGGCGTTCGCGTCTCGGCCAGGTCGAGTTCGATTTCCTTGTCGTCGAGCTGGTGCTCGCGCAGCTTCTTGCGAAAGGCCTGGCGCGTGGGGTTGGGGCCGTCCAGCGCGGGCGTGGCGCCGTCGGCACCGCGCGCCGGAGGCAGCAGCACGTCGAGGATGCGTTCCTCGGCCGCGTCCTCGGCACGCGCGCGAACCTTGATGCTTTCGGACTCGCGCGTCTGCTTGACGGCGATTTCGGCCAGGTCGCGAATGATCGAATCGACGTCCTTGCCCACGTAGCCCACCTCGGTGAACTTGGTGGCCTCGACCTTGATGAAGGGCGCGTCCGCCAGGCGTGCCAGGCGGCGCGCAATTTCGGTCTTGCCCACGCCCGTGGGGCCGATCATGAGGATGTTCTTGGGCGTGATCTCGTGGCGCAGCTTCTCGTCGACCTGCTGGCGGCGCCAGCGGTTGCGCAGGGCGATGGCCACGGCGCGCTTGGCGGCCGGCTGCCCGACGATGTGGTTGTCGAGCTCGGAGACGATTTCCTGGGGGGTCATGGACATGGTCAGAGCGCTTCCACCGTGTGGTTCATGTTCGTGTAAATGCAGATTTCTCCGGCGATCGCCAGCGATTTGCGCACGATCTGCTCGGCCGAAAGGTCGGTGTTGTCGATCAGCGCCTTGGCTGCCGACTGCGCATAGGCGCCACCCGAGCCGATGGCGATCACGCCGTCTTCGGGTTCCAGCACGTCGCCGTTGCCGGTGATGATGAGCGAGGTGGTCGCGTCGGCCACGGCCAGCATGGCCTCGAGCTTGCGCAGCACGCGGTCGGTGCGCCAGTCCTTGGTGAGTTCGACCGCGGCGCGGGTCAGGTGACCCTGGTGCCTTTCGAGCTTGGCCTCGAAACGCTCGAAGAGCGTGAAGGCGTCGGCCGTGGCGCCGGCAAAGCCGGCGAGCACCTTGCCGTGATACAGGCGGCGCACTTTGCGCGCCGTGCCCTTGATGACGATATTGCCGAGAGTGACCTGCCCGTCCCCGCCAATGGCGACCTGATCGCCTTGGGGGGTCTTGCGGCGCACGCTCACGATGGTGGTGCCGTGAAACTGTTCCATCGAAGCCATCTGGGGATGGCGACAGGCAATGCAACCCGCGCAAGGGCGGGCCGGGGCCTTAGTTTTTCCTAACCGCCACCGTCGCGTGATCGGCAATGCCTACCAGGTTGAACAGCGCGGCAATCAGGCGGTGGGCGTCCACGAACTGCACCCGCTCGCCGTTGGCGTCGCGTGCGCGCACCCAGGCCAGCAGGGTGCCGGCGGCCGCCAGGTCCATGCGCAGCAGCGCGGCGCAGGAAATGACCGGCGCGGCGGTGTGCCGCAGGTCGTGGTCCAGCCGCTGCCAACTCGACAGCGATTCACCCCGCAAGTCGCCCGCCAGCGCGGCAAAGCCGGTGTCGGTCGACGGAAAGCTTTCCGAATCTCCGCCGACCGACAGCAGCGACCACACCGAGCTGTGCCGGTTCGCCGGCGGCGCGGCCAGCGCGGTGCATTCGCCGCGCGGGTCCTGCCACGACGGCGGCGACACCTCGTAGGTGATGCAGTAGTTCAGCGCCACCAGCTCGAAGTCGTCGGGCAGGTGCATCAGCCGCAGCGCGGCCAGGTGCAGTTGCCACCACACGTCGTCGGTGCCGCGCTGGTTGTTGGGCGCCGCCTCGGACAGCACGGCCAGCAGCTGCGGCGAACCCATGAAGCGCAGCTGCACCGGCGAATCGGCCCAGTGGTTGAACAGCACGCGCAGCGGCGCGGCGGCTTCGACCTCGATGCCGGCCAGCCCGCGCCAGTCGAGCGTCCAGACCGAGCCCGCCTTCGACAGCGCGCGCGTGAGCTCCACCAGGCCGTCGCGCGCCAGGCGCGCCGGGCTGGCCCAGTCGGCGTGCGCGCCGCCCTCGGCGGAGGCCTCGGCCGCTTCTTCGCTGGCCGTGACCGCCTTGACGCTGCGGGCCAGATCCTCGAGCGAGACCCAGTCGGGGCCCATGCGCCGCATGCGCTGGGCGTAGCGCATGCGGGCGGCCGCGAACTTGGCGGCGTCGCCCGTGGCGCGGTAAAGATCGAACAGCGCGCGCCAGCGGTCGTCGTCGAGGTCGGCCGCGGGGCCGTGCCCGGCCTCATCGGGCGGTGCGCTGTCGGAGGCCAGGGCCTGCAGCAGGATGGCTTCGGCGCCCGTGTCGTCGCCGTGCGCGAAGCGGATAACCGCCTCCTCGAGCGCGCCGTCGTGCGCGAGGTGCGACGAGGTCAGGGGCATGTCGGCAGGCACCGACACCTGCGCGTCGACGTGGGGCTGGGCGGCCAGAGGCGGGACGGCAGACTGCGCCATGGGCGTGGCGGCAGCCGCCGGCCGCCGGAGCTCCTCCCCTGCAGGCTCGTCGTCGTGCACGGGCGGCAGCGTCTCGGCGCCGGCGTCCGGCGGCGGGCTGACCAGGGGTTCGCCGTTCGGCCCGCGCCCCTTCCACCACTGCTGCGACATCTGCTCTTCGATCTCGTCGATCTTCTTGAGCGTGAGCGCGCGGCCTTCGAGCTTCTCGGAGGAACTGTTGACGTTGAACGACGACGGCGTGACCGTCGCATCGGTGGCGTGGGAGGCGGCCTCGCGCTGGCGCAGCTTGCGCAGCATGTCGAACTCGCGCCGGCGCACGAAGTCGTTGCGCTGGCGCCGCTCGATCATTTCCTTCAGCATCTCGCGGCTGTAGGTCTGGTCGGGCAGCGAAGAATCGGACGCGGCCGGCGCGTCGAGCTCCGACCAATCCTTCAGGGGATTGCGAACAAACTTGGCCACCTTGGAAAAAAGGCGACCCGATTCTTCCTTGGCCATGCGGTGAAGACGATCGAGCGGAAAAGTGTCCTGGCTTCGTTCCCGGTCAGTCCCCGAACATCTTCTGCTTGAGCTCGCGGCGCTGCTGCGCTTCGAGCGACAGCGTGGCCGTGGGGCGTGCCAGCAGGCGGCCCACGCCGATGGGTTCGCCGGTTTCGTCGCAGTAGCCGTAGTCGCCCGCGTCGATGCGCTGGATCGACTGCTCGATCTTCTTCAGCAGCTTGCGTTCGCGGTCGCGCGTGCGCAGCTCGAGGGCGTGCTCTTCCTCGATGGTGGCGCGGTCGGCCGGGTCGGGCACGACCACGGTGTCTTCACGCAGGTGCTCGGTGGTCTCGCCGGCGTTCTCGAGGATGCCGCGCTTGAGCTCGACGAGCTTCAGGCGGAAGAACGCCATCTGCTTTTCGTTCATGTACTCGTCGTCCGGCATGGCAATGACTTCGGCATCGATCAGCTCGGCGGCGGACTTGGTCTTCCAGTTGTTGGCCAGCTTCGGGTCCTTCTTCACGGCCAGGGGCGGCGGCGGCACCAGCGCGGTGGAAGGTGCCTGCGAGAAGCTGGACTTGGCGGCGGTCGATGCCACGGACTGCGGCATCGAGGGAACGGTCAATTGCGACAGCCGGGACACGCGGCCACCACGCGCGGGAGCGGGCGTGGCGGTTTGAGCGGGCATCGAGGGTGTCGCCGGGGCGGAAGTGGAGGCGGCAGCCGTTTTTTTCATGGGACTCGGGGGGGCAGAAGGAACGGCAGCAGGGCGGCCGACAGGTTTGGATGACGATGGACCCGCGCCTGCGGTCTTGGTTGCAGCAGTGGCAGGCTTGGCGGACTTCTTCGCAGCGGTCTCGGCCTTGGCCGGTGGTGCTGCGGGCTTTTTGGAGGCGCTTTTCTCGTTCGCGGCGGAGTCGAGTGCAGCAGCGGAAACCTTTTTTGCCGCAGGTACAGCCTGCTTCGCAGCCGGCGCCTTCTTGGTGGCGGGCTTGGTTGCTGGCGTGGCCTTGGCGGCGGGTTTCTTCACGGTGACTGGCTCCTTTGACGAACTGGAACGCGCTTTCACTGGGTGTCTCCTCCCATGGAGACCCTGCGGCCTTCAGGCCGCGCGGTGTCTCCGTTGTCGGGTGCTCGCCAGTGACGAACCCCGGGGTTATACCCCCGAAAGCCCGCCAGAAACGTGCGGAGCCCCGTGCCACAAGTCACATCTCTTCCATGTGGACGAGGCGTGGCTGGCGGAACAGGCGCGCGATTGTATAGAGAACTCGCCGACGCGCGCGTTGTCCGTGCCCGCCGGTCGGCGCCGCCGGCAACTCCGTTAGCATCGCGCGGCGTTGTCGGGGGGACAACGCAGGCCCGCGCCCTGCCCTGGTTTGCCCATTCGGCAGTGGGGGCTTATCCCATCATTCGACATAAAAGAGAGAAGAACCTTGAGCAAGAAAGCAGTTTTGGGCGTCCTGGCCGCAGCCATCGTGGTGGCCTACGGCGGCAGCACCTGGTACGCCGGGTCGCAGGTCAAGTCGCGCTACGACAGCGCCTTCGCAGAGCTGCCCAAGCAGACCGCGCTGGTGCGCGTGATCGAGCGCCAGTACGAGCGCGGCTTTCTCGGCGCCGTCAGCACCGTGACCCTGGAGATCGGCTGCGCGGCCGATGCAACCGCAGCCACCCCCGCCACCCCGGCCAAGCCGGCCGAAGGCGAGCAAGCGGACGCCGACGACGACGAAGAAGAAGCCGACGCCAAGCCGCCCAAGCCGCTGCGCATCACCATCCGCGACACCATCCACCACGGCCCGATCGCCGGCGGCTCGCTCGCGGCCGCCACCATCGACAGCGAACTGGTGCTCGACGCCAAGACCCAGGACGACCTGAAGAAGCTGTTCGGCGAGGCCAAGCCCCTGACCTCGCACACCAAGGTCGGCTTCGGCGGCGCCTTCACCACCGACCTGGTCGTCGCTCCCGCCAAGCTGACCGAAGAAGGCAAGGGCCAGTTCGCCTGGCAAGGCGCGCAGGCCCGCATGGAAGTGAACGCCGCGCGCACCCAGGTGCGCTACGACATGACCATGCCCGGCCTGGACTTCAGCGACGCGCCCACCGGCACCACCATGAAGATGGGCAAGCTCACCGCCAAGGCCGACATGGACAGCAGCGCCGGCTGGTTCCTGTCCACCGGCAAGACCGAGGGCAAGCTCGACACGCTCGAGCTCGTCGTCAGGAAGACCGGCGGCCCGCTGGGCGCCTCGGCCGTGCCGGCCGACACCCCGCCCAAGATCGTGACCACCGTGCTGCTGCAGGGCCTCGACCTGCTCGGCGAAGCCAGCATCAAGGACGGCCTCTACGCGTCCGGCGGCACCGTCAAGGGCACCGGCAAGATCGGCGAGACCAAGATCGACAAGTTCGAGCTGACCAGCAGCGCGCGCCGCATCCACGCCGCCACCTACAAGAAGCTGGCCGACGCCTGGATGCAGTCCAGCGCCGTCAACGGCTGCGGCAAGGGCGGCAGCAAGGCCGCGCAGGCCGCGATGCAGGCCCTGGCCGACCAGCTGGCCCCCGACCTCAAGGCCATGGCCAAGTACAGCCCTGAAGCCGGCATCGACAAGATGGTGGTCGAGATCGACGGCAAGCGCGGCGAGATCAGCTACATGGCCGGCATGGCCGGTGTGACCGACGAAGACCTGCAACTGCCCGGCACCGCCTTGCTGATGAAGCGCGGCGCGCTCAAGGCCAATGCCCGCCTGCCCATGAAGTGGCTCGAGAAGCTGGCCGAAACCGGCGCCGAGAGCGGCCAGACGCCTCCTCCCGAAATGGTGGCCGGCCTAGTCGAGCAAGGGGAGGAAAAGGGCTTCGTGAAGCGCGACGGCGACGACGTGACCGGCCAGATCGAGTTCACCGAAGGCAGCCTGAAGATCAACGGCAAGCCGCTGGGCGCGCCGGGCAACTAGCGATCTCTCCCTCCCCCGCTGGGGGAGGGCCGGGGTGGGGGCACGACGGCCTCCCCGGAAAACACAGCGCCTGATCGAAGGCCTGCCTCCATCCCAACCTTCCCAACCTTCCCCCAGCGGGGGAAGGAGCAAAGCAATTCAGCGGCTCACACCAGGCACTGCTCCAAGCCCTGCTCCAGGATTTCGCGCGGCAGCTCGATGCCGATGAACACCATGCGGCTCTGGCGCGCTTCGTCCTTGCCCCATTCCGGGCCCAGGTCGCTGCCCATCAGCTGGTGCACGCCCTGGAAGATCACCTTGCGCTCGGTGCCCTTCATGCTCAGCACGCCCTTGTAGCGCAGCATGCGCGGGCCGTAGATGTTGACGATGGCGCCCAGAAAGTCTTCCAGCTTGGCCGGGTCGAAGGGGCGGTCGGCCTTGTAGACGAAGCTCTTCACGTCGTCGTCGGTGTGGTGATGGTGGCCGTGGCCTTCGTGCTTGTGCGAGGGGTGGTCGCAGGCCTCGCCATGCGCGTGGTCATGGTCGTGATGATCGTGGCCGTGGTCGTCTTCCTTCAGGAAGTCGGGGTCGATGTCCAGCTTGGCGTTCAGGTTGAAGCCGCGCAGGTCGAAGATGTCCTTCAGCGGAACGTCGCCGAAGTGCGCCTTCTGCTGCGGCGCGCGCGGGTTCATGTGCTTCAGGCGGTGGATGAGCGCCTCGGTTTCCTCGGCCGACACCAGCTCGCTCTTGCTGATGAAGATCTGGTCGGCAAAGCCCACCTGGCGGCGCGCTTCCTGGCGGTCGTTGAGCTGCTGCGGCGCGTGCTTGGCGTCCACCAGCGTCAGGATCGAGTCGAGCAGGTAGCTCTCGGCGATCTCGTCGTCCATGAAGAAGGTCTGCGCCACCGGGCCGGGGTCGGCCAGGCCCGTGGTTTCGATGACCACGCGGTCGAAGTCCAGCAGGCCCTGGCGCTTCTTGGCGGCCAGCAGCTGCAGCGCTTCGCGCAGGTCTTCGCGGATGGTGCAGCACACGCAGCCGTTGCTCATTTGCACGATCTGCTCTTTAGACTCCGTCACCAGGATGTCGCTGTCGATGTTCTCTTCGCCGAACTCGTTCTCGATGACCGCGATCTTCTGGCCGTGGGCCTCGGTCAGGATGCGCTTGAGCAGCGTGGTTTTGCCCGAGCCGAGAAAGCCGGTCAGGATGGTCGCGGGAATGAGGGCCATGGGGGGAGTGCTCCGGAAGCGGAAAACAGGAAAAGAGCCGAAAAAGGCGTGGCGGGAAGTTTAGCCAATGCCACTGAGTTGCGTTGGCGAAGGGGTCAAGGAAGTGTCAGACCCTGTGTCAGAGCGGCTTCCTGACCACCACCAGCCCCTTCAGGTACTCGCCCTCGGGGAACTCGATGGTCATCGGATGGTCGGGCGCCGCGCCCAGGCGCTCGCTGATGTAGCCGTCCACCCCCGCGTCCAGCCCCGCCGAGGCCACGATCTTGTGGAACAGGTCGGCGCCGATGCCGCCCGAGCACGAGAAGGTCAGCAGCACGCCGCCCGGCTCCAGGATCTTCAGCGCCAGGCGGTTGATGTCCTTGTAGGCCCGCGCGGCACGCTCGGCGTGCGCCACGGTGGGCGCGAACTTGGGCGGGTCGAGCACGATGGCGTCGAAGGTGCGGCCCTGGTCGACAAACTCGCGCAGCAGGGTGTTGACGTTGGCGTCGAGAAACTCCGTCTTCACCCCCGAACCCTCGCCGCCGAAGCCGTTGAGCGCGACGTTGGCGCGCGCCAGGTTCAGCGCCGGCAGCGACGAATCGACCGACACCAGCTCGGCCCCGTCGAGCGCGCCCGCGGCCTTGAGCCCGGCCAGCGCCGCCACGGTGAAGCCGCCCGTGTAGCAAAAGCAGTTCAGCACGCGCTTGAAGCGCCGGTGCTTCGCCAGCTCGGCAAAGCGCTGGCGGCTGTCGCGCTGGTCGAGATAGAAGCCGGTCTTGTGGCCGGTCGCGATGTTCAGCCCCAGCCGCCAGTCGTGCTCGCGAATGGCGATCTCGGTGGCGCCCTCCCCGCGCAGCCAGCCCGTGACGGGCTTGAGCCCTTCGCGCTCGCGCCCGCTGGCGTCGGAGCGCTCATAAAGCCTGGTGAGGCCCGTGGCGGCGAGCAGCGCATCGGCCAGCACGTCCTTCCAGCGCTCCACGCCGGCCGAGAGAAACTGCGCCACCAGCACCCCGTCAGGTCCGCTGCCGTAGCGGTCGACGATCAGCCCCGGCAGGCCGTCGGCCTCGCCGTGGACGATGCGCACACCGTCGCTCTGCAGGTCGAACAGGCTCCGGGCCTTTACTGCGCGCACGCACACCGACGCGAGAAACGCCGCGTCGATGCGCTGCGTTTCGACAAAGCTCCACGCCCGCGCGCGGATCTTCGATTCCGCGCTGAACGCGGCCCAGGCCAGGAAGGCGCCCTCGTGCGATTCCACGCGCACCGTTTCGCCGGAGTCGGCGCCGCCGCGCGCAATGGCCGATTCGAAGACCCAGGGGTGTCGGCGCAGGAGCGAGCGCTCCTTGCCGGGTTTGAGGCGAAGGGTTTTCATTTTTGATAAATCTTTGCTGGCAGTTCCGGCGTCCACAGTGACGGAAACGTTGATCACGATCCCACGTGCGAAACTACGTTAGCTACACAGCGCTGGATACTTGCCACCCGGCATTTTCAGCGACATTCGAATCCGAAAGGCCCTCAAGGTGAGCGCTCCAATTTTTCTCAACCGCGTCGTGCTGCGAAACTATCGAAGCATCGGCAGTTGCGACGTCGGTCTCGGCCCGCTGACGTATCTGGTCGGGGCAAATGGCTCCGGTAAGAGCAACTTTCTCGATGCGCTTCATCTAGTGGGCGATGCCTTGACAGGATCGTTAGACAACGCGTTGAACAAGCGAGGGGGCTTATCTGAGGTCCGCAGACGATCAAATGGGCATCCAACTCATTTTGGCATCCGGTTGGAGTTTGTGCTGAACGACGGCACACCAGGTCACTACGCGTTCGAAGTAGGAACACGTCAAGGGCTCGGCCACGAAGTGCAAACTGAAGAGTGTGCGATCGGTGGAGTTGGAAAGGGTCCATTCTTTCGAATCGAGCGTGGCGTCCTCAAACGAAGCAGCGAGCCCACCTTTCCAGCGGTGACTTCGGACCGTCTCGCACTGGTCAGCCTTTCAGGCCTCACCACATTTCGTCCTGTTTTTGATGCTCTGACGTCAATGGGGTTCTACAACTTGAACCCAAAGTTGATGCGAGAAATGCAGAGCCCTCAAGACGGTCGGCTGCTCAAGCCTGTGGGAGAAAACATTGCCAGTGTCATTGGGCATCTTGAAAGATTCGCACCCGATGCCATGATTGTGATCCAAGAGTACTTGCAAACTGTGGCCCCCATGGTTCAGGGCGTGGAACGAAAGAAAATTGGTCCGATGGAGACTTTGGAGTTTCGCCAAGACATGGCCGGCTCGAAGCATCCTTGGCGCTTCTTGGCGCAAAACATGTCGGATGGAACACTGCGCGCACTCGGCGTCTTAACAGCTCTATTTCAAAGCAATCGAGACTACGCGCCTTCGCTGATAGGAGTTGAAGAGCCGGAAACCGCACTTCATCCAGCTGCTAGTGCAGCATTGCGAGAGGCATTGATTCGAGCATCCAAGAAGACTCAAGTGATAGTGACGAGCCATAGTCCGGACCTCTTGGACGACAGAAACTTGGATGCAAGCGCGCTTCTAGCAGTCGTATCAGAAGGCGGAGAAACCAAGATCGGTCCGCTGGATCTTGCGTCACGCGAGTCGATGCGAAACCATCTTTTTTCTGCGGGCGAGCTCTTGCGCATGAATCAATTAGTCCCTGATCGCACGATCTTGGAAGCACAGAGTCAAAAACAGGTCGAGCTATTTGGGCGAGTCGCATCTTGATCAACGTAGCTTGCATCGT
Organism: Variovorax sp. 10N412; assembly: GCF_056394985.1. Taxonomy (NCBI): domain Bacteria; kingdom Pseudomonadati; phylum Pseudomonadota; class Betaproteobacteria; order Burkholderiales; family Comamonadaceae; genus Variovorax; species Variovorax sp. 10N412. The sequence continues at coordinate 202,657 of NZ_JBFTIO010000008.1, forward strand.
TGAGGGCGACGGTGAAGTGGCCGCTGTGCCTATTTTGCTTCGTCGACTATGCGAATGGCAAACACCTGAATTGCCCGCACGGATACCTGCACCAATTCGTGTCTACAAAGATCGATTTTTGAACCGAGAGGCAGAATTCCGTAGGCACTTGCTGCTTGCGGCGGCGAAGTGTGAAGATAACGGCTGGGTGCTGGTGTTACTGGATGCCGACGACGATTGCCCCGCCACCCGTGGCGCCGAAATTCTTAGACGTGCACAAGAAATCGTGCCCCATCGCCAAGTCTCAGTAGTGCTGGCAAATCGCGAATATGAAGCTTGGTTCATCGCCGCAGCGCCGTCTTTACATGGAATGCGCAACTTCGTTCTTGACAACCCAATAGATGCCGCCGCCCCTGAGATTCCAAGGAACGCCAAAGGTTGGTTAAGCAGAAGAATGGGCGGAGCGGGGTACAACGAGACAACTGATCAGCCTGCATTTTCAGCGCGCATGGATCTTCAACAAGCATTTGATTCAAGTCGCTCATTCAAGAAACTGTGCAGCGAATGGCACAAGCATCACCGCGGCTAGAAACCCCGTAGAGCCATTTCTCGCAACTCTTAATTTTCTTTTTTTGCTTTAGCCCGCGGATGGGCCTGGTCATAGACCTTGGCCAGGTGCTGGAAGTCCAGCCGTGTATAGATCTGTGTGGTCGCGATGCTCGCGTGCCCCAGCAACTCCTGCACCGCGCGCAGGTCGCTGCTCGACTGCAGCACGTGGCTGGCGAACGAATGGCGAAGCATGTGCGGGTGCACCGGCGCGGCCAGGCCGGCCTTCAGGCTGCGCTCGCGCAACAGCTTCCACACCGCTTGCGACGACATGCGCACGCCCTTGGCGCTGATGAACAGGGCCGCGGCCGCCTGTGGGTCGCGCACCTGCGCCACGGTGATGGCCGCGCAGTTGCCGCGCACCGCGAGCCAGTCGCGCACCGCCTCGGCCGCCTTGCTGCCCAGTGGCACGATGCGGCGCTTGCTGCCCTTGCCCAGCACGGTGGCCTCGCCCGCGTCCAGGTCGATCCAGCCGCGCGCCGTGTGGCTGGCCTGGGCGTCGAGCCCCGTGAGCTCGCTCACGCGCAGGCCGCAGCCGTACAGCACCTCGACGATGGCGCCGTCGCGCGTCTCGGTCCAGGGGTCGGCCTCGGGGTCGTACAGCTCGGCCAGACGCACCGCGTCGTCCACGCCCAGCGCCTTGGGCAGCGGCCGGCCCGCCTTGGGCGCATGCACGTCCTGCACCGGGTTGAAGCCGATCAGGCCTTCATGGCCCAGCCAGCGGTAGAAGCTGCGCCAGCACGACAGCACCAGCGCAATGCCGCGCGGCTCGCGCCCGGCGCTGTGCAGCCGGGTCATCCAGCGGCGGATGTGGGCGGTCTGCACGCGGTCCAGCGTCAGCCCGGCCTCGGCCGCGTTGTCGGTCAGCGCCTTCAAATGAAAGGCATAGAGCTCGACAGTGCGCGCCGCAAGCCGGCGCTCCACGCGCACATGCGCGAGGTACTTGTCGATCCAGCCCGAATCGGCCGGAAGCGCGGCTTCAGAAGAGGAATCCACGGAAGGCATTGTTCACGATGGCCGCCGGCTCGCGCAACGCGCCCTTCGACAACGGCCCCAGCGCGTTCCAGCACGAGGTGGGCGCCGCCGCGTACTGCACGTCGAAGCTGCGGTCGAAACCGCTCATCTTCACCAGCCGCTGCACGCGCCACAGGTGGAAGGGCTCCGACACGATCACCACGCTGCGCACCCCGGCCACCTGCAGCAGCGGGAGCGACAGCGACAGGTTCTGCCGCGTCGAGGTAGACGCGGGCTCCAGCAGCATCGGCCCGGCAAAGCCCTGCGCCACGGCGCGCTCCTGCATCACCTTGGCCTCGATGCGGCCGTCTTCGGAATCCACCCCGCCCGTGAAGGCGAGCTGCTTGACGACGCCGGCCTTGGCCAGCGCCACCGCCGTATCGACCCGGCCCGACAGGCACGGGTGCGGCTTGCCGTCCAGATAGGCGCGGCTGCCCAGCACCAGCGCCGCGTCGGCCACTCGCTGCGGCGGGTTGGCCAACAGCTCTTCGGCCTGCCACCACACGAAGGCCCCGATGGCGGCGTACGCCAGCACCCCGCCCAGCAGCACGCCAGCCAGCAAGACCTGCAAGCGGCGCCGCAACCCGCGCGGACGGCTCAAGGACGCAGCCGCGACAGTCCGCCCGAGGCCAGCTCGGCGATGCGCTCCAGAAAGTCGGTGCCCATCTCGGCGTTGAAGCGCTGCGCGTCGGGCGACGCCAGCACCAGCATGCCGAAGGCCGGCGACTCGGCGTCGGCACGCAGCGGAATCAGCGCGATCGACTGGGCCGACTTGGGCTCGGGCAGCCAGTCGGCCGCCTCGAAGCCCGAGTTCAGGCCGCAGTACGGCGAGGTCAGCGAAGTGGCCAGTGCCTTCACGTCGTCGCTCACCCACTGGGCATAGGCTTCGTTCAGGTATTCGCTGCTGCAGTCCCACACCTTGATGGCCGTCTGCGGTACCAGGAACAGCGACTGCAGGTCGACCGCGATGCGGTACGGCAGGCTGCGCGGGTCGCGCGTGGTCAGTAGGCCCTTGGTCCAGCGCTGCAGGCGGTCGGCAATGACCACGTTCTCGGTGCCGTGGCGCACCATGTCCATCAGGCGATGCTCCAGCGCCTTGATCTTCTCGCGCAGCATCTCGGCCTGGCGCTCCTGAAGGCTCACGGCGCGGTTGCCGTGCGGGCTGGTGAGCTGCACCTGCGCCAGCAGCTGGGCATGGCGCTCGAAGAAGTCGGGGGTGTTCGCCAGGTAGTTGGCGATGTCGTCCTCGGTGATCGGGTTCATGGCGTTGGCGTCGTTGTTATTGGAGGAGGAAGTCATGTCAAGTCGGGAACCTCGATGTCGCCTTCGAAAACCGTGGTGGCCGGGCCCGTCATCAGCACCGGCTGACCCTCGCCCTGCCACTCGATCGTGAGAATGCCGCCGTGCGTCTGCACGTCGACCCTGCGGTCCAGCAGGCCGAGCCGGATGCCCGCCACCACCGCCGCGCAGGCACCCGTGCCGCAGGCCAGCGTTTCGCCGGCGCCGCGCTCGAACACCCGCAGCCGGATGTGCGTGCGGTCCACCACCTGCATGAAGCCCGCGTTCACCCGCTGCGGAAAACGCGGGTGGTGCTCGATGAGCGGGCCCTGCTCGGCCACCGGGGCGGTGTCGACGTTGTCGACCACCTGCACCGCGTGCGGGTTGCCCATGGACAGCACCGCTACCGAAACGATAGCGCTGCTCGCATGTGTACCAAGGGCAAGGTGCCACTTTTCCCATGAACCGTCGGGCTGCGCATCGAGCCCGGCCGCATCGAAGGGCACGCGCGCGGGCTCGAACACCGGCGCGCCCATGTCGACCGTCACGCGGCCGTCGGCGCCCATGCGCGGGGCGATGACGCCGGCCAGCGTCTGCACGCGCACTTCGCTTTTGTCGGTGAGCTTGTGTTCGCTGACGAAGCGCATGAAGCAGCGCGCGCCGTTGCCGCACTGCTCCACCTCGCCGCCGTCGGCGTTGTGAATGACGTACTGGAAGTCGATGCCTTCCGCGGGCGATGGCCTCACGGTAAGGATCTGGTCGGCGCCGACGCCGAAATGGCGGTCGGCCAGAAAGCGGTATTGCGCGGCGCTGAGGCCCAGCGTGCCGCGTGTTTCGTCCAGCACGACGAAATCGTTGCCGGCGCCCTGCATCTTGGTAAAGCGGATTCGCATCTCGGGATTATCGCCACCGGCACCGCCCTTTACGATCGCAGGCCCAAACGAGACCCCGAGGGAGAGGCCTGCATGAACCACTGGAAAGCGCTGGAACCGTTGATCGTCGAGGACGCCCTGCGCGCACTGCGCGAACTAATGGCGCAGAACCCCAACGACCGGTTCTACGTGGCCGCCTTCCATGGTGTGTACCGCGAGTGCGACGGCGTCATCACCCTGCCCTCGCTGGGCGCCAACGCGGTATCGGCGCGCGAGAACGAAGACCAGTCTTCCGACGACTTCTGGGACGCCGACTGGAACCCGGCCGACTGGGCGCACGAGTTGGTCGATTTCGAAAGCGACGCGCTCCAGCAAGCCGCCGACGCCGCGGACAAGACCGCCCGCCAAGGCTCGCGCGCCGATTGGCTGCAGGCCGAGAAAGACTGCTTCGACATGCTGGTGTCGGCCTCGCAAAAGGTGCGCGAAGCCCTCGGCGACGCGCCCCAGCTCACGCCCGACTTCGTCATGTTCGTGAACGACGAGGAATACGCCACCGCGCTGGCCCGGCGCTGCCTCGGCGATGCGACTTTCGAGCGCATCTTCCAGAAAGACGCCCGCGACGACCGCGAACGCGCCCGCGTGGCCGCGCTGCCTGTCGCCGAGCGCGTCGAGTTCCTGGTCGCCCGCCTGGACCGCGAAGTCGGCGCCATCGGCTCCGAAGAAGCCAGAAAGCAGCTGGCCGCCATCGGCGCGCCCGCCGTGCCCGCACTGCTCGCGCGCATGGGCGACGGCAAGGGCAAGAGCAAACGCGGGTGGGACAGCGCCCTGCTGCTGGGCGCCATCGGCGTGGCCACGCCCGAAGTGCTGGACGCGCTGAAGACGCAAATGGCGAAATCACGCGACGAACCCGCTCGCGCCTGGGCCGCGCGGGCGCTGGCGTACCTGGGGCAGAGCGACTGGCTGCTGGCGCTGCTGGCGCAACAGCCACAGCACGCAGACAGCCTGCCGGACGCCGCCAGGATGGCCGTCGAAGGCCTGTGCGCGCCCTACTCGTCGTTTCGCGACCCCACACCGCTGCCGCTGGACTACGGGCCGCTGCAGGCCTTGCTCGAGGGCCCGCCCGCCACGGTCGCCCTGGCGCTCGACATCCTCAGCCCCGGCAGCGGCTACTGCGCCCTGCGCCCCGGCGAGGTCGACGAGGTGTTGCGCGGGCTCGCGTCGCCGCACGCCTTCATGCGCCGGCACGCGGCCAACCTGTGCTGGGAGCGCGGCGCGGGCAGCGCCGTCGGCCAGCGCGTGCTGCCGGTGCTGGCCGAGCGCCTGCTGAAAGACGACGATGCCGACGTGCGATGGACGGCCGCCATGGCCATCGGCGAATGGAAAGCCGAAGGCTTGCCCTGGCATGCGGCGGTGGCACACGCTGCGCAGCACGACACCGACGAGCGCGTGCGAACCGCTGCGCAGTCGGTGCTGAAGGGCGAGGACTAAGCCGCGCGCAGCCTGTAGAGCGCCTGGTCAACAGCGACGGACCCAAGGTTTTTCTCCCTCCCCTCCCGAGGGAGGGCTGGGGTGGGGGCCAGCGGCGTACCCACCAGGCGCTCTGCCTGCCCCCATCCCGGCCTTCCCCCAGAGGGGGAAGGAGCAAGGCAAATGCAAACGCAAACGCGTCGCCGGCTACAGCACCTTCACCGCACGCCCGATGAACTGGATCGGCCCGGTCGGCCGGTCGGTCGGCGAGCCGTTCTCGGGCTCCAGCGTCAGCTCGAACAGCTGGTTGGGCTCCAGCGGCGGCAGCTTGTCGATGGGAATGCGCAGCGTCTGGCCCTGCTGCTTCACCAGGCCCAGCGACACCGGGCCGCGCCACTGGTCGGCCTTGGTCCAGAACTGCAGCGTCTTCTGCGGCGGCACCTCGAAAGTGCCCAGCGGCACCAGGCTCAGCTGGCGCGACGAACTGGTCTGGATCACCCAGCCGGGCGCCTTGTCCTGCGGGGCGACCAGCACCACCATGTACTGCGGCGAAGGCAGCGGGCGCGTGACCATCACGGCCACCATCAGCGCGGCAGCGGCGAAACCGCCGGCGGCCAGGCCGCGCCACAGGTTCAGGTTGTTCCACCAGCTGGCGAGGCCAGATGCGCGCGCCGGTGCGGCCTTGGGTGCCGCGGCGCTGCTGGCCACAGGCCCGAGGCTCTGTTCGATGCGCGACCACAGCGCGGGCGACGGCTCGACCGGCGGCGCGAGCGCGGTCAGCGGCAGCAGGCGTGCTTCCCAGGCCTGCACGGCGTCGCGCAACGCGGGCTCGGTGCGCATGCGGGCGTCGACCGCGGCGCGGGCACTGGCCGACAGCGTGCCCAGCACGTACTCGCCCGCCAGTGCGTCGATGTCTTCGAAATCTTTGCTGATGCCGTTGCCAGGGGTCGTGCTCATGCCATGCACTCCCGCAGCGTGCGCATGCCGCGCTGAATCCACGACTTGACCGTGCCCAGCGGCGTTTGCAGCCGCTCGGCAATCTCGCCGTGCGAGCAGCCTTCCACGTACGCATACAGGATGCAGTCGCGCCGCGCCGGCTCCAGCCCGCCCAGGCAGCCTTCGAGCTTGCCCAGGTCGGCGCGCAGCTCGAACGGGTCGGCCGACGAGGCATAGGCCGCCAGCGCGGCCTGGTCGTCGATGACTTCCGCCGCCTCTTCGCTCACATGCACCTGGCGCGCGCCGCTGCGCACCATGTTCAGCGCGGCATTGCGCACCACGCTGTAGATCCAGCCGCGGCCTTCGCCGCGGGCAGGGTTGAAGCTTTCGGCGCGCTGCCAGATGCTGAGAAAGGCGTCGTGCAGCACGTCTTCGGCCTGCTGGCGCTGGCGCACGATGCGCAGGGCCACGCCCATCAGGTAGCGGCCCTCGCGCTGGTACAGCTGCTGCAGGGCCTGGCGGTCGCCGCGGGCGCAGGCCATGAGAGCGGCGTCGTAGTCGAAGGGTTCTGCGGCGGGCAAGGTCGGCGGCGGGGGGGTGGGCAAGGCCCCGATGGTAGTCGGACCCGGCGGCCCCGCCGCGCATTCACCCCCGGATCAGGACGCCTTCCAGAAGATGTAGTCAGCCTGGTACTGCACGACCTGCTTCTGGCCCTTGGTGGCCGGGGTGCAGGGCATGGCCGCAGGTGCCACGCCGCCTTGCAGGGCCACGCGCTGGATGTAGGTCACGCCGGTCATGGCGCCCGAGCCCATGGCGGGGTTGGCCTTGACGAGCTGGAACGGCAGGCTGGTCGGGCCCGACGGCGCAACGGCCAGCTGCGTGGCGGTCAGCTTGGAGCCGTCCATCGATTCCCAGGTAGCGGGCGGGCCGTAGTACTTGCCGACCTGCTTGCCGCTGCGGTCCATGAGCTTGGCGTCGGGGCCGACGAACACCCATTCGGTCTGGCCGGGGGCGTTGGCCTTGTCGCGGCATTCGTAGGTGATGTCGCCCTTGCCCACGGTTTCCATGGCGACCTTGTTGCCGGCCGGCACCTGGATGGTGGGCGGCAGGCTCGACTGGTTGAACGTGGGGGCCATCGACATCGAGCCACAGGCCGTCAGGAAAGCTGCGGCGGAAACGGCGCCGAGCACGGCGATCGAACGGGTGGTGTGCATGGAATTACTCCTGGGGTTGTAGAAGGTCAGCAGCTCCTCGCTGCTGAGGGGTCTACACGCCAGGGGCGCGTTCGGATGCACCCGATGCGGATATTTTTTTCTGCGCGAGTGCGCCGGGCCGCCCGCCCCTTCAATACAGGTACACCGCCCCCGAATTTGGCGCGGCGTTGTCCGACTGGTCGCCCCCGATGCCCGTCGCGCTGCTTGCCTCCCAGATCGCCGAGACCGCCAGCGTCGTGCCGTACGCCGACAGCGCCAGTCCGTAGCCGAAGGCATCGCCGCTGCCCGGGTTGGGGGCCTTCACGAAGGTCTTCAGCTGCCACGCCGGTGCGCGCTTCTCGAAGAGCATGACAGCGCCCGATTGGGCCCCTGCTGGCACCATGCTGCCGTTCACGCCAGCGGACGCCGCGCCGTCGACGAAGCTCCCAACGGCGATCAACGAGCCGTCGTCGGAGACCGCCGTGCCGTTGGCGCCGAAGCGGGCCTCCTGCTGCGGAAAGGGCGCGGAGATGCGCTGCTCCAGCTGGTAGCCCGCGCCGACCCGGCGGTACACGTACAGCGCGCCGGCCGCCGTGTAGCCGGCGTCTTCGTCGCGGGCTGCGCCCACGGTCACCACGTCGCCGTTGCCCGACATGGCGACGGAGCCGCCGAACCAGGCGCCGGCCGCCGACGCGGGCGGCGCGAGGCGCGTGTTCAGGGTCCATGTTCCGGGGCCGATGGCCTGCCTGTACACGTACGCCGCGCCGGCCTTGGCGAGGCCGCCCACGTCTTCGTACTGCGAGCCGACCGCGATCGTGCCGCCGTCCAGGGAGATCGTGGCCGAGGCGCCGAAGAGCGAGCCGCCCTGGCCGCTCGGCGCGTCGATGCGCTGCTCCAGCGCCCACTGGCCCGCGGTCCTGCGGTACACATAAAAATTGCCCGGCCCCGTGACGCCGTACTCCGACACCACGGCCGCCGAGCCGTCGCGCGACACGCTCACCGCCGCGCCGAAATCGCCGAGGCTGCGAGGCGCCGTTGACGTCCACGTCTCGCTGTGCGTCCACCCCTGCGGCCCGCGCAGGTACACCTCGACCTGGCCACCCGGAATGGCGCCGCTCTGATTGCGCCCTGCAAGCAGGGTGCCCTCGCCCGACAGGCTGATGCTGCCCGGCGCGGCGTCGGGCCACACCAGCGTCTGCGTCCAGCGCCAGCTGCCCGCGTCGTTGTTGTAGAGGTGGACCGCGTTCGCCAGCCTGTCGGCCACGGCCATCACGAGCCCGTCGGGCGTGAGCGCGACGGCGTTGCGGCCCTGGCCCAGGCTGGAGCTGCCCAGGAGGCCCGCCGGCCGCTTGAAGTAGCCGATGGCCTGTGTCGCGTCGGGCAGCACCGGCGCCGACCACGGGCTGCAGCCGTTGGCGTTGCAGGCCTGCAGCGCATAGCGGTAGGCGGCGGGCGGCGCGGTCAGTACCAGGTTCTGCCGCGCGTAGGTGGTGCCGGCAAGGTTGCCGGCCAGCACGCTGAAGACGCCGCTGCTCGTCGGGTCTTCGCCGAGCCGGTAGTACGTGGCCTGGGGCACCGCCGCCCAGCTGAACAGAAACGCCTTGGGCGCATACGCCACCGAAGGCACCGCGGGAACGGGCGGCGGCGCGAGCGCCGGGTCTGCCACGCAGGTCGCGGCGATGGCCGTGACCGGCGCGGTGGCGATGCCGCTCGCGTCGGCCAGCGTGCAGAGCTGCCCCGCCGGCTGCGTGCGCACCGTCACGTCGAAGGCCGCGCCATGCGGCAGCGCCTGCGCAAAGCTGAAGCCGCCGTTGGCCGACACGCTCAGTTCGTCGGCGCCGTTGTTGCGCAGCACCAGCGTGCCCGAGGCGGCCAGGCCACTGACCGTGCCGCCGATGGCGTAGGTCTGCGCGGCACAGACCACGCGCACGTCGCCCACGTTCGCGCCGGCGACGGTGCCCTGGGCCGCGCTGACGGCGCAGGTCTGGCCCTCGGGTTGCTTGGCGACGGTGACGGCGTAGGGGTTGCCGGTGACGACGCCGGTGGCGAAGACGAAGGCGCCATCGGCCATGAGCTTCAGGTCGTCTTTGTCGTTGTTGCGCAGGACGACGGTGCCTGCAAGGCCGGTGGCGGTGCCGCCGATGGTGAAGCTGGTGGGGGGAGCCGCAGGCGGCGGGGAGACGATGGGCAGGAAACCGGTGCCTGCGCCGCTGCCACCGCCTCCGCCGCAGCCGGCGATGAACAGGGCTGCCAGTGCGGTACCAATGCGCAGGGCACGCCTGGTCCGGAGGTGGCTTCGCACCGACTGCTGTTGTTCCATCTGCGCAACCCTTGTGTCAATTTTTGTCGCTGGCGATGGTATGTCAGGGTGGGGGGGAAGGCCATACCCGAGAACAGGTAGCTTTGCTTGTCGGGCGCTCGTTGGGAGGCCTGTTGTTCAGGGCGGGTGCACAGGACGCCGGGTACTCCCCTCCGCGAATGTCCCCCGCTTCGCTCCTCCTTTATTTCGCTGCGGGGAGCACCCGACGCCCTGTTCACACGCGGCTGGTGTGCGGCCAATCAGCAACCGCCTTGAACGAAACCGCTACCAGCGTGACAAAGTTCAGGCCGGTTGACACTGGGCCACAGTGTCATCGGCCGCATCCTTCTAGAACCCCCAGACCACAACTGGGAGGTTCCAAGATGATGCGAAAAATTCTCGTGGTCGGCGATCCGCCGGCACCCGGCGGCCGGGTGCTGCCGTACGACGGGCCGATGTTCGATCTGTATGGCCACCGAGCCGCGCTGATCGGCGGCAGGGCGTATTGCGAGGGGTGCAACAGCGTCGGCATCATCGCCAAGGCGGGTGGGCCGCGGCGGGCGCTGTTCATATCGGAGGTAGCGCTGGAGGGCGACGTCGTCCTTTGCCACTGCCAGGTACCGCAGCCGCTGCTTTCTGTGCTGCAGCAGACGGCGACATACGACGATGACGATGCGAACGCGCTTGGAGCAACCACCTATGCCGCAGCACTTGCCACCGACGCAGCGACCACTCCGGGACTGGAGATGGCCGCGTTCAAGAAGACGGTTGACGCCGCCGTCACCCACCCACCGGAGGCCGAACAGACCGAGAACATCTGCCCGAACATGACCAACAAGGAGTTCGCGACCTCGACTTTGAAACTGCGCGACATGGCAGTCGACTACATCACAAAGAAACGTCTCCCCGAACTGGAGCGTTGGGACGAGGAAGCCCAGGCTCGCGTCAGGATGTGGTTTGGCATCGCCGACCAGAGCACGCGTGAACACCTGCGCAAAGGCTTGGCGGCATGCGTTCGCGTGCTTCAGGGACTGGAATGGAAAAACTTCGTTCGCTTCACAGCGAGTGGAAAGTTGGTGACCTGCGTTATGGACAACGGTCGCGGCACCGTTGCGGCGGTATGCAAGCCAGACACAGCGACCCACACCATCGCGATTGCGCTGCCCTACTGCGAGTTCGAGCACGACAACCGCGTCATCTTCGGAACCGACAAGGTTCGCGACGGCGACTCCAGACTCTTGACCTTGATTCATGAGGTCACGCACTTCGACGACACATTCAGCGCGAACGACACGTGGTACGGCACGGCCAAATCAAGAAGTCAGGTCAACAGCCAGAACCTTGAGGCGCTTCGGGTCAACGCAGACAGCATCGCCGCCTACATTCTTGGCGTTGATCCAAAGGCTTCCAAATGAACGGGCATCGGCAAACCATTCGGGGGTGCCTTTTCGCATCTCTCGCTGTATTGCTCGCACCAGCCGCACTGGCCTGCAGCCCGATCAGAAGCATCGGCGTCGTCTTCGAGCGGAACTCCGCAACGGTTCCGGCCAAGGAGGTTCTCAAACTCGCAAACTGGACTGCCGTGCTCCGCACGCAGTATCCAAATCGCGAATCGCTTTTCTTGACGACGCAAGCTGCATTCGGCGAACACGACGCGAGCAACCTGGGGGTCAGGCGCGCCAGAAATGTTGCGAGGGTCATCAAGGAAGACCTGCAATTCGACGTGCGGGAAGTCAACATTCCCACCAAAGGGTACGTCGCCACCATGCCTGCGCCAGCGGGAAGCAACTTGGTGAAACGCGTCGATATCGACTTTTTGCCTGCATGCCCCCACGAGTGTCCGTGCCAGAGGGGCGACCCGCTCTACAACCCGCTGGATCAACGTCGATGAAAGGTCGAGCCATTGCCCGCCTGGCACTGATCCTGGTCTGACGTCAGGCGATTGCGCTGGAGTAGCGCGGGTGGTCGGAGCAATGGGAGTCAGGTGGGGCAGCCGGGCGGGCCGGCTGCCTGAATGCTGGCGCTGCCGCTGCGTCAGCGCGCGTGAAGCGCGACGCCTCGCAGGGCGGCTTGCACGGCGCCGGTCGTGGCGTTGATGGCTTCGATGCGGGCCATCAGCTTTTCGTTGAGCAAGCCGAGCAAGGCGCTCAGTTGGGGGCCGCTCGGCTCCTCGCTGTCGGCAGAGGCGCCGGTGTCTACGAGTTTTTCCAGCGCTGTGTAGGCGTGCATGACGCCGTCGAGGCTGTCGGCGTCGTCGCAGGCTTGGATGACGAGGTCGTTCAGCTCGGTTGCGGGGGAAGTGGGACGGGCGCTGGGTTGCGCGGGGGCGGATGCAGATTCAGCCATGGGAGGCCTTTCAGAACTTCGGTTTTGCAACAACCGCCGCACCCGCTTCCAAACGGTGGCGGCAGCTCGAACGGGTTGGAAGACCGGGAAGCTCTGACGAGAACCGGCAAGGCTTGCGCCTTCCCGTTCGAGCCGCCAAAACTGGAGGCGCAAACAGAAAAGCCGCAGACCATGTGCGGTGACTGCGGCTTTCGACGCAGAACTTCGACGGGCTTCCAAACCCGGCCGCGTTTTTTCGCGGCGAAGAGCAGTATATACAGACGAACGGGTAAGTCAGCGGACGCGTCTTAGCCGTCTTCTTGCAGATACACGCATGATTGATGTGGACCCCCCGGTTTTTGGGGTAGACAAAACAAGCACAAGCATGTAACGATCCGTTGTTCATTAAATTTAGTGTGTTAACGCGCGCCGTCCCATTCTGGACAATAAAGTAAAACACAGCTGGAGGAATCTCGTGCCAAAAGTAGTAGTTAAAGGTGAGTCTGAACTAGGCCTTGAAGCAGTGGATCAATTACTTGTTCTCTGCGAAGAAGTTATGCGTGCAACCCCGGCTGGAGCGCAAAGATTTATTGAACCCGCTCCTGGCGTTTTACTTCGCGCCAAATCAAGCCAACATCATCTAGTGTTTGGCAGGCGTGGATCGGGAAAATCCAGCCTTTTAAGAAAAATGGCGGCAGATTTGACCGTCACGCGTCGTCCAATAGCATTTGTAGATATGGAGACATTTAAAGGTCACTCCTATCCAGATGTGCTAATTAGTGTTCTTATAAAGAGTCTTCATGAGTTCAAGCATTGGCTAGATAGCGCGGCTACCGCACCAGCATCAAAGACGAGTTTTTGGCGAAAACTGTATAACGCGATTCCCACTCGCCCGCCATTTAAGCGCGACAAGACCTCTCTACTATCCAATGAGCTCAAATCCCTAATCGATGCGCTGGAGCACCAACTCACACAACCCGAATCCAGTGAAAAGCAAACAAAAACGACCAATTCGTCGGAAAAAAATCAATCGGTTGAAATTGAGCTTGGCAGTGATGTCAGCGCCATAAAGACAAAATCCAAAATTGCCGGAAGCAAAAAGGCCGCCGACAGTACAGAGGAACAGTCGAAATATGTTTCACACAAAGTAGAGTATCTACATCAAAACATTCTGCGCTTTCAACGCTTTTTCAAAGAATTATCCGGCTTGGCAGATGGTCCGTCATTTTTGATATTGGACGATCTGTATCACATTCGAAAATCCGATCAAGCGAAGGTGATAGATTATTTTCACCGAGTTGCAAAGGGAAATTCTCTATGGCTGAAGATAGGCACGATCAAGCATCGCAGCCAATGGTATGAACACTCTGATCCGCCGATCGGAATGAAGTTGGGCGACGATGCAAAAGAAATCAATCTCGATATTTCTCTTGAGAAATTTTCCACGCTGCGAGATTTTCTACGAAAAATTCTCTCCAATTTGATGACGGAAAGCCCTCCAGTCACGATGAAGGGGCTAATAAATCCGACCGCCATTGACAGGCTAACAATTGCATCTGGCGGTGTAACGCGGGATTTCATCGGAATTTTTGCTTCTTCGATATCACAGGCAAGAAATCGCGACAAAGACCATCATCGAGGGCAAAAAATTGGTGCTGAGGACGTTAATCGCGCAACTGGAGAATATGCACCCCTAAAAGAAGAAGAGTTTAAAAGAGACACTGATTCCGAGCGAGCATTTTTAGAGGAGGCCTTGCAGTCACTAGTAGCGTTTTGCACGGAAAAATCAAAATGCAATGTTTTCTTGATTTCCCAGAAGCTCGCCGGCCCCATTAGAGAAGCTATTGATCAGCTTATTGACTTGCGCTTGATTCACCCCGTGAAATCCCGAGTAACCTTGAAAAAAGGGGCGTCCGGGGAGTTATACGAGGCATACATGTTGGATTTGAGTCAATACACAGCAGCCCGCAAAGTGCATGAGTTTCAAATCGTAGACCTTAGCGCCGCCAATAAAGATGAATCAATTAGAAAATCATCTTTGATTTACGAAGGCTAACCCCCCAAAAAAAACGCTCAACGTGCGCTTATTTCGCCTCAAATCTATTATTGATTTGAAGTCAACTATGTTCTCTGCGCACAGGCCTTAATCCGCAAAGGTATCCGCAAGACACTCCTCCTCACCCAAGAAGGAGTGCCCCATGCCAATCGCCCTACTAGCGCTGACCCTCAGCGCCTTCGCCATCGGAACGACCGAGTTCGTCATCGTTGGCCTCATCCCCACCGTCGCTGCCGACCTCGGCATCGGCCTTCCCTCCGCCGGCCTGCTGGTCAGCCTCTACGCGCTGGGCGTCGCCATTGGCGCGCCGGTGCTCACCGCCCTCACGGGCAAGCTGCCGCGCAAGGCGCTGCTGCTCGGGCTGATGGCGCTGTTCACGGTCGGCAACCTGCTGGCGTGGAAGGCGCCCAGCTATGAATCGCTGGTGGCCGCCCGCGTGCTCACGGGCCTGGCGCACGGCGTGTTCTTCTCCATCGGCTCGACCATCGCCACCGGCCTCGTGCCCAAGGAAAAGGCCGCGAGCGCCATCGCGGTGATGTTCACCGGCCTCACGGTGGCGCTGGTCACGGGCGTGCCGCTGGGCACCTTCATCGGGCAGCACTTCGGCTGGCGCGAGACCTTCCTGGCCGTGTCGGCGCTGGGCGTGGTCGCGTTCATCGGCAGCTGGATCTTTGTGCCCTCCAACATCCGCCACACGCCGCCGGCCTCGCTGGCGCAGCAAGCCAAGGTGCTGGCCGAGCCGCGCCTGCTGCTGGTGTATGCCAAGACGGCCATCGGCTACGGCGGCTCCTTCATTCCGTTCACCTTCTTGGCGCCCATCCTCACGGACGTGTCGGGCTTCAGCGCCGGGGCGGTGGGCTGGGTGATGCTGGTGTACGGTGTGTCGGTGGCGGTGGGCAACATCTGGGGCGGCAAGCTGGCCGACCGGCTGGGGCCGGTGCCGGCGCTGAAGATCATCTTCGCGCTGCTGGCCGCCGTGCTGCTGGTCTTCAACTTCGCGGCGCCGCACAAGTGGCTGGCGCTGGTGGCGGTGCTGATGTGGGGCGCGGTGGCCTTCGGCAACGTGCCGGGCCTGCAGGTGTACGTGGTGAAGCAGGCCGAACGCTTCACGCCGCAGGCGGTGGACGTGGCCTCGGGCCTGAACATCGCGGCCTTCAACCTGGGCATTGCCCTCGCAGCCTGGGCCGGCGGCCTCATCGTGACGCACCTGGGCCTGATGCACACACCCTGGATCGGCGCGCTGGTGGTGCTGGTGTCGCTGGGCCTCACCTACTGGAGCGGCGCGCTCGACCGCCGGGCCGGCATTCCGGTGCGGGCGTCGGGGCCGATGCCGGTCGGGCACTGAGCCGCCTCTCTGCTTTTTTTCCTCATCTTTTTTTTCAACGCACAAGGACAACACATGAACACGAACAACAGCAACACCATCCCGGCCTTCGGCCTCGGTACCTTCCGCCTGAAGGGCCAGGTGGTCATCGACTCGGTGAAGAACGGCCTCGCCGTGGGCTACCGCGTGATCGACACGGCGCAGATCTACGGCAACGAAGCCGAAGTCGGCCAGGCCATCGCCGAAAGCGGCGTGGCCCGCAAAGACCTGTTCATCACCACCAAGATCTGGACCGACAACTACGCCGCCGCCAAGCTGGTGCCCAGCCTGAAAGACAGCCTGGCCAAGCTGCGCACCGACCATGTGGACCTGACGCTGATTCACTGGCCCTCGCCCGGCAACGCGGTGCCGGTGGCCGAGTTCATGGGCGCGCTGACCGAGGCCAAGGCGCAGGGGCTCACGAAGCACATCGGCGTGTCGAACTTCAACATCGCGCTGATGAAGGAAGCCATTGCCGCCGTGGGCGCGCAGAACGTCGCGACCAACCAGATCGAGCTGCACCCCTACCTGCAGAACCGCAAGGTGGCGGCCTTCGCTGCGAGCCAGGGCATTCGGATCACCTCTTACATGACGCTGGCGTACGGCAAGGTGCTGAGCGACCCAGTGGTCGAGGCCATTGCCAAGGCGCACGGCGCCACCGCCGCGCAGGTGGTGCTGGCGTGGGCGATGCAGCTGGGCTACGCGGTGATTCCGTCGTCCACGAAGCGCGCGAACCTCGAAGGCAACCTGA
Organism: Variovorax sp. 10N412; assembly: GCF_056394985.1. Classification (NCBI taxonomy): domain Bacteria; kingdom Pseudomonadati; phylum Pseudomonadota; class Betaproteobacteria; order Burkholderiales; family Comamonadaceae; genus Variovorax; species Variovorax sp. 10N412. Next base: position 218,796 of record NZ_JBFTIO010000008.1, read on the forward strand.
AGGCGCAGCAGCTGAAGCTGACGGACGCAGACATGGCGCAAATGGCCGCACTCGACCGCAATGAGCGCCTCACCGACCCGGCCGGCCTGTCGCCGGCGTGGGACTGAACGGCAACGCCATGAGCAAAGACATGGCAAGCGCCTTGCCTTTCGCGGGCCGTACGTTCGAAGTGCGCTACGGCGACACGATGACCGCGCTGAACATCTACGCGGCCGACGGCCAGACGATGCGCTACGAGGTCACGGCCGGCCCCTTCACCGGCGCGACCGCCGAGGTGCGCTACCAGAGCGAGCAGCTCGCCCCCGGGCTCTACGCGCTCTCGTGGCAAGAGGCCGACAAGGGCACGGTCGTGCACGTCGACGACTTCGAGGCCGGGCAATCGCGCTCGTACTACACGACGGCTGGGCACGACTTCGTTCGCATGGCCGGCACCTTGCGCGAAGTGAAGGCGCCGTGATGAACACGACGCTGCAAGCGCTGGCTGAAAGGCGCGGGAGTCAGCACGCCGCTTCCGGCGTCTCGACCCCTTGCACGACAAAGAAGCGCTTCATGCCGTCGAGCGTGTCGAAGAAGCCCTTCTTCGATCGGCGCAGCGGCGTGCCGTCGAGCAGCCTGTAGCTGGTAGCGCCTCTGATCGCCGGGTACCGCTTTGAAATGCTCACGCGGTACAGGCACTCCGTGTACTCGAGCACGGTGGCTGTCTTGTCGCGCGCATCGACGACTTCGAAGCGGCCCGTCTCCTGCAGCACTGATTCATAGGTAGACATGGTTCCGTTTTCTGCATCGCGCGAAAACGAGAAAACTGCCAAAAGTGCAATGCTGGAGTAGGACAGTTGCGCATGTCTGGGGCCGGGCGCAGCCACGCCCCGGGGCTGTGCGACCATCGCCGGCCCCCCTCCTGCGGAACACCTCGATGGACATCAAGTTTTGCGGCAACAGCGCCAACGCGAACCCCTCGCAGGGCCTGTGCGACGAGTACCGGTTGAGCGACATCGCCAGCCTTGACGAGCTGGCCGTGGCCCGCCGGCAGATTGCCGCCGACCACCCCGGCTGCACGCCGCTTTTTTCACTCGATGACTTCGGCCAGGCGCGCTACACCTCCGGGCATGCGCGCATGAACATGGCGCTGGAGGACGTCGCCGGCCTCGACATTTCGGGCCTGCCCGCGGAGTGCTTCGAAGACGGCCAGTACCTGGGCTACCTGAGCACGAAGGCGGAGTTCTTCATCTGCCTGCACAACTTTCGCAAGCACACGGCCACGTTCTCGTTCGACGACGCCTGCGCGCACGGGCTCACGCTGGACGACGAAGGGCTGCAGGAATGGATCGGCTACCAGAACGATCCACTGTCGCTGCTCGACCAGCCGGTGTCGGCGCTGGTGGTGCCAGTCTCGCAACCGCATGAAGCGCTCGCGGCCTTTCCGAACGGCTACTTCACCTGCGACCTGAGCCCGGCGCTGAACTTTGCGGTGGCGCGCCATCTGCACAGCGCGCACGGCTATGAGCTGATCGGCGTGGGTGCGTCGTATCTGGGCTATCTGCGTGCGGCGCCGCCAGATGCGGCGGCAGCCAAGGCCATTGCGGCGGACCTGTGCGCGCTCTACAACGCGGACGACGAACACCGGCAGGCACTGGCCGATGCGTTCACCCAGGCCATCGAAGGCCGAACGCACCTTTGGCTGCGTTACGTGGAGTGACCATTTCGCGCGGGGCCTACCCCGCGGCGATCTGGCCTTCCATCTCTCGGGGAGCGGCTTCTGTACCGGGCAGCGGGCGCAGGTTCAGCGGATCGCATGCGGCGCTCAGCGCGGCCGCGACCAGTTCCGGCGACTGGCGAAGCTCGGCAATGTCGCGCTCGCCGACGCAGTGGCCGTGCAGCCGCACGTAGATGCGTTTGAAGTCGCCGCCGAGGGCGTTGGCCACGTCGCTCAGGCACTCGGCGAGGGTGGCAAAGCCGCAGTCCTCGTACGAGCTGGGCGGTACTACCCCCTTGTAGCGGGGCGCGCGCACGGAGTAGGCGTAAAACGCCCCCTCTTCCCGAAGCTCCACCACGGGCTGCAGGCTGCGTTGTGCTTCCCCTGTGCGTTCCATCGCCGCAGTCTACGTGCGGCAGGCTGATTCACCGCACGCGGTGCAGCCTGCCGGCAACAAGGTCTGTAAGCAGTGCCAACACGAGGGCGCCTGCGCCCAGTGAGAAGAGCAACGCATGGTTACCACCCGAATGCCCGAGCAGCCACGACATGCCGTAGGCCGCGCTGGCCTGCAGCACGGCAAAGCCGGTGGTCGCGCGGCTCCATGCCGCCTTCTGCAGCGACGGATGGTGCGCCAGCAGTTCCTGCACGCGGCCCAGAACCAGCGGCACGATGCCCGGCGTGAAGGCGCCGACCACCGCGCTGGAAACGATGAGCCCGCCGTGGCCGATGAGCCCCAGCGCAGGCAGCGCGAGCGCCACCGCCTGCACGCCGAAGGCGATGCGCAGCGCGGCGCCGAAGCCGACGCGGTCTGCCAGGTAGCCGCTGAGCACCGGGCCAACGATGGCGCCCAGCCCGAACACCACCCAGTACTGCGCACCGACCGCCAGCCCCTGCCCCAGCCCACGCGCGACGAAGTCGACCAGAAAGATCATGTGCGGCACGAGGCCCACCGCGTTCAGCGCGTAGGAGATCGTCAGCGTGCGCAGCGCGCCCTTGGCGACGGGCGGGCGCGACGCATGCACATGTGCCGCACGCGCGGCATGGGCCACAGGCGCCGCCTCCGACGCAGGCCAGCCGTGCCACGCAACCACCGTGAGCAGCAGCGCAAGCACGGCCAGCCCGAGCCACGTCGCCGAAAGGCCCTGGCGCAGCAGCAAGGGCACCAGCGTGCCCGAGGCCGCAATGCCCAGGCCGATGCCCGCGAACACCATGCCGCTGGCCAGCCCGCGCTGCTGCGGCATGACGTGCGCGAGCACGGTGGGCGCGGCCAGCACCATCAGCGCGCCGCCGGCAATGCCCGAGACCACGCGCCAGCCGAAGAACCATGCAAAGTCGATGGGCCATGCGCAGGCGAGCAGCGAGGCGGCCGTGGCCAGCATCATGGCGCGCAGCACGGTGCGCACCGGCCAGCGCGCCGACATGGGCCCGCCGAGCAGCGCGCCCAGCAGGTAGCCCACGAGGTTGGCCGCGCCGAGGTAGGTGGCGGCCGAGGCGCTGAACCAGCGCGCTTCGATGATGGCCGGCAGCAAGGGCGTGTAGCCGAAGCGCGCCAGCCCCAGCCCGACCAGCGTGGCGCAAAAGCCCGCGAGGATGGCGCGCCACGGCGGTGCGGCGCGATGCAGCTGGTGCGGAACAGTCACCGTATCGGCGGCGGCAATGCGCGGGCCTGCGGCCATGGAAGCTCTCCAGTGAATCGATGCTTCGATGCTATGGATTGCCGCGCTGCGAGTGAATCCCTATGCTTGGGCATTCAGTATTTCGGAACAAGGAAGAATCGTGGACCGCATCGACGCCATGAAGGTCTTCGTCGCAGCGCTGGCCGAAGGCAGCCTGGCCGGCGCGGGCCGCAAACTGGGCAAGTCGCCCGCGGCCGTGAGCCGCGCCATCGCGTTCCTTGAAACGCACGTGGGCGCCGAGCTGCTGCACCGCACGACGCGCTCCATTCGCCTGAGCGACGCGGGCGAGCGCTATGCGGTGGCGTGCCGGCGCATCCTTACCGACCTGGAAGAGGCCGACATCGCCGCCGCAGGCGAACGCTCGGCGCCGCGCGGCCGGCTGACGGTAACGGCGGCGGTGGCGGTCGGCGAGGCGCTGCTGCGGCCCATCCTCGACGAGTTCATGAACGCGCACCCCACGGTGTCGGTGCGCCTGCACCTGCTCGACCGGCCGGCCAACCTGATCGACGAGGGCATCGACGTGGCGCTGCGCATCGCGCACCTGGCCGACTCCACGCTGGTGGCGCTGCCGGTGGGCGAGGTGCGCCGCGTGGTGACGGCGTCGCCGCGTTACCTGGCGCGGCACCCGCGCATCGAACAGCCGGCAGACCTGGCGCAGCACCAGGTGGTGGCCATGACGCACTTCGGCATCGACTCGTGGAGCTTCACGCCGCAAGCGGGCTCCACCATGCCGCGCACGGTGCAGTTCACGCCGCGCTTCGTGGTCAACAGCCTGCGCGCGGCGGTGGCCTCGGCGGCCGAAGGGCGCGGCGTGCTGCGCTCGTTCTCGTACCACGTGGCCGACGAGGTGGCGGAAGGTCGGCTGCGCATCATCCTGGCCAGCGACGAGGCGCCGCCGCTGCCGGTGCACTTGGTGTCGCCGCACGGGCGGCTGTCGGTGCCCAAGGTGCGGGCCTTCGTCGACTTTGCGTTGCCCAAGCTGCGCGCGGGCTTCGCGGCGTGGAGCGAGGCTTGTGCGCCCAAGGCCAAGGCTGTGCCGAAGGCCAGGGCCAAGACGGTTTCCAAGCCGCGGCGCGGCTGATTCGCTCGCTGCACGGAAGATTGTTCGCCGAACGTCGGGCATTCACTCTTTGAACGGCTGAATCCACACTTCCTTCCACGACGGCGCCGCATGTCGCGGCCCGCTAACCGGAAGGAAACTCATCATGACTGCACAGAACCCCAAGGGCGGCCAGACCGCCGTCGTCACCGGCGCCAGCAGCGGCATCGGCTTCGCCATCGCCCGCCGCCTGCTCGCCGACGGCTGGAACGTGGTCGGCAATGCGCGCAGCGACGCGCGGCTGCAGGAGGCCGCGCGCCAGCTGAACGCCGGCGACCGCTTTGCCGGCGTGGCCGGCGACATTGCCGACCCGCGCACCGCGCAGGCGCTGGTCGACCATGCCGTGGCGCGCTTCGGCGCCGTCGATGCGCTGGTCAACAACGCGGGCGTGTTCCTGCCCAAGCCCTTCATCGACTTCACGCCCGAAGAGATCGAAGAACAGATCGCCATCAACGTGAAGGGCACCATCTTCGCGTCGCAAGCGGCGGCGCGGCAGATGGTGGCGCGCGGCTCGGGCGCCATCGTGAACATCACGGCGTCGATCGCGCTGCAGCCGCGCAGCAATGTGCCGGCCTTCATGGCGGTGCTGCTCAAGGGCGGGCTGAACGCCGCCACGCGTGCGCTGGCGCTCGAACTGGCGCCGCACGGGGTGCGCGTGAACGCGGTGGCGCCCGGCATCATCGACAGCCCGATGCACCCGGCCGAATCGCATGCGTTCCTGAAGACGCTGCAGCCCACCGGCCGCCTGGGCACGGTCGACGAAATTGCCGATGCGGTGCTCTACCTGGTGAACGCGGGCTTCACCAGCGGCGCGGTGCTGGCGGTCGACGGCGCCGCGGCCGCCGGCAACTTCTGAACCCCGAGCGCAAGGAGACCACCATGCCCTACGTCAACGTACGCATCACGCGCGACGGTGTCACGCGCGAGCAGAAGGCCACCGTGATCGCGGAGATCACCGACACGCTGCAGCGCGTGCTGGGCAAGAAGCCCGAACTCACGCACGTGGTGATCGACGAGATCGACACCGACAACTGGGGCTATGCCGGGGAAACGACGACCGTGGTTCGCGCGCGGGAAAGCGCGAACCGCAACGCCGAGCGGTAGCAGCCCCCGGTTCAGCGCAAGTCGAACAGCGCAGCCGCATTGCCCCAGGCAATGCGCTGCGCCACGTCGGGCGGCAGGTCGCCCAGCCACACGCGGTAGCCGCGCATGATCTCGTCGTAGGCGCTCCAGCGCTGGTTGACCCAGGTGTCGGAGCCGACCAGAAAGCGCTCGGGGTACTTGAGGATGAGCGCGCGCCATTCGGGGCACAGCGTGCCGCCGTCGCAGGTGAGCCCGGGGCGGTAAGACAGCTCGCCCATCAGCAGCGGGTAGCGCTCCAGCAGCGCCTGCACACGCTCGATGGGCGCGCCGCCGATGCCGGTGTGGGCCCAGATGAGGCGCAGGTTGCGGCCCTTCGACGGCGCGTTGGCCATCAGCAGGTCGATCGCCTCGTCGTCGACGTGCGCGAGCACCGCGAGCTTCTGGCGCTCGGCCAGCGCGACGAGTTTCTTGGCTACGGGGCCGTTGGCATTGGCGCTGTCGTACAGGTGGAACTCGCCCAGGCCGCGGTACGGCCCGCTCGGGGTGCCGCGCGCGAGCTCGGCCTGCACCATGTCGTAGATGGTGTCGTCGCGGAACCAGTTGCTGTAGTCGTCGCGGTTGCGGTACAGGCGCACGAAGGGCACCACGGCCACGCCGGCGGCGCGTGCCTCCTTCGACGCGGCCAGGGTCTGCGTGCCCGCGTTGGGGCGCGAGTTGGCGACGATGGCCTTCACGTGGTTGCGCTGCATGCGCGACAAGGCTTCAGCGGGTGGGTACGGGCCGGTGTTGCCGTCCCAGGCTTCCTGGTTGTAGTGCAGGTGGGTGTCGAACAGCGGGCCGGCATAGCTGTTGCGCGCTGCAGGTGCTTGCGCAAATGCCTGCGACGCCAAGAACGAGGAGGCGGCCAGCAGCAAGGTGGCGAGGGTCGCAGGGGCGCTCATGGTGTCCTCGATATGTAGGAAGCGGGATTATCCCGAGCCTGCGTGCAGGCCATCGCCATACCCATTCACATCGAAACCCTGAGGCGCAACGGCAAAAGGCATGCTGCGCGAGGCAGCATGCCTTTCAGGTCCGGTCAGGAAGAGGCCGAAGCTCAGCCGGCGTTCTTCAGCGACTGCTTGGCCTTGTCGGCCGAGGCCTTCGAGCGGTTCTTGTGATAACCCGACTTGACGTTGTTCACGGCCTTGCCGACAGGGCCGCTCTTCTTGGCCTTGCTGTCGGCCTGCTTCTCGTCGATCTTGTGCTGGGCGGCGTCGGTTGCTTCGGAGGCGGCCTTGCCGATCTGTGCGCTGGCGGTGCCGGCTGCAAGCAGGGTGAGCGACGTGGCGATGGCGATCAGGGCTTTGTTCATTGAGCGGGTCCTCCGGTTGTTGAAATCAGCCTCGATGGTTGCACCGGCTTCAGCGCCGCCGTGTCAGCCGTGGCCGCGCATGGCGTGGCGGACAAGCCCGACAAAGGGCTCCGAGTCCCTCAGCGGATCGACCCCAGGTACGCATCGACAAACCCGCCCCAAAGCCGCTGCACGGTGTAGGTGCCGTGGCCGTCCAGCCCCTTCGGCGGCACCAACACCTCGAACGTCCCTTGCCCGCCGGCCGACTGGAATGCATTGAAGTTGCCCCGGCTGTGCGCGATGGGGTAGTACGGGTCTGCCTCTCCATAGAGCCAGAGCGTAGTCCCGGGGAAAGCGGCGCCGCGCTTGAACAGTTCGCCGTTCACCTTGACTGCGTCCGGGCACCCGGCGCCGATCCAGCCGCCGACGAAGTTGATCGCCCCCACCACCTCTTGCGGATGCAGCCCTGCATAGGCCGTCGCGAGAATCCCGCCGCGCGACACGCCGCCGATGACGACGCGCCGGGCGTCCACATCGCTGCGCTGCCGGACGTGCGCCATGGCCACCTGCATGTCTGCCAGCGCGCGGTCGAAACCGGGCAGCGACAGCGCGGCCTGGCATGAATAGCGCGAGCGGTCTGCTTCGAAGCCCTCGTCGTACAGCCCTTCCGAGTGGCCCCGGCCGCGGCGCTGCGGATAGACGACCTGCCAGCCCCGCGCGACGAAGAACGCGCTCACCTCGGGGCTGACCCACGTCAACCCGAACCATTCGGGGCGATTGCCCATGCCGGTCGATCCGTGGTTCATGACCAGGGTGGGAAAGGGTCCGTCGCCTTCGGGCCGGTGCACGATCATTTCGAGGCGCACGGGCTTGCCGTTCTCGGTGAACGGGGTGTCCAGCCATTCGACGCGGCGCACATAGGCAGGCGGGCGCCGCGACAGCACGCCCACGGACAGCAGCTGCGACTCCGGCCGCCACACGCCCATTTCCATGTCGCCGTCCTTGCGCAGGCGCAGCACGAGCTTGGCGCCCGTCTTCAGCCGGACGTGGAGTTCGTCTTTCTCGAAGCGGCCGGGGGCTTCGTCGACCACCGTCTGCAGCGGGCTCGCAGCCACATAGGTGACCGTCGCGCCCGTGGCGGAGAGGTCGCGAATGGCGATCTTGACGTCGCAACCCGCGCCGCGACAGGCCCAGCCGCGCCAGATGCCGCTCCACTGCGCGACCTCGGCCGGCGCGGTGGTGTCCTCGGCCAGAGCGGCCACCTGCGGCGGCAACTCGGCCGCCACGGCACTTTCGGACACGGCGCGCGGAAGATCGCCGATGTAGCTGGGCCAGGCCGTCTGGGCCGATGCGGCCATGCAGACGCCGAGCAGGAACGCAGCCAGAAACAATCGCTTCACCAGGATCTCCCGAAGTTTTCCGGGCGATTGAATCACACGCGAGGCCGCAGCCGCCGGGTCAGCCTGCCGGGCGAGCGCGGCGCGTGGCCGCCCAGTCCGAAAGAATCTGCACGGCTTCGGCGGCCAGCTTCTGCTCGGCAGGCAAGCTGCGGCTTTCGAGCGCGGCACCCGCCTCGATGCGCAGCACCTCGACATCGATCGGATGGCGCGCCGCCACGCTCACGCCCTCGAACGCCTCGCCCGACTGCGCGAGCGACGCCGCGTAGTACAGCTTGCCGATGCCCGCGATGTGCATGGCCGCCACGCACATGGCGCAGGGCTCGCACGAGGTGTACAGCTCGCAGCCCGCGAGGCTGACCGTGCCCAGCTTGCGGCAGGCGTCGCGAATGGCTTCGATCTCGCCGTGCGAGGTGGGGTCGGCGTGCGCGACGGAGTGGTTGAAGCCCTCGCCGACGATGGCGCCGTCCTTGACGACGACAGCGCCGAAGGGCTCGGTGCCGGGCTGCGTCAACGCCATGGCCGAGAGGGCGAGCGCGCGCTGCATGAATGGCTGGTGGTACATGGGGGTCAGGCCTTTCCTGCGCTGTCGAGCGCGTTGATCGGTTGCAATGCATGGGGCGCCTGCGGTGCGAAGAGCCCGGCCATGGCCGCGGCATAGCGGCGCGGGTCGAAGCACAGCATGAGCGGCAGCAGCACCACGACCACCACCGCCAGGTACGCCCATGCGAGCGTGAAGCCGCCCGTGTGCTCGCGCACCCAGCCGGTGACGAAGGGCGCGAGCGCCGCAATCATGAAGCCCACGCCCTGCATGAAGCCCGCGAGCGCGCCGGCCTGCGCAGGGTCGCCCAGGTGGTCGAGCGCCAGCACCATGCACAGCGCAAAGGCACCGCCCAGGCCGAAGCCCAGCACGACGGCGATGGCCGGCGCAGGCACGGGCACCTCGAACGTGAGCGCGGCAAAGCCCGCGAGCTGCGCGAGCAGCGTAAGCACCAGCCAGGGCCGCATGTCGCGCCCCCGGCTGCGCGCGATGGCCGGCATGGCCAGCGCGGCCACCACCTGCGCGAGCGTCATCAGCGCGAGCACCGAGCCGCCCTGCTGCGCGCTCCAGCCCTGCTGGGCATAGAAGTGCGGCAGCCACGCGACCAGGCTGGTGTAGCCGCCGTTGATGAGGCCGAAGCACACGGCCAGCAGCCATGCGCGGCGATTGCCGAAGCAGCGCAGCCACGAGAGGTTCTGTCGCGGTGCGTCGGCGGTGAACTGCATGCGCCGCATGTTCAGCCAGTACAGCAGCGCGAAGGTCGCGAGCAGGGCCCAGATGGCCAGGCCCGCGTGCCAGTCGGGCTGAGTGCCGCCGAACGCGTGCGCCACCCACGGGCTGGCCAAGGCGCCGAGCCCGCCGCCGCCCATGATGGCGGCGGAGTACAGGCCCGTCATCACGCCGATGCGCGCCGGGTAGGCCTGCTTGACCACGCCGGGCATCAGCGCCTGGACGAGGCCGACGCCCGCGCCCGCGAGCGCCGCGCTCCACAGCAAGGCCGCTGCGCCGCCCGCCGCATAGCGGCTCGCGCAGGCGGCAGCGATGGCGGCCAGGCCGGCCGCAACGCCGGCCCGCGCACCGATGCGCTGGCCCACGGCCGCGCCGACCAACGACATGGCGCCCATCGCGAACATCGGCAGCACCGTGAGCAGGGCCACCGCATGAAAGCCGATGCCCGTGGCCTGCCGGATGGCCGCCAGCAGCGGGCTGCTCGACGTGAGAAAGGCGCGCAGGTTCAGCGCCACCAGCACGATGACGACGGCGAAGGCCATGCCGCCATCACGGCTGCTTCTGGCGCTCACAAGGCGGCCACGTCCGCCTGCAGCACACCGTTGCGCGCCACGATGCGCCCGCCCGACACCACCAGCCGGCGCACGGGGCGCGACACCACGGCCTGCGCGACGGTCTGCGCGTCGAGCAGCACCAGGTCGGCGCGGTTGCCGGGCACCAGCCCGTAGGCCTCGAAGCCGCAGCCGCGCGCGCCGGCATGCGTGACGGTGTCCAGCGCCACTTCGAGCTCGTCGTCGCGGCGCAGGTTGTAGCGCAGGCCGATGATCATGGCGCGCTCGAGCATGTCGGGGTTGCCGTACGGCGACCAGGTGTCGCGGATGCCGTCGTTGCCGCCGAGCACGGTCACGCCGGCTTGGCGGCAGGCCATGAGCGGCGGCACGCTGCGCGAAGGCGGCGCGCTGGTGACGAGCACCACGCCCAGCTTCGCCATGCGCGCGAGCAACGCTTCGCGCTCGCGCTCGCTCACGTCGCCCAGGCAGAAGCCGTGGCTGATCGCCACCCGGCCCTGCATGCCCAGCGCCTCGGTGCGCTGCAGGATCAGGTCGAGCGAAAACGCGCCCATGGCACCGGGCTCGTGCAGGTGGATGTCCAGCGGGCGCTGGTGCTTGTGGGCGATGCCGAACAGCACGTCGAGCGACTTCACCGGGTCGCCGTCGATGGCGCAGGGGTCGAGGCCGCCGAGCACGTCGGCGCCCATGGCGAGCGACGCATCGAGCAGCTCGGCCGTGCCGGGCCGGCCCAGCAGGCCCGACTGCGGGAACGCGACGACCTGGATCTGCTGCACCTCGCGCAGCGCCTCGCGCGTGCGCAGCGTGCCTTCGAGGTGGCGCAGGCCGGCCTGCGTGTCGACGTCGACGTGCGTGCGCAGCCGCGTGGTGCCCAGCGCGAGAAAGGCCTTGGCCAGCACCAGCGACTGCACGGCGGCGTCGTGGCCGCTGGCGTGGCGGAAGGCGCGCTCGTTGTCGATCTTGTCGGTGAGGTGGGTGCCGACCTCGTTGCGGTACCAGTCCATGCCCCACAGGGTCTTGTCGAGGTGGGTGTGGCCTTCGACCAGGCCGGGCAGCAGCAAGGCGCCCTGCCCGTCTTCGACGGTGGCGCCGGCAGGTGCGGCCAGCCCCGCGCCCAGCTCGGCGATGTGGCCGTCTTGCACGCGCACGTCGGTGGCGGCACCGCCCATGGGGCGCACGTTGCGGATCAGGAGCGAGGACATGGGTTGTGTTCTTTCAAGGACATCGAGCGGCGGATCAGGCCGGTTGTGCGGAAACGGTGCGCGGCACGATGCGCGCCGTGAACAGCGCGACGATCACGAACACCAGCGCATTGGTCGCCAGTGCCACCAGCCCGGTGTTGAGCGACTTGAACACCACCGGCGCCGCGGGGAACAGCGTACCCAGGTTCGAGCCCGTCGTCATCATGAAACCCAGCACCGCGCCGCCCGCCAGGATGCCCGCGAAGGCCGCGTGCTTGTTGCCGAAGGGCCTCTTCATGAGGCTGAACAGCAGCGAGGGCAACAGCTGCGTGAGCAGGCTGGACGCGAAGATGGCCACGGCCACGATGGTGGTGCCGCCGCGCAGCACGAAGTACACCGCCACCAGCGCGAACACCGGCAGCACGCCGCGTGCCACGCGCGACACCTGCTTGTCGGTCGCGTGGTGGGCGAAGCCTTCCTTGTAGACGTTCTTGCCGATCACGGTCGATGCGGTCAGCAAGATCATCGAGCCCGGCACCAGCGCCGTGAGCACGCCCGTGCCGCCGATGACGCCGACGAACCAGGGGTCGAAGGTGTGCTTCACCAGGCCGAACAGGGCCAGGTCGACCTCGGAGCCCTTCAGGCCCGGCACCTGCAGGATGGCCGCGAAGCCCACCAGGAACAGGAAGGCGATGACCACCTGGTACAGCGGCATCAGGATGGTGTTGCGGCGCACCGCGCTCGCGCTCTTGGCCGCGTACACCGAGGTGAGGTTGAACGGGTACAGGTAGTAGCCCAGCGCCGTGAGCAGCACGGTCGAGTTGTACCAGGTGAGGTTCAGGCCCTCCTTGGGGAACTCGAAGAAGCTCGGGTTGGCGGCATGGATGGCCGTGAACATGGGCGTGACGCCGCCGTAGTAGTGCCAAGGCAGGTAGATGGCCAGGAACACCGCGAGCGCCAGGATGAGCACGTCCTTCACGATGGCGATGCTGGCCGAGCCGTGGATGCCCGAGAACAGGATGTAGCTCACCATGACCACGGTGCCGATCCAGATGGCCACCTGCGGCGCGATGGTGCCGTACGAGGCTTCCGACACGATGATGCCCAGGCCGCGCAGCTGGATGGTCAGCAGCGCCACCATGCCCATGAGCGCCACCACCGACACCAGCACGCCGAGCGGGCGGCTGTTGTACTTGTGCGCGAAGAAGTCCGAGAACGACACCAGCTTGTGCGTGGTGGCGTAGCGCCACACGGCCGGCAGCATCCAGAAGGCCATGAGGTAGGCCAGCCCGCCGTAGGCCAGGATGTAGAAGGCCGGCGTGCCCTTGCTGTACGACCAGCCGCTCGCGCCCAGGAAGGTGAAGGTGGAGAACGACTCGCCCGCCATCAGCAGGAACACCATGATGGCGCCCAGCCCGCGCCCGCCGAGCGCCCATTGCTCCAGGCTCATGGTGCGCCCGCGCCGCGCGAGCACCGCGAGGCCCAGCGCGCCGACGACGAACAGCGCAATCACTGCCAGCGCGGCGTTCATTGCGTGCCTCCCGCTGCGGGTGCGTCGATGTCGCCTTCGGCGCGGTCGATGACCACCATGATCAGCGAGGTCAGCACCAGCCAGCTGACGTTCCACACCATCAGGAAGGGCATGCCGAGCACGAAGGTGGGCGCGACGGATGAGAGCCACCCGCCGCTGAAAAAAGCGACGACGGGCAGCGCGGCCAGCCATTTGACGGATTTCATCGGGGAGCCTCGATTCCAGGTTTGGTTGAGAGTTGAATTCGTTTTTGGTTGACCATACTTATTTAGTTTGGTTAACCAAACCGGGCGAATGGTACGGAGCGGGGCCGCCCGCGTCAATCCGGGGGATTTCCCGGAGGCGACAGGGCGCGGGCAATAATCGCCACGCCTATGCCTTCCACCGCACGCAAATCACCCGCCCCCACCGAACCGCCGCAGCCCTCGGACACCGACGACGCGAACGTGGACGAGCGCGTCTACGCCGCCGTCTCCAAGGCCCTGCTCAGCGGCAAGCTGCGCCCCGGCACGCCGCTGCGCGAGCGCGCCCTGGCCGAGGCGCTGGGCTGCACGCGCGGCGCGGTGCGCAAGGCGCTGGCGCGGCTGGGGTCTGAAAAGCGGCTGGTGCTGGAGCACAACCGCGGCGCCTTCGTGCCCAACCCGTCGATAGCGGACATGCGCGGCATCTACCGCGCGCGGCGCATCGTGGAGGCCGGGCTCATCACCACGCTGTTCGGGCAGCTCGCGCGCGAGCAGGTGGCCGCGCTGCGCAAGCACGTGCAGGCGGAGCAGAAGGCGTTCAAGGAAGGGCGGCGCGAAGACTCGATTCGCCTGGCGGGCGACTTCCACCTGCTGCTGGCGCAGATGGCGGGCAGCGACGAGCTGCTGTCGTACATCCAGCGGCTGATTTCGAACACCGAGCTGTACAAGGCGCTGTACGACTCGGCCGAGGCCGCGAGCTGCGCGCCGCGCGAGCATGAACAGATCATCGAGGCGCTCACCGGCAAGTCGCTGGACAAGGCCCTCGCGATGGCGCTGGAACACCTCGACGAACTGGAGCAGCGCGTGATTGCCGGCGCGGCGGCCGAGCACGAGGTGGACCTGGCCGCGCTGTTGAACGGCAGTGCGCCGGCACGCAGCCACGGGCACGATCACAGCCACTGAGGCGTTCAGGTTTCGCACGCAGGCGAAGCCTGCATCTTCGAAGGCCGGCAAAGCCTGCATCTGCGAAGGCAGGCAGAGCCTGCACGTTTCGCTCTGCGGCGAAGTGTCGGCAGGCCGGTCTCGCGAAGATCGGCGCACCATGCACACCACCGCTCCCGCCGCTTCAGGCAAACCCCACGCCCCCGCCTTCGAATGGGCGCTGCTCGCGGTGCTCGCGACCTGCTGGGGCGCTTCGTACACCTTCATCAAGATCGGCGTGGCGACGATTCCACCGGTCACGCTGATCGCGGCACGCACCCTTGTCGCAGGCCTGCTGCTGCTCGCGGTGCTGCGCATGCGCGGCGTGCGCCTGCCCAAGGACGCTGCCACATGGCGGCGCTTCGTGCTGCAGGCCTGCCTGAACAGCGTGCTGCCGTTCACGCTGATCGCGTGGGCCGAACGCAGCGTGGACGCGGGGCTGGCGACCATCCTCAACTCGACCTCGCCGATCTTCATCTTCCTGCTGGGGCTGGGCGTGGGCGGCTCGGAGAAGCCCACGCTGCGCCGGTTGTTCGGCGTGGGCGCGGGGCTGGCGGGCATCTGCCTGATCGTGGGCTTCGAGGCGCTGAACGGCCTCGGGCATTCGCTGCTCGCGCAACTTGGGCTGGTGGTGGCCGCCGTCTGCTACGGCTGCGCCGCGATGTTCGGCCGCGTGTTCAAGGGGCTGGACCCGATGGTGCCGGCGGCCGGCTCGCTGCTGAGCGGGGCGGCGATGCTGCTGCCCGCGAGCCTGCTGGTCGACAGGCCCTGGACGCTGTCTCCTTCGGCCGAATCGATGCTGGCGGTGCTGGCGCTCGCGGTGCTGTCGACGGCGCTGGCCTTCACGATCTACTTCCGGCTCATCAAGACGCTGGGGCCGATGTCCACCGCTGCGCAGGCTTATCTGCGCGTGCCCATCGGCGTGATGATCGGCGTGGTGTTCCTGGGCGAGACGCTGGCGGCCACGGCGTGGGCCGGGCTGGCGTGCGTGGTGGCCGGCGTCATCGCGATGACGATGCCCGAGGCAAAACTTTTGCGCCGAAGCCTTCGATTTTTACGCGGCTTTTAGACGCTCGCTCCTACGCTGCCGGCTCCTCCATCCGTTAGCGAATTCTTTCGATGAAACACCTCCTTCGCATCGCCTTGCCGGTGCTCGTTCTCCCCACCCTCGCCGCCCTGCCGATGCTCGCGAACGCGCAGCTCACGGGCAACGTGGCGCTCACCACCAACTACAAGTTCCGCGGCCAGGACCAGGACATGCTGGGCAAGAACGACTACGCGAAGACCGGCGCCTTCAAGCCCGCCATACAGGGTGGCTTCGACTACGCCTTCGGCGACAGCGGCTTCTACGTGGGCAACTGGAATTCGAGCGTCAACTGGCTCAAGGGCAACAGCCTGGAGAGCGACATCTACGGCGGCTACAAGTTCAAGGCCGGCCCGTTCGACATGGACGTGGGCGCGCTCACCTACATCTACCCGGGCAACTCGTCGGGCAACACCACGGAGCTGTACGGCAGCGCGGGCTACACCGACGAGGCCATCGGCTCGTTCACGCTGAAGTACTCGCACACGGTGTCGAAGGACTACTTCGGCTACGCCGGCAACAAGGCGGGCTCGGGCCTGAAGGGCACCAACACCGGTTACCTGAACCTGGCGTACAGCAAGGAGATTCTTCCCAAGGTCACGCTGAAGGCGGCGGTCGGCTACACGAACATGTCGAGCGACATCCGCAGCCTGGGCTACAAGAGCTATGTGGACTACAACGTGGGCGCGTCGTACGACTTCGGCAATGGCCTGTCTCTGGCCGGGTCGGTGCAAGGTGCAAACAAGCAGAGCGCTTATCTTGCGGTGAGCAACCCCGGTGTGGACCTGGGGTTCGGCGCTTTCGGCCGCCAGACCTACTCGCCCAACAAGGCGCGCTTCATCCTGACGCTGACGAAGACGCTGTAGCCCTGGCGACGGCCCGTGCACCGGCGCCGAACAACGGCGCCAGAAATCAATCGATGCTGATGTTCGCCGCCTTGGCGACTTCAGCCCACTTCACCCGGTTGTCGTGCACGGTCTTCTTGAACTGTGCCGGCGTCTCGATGCGCACCGTGTTGCCCTGGCTCTCGAAGCGCTCGCGGATCTCGGGGGTTTCCAGCACCGCCTTCACCGCCGCGTTGAGCTTGTCGACGATCTGCGGGTCGGTGCCCTTGGGCGCGAAGATGCCGAACCAGATCGAGCTGTCGAAGCCCTTGGTGCCCGGCAGGCCGCTGGAAGCGATGGTGGGCACCTCTTTCACGGCCGGCACCGCCGCGGCGGTGGTCACGCCCAGCAGGCGCACCTTGCCGGCCTTGTAGTGCGGCAGCACCGTCTGCACCTGGTTCATGATGCAGCAGGTCTCGCCGCGCACCACCGAGGTGATGGCCTCCGGGCCGCCCTTGTAGGGCACGTGCACCATGCTCAGCCCCAGGCGCGAATTGAACTCGGCAAACGCCATGTGCGTGCCCGCGCCATTGCCTGTAGACGCATAGTTGTACTTGCCCGGGTTGGCCTTGACCAGCTCGACGAATTCCTTCAAGGTCTTGACGTTGACCACGTCCGGATTGATGGTGAGCACGTTCGACACGTCGAGCACCGGCGCCACCGCGATGAAGTCGGCCTCCACGTCGAAGGGCAGCTTCTTGTACAGCGCGGCGTTGCTGCCATGCGTGGCGGCGGTGCCGAACGCGAGCGTGTAGCCGTCGGGCTTGGCATGGGCCACGTAGTCGCTGGCGATGTTGCCGGCAGCGCCCGACTTGTAGTCGATGATGACCGGGCGGCCCAGCTGCTTCGACAGCGGCTCCTGAATGGCGCGGGCCACCACGTCGACGCCCGAGCCGGCCGGGAAGCCCATGATCAGCGTGACGGGTTGCTGGGGCCAGTCTTGCTGGGCGAAAGCCGCCGGAACAGCGAGCGATGCCGCGGCAAGCAGCACGGCGCGGCGGGCAAGACCTGCGCAACGGGCCCAATGGGTCCAGTGGGCAAAAGCAGAGGAACGAGAATAGGCCATGTCAGTCTTTCTTCGGAGCAGGCGGTGCAAATCGCGAAAGAGCGAATTGTGGAGCGCGGCTCATGCCCGTTTCCCCATGAGCTTATGCACGCGGCCTGCCGTTTCAAGCACCTGCCGCGCCCGCTCCCCATAATCTGCCCATGGTCCGCCCCACCCAACAACTACACCCCCATCGCGAGCCCGCGACGGTGCGCGCAGCCGCCACCGTGCTGCTGCTGCGCGACACCGACGCCGGCTTCGAAGTGCTCATGACGCGCCGCTCGGCCACTGCCAGCTTCGCACCCGGCGCCTATGTATTTCCCGGTGGCCACATCGACGCGGCCGACGAAGCCGCCAAGCGCATCGCCACGCGCCGCTCCACGCAAAGCCGCGTGCAGCGCACGCAGGCCATCGCGGCCATTCGCGAGGCCTTCGAAGAGCTGGGCGTGCTGCTCGCGCACCATGCCGACGGCCGCCCCGTGAGCGCCGACGACATCGCCGCGATGGACCGCAACGACACCGCGGGCACCGCCTTCGCCGACCAGTGCGCGGCACGCGGCCTGGTGCTCGATTCGGACCAGGTGTTCATCTTCGCGCACTGGATCACCGACCGCGACCTGCCCAAGCGCTTCGACGTGCCCTTCCTGGTCGCGCGCATGCCCGAAGGCCAGGTGCCCTCGGCCGACGAAAGCGAACAGTTCGAGCCCTGCTGGGTGCGCCCGGCCGACGCGCTCGCGCGCCATGCGGCAGGCACCTTCTTCATGATCTTCCCGACCGTGCGCACGCTGCAGCGCATGGCGGCGTACACCACGGTCGATTCGGTGCTCGCGGCCTGCGCGCCCGGCGGCGCCGGCGGCGCAGGCGAGAGGCCGCTGTGGACCAGCTGCCCGCGCGGCGGCCTGCTGAAAGGCCAGGACGTGCGCTACATGGAGCACGAGCAGCCCTTCGGCGAGCTCGCGCTGGTGTGCCCCGACGGCCAGATGCTGCACACGCTCGACTGGCAGAGCGAGCAGCCGGTGCCGCTGCTGAAGAACGTGATGCGCCTCACCGCGCCCAACCCCAGCGCCATGACCGGGCCGGGCACCAACACCTACATCGTGGGCGATGCGGCCACGGGCTACATCGTGATCGACCCGGGCCCGAACGACTTCGACCACATCGGCCGGCTGTGGCGCGCCACGCACGGCGACGTGCGCATGATCGTGTGCACGCATTCGCATGCCGACCACTCGCCGGGCGCGGCGCCGCTGCAGGCGCTGTGCAAGGACACGAAGCCGCCGATCCTGGGCCTGTCGTCCGCGCCGACCGCGCGCTCGTCCGCGCGCTTCGTCGCCGAGCGCGAACTGCGGGACGGCGAGCGGCTGGTGCTGTCGGGCACCGCGACGGAAGGCAACCCGCCGACCCACACCCTGCGCGTAATCCACACCCCCGGCCACGCGGCCAACCACCTGTGCCTGGTGCTCGAGGAAGACGGCCTGCTGTTCTCCGGCGACCACATCCTCAACGGCAGCACCACGGTGGTCGACCCGCCCGACGGCGACATGACGGCCTACCTCGATTCGCTGGACACGCTCGATGCGGCCTGCGAGGCGGGGCACGTCGAATTCATCTTGCCCGCGCACGGCTACGTGATCGGCGCCGCGCGCACCGCCATCGGCATGCTGAAGGCGCACCGCCTGAAGCGCGAAGCCAAGATTGCCGCGGCCATGCGCAAGCTGCCCGACGGCACGCCCGAACAATGGCTGCCCATCGCCTACGACGATGTGCCCGAGCGCATGTGGCCGGTGGCCGCCCGCTCGCTGGCTGCGCATGTGGCGCGCATCCGGCAACTGACTGCAACTTGATGAACAAGAACGACCACAACAACTCCCCCCGGAACGACGGCGCCGACGAAGGCATCCGCCTGGCCAAGCGCGTGGCCGCGTTGGCCGGCGTGTCGCGCCGCGAAGCCGAACTGCTGATCGAGAACGGCGCGGTGCGCGTGGACGGCATGCAGCAGATGCTGCCCCAGTCGCGCGTGCTGGCGCACCAGCAGGTCGAGATTGCCGCGGGTGCGAAGCCCGAGCCCATCGTGCCTGTCACATTGCTGCTGTACAAGCCTGCAGGCATGCCGACCGACAACGCACACCGCCTGCTGGTGGCCGCGAACCACCACGAACCCGAACGCGCCGGCCAGCGATTCCTGGCGGTGCACACCAAGGGGCAGCGCTGCATGACGCCGCTGGAAACCGGCGCCAGCGGCCTGGTGGCGTACACGCAGGAGTTCCGCATCGAACGCAAGCTGCAGGAAGACGCGGGCATCCTCGAACACGAGGTGATGGTGGACGTGGCAGGCCAGGTGAGCCCCGAGACACTGGCGCGGCTGGAGCGCTCGCCCGCCCGCGTGAGCATCGGCCGCCAGAGCGACGAACAGACCGGCCTGCGCTTTGCGCTGAAGGGCGCGCAGCCGGGGCAGATTGCGCACATCTGCGACAACGTGGAGCTGCGCATCCTGGCGATGCGGCGCATCCGCATCGGACGCGTGCCGCTCGCGGGGCTGCAGCCCGGCCAGTGGCGCTACCTGGCGCCCGACGAGCGCTTCTGAAACTCTTCGGGCTCGTTCGGGGCGCTTTCGGGCCCCTCGTGCTCGTGGGCTTTTTCGAATTCTTCTGACAAGGGACGACAACAACGATGCATCTACGCGCTGCCCTCGCCTGCTCCATGCCCCTGGCCCTGGTAACGGGCTGCTCGTTCTTTCCGCTCTTCGAGCCCACCCCGCCGCCCGCACCGTCCACGCCGCCCCCGCCCGTGGTCACCCGGGACGGCCTGGCGCCCATCACCGAGGCGCAGGTGGAGCGCATCCGCGAGGCCCTCGGCGGCAAGCCGCCGAGCCCCGCGGTCGACAAGGTGCTGCGCAGCGCATCGCCGACCATCGAGTCGTTCGTGCGCACCGAGGGCTGCATCACCGCACGCAACGGCGCGGTGCTCAGCCCCTTCGCGGCGCCCGGGCGGCTGTTCGACGGCACGGGCTTCCAGGGCGGGCCGATGTCGGAGATGCAGTACCACGACAAGACCGCCTGCGTGACGGTGCAGCGCATCCAGAACTGGAAGATGGTGACGCCGAAGCTGCTGCGCTTCGAGGTGGTCTACGTGGGCGACGACGGCGAGGAACGCGCCGTGAAGCGGCACGAACTGACGCGCCAGCCGAAGGGCGGCTGGCTCTTCACGCGCTGAGAGTGCGTCAGCACCTCAGGCGCCGAGGGCGTCCATGCGCCTTTGCGTGAGCAGCGCCACCGCGAACGACAGCTGCGCCACGATGCCCGCCCCCGCCAGCACGATGGCCGAGGCCAGCGCCGGGTTGCGGTGGCCCATGCCGGCCAGCGCGGTGCACAGCGCGCCCACGGCCATCTGCGTGAAGCCGTACAGGCCCGAGGCCGAGCCGATGACGTGCGGGTTCACGCTGATCGCCTGCGTCAGCGCGGCCGGCGAAGCCATGCCGCAGCCGACCGTGAACAGGAACATGCTGGCGACGATGAGCGGCACCGACAGATGCCCGGTGAGCGCCGCGCCCAGCAGCACGAAGGCCGCGGCCACGCTCAATGCGTTCGAGCGCACCATGAGCCGGTCGACGCGCACGCGCGAGATCAGGTGGCTGGTGAGAAAGCTGCCCAGCCACACGCCCGACACCAGGATGGCCAGGTAGATGCCCGCCTCGTGCGCCGGCCGGTGCAGCTGGTCCACGAAGATGAAGGGCGCCGATGCGATGAAGGCATACATCGACGTGGTGGCGCAGCCCCCGCCGATGGAAAAGCCCAGGAACGCCGGCGAGGCGAGCAGCTTTTTGTAGTTGCGCGCCAGGTCACGCGCATTGACGGCCGCGCCGGGCGCGCCGGTCTCGGGCATCAGGCGCCAGGTGAACAGGAAGCCGACCACGCCCAGGCCGAACAGCGCATAGAAGATCGAGCGCCAGCCCAGCGTGGTGGCCAGCGCGCCGCCGATGAGCGGCGCGAGGCTGGGGCCGACGGTGACCATGAGGTTCATCAGCGCGAGGCGGCGCGTGGCCTCCTGCGGCTCGGCGGTGTCGCGCACGATGCTGCGGCCCAGCACCAGGCCCGCGCAGCCGCCGATGGCCTGGAACAGCCGCGCGGCGATGAGCGAATGCACCTCGGGCGCCATGGCCGCGGCCAGCCCCGACACGCAATACAGGCCCAGCCCGAACAGCAGCACCGGCCGCCGTCCGTAGCGGTCGGCCAGCGGGCCGTACACCAGCTGCCCCACCGCGAGCCCGAAGATGTAGAGGCTCACCGTCATCTGCATGGCGCCCATGCCGGCGCCCAGGTTCTTCGCGGCAATGGGCAGCGCGGGCACGAAGATGTGCATGGCCAGCGTGCCGCTGAAGGTGACCAGCGCCAGCAGCCACAGCGGCGCGTGGGGGCGGCGCTGCGGCGCGGAGGTGACGGTGGCGGTCATTGCTTGGTGGTGCGCGCGCGGGCCGGGTCGGCGCCTTGCGCAAGGTTCGTATCGTCGGGCTCCCAGCCGCCGCCCAGTGCCATGAAAAGCATCACCTGGTCGTCGGACAGCTGCGCCTCGCTGGCGGCCAGCGCGGATTCGCTCGCGGCCAGCGCGCGCTCGGCGTCGAGCGTGTCGAGGTAGCCGGTGCGGCCGTTCTGGTAGAGCTGGCGGGCCTGGCGCGCCACGATGGCGCTCTGGTCGCGCGAGGCTTCGAGCGCGGCGCGTCGGTCGAGCTCGCGGGCGTAGGCGCCCAGCGCGGTCTCGGTCTCTCGCAGCGCCGTGAGCACGGTGCCGTCGAACCTGGCAAGCGCGCCGCGGGTGCCGGCCTCGGCCTGCGCGATGCGCGACTGGACCACGCCGGTGTTCGGAATCGTCCACGAGATCAGCGGGCCGAGGCTGTAGCTCATGCTGTCCTTGCGGCCGAAGTCGGCGGCGGTGCTGGCCGACATCGCCGACAGGCCGATCGACACGTGCGGGTACAGGTCGGCCGTGGCCACGCCGATGCGCGCGGTGGACGCGGCCAGCGTGCGCTCGGCCTGGCGGATGTCGGGCCGGCGGCGCAGCAACTGCGCGCCGTCGCCCACGGGCAGCACGCCGGCCACGCGCGGCGGCGTGGTGCAGCTCGCCACTTCGCGCGGAAAGTCCTGCGGCAGTGCGCCGGTGAGCGTGGCCAGGCGGTACAGCGCGGCCTGGCGGCTGGCCTGCAGCGGCGGCAGCGCGGCGTTGAGCGACTGCAGCTGCGCGCGTGCGCGGCCCGCGTCGATGGCGCCCTCGCGCCCGGCGTTCTGCAGGCGCTCGGTGACGTTCACCGCGTCTTTCTGCAGGCTGACGGACTTCTGCGCGATCTCCAGGCGCAGGCCGGTGGAGCAGGCTTCGGCGTAGGCACGCGCGGTGCCCGCGGCGACGTTCACGCGCACCAGGTCGAGCGCGGCTTCGGCGGCCTCGGTGTTGGCGGCGGAGGCCTCGATGGCGCGGCGCAGCTGGCCGAACAGGTCGACCTGGTACGACAGCGAGGCGCCCAGGCTGTAGTTGAAGGTGGTCGGCGGCTCGTAGCCGCGCTGCAGCAGCTGGATGCCCGACTGGTGGCCGAACGACGGCCCGCCGCTCACGCCGAGGGTGGGGTACTTGCCGCCGGCCACTTCGTCGTCGATGGCGCGCTCGCGCTCCAGGTTGGCCACGGCCTGGCGCAGGTCGGTGTTGTGGGCCAGCGCCTGCTCGACGAGGCGGTCGAGCAGCGGGTCGTGGTACAGGCGCCACCAGTGCGCGGGCAGCGGCGCGGCGCTGGCGGGCGAGCCTGCGGCGGCGCCCGCGAAGGGTTTGCCGGCGGCGCCCTGGCTGGCCACGGCCTCGGCCGGCTGCTTGTAGTCGGGGCCGACCGCAGCGCAGGCCGCGAGCGCGGCTGCGGCGGCCAGCGTCGCGATGCGAAAGACGAAGCGGGTCGTCATGGTGTTCATCCCTTCTGCGGTGCCGCCGAGGCGGGTTCAGCAGCAGGCTCGGCGGCCGTCCTGCTCTGCGCGGTCTTGTTGTCCAGCACCTGCACGGTGACCGTCTGGCCCGAGACCAGGCGCGCGCCTTGCGGCAGCGGGTCGAGCTTGATGCGCACCGGAATGCGCTGCGCCAGGCGCACCCAGTTGAAGGTCGGGTTCACGCTGGGCAGCAGGTTGGCGCTGGTGGAGCGGTCGTGGTCGGCAATGCCGGCGGCCACACTGTCGACCGCGCCTTCGAGCACCGCGCCGCCGCCCATGGGCGTTACGCGCACGCGGTCGCCGAGGTGGATGCGCGGCAGCTTGGTTTCCTCGAAATAGCCCTCGACGTAGAAAGACTGCGCATCGACCAGCGCCAGCACCGGGCGGCCCGCCGCGGCGTAGCTGCCCTGGCGAAGGTCGAGGTTGGTGACCAGGCCGTCGGTGGGCGCGCGCACTTCGGCGCGCTGCAGGTTCAGGCGGGCCGAGTCGAGCGCCACTTCGGCCTGCGCGACGGCGGCCTGCATCTGCTCGACGCGCGAGCGGGTCTGCTCGCGCGACTCCTTGGAGATGAGGTCGCTCAGGCCCACGTTGCGCGCGTTCTCGCGCTGCACCTGGGCGGCCATGGCGCGCTGCGCGGACAGCGCGGCCTGCGCCTGGCGCACGGCCAGGTCGTAGCGCGCGCGGTCCACCTCGAACAGCAGCGTGCCGGCGGCCACCGACTGGTTGTCGCGGATCGGCACGGCGGTGACCAGGCCCGACACATCGGGCGCGATCTGCACGACGTTGGCGCGCACGCGGCCGTCGCGCGTCCAGGGCGCGAGCTCGTAGTGGTCCCACAGGCGAAAGCCCGCCCACACGGCGGCGGCCACCATGGCCACGGTCAGGAGCACGCGGCCCAGGCGCGGTGCCCAGGGGTTGTCGGAGAGGAAACTGGCTTTCATCGGAATCTCGTCATTCATTGAAGGTAGGAGGTGACGCGGCTCAGCGCGTAGAGCAGCAGCAGGTACAGCGCCATGTCGAACAGCGCGGGGTGCCACACCCAGCGGTACACGCCGGTGGCCGCGAGCAGGCGGCGCACGGCCCACAGGGCCACGAACGCGCCGAGGGCCAGCACCATGATCCAGGGCAGGTACAGGCCGTAGAAACTGGCTTCGCCGATCATGCGGAAGCTCCTTGAACGGGTGCGCTCGCCCGCAGGGGCTGCGCGTCGGGAAAGAGGTTGCGGCGCAGGCCGACCAGGGCGGTGACGGCGGCGCGCGAGGCGGCCGGCGCGGCGGTGTCACGCGCCTGCAGCACCGCATTCAGTGCGTCGTCGATCTGCGGCAGCAGGCTGGGCGGGCGCGGGTTCGTGCCGCCTTCGCCGCGCTGGCGGAAGAAGCGCGAGATGCTGCCCAGCAACGCAGCGGCAGTGGCCATCGGCAACTGCGCGCGCACGCGCTGCAGCACGGCGATGTCGGCGCCCATGCGCAGGTCGCGCAGCGCGTCGTTCGCGGCCACGCCTTCGACGGTGCCGCCCGCCTGCGCGATGCGCGGCGCGAGCAGGCCGATGCGGTCGAGCATGCGCACGGCATAGGCATCGCTTTGCGCGTACTGCGGCTGCGACGAGGCGGCCATGTCGCCCAGCTCGCGCCAGGTGGCGCGCTGGATGCGGCGCGCGCTCCAGTCGGCACCCACCGAACGCACCAGGCGGGTGACGCGCGCCGCGACCACCACGCCGACGATCTGGCCGATCATGCTATTGATGAAGCTCACCAGGTCGGAGCTGGCCGTGTCGTGCAGCGCCAGCGTGCCGCACACGCCGAAGATCAGCGCCATCGCCGGCATGAAATGCGTGGGGCGCGGCAGGTACAGGCCCAGCAGCAGGAACAGCGGCGCGCAGATGGCCACCAGCATGCCGAAGTCCTGCACCGTGGGCATCAGCACCAGCACATAGACCGCGGAGATGGGCACCGACCACAGCGTCCACTTCAGGAAGCCGTGGATGGCCGGCACCGGGTCGTCCATGGTGGCGAAGAAGCAGCAGAAGACGGCGGCCATCATGGTGGCGGCCGAGCCCATGGGCCAGCCGGTGACGATCCAGAACGCGCCGCACAGGCAGATGGCGATGACGGCGGCCAGCGCCGACAGCAGCGCCATGCCGTAGTCGCGGTGCAGCACGCGGGCGCCGAGCGCGGCGGTGCGGCGCAGCGGCGCGGCGCCCTTCAGGCCTTCGTCGATGTCCTGGCGCAACTGCGCGCAGGCGGTCCAGCCGTCGACGAGCTCTTCGAGGCGACCGGCCAGGCCGATGCGCAGGGCGCGGCCCCAGGGGGTGGGCGCTGCCGCCGCGCCGTCAGGCGTGGCGCTCGCGCTCAGCGCGTCGATGGCACGGCGCAGGGCCTGCAGGCGTTCGGCGCGGGCCGCACGGGCCGCTGCATCGGCGGCAGGTTCGGCTTCTTCGCGCAGCCATTGCGAGGCCTGCGCGAGCACGGCCGTCACGTCGCTCGCCAGTGCGCCTTCGGCCTGAACCAGCGCCTGCAGCCGGTCTTCGACGGCGGAGAGCGCGGGCGTGAGCGCGGCCACGCGGTCCTGCATCGCGCGAATGGCGCCGGCGGTCCAGCGCAGGTGCGTGGTGTCGAAGGGCACGTGGGTGGACAGCAGGCGCAACTGCGTGATGTCGCCGGCCAGGCGGCGGCGGTCGTCGTCAAGGCGACGGGGGTCGGCGCTTGCGCTGCGCTCGCCCTGGCCCGCGGGCTGCAGCAGGTCGCCGAGCCACTTGCGCGCGTCCACCAGCGTGCGGTCGAGCAGGCCGAGCACGGTCGGCGCGAGCCCCGCGGGAAACACCAGGCTGTGGACCAGCGTGGCGCAGAAGATGCCCAGGCCGATTTCTTCCACCCGCGCCATGGCGGTGTCGAACAGCACGAGCGGCGTCTGCACCGACGGAAAGCCGATCAGCGCGGCGGTGTAGCCCGCGAGCATGAACACGTACGAACGCGGCGTGCGGT
Organism: Variovorax sp. 10N412; assembly: GCF_056394985.1. Taxonomy (NCBI): domain Bacteria; kingdom Pseudomonadati; phylum Pseudomonadota; class Betaproteobacteria; order Burkholderiales; family Comamonadaceae; genus Variovorax; species Variovorax sp. 10N412. Next base: position 244,739 of record NZ_JBFTIO010000008.1, read on the forward strand.
CGAACAGCGAGATGCACAGGCACAGGCCGACCCACAGCGCGAGCACCAGCGTCAGCAGCTCGGGGGCGTTGGACAGCGCGGGCACCAGCAGCACGGTCGCGGTGCTGCCGATGAGGGTGCCGCAGAAGCGGTACAGCGCCTTGGAGCGCACCGCGCCGGCCAGCGGATGGGCCACGACGTAGGTGGTCATGAGCGCCCAGAACGGGCGCGGCAGGCCGGCACGGCTGGCAAGGTACATCGCGAGCATGGCGGCGGCGAAGCTCTTGGCGGAAAAGAGAAGCTCCGCGCGGGTGAAGCGCGGAAGGCTGAGCGTGGCCATCTACTTGCGGCCTTCCTCGGCAAGCGCAGGCTGCGCGGGCAGGTTCTGCACGGTGCGAACGCCCATGCGCTCCTCGAGCACGCCGAACACGCGCAGGCAGGCGGCAATGTCGGCGTCGGGCACGCCGTCGAACAGCGACGCGCGCATCAACGTCAAGGCGGCCTCGAGGGGCGCGCAGGTGGCCTTGCCGGCCTCGGTGAGGTGCAGGGTCTTGGCACGGCGGTCGGCCGGGTCTTCGCGACGTTCGACCAGACCGGCCTCGACCAGCTGGTCGACCGAGCGCACCAGCGACGGGCCTTCGATGCCCAGCGCCTCGGCCAGCACGCCCTGGCGCACCTCGCCGTTCATGCGCCCGAGCATCACGATGGGGTAGGCCAGCGTCTGCGAGACGCCGACGTGCGCCACCGCCTTGTCGGCCGCCGCGCGGTAGCCTCGCTGCAGCACCGCGAGCGACGTGCCGAGCCGCATCAGCGCCTGTTCACGCGGCTGTGGAAGGGTGTCGGGTTCGATCACGGTAGCTGCCTATTAGTTAGTCTGCTACCGATTATACGGGTTACTACTGATTCGTGCAGGCGAGCCTTCACAGCCCGGTCGATGCGGCCCGGACAATGGCCCGATGGAAACGGAAAAACTCGCGCACAACATTGCGCAAACGCTGGCAGGCGCCATGGCCTCGCCGAGCTTCTCGGTCGACGACTATCTCGATGCCCGGGACGAAGCGCCCTTCGACACCGACTGGTCCGATGCGCACGCGGGCCTTCAACGTGCGCTGAAGCGCCAGCCAGCAAAGACCCGCGAGCAGATCGAAGCGGCCTCGGCTGCGTTGCGCGAACCGGTGTTCAGGCAGGTGTTCGGTGCCTGCGGCAGCCACGACCTCGCGGCCTGCCTGCCGGACGACGCCGGCCTGATCCTGGAAACGGCGCTGGCCGGGGTGTCATCGGCGTGGGTCGACGCGCTGCGCAATTGCTACGCGTCGCATCGTCTGCCCCAAGGCGCGCTCGATGCGCGCGAGGCATGACGACGGCATGCAGCCGTCGCCAAAAAGAAAAGTGTGAAGCTCGCCGATAAGCCGGATTCTGTGCATCGAGGGCCTCTTGCGAAACCCTCGACGTGACCGCCATTACTCTGGGCCGTTTGTCGCCAAACGGCTCGATGCCACCTACCCGCCAGCTCAGCGGAACCACCTCGATACTGGCCTACTTGGTGTTGCTGCGCGCAGAGATTGCCCGTTTCACCCGAACTGAATCGGCTCGTCTCTGTTGCTCTGATCCTCACCTCACGGTGGAGAGTCGTTAACTCCTGCGCTGTCCTGTGCAGTCCGGACGTTCCTCCAGTGCGGTCTTTCGACACGGCGCCTTGCGGCGTCGCCCCTTGCGGGCTTGCACCAGCGGCGGTCTGGCGTGCTTCACGGGGCGGATTATCGCCTCATGAAGAAAGTGCCTCCTTTCGAGAGTCACGCGATGCCGCAGAACTCGCGCCGGTATTGCTCGGGCGTGGTGCCGGCCTCGCGCTGGAACATGGCGATGAAGGCCGACGCGGTGCTGTAGCCCAGGTCGAAGGCAATCTCCTGCACCGTGCGGCCGGCCTCCAGCGCGTCGATGGCGCGCAGGAAGCGCAGCCGCTGGCGCCAGTCGCCGAAGGACATGCCCAGTTCGCGCTGGCACTGGCGCGCCAGCGTGCGCTCGGTCATGTGCACGCGCTGCGCCCACTCGGCCAGCGAGCGGTGGTCGCCGGGCTCGGCCTGCAGCGCCTGCAGCACGGTGACCAGCGCGGGCGACGCCGCCGCCGGCAGGTAGCTGCGCTGCACCTCGGCCACGGCCAGCTGGTCGACCACGACGTGCGCCAGGCGCAGGTCGGCGGGCGTGGCCGGCACGTGCACGTCGCGCGCGGCGAAGTCGGCCAGCACGCTGCGGATGATCGGGCTGATGCGCACGATGCAGGCCTCGGCCGGCAGCTGAGCGCACAGGTCGGGCGCGATGTAGATCGAACGGTAGACGATGGCGTGGCGCAAGGTGCAGCCGTGCATCACGTGCGGCGGAATCCACACCGCGTACTGCGGCGGCGACAGAAAGCGCAGGCCCTCGGTTTCCATCTGCAGGGTGCCGTGCGCGGCGTAGTTCAGGTGGCCCCAGGTGTGGCTGTGCGACACGGCGAGCGTGTGGGCGTCGAACTCGTCGTAGCGGAAATAGAACGGGCCTTCCTGGTCCTCGACGTTCTGAATCTGCAGGTAGCGCGGCGTATCGGCCAATGGCGCGGTCTCCGGTGAAAGCGTCCGGATCGCCGGACGATATGTCCTGATTCAGCTATATGCCGCGAGACAGACGCGCCGATGATAGCGCCGTACCCCAAAGAAAGCTCCCTGCATGTGGCCCTACGCCTTCCCCCTGCTCGCCGTCGTCATCTGGTCGGGCAACACCGTCGTCAGCAAGATGGCCGCGGGCGCCATCGCGCCGGCCGAGATCAGCTTCTACCGCTGGCTGCTGGCCGCCGTGCTCTTCACGCCGCTGGCGCTGCGCCCGGTGCTGCGCAACTGGGGCGCCATCCGGCCGCAGCTGGGCCGCATCGCGATGCTCGGGCTGCTGGGCATGGTGGTCTACCAGAGCCTGGCCTACTACGCGGCCTACCTGACCACGGCCACGCACATGGGCATCATCGGCTCGCTCACGCCGATGATGGTGCTGGCGCTGTCGATCCTGCTGCTGGGCCAGCGGCTCACGGCGGGCGCGGTGGCGGGCTCGCTGGTGTCGATCGCGGGCGTTGCGGTGGTGGTGTCGTCGGGCGACCTCGGCACGCTGCTGAAGACCGGCGCGAACCTGGGCGACGCCCTGATGCTGCTGGCCATGCTGGCCTACGCCGTCTACGTGATCCTGCTCAAGCGCTGGGGCATGAAGAACGTGCCCGCGCTGCAGCTGCTGTACCTGCAGATCGTGTGCGCGGTGATGGCGCTGCTGCCGCTGTACCTGCTCACGCCGAAGATGGGCCTGTCGGCGGCCAACCTGCCGCTGGTCGGGTTCGCCGGCCTGGGTGCGTCGATGATCGCGCCGCTGGTGTGGATGCACACGGTGGCGCGGATCGGCCCGAGCCGCGCGAGCATGTTCTTCAACCTGATCCCGCTGTTCACCGCGCTCATCGCCGCTGCGGTCATCGGCGAATCTCTGGCGGCGTACCACGCGGTCGGCGGCGTGCTGACGGTGGCGGGCGTGCTGCTGGCCGAGCTGTGGAAGGCGCCGCTGCGGCGCAGCCGGGCGGTGGCGGGGTGAGCGAGGTGAACGGCGACAGCGCCGGGCTGCTGTAACCCCGCGCCCCGTCGGTGCGAACTAGAAGTTGCATTGGAAAAAACTTCGACCACCACCGACTGAAGGCCTGTCATGACGCAAAAAACTGGACGCCGCTTCGCCCTCGCCGCCGGCGCCTCCACGCTGGGGCTGGCCGTGGCCCAATCCCTCGGCCTGTTCGGCGTCGGCACGCGCGCGGCGCAGGCCGCGGAAAACGAGAAATTCGCGGTCACCCACACCGAGGCCGAATGGCGCAAGCTGCTCGACGCCAACCAGTTCGCGGTGCTGCGCCAGGAAGGCACCGAGCGCCCCTACACCAGCCCGCTGAACGACGAGCACCGGGCCGGGCGCTTCGCCTGCGCGGGCTGCGCGCTCGACCTGTTCTCCTCAAAGACCAAGTTCGACAGCAAGACCGGCTGGCCCAGCTTCTGGCAGCCGCTGGACAAGGCCGTGGGCGAGCACACCGACCGCTCGTTCGGCATGGCCCGCACGGAGGTGCATTGCAGCCGCTGCGGCGGCCACCTGGGCCATGTGTTCGACGACGGGCCCAAGCCCACCGGGCTGCGCTACTGCATGAACGGCGTGGCGATGAAGTTCACACCCGGAACGGCCTGACCCTCCTGCGCGGGGCGCGCAGCCGCGCGCCGAAAGCGGCCCGGCGTCACGCCCGCATGGCGTGTGAACGCGCGGTTGAACGCGGCCTCCGAGCGGTAGCCGACCGCTTCGCCCACGGAGGCGGTGTCCTGCCCGCCGCGGGCCAGCAGCCGCGACGCGAGTTCCATGCGCAGCATGGTCAGCAGCTCCAGCGGGCCGGTGCCCGTGCGCCGGGCGAACTCGCGCGCGAAGGTCGCGCGCGACAGATGGCAGCGCTCGGCCAGCAAAGCCACGGTCCATGGATGTTCGGGATGCGCCAGCATGGCCTCCAAGCCGGCGGCCAGCCGGGTGCTGGCCATGAGGCCGAGCACGCCCGACAGCTCGGCCCGCGTCTCGAGGTACGCCCGCACCCCCAGCGTGAACAGCGTGCCCGACAGTTCCGCCACGATGGCCGCCGCGCCTGGGCGCTGCTGCTCGATCTCGTGCGCCATCAGCCGCACCAGCGCTTCGAGCCACACCAACTCCGGGCGCCGCGCAAAGCAGACCACCATGCACTCGGGCAATGCCTCGAGCAGCGCGCTCCGCCGCCGGCCCGGGAACTCGAACTCGCCGCAGAGGATGTCGGTGTCGGCCTTGGCCGGTTGGCGCAGGTTGGTCTTCAGGTCGAGCAATTCGCCATGCCGCAGCCGGATTGCGCGGCCCGTACCCCAGCCTGCGGTTTCGGCATCTGCATCTGTGCGTGCTTCGCGCCCCGCGGTGCGCAGCACATGCGCCGAGCCCCTGGGCAGGATCACGAGGCTGCCCTCTTCCAGCGGCACCAGCGTGCCGCTTTCAGGCAGCCACAGTTCGCAGCGCCCCCGCAACAAGATGTGGAACGGCGCGCGCCACGGGCCGACGGGTTCGTGCGGCGCAGCCCAGTCGTGGCCGAACAGGCAGCGCAGGTCCATGCGGCCGCGCGGGTCCAGCCATCCGACGAGTTCGCTCAAGGGGTCCATAGGCTTTGATGTGAGACGCTGGAGCAATTTCAAGAGATTCTGCAGCATTCAAAATCCCGGCATGCAGGCCTACAGTTCATTCAGCTACTCCCAAGAGGTGAACAGAATGAACTCAGATCGCACGCCCGTTCCGGTGTCCTTTTTCAGCATGGCCGTCGGCCTGCTGGCGCTGGGCAACGCCTGGCGCGTGGCGGCGCCGCTGTGGCATCTGCCGCAGGACATCGCCACCGCCATCACCTGGAGCGGCCTTGCCGCATGGGTTGCGTTGCTCGCGCTGTACGCGCACAAGTGGCTGCACCATGCGGGCGATGCGCGCGCCGAGATCCAACACCCGGTGCAGTCCTCGTTCGCCGCGCTGGTGCCGGTGGCCAGCATGCTCGCGGCCATGGCGCTGCTGCCGTACACGCGGCCGCTGGCGCTGGCGGTGTTCGCGCTGTCCATCGCCGGGCAGTTCGCGCTCGGCCTGTGGCTCTACGGCCGGCTGTGGCAAGGCGGGCGCAAGCCCGAGCTGGTGACACCCGCCCTCTACCTGCCGGCGGTGGCGCAGAACTTCGTCGCCGGCACGGCGGCGGCCAGCTTCGGTTGGCCGCACCTGGGCATGCTGTTCTTCGGCGCCGGCCTGTTCTCGTGGTTCGCCCTCGAATCGCTGGTCCTGAGCCGCGCCGCCATCCAGGAACCCCTGCCCGAAGCGCTGCGCCCGCTGCTCGGCATCCAGCTGGCGCCGGCGGTGGTGGGCGGCGTGACGTACATGGGCATCAACGGCGGCGTGCCCGACCTGTTCGCGCAGATCCTGCTGGGCTACGGCATGTACCAGGCGCTGCTGCTCCTGCGCCTGCTGCCGTGGATCGCCCGGCAAGCCTTCACGCCGTCCTACTGGGCCTTCAGCTTCGGCGTGGCAGCACTCCCCACGCTCGCGATGCGCCTGCTCGCCGGCGGTGCGACAGGTCCGGTCGAATGGCTCGCGCCGTTGCTGTTCGCAGCGGCCAACCTGATCATCGGCGTGATGGTAACCAAGACCCTTGCGCTGCTGGTGCAGGGCAGCCTGTTGCCATCCGCAACACCCTCGCGCTGAAAGCGCGGCGGGCTGGTCCCACAATGCGCGCTGTCCGTCCGACCAACGCATTGCATCCCAGGAGACCCGACCCATGAAGGCCCAGAACATCCTCCAGACCATCGGCAACACGCCGCACATCCGCATCAACCGCCTGTTCGGCAATGCAAAGCAGCGGGTGTGGATCAAGTCCGAGCGCGCCAACCCCGGCGGCTCGATCAAGGACCGCATCGCGCTCGCGATGGTGGAAGACGCCGAGAAGAGCGGCGCGCTCAAGCCCGGCGGCACCATCGTGGAGCCCACCTCGGGCAACACCGGCATCGGCCTGGCGATGGTGGCGGCCGTCAAGGGCTACAAGCTCATCCTGGTGATGCCCGACAGCATGTCGGTCGAACGCCGCCGCCTGATGCTGGCCTACGGCGCCAGCTTCGACCTGACGCCGCGCGCCGGCGGCATGAAGGCCTCCATTGCCCGCGCCGAGGAAATCGTGGCCGGCACGCCGGGCGCGTGGATGCCGCAGCAGTTCAACAACCCGGCCAACGTCGAGGTGCACGTGCGCACCACGGCCGAGGAAATCGCGGCCGACTTTCCCGACGGCATCGACGTGCTCATCACCGGCGTGGGCACGGGCGGCCACATCACCGGCGTGGCGCGGGTGCTGAAGAAGAAGTGGCCGAAGCTGCAGGTGTTCGCGGTGGAGCCCGTGGCCTCGCCCGTGATCTCCGGCGGCGCGCCGGCGCCGCACCCGATCCAGGGCATCGGCGCGGGCTTCATTCCGAAGAACCTCGACACCTCGCTGCTCGACGGCGTGCTGCAGGTCGACGCCGAACCGGCGCGCGAAATGGCCCGCCGCTGCGCGCAGGAAGAAGGCATGCTGGTCGGCATCTCGTCGGGCGCCACGCTCGCGGCCATCGCCCAGAAGCTGCCTTCGCTGGCACCCGACGCGGTGGTGCTGGGCTTCAACTACGACACCGGCGAGCGCTACCTGTCCGTCGAAGGCTTCCTGCCGGCCTGACAGGCGGTAACAGGGCCATCCGTCAGCTATCCCTTTCATAGCGCCTGCGGCGCTTAAAATGCGCGGCCTGCTTGATAACCACAAGCCCTACGCCGCCCCCATGCTGAGAATCTCCGAACTCAAACTCCCTCTCGACCACGCGCCCGACGCGCTGGTCACCCTGATCGCAAGAACGCTGGCCGTTCCGCCCGACGCGATCGCCTCGCACACCGTCTACAAGCGCAGCTTCGACGCGCGCAAGGTCGAACTGCTCACGGTCTACATCTGCGACGTGCAGCTGACCGACGCGAAGCTCGAGGCCAGCCTGCTCGCGCAGCACGCGGGCCACCCGCACATCCAGGCCGCGCCCGACATGCGCTACACGCCGCCGGCCGATGCGCCCGAAGGCACGGCGCGCCCGGTGGTCATCGGCTTCGGCCCCTGCGGCATCTTCGCGGCGCTGATGCTCGCGAAGATGGGTTTCAGGCCCATCGTGCTGGAGCGAGGCAAGACCGTGCGCCAGCGCACCCGCGACACCTGGGGCCTGTGGCGCAAGAGCACGCTCAACCCCGAGTCGAACGTGCAGTTCGGCGAAGGCGGCGCCGGCACCTTCTCCGACGGCAAGCTGTACAGCCAGATCAAGGACCCGCGCTTCCTCGGCCGCAAGGTGATGGAAGAGTTCGTGAAGGCCGGCGCGCCCCCCGAGATTCTTTACGTCGCGCATCCGCATATCGGCACCTTCAAGCTGGTGAAGGTGGTGGAGAACATCCGCGAGCAGATCGTGGCGCTGGGCGGCGAAATTCGTTTCGAGCAGCGCGTGACGGACGTGCACATCGAGGACGGCCCGCACGGCAAGCGCTTGCGTGGCCTCACCGTGCTCGACCAGACGACCGGCACCCGCAGCGACCTGCGCGCCGACCACGTCGTGATGGCGCTGGGCCACAGCTCGCGCGACACCTTCGAGATGCTGCATGCGCGCGGCGTGCACATCGAGGCCAAGCCCTTCTCCATCGGCTTTCGCGTGGAGCACCCGCAAGGCCTGATCGACCGCGCGCGCTGGGGCCGCCATGCGGGCCACCCGCTGCTGGGCTCGGCCGACTACAAGCTGGTGCACCACGCCAGCAACGGCCGCTCGGTCTACAGCTTCTGCATGTGCCCCGGCGGCACCGTGGTCGCGGCCACCAGCGAGCCGGGCCGCGTGGTCACCAACGGCATGAGCCAGTACTCGCGCAACGAACGCAACGCCAACGCGGGCATCGTGGTGGGCATCGACCCCAAGGACTTCCCGGGCTGGAAAGCCGATGCACCGGGCGATGCGCTCGCCGGCATCGTGCTGCAGCGCGAACTCGAATCCAATGCCTACGTGCTCGGCGGCAGCAACTACCACGCGCCCGGCCAGCTGGTGGGCGACTTCGTCGCGGGCAAGCCTTCCACCGCGCTCGGCAGCGTGACGCCGTCGTACAAGCCCGGCGTGACGCCCACCGACCTGCACCAGGCCCTGCCCGCCTACGCCATCGAGGCCATGCGCGAGGCATTCCCCGCCTTCGGGCGCAAGATCAAGGGCTTCGACACGCACGACGCGGTGCTCACGGGTGTGGAAACGCGCACCTCGTCGCCCATCCGCATCACGCGCGGCGACGACTTCCAGAGCCTCAACGTGCGCGGCCTGTACCCCGCCGGCGAAGGCGCGAGCTACGCGGGCGGCATCCTGTCGGCCGGCGTGGACGGCATCAAGGTGGCCGAGGCCGTGGCGCATGCCGTGCTGGCCGCGTCCGAGCGCGAACGCACCGCAAGCGTCTGATGACGGCCATGCACTTCGCCCGCCCCACCTTCGGCCAGTTGACCGCGGCCACGCTGGCCATGGCCGCGGTGGTGCTCGCGTCCAACATCCTGGTGCAGTTCGCCCTCAACGACTGGCTGACCTGGGGCGCCTTCACCTACCCGGTGGCCTACCTCGTGAGCGATCTCGTCAACCGGCGCTTCGGTCCCGGCATGGCGCGTCGCGTGGCGTGGGTCGGCTTTGCGGTGGCCGTGGGCGTGTCGCTGCTGCTCGCGCCCGCGCGCATCGCGGCGGCCTCGGGGCTGGCCTTCATCGCCTCGCAGCTGCTCGACATCGGCGTGTTCGACCGCCTGCGCCGCGGCCTCTGGTGGCGCGCGCCGCTGGTGGCCACGGTGATCGCTGCGGTGCTCGACAGCATCGTGTTCTGGGGCATCGCCTTCGCGGGCACCGACGGGCCGTGGCTCACCTGGGCGCTGGGCGACCTCGGGGTGAAGCTGGGCGTGGGCGTGCTCATGCTGCTGCCGTTCCGGCTGCTGATCGGCCGGCAGGCCGCCCGGGCTTCGGCCCTGAGCCATTGAGGTCCAACGATGTCGAACGACGGCTTTCATTTCTACGAACCCGCCAAGGGCCACGGCCTGCCGCACGACCCGTTCAACGCGATGGTCGGGCCGCGCCCCATCGGCTGGATCTCGTCGCAAGATGCGAACGGCGTGCTCAACCTCGCGCCCTACAGCTTCTTCAACGCCTTCAACTACACGCCGCCGATCGTGGGCTTTGCCAGCATCGGCGCCAAGGACAGCCTGCACAACATCCGCCAGACGCGCGAGTTCGGCTGGAACCTGGCCACGCGCCCGCTGGCCGAGCAGATGAACCGCTCGTGCGCCGCCGTGCCGCCCGAGGTGAACGAGTTCGAGCTCGCCGGGCTCACCACGGCCGCCTCCCAAACCATCGCCGTGCCGCGCGTGGCCGAAAGCCCGGTGTCCTTCGAGTGCCGGCTCACGCAGATCCTGCAGCTCGAAGGGGTGGACGGCACGCCCGTGCAGACCTGGCTGGTGCTGGGTGAAGTGGTGGGCGTGCACATTGCCCGCCACCTGCTGAAAAACGGCATCTACGACACCGCCGCGGCGCAGCCGATCTTGCGCGGCGGCGGACCGGCGGACTATTTCGAAGTCAGCCCCGACAATCTCTTCAAGATGTTCCGGCCGCGCTGAACGCGCACCGGGCTTCATTTCTTTCCTCTTTCATTCCACCGCGCCCCTCGCCGCGCCCCCCGCATGACCGACGCTTCCACCGCCACCCCGAAGACGAACGCGCGCCCGCCCCGGCGCCAGCAACTGGACATGGCCGATCAGCTGAAGCAGCTGCAGGCCGGTCCCGATGCGGGCACGGGCGCCAGCGCGGAATCGCCCGCGCAGCCGCAGCAGCCACGCGAACCCCGTGAACCACGTGAACCCCGCCAGTCCCGCCCGCCCCGGCAGAACAACCAGGGCGGCGGCAACCAGCGCCCGCAGCGCCAGCAGCAGCAACCCCGCAATCAGGCAGCGCAAGGCCAGGGCCAGGCCCAGCCCCAGCGCACGCCGCGCAAGGTCAGCCCGGTGCTCGAACGGCTGTTCGAGCTGTACCCGCAGCTCTTCGGCGCGCGCTTCGTGCCGCTGAAGCTCGGCGTGTACGAAGAGCTGCTTGCGCGCCACCCGGAAGACTTCAAGGCCGAAGACCTGAAGATCGCCATGGGCCAGCACGCGCGCTCCACCCGCTACCTGGAGAGCGTGGCCGCCGGCCTGGCGCGCCACGACCTCGACGGCAACGCGCTCGACCCGGTCGCGCCCGAGCATGTGCACCACGCCATCCTGGAGCTGCACCGCCGCCGCTCGCAGCGCAACAACGGCGAAGACCTGCGCCCGCAGCTGGTGGCGCGCATCGCCAAGGCGGTCGAGGCCTCGGGCCTGGACCGCGAAGCCTATGCGGTGCTGGTGCGCTCGCGCGACGAGAACAACAACGCCGTGGTCGACGAAGCCCTGGCCGAACTCGCCCAGCAGGCGGCCAAGCGCGAAGCGCTGCTGCGCGCCTTCGAGGCCAGCGGCCGCAGCGAGCAGGAGTTCGCCGACATGTACGGCATGAAGCACGGCGACGTGACGCGCACCCTGCAGCGCGCCCGCGCCGACCGTGCAGCGCCTGTGGCAGCCAAGGCGCCGGAAGCGGCACCGGCGGCGACGCAGGCACCCACCGCGCAAGCAGCAGCGCCCGAAGCGCAAGCGGCTGCCGAGGCTGCTGAAACGCCCGCCGTATCGCAAGCGCCTGCCGCAGCCCCCGAAGCACCTGCCGCACCCGCCACGCCCGAAGCGCCCGCCGCAGACTGAGCAAGCCGCGCACGAAAAAAAACCGCCACAGCGATGTGGCGGTTTTTTTCATGGTGCGGCCGTCGTCGTCGCCGCCTCGCCGCTGCCCGCGGGCTCAGCGCGCGTTCTGCAGCGCCGCAATGCGCTCTTCGATCGGCGGGTGCGTGGCGAACAGCTTGCCCATGCTGCCGGTGATGCCCATGGCCTCCACCGCCTTCGGCAGTTCGCCGGCCGGCAGGCCGCCCAGGCGCGCGAGCGCGTTGATCATGGGCTGCTTCTGGCCCATGAGCGCGGCGGCGCCGGCGTCGGCGCGGAATTCGCGGTGGCGCGAGAACCAGGCCACCACCATCGCGGCGGCGAAGCCGAGCACGATGTCCAGCACGATGGTGCTCACGTAGTAGCCGATGCCCGGGCCCGACGAGCGGTCGTCGCCGCGGCGCAGGAAGCTGTCGACCGCATAGCCGATCACGCGCGACAGGAACACCACGAAGGTGTTCATCACGCCCTGGATCAGCGTCATGGTCACCATGTCGCCATTGGCGATGTGGGCCACCTCGTGGCCGATGACGGCCTCGACCTCTTCGCGCGTCATGCCCTGCAGCAGGCCGGTGGACACCGCCACCAGCGACGAGTTCTTGAATGCGCCAGTCGCGAAGGCGTTGGGCTCGCCCTCGAAGATGCCGACTTCGGGCATGCCGATGCCGGCCTTGTCGGCGAACTTGCGCACGGTGCCCACGATCCATGCCTCGTCGGGCGTCTGGGGGTTGTCGATCATGCGCAGGCCGCTGGTCCACTTGGCCATGGGCTTGCTGATGAGCAGCGAGATGATCGCGCCGCCGAAACCCATCACCAGCGCAAAGCCGAGCAGCGCGCCCAGGTTGAGCCCGTTGGCCGTGAGGAAGCGGTTCACGCCGAGCAGGCTGGCGACCACGCCCAGCACGGCAACGACCATCACATTGGTCAGGACGAACAGCAGGATACGTTTCAAGTTGAATTCTCCGTGGGGAAACTTGCCACCTAGATAAGGGCCCCTGGGCCCTCTTCAAGCCATGCGCGGCATGGAGGGCCCGGGTGTCGTGGTGCGTTGCAGGGCACTCCGCGCGGCGGCGGCAGGGAGAACCATGATAGGAGCAAAAGTTGCGGCGCCCGGGTATTCCCCGCTGCCGCAAAGGCCTGTAGCCCCCTCAGAAAAGGCCCGTCGCGCCCGGTGCCGGGCGGGTGGCGATGTCGGCATGCAGCCGGCTGCGGCGGCGCATGCCCTGCGCGAAGCGCCACGCGAACAGCACGCCGTTGACCAGCACCAGCGCCAGCCCGAACAGCGCCCACAGCGTGTGCGCGCCGGCCGCCGCGGCCTGCGTGGCGTCGCGGTGCGGGTCGATGTGCAGGCGCACCGCGCCCGAGCCGTCCGTGTCGCTGGCCGTCACAAGCCCCGCAAGAACGAAGGGCTTCACGCCTTCGGGCGCGGCATTGCGCTGCAGGCGCGCCCAGCGGCCGAGCAGCGAATCGTCGCCGGTGTCCTCGCCGTCGACGGCCGCCGCGGCTTCGACCACGGCCGCATCTGCGTCGTCGGACACGATGGTGCCTTCCTCGTTCACCTGGCGTTGCACGCCGCCGATCGGCGCCGTGGACACCAGCACCACGCCGCCGCGGGCCGGCACGATGGCGGGACGCGCCGCCTCGATCTTCGCGGCGACCAGGCCGTCGACCGACTGCCGCACCGCGCGCTGCAGGGTGGCCAGCTGGCTGCGCGTCAGCACGAGGTCGGCGTTTTCCTTGTCCGGCGCCGCGCTCGCGGCCAGCGCCGCCCAGCTGCGGATCGGGGTGTCGGTGCCGTCCGTCTCCACCGAGGCTTCCACCGTGTTCACGATGGCCTGCTGCAGGTTGCGGCAGCCGCCCGGCGAGAGGCCTTCGCTGTCCTTGCAGGCCGCCTCCACCGTGGCCACGGTGCGATCGAACCGGCGCACGATCATCGGCACGTTCTCGCGCGCGCGGTAGGCGGCCAGCGGGTCGGCCCCCTGGCCCATCTGCATGCGCAGCATCGCCATGAGGCTGGCGGCAATGCCGTTTTCCGACGCGCGGATGAAATCGGGGCTGCCGAGCGCCACGATGCTTTCGGGGATCTTCAGCTCGGGCACCACGGGCGCCTGGCCGTTCCAGCGCACCTGGGTGCAGTCGACCACGGGCGCCGTGCGGTTGCCGTCGCCGTGGCCGCCCATGCCGATCTCGCAGCGGCCTTCGCCCTTCAGGCTCACCAGGCTGCCCCACTTGGGCGGCTGGGCGGCCAGCTGCGCGGCGTCGGTGTACGCCGGCGCTTCTTCATGCAGGACCGATTGCGCGACCAGCGCCAGGTCGCCGCGCAGGTCGGCGCGCGGATCGGGCAGCGACAGCGCCAACGCCGCCAGCGCAAGCAGCCCGACCAGCAGGTGCAGCAGATGGCGCCCCCAGTACGCGGGGCGGAAGCGCCGCCATTCGTCGGCCACCGACCACTTGTCGCCGAAGCTCACCGCGCTGCAGTCGCTGGCGCGAAGTTCGGCCTCGATCACCTCGCCATACGGCGTGGAAGGCGCATGCGCCCAGTGCGAAGGCAGTGCGACGCTGAGCTTGTCGCCGAGAAAAAGGCCCACGCGCTTGATCGCCACGTTGCCCGCGTTGACCACGGCAATCTCGTTGAGCATGCCGCGCACGCGGTTGACCTGTTGCGGATGGCGCTCGGCCGAGGTGCCGGAAGGCCGGCGCACGAAGAGCCACGCGGCGCACAGGCCCGCGATCAGCCCCGCGCCCAGCAGGTACGCCTGCGCGGCGCGCGTGGCGTCCCAGGTAGCGAGCCACAGCAGCGCGAACGCCAGCAGCCACACCAGCGCCGAGCCCCAGCCGCTGCCGCGTCCCACGCGGCTCTCGACTTCCTCGGGCGTCTCGGCGCGCTGGTTCAGGATGACGACCTCGCCGCGCTTGTAGCGCGCGTCCGGGTCGCTCGCCACAGAGGCGGCGGCGTCGGGCTCCACGTCGTCCAGGCTGGGCAGCGCGCCGGGCTCGCCGCGCTTCCATTGCGCGTCCTGCGCCTGCTGGCGCTGCGCGCGCTGGCGGCCTTCGAGCAGGTCGAAGCCGTTCACGCGGATCACCACCGCGCACTTCTTGCTCAACACCACCAGCGCCTCGTTGTACGCCTCGACGTACTCGATGGCGTCGTAGGGCAGCAGCACGTCGACGTCGCCGATGGTGTCGTGCTCGGTGGACGAGCCTTGCGACTGCAGGCCGTGCCGCAGGAAGGCGCCGCTGAGTTCGCGCACGTCGTCCTCGACGGTGAGGCCCTGCCCCATCAGGAACGGCTGCAGCGCGGACTTTTCTTCGTCGGTGATGCGGCGAAGCACCGGCCTGTCACGGAAGCCCTTCAGCGCGCTCTTGTTGCCGGAGCGGCGCGAGGCATAGACGATGAGGCTGTAGATCGCGTAAAGGATCAGCCCGACCTTGAGAACGATGATGACGGTGTCCATGTTTTTATTGACTCTCCTCTGATTGAAATTCTGGGCGACACCCCGAGACGCGGCGCGCGACCCAGCTGCGGGGCCCTGGGGCCGCGTGCACGAAGCGCTGCAAAAGCTAGGGGGTCGGCGTCTTCGGCAACGGCCGGAAGACCCGCGCGTCGGCGTAGAAGGACGCGGCCGCATTGTCCGCGCACCAGCCTGGCACGCCGAGCACCGGCAGGGGAACGAAAGGCTTCGTTTCCAGGCTTTTCGCATCGAGATTTCGCGCGATCGCGGCGTCGGCCTCGTCGGCCGCACCGCCGGGGGCGATGAACCCGCGCAGGTCGTGCGCCAGCAGCACGTGCGCGGTGATCGGCTTGCGCGGTGTCACGAGTTTCTCGAGCAGCGCGTGGCCGAACAGCAGCAGCCGCGCTTCGTTCCACAGCCCGCGCCGTGCGACGAACAGCGTGTGCCAGTCGCGTGCGACCAGGGCCTGCCACAGCGCGGGCGGCGCATCGAGCAGCGCACCGTTCTCGTCGAACAGCGTGAGCGCGTCGCGCAACGACCCGCGCACGTCGCCGACGCCCGCGCGCGCGATCTCGCCCGCCTGCAGCTCATTGAGGCGGCGCTTGGCCTGCGGAAAGGCGAGCCACACGAGGCCGTTGAACAGGTCGTGCAGGTTGTCGCGGGTGGGAACGGTGCGGGTCTGGAAGATATGCGCTTCGTAGGCCCGGCCCGCGGGCAGCGCGTGCTGGGCCACGAAGTCGGGCGCCGACGCCGGCCTGGCGCCTTGCAGCGCCGCGGCCACCGAGGTGTGCCGCGCGGCCTGCGCCACCGCTTCGCCGTGGGCGCGATAGGGCGCCAGCCAGGGCTGCGCCCAGTCGACGGCCGGCAGGCTCAAGAGGTGGAGGCGCCCGTCCAGCGGATGCGGTCGGGGTGCTGCATCACCACGAACTCCGCCGTGAGCTTGTCGAACAGCTTGAGCGAGCTGCCGTGCTTGCCGAGCAGGCCCGCGGCGCGCAGGGCCTGGGCCACGTCGTTGAGCTGCACGTCGGCGCCGCTGCGCAGGGCGGGCACGGCCTGCAGGATGAATTCCGCCGCCTCGGAGGTGGGCGGCTTCTGCGGCACCTGCGGCTTGGCGGCCTTGGCTGTCTTGCGCGCTGGCGTCTTGGCCGCGGCCTTGCGGGCAACCGGTGCAGGCGCTGACGCCGGGGCCGCCGGCGCTGCGGCCGCGCTGCTCGCGCGCGTCGTTCGTGTCTTTTTCGCGGGTGCCGACTTGGCCGCCGCCTTCTTCGCGGTCGCGGTGCGCACCGCGGGCTTCACGCCGTGGTGTTCCAGGTCGATGAACGCGTCGTAGATGCCGACCGTTTCCTCGCCCGTCTTGCCCTGCTGGCCGATGCCGCAGACGCGGCAGCCCTTTTCGCGCAGCCGGATCACCAGCGGCGCAAAGTCGGAGTCGGACGACACCAGCACCACCACGTCGGGCCGCTCGTCGATCACGAGGTCGATGGCGTCGACCGCAAGCGCGATGTCGGTGCTGTTCTTGCCTGTCGACAGGTTCACCATCGGGCGCACCTGCAGCCGCTTGAACATGGCCTGCCGGTTCACCGCCATCTCGGCGTTGCAGTAGGCGCGGCGCACGTGGATGGCGCCGTAGTCGTCCATCGTGCGCTGCACGGCCTGTTCGATCACGTCGGCCGAGACGTTGTCGGCGTCGATCAGCAGCATCACGCGCGGTGTCGGGGTCATGCGAGCTTCCAGTTGATCGTTTCGCCGCCGCGCAAGGGCTTGAGCGTGGCCTCGCCGTAGGGCACGGTCTCGGGCACGGTCCAGCTCTCGCGCTGGAGCGTGACGGTGTCGGTGTGGCGCGGCAGCTCGTAGAAGTCGGGGCCGTGGAAGCTCGCGAAGCCTTCGAGCTTGTCGAGCGCGTTCACGCTGTCGAAGGCCTCGGCGTACAGCTCGATGGCAGTCAGCGCGGTGTAGCAGCCCGCGCAGCCGAGCGCGTGTTCCTTCAGGTGCGCCGGGTGCGGCGCGCTGTCGGTGCCCAGGAAGAAGCGGTCGCTGCCGCTGGTGGCCGCCTCGACCAGCGCCACGCGGTGCGTCTCGCGCTTGAGCACGGGCAGGCAGTAGTAGTGCGGACGGATGCCGCCGGTGAAGATGGCGTTGCGGTTGTAAAGAAGGTGGTGCGCCGTGATGGTGGCGGCGGTGAAGCGGCCGGCGTCGCGCACGTAGTGGGCGCCTTCCTTCGTGGTCAGGTGCTCGAACACCACCTTCAGTTCGGGGAAGTCGCGGCGCAGCGGAATCATCACGCGGTCGACGAACACGGCCTCGCGGTCGAACAGGTCGATGGCGGGGTCGGTCACCTCGCCGTGCACCAGCAGCAGCAGGCCGTGCTTCTGCATGGCCTCGAGCGTCTTGTAGGTCTTGCGGATGTCGGTCACGCCGGCATCGCTGTTGGTGGTGGCGCCGGCCGGGTAGAGCTTGAGCGCACGCACACCGGCTTGCGCGGCCAGGGCGATTTCTTCGGGCGGCAGCTTGTCGGTGAGGTAGAGCGACATCACCGGCTCGAAGGCCACGCCCTCGGGCACGGCGGCGCGGATGCGGTCGCGGTAGGCCAGCGCCTGGGCGGCGGTGGTCACGGGCGGGCGCAGGTTGGGCATGATCAGCGCGCGGCCGAACTGGCGCGCGCTGTGGGGAACGACGGCTTCGAGGGCGGCGCCATCGCGCACGTGCAGGTGCCAGTCGTCGGGGCGGGTGATCGTGAGGGTGTCTGTCATGGCGGGGGCGATTGTCGCATCGGCCCCGCGGCGCGCGCGGCGCTGCTGCCCGCGTTGCACCCGGCCTTCGGCAGCGGCCGCTACCTCTGGAACACCCGGCAGGTGCGCGCCCCCGCGGCCTGCACCCACTTGAAGAAATTGACCGAACTGCGTGCGCCCTTCTTCGGCGGCCAGGGGTCGAGAACGCGCAGCGTGGTGCCGCGCCCGCTCGGGTCGCAGTCGCCGCGGATGCCCGCGACCACCACCGTGTGGCCAGGCCGGCCCACGCCTTGCGCATAACCCTTGGGGCCCCACAGCATGTCGAGCATGACCGGCCCCTCCTGCAGCGCGGCGCGCAGCGATGCGAGCGACCAGGGCGACGGCGCGCGCACCGTGAGGCCATGCGCCTGCGCGAAGCGCCAGTCGCCTTCCGTCCCGCCTTCGGCGCCCTCTTCGCGGGTGCCGCCGAAGGGGTGCAACGCGCCGTCGGTGGCCAGCAGGTCGCCGGGCGTGCGCGCCAGCACCGCCGCCACGGTGGAGCGGGTCATCATCGCGATGCCGGCGGCCCAGCACAGCGCGGGCTCCAGCGGCGGAATCAGCGCCACGGGATGCAGGATGGGCGCCTCGCGCTCGCCGTCGAACGCCACGTTCTGAGTGCACGGGCCGGCCTCGCCGTCTTCCACCAGCCAGTGCGCGGCCTGCAGCCGCAGCACGGCGGCGCGGGTGCGCGGGCCGTAGTCGCCGTCGATGGCCAGCGCGGGGCTGGGCGACAGCTTGCGGTTCAGCGCCTCCTGCAAGCGGCGCACGTCGGCGCCGCGCCAACCCTGTTTCAGCGTGATCATTGGGATTCCCTCTCCTGACGCTTGAATCGCGGACTCTGGAATAAGCGTGTTTGCATTGTCAAAACGCAGCCGCAGCGCGTCTATTCGCCGGATGGCGTAGCCGTCAGGTCATGTACGCAGCGGAACCGCCAACGGTTTCAGCGGCTGGCACATGTCGTGCTTGAGAGCTTCTCCTGAACCTTTCAGTCACCCATCCACCGGAGTTCCATGTGAAGCGTGCCGCCCCTGCCCTGTTCCTGAACCCCCTGGCCGCCTGCGCGGCACTCGCTGCGCTGATGCTGGCCGCGCCCGGCGCCATGGCGCAGGAGAAAACGCTGCGCATCGCCATGACGGCCGCCGACATTCCGCGCACGCTGGGCCAGCCCGACCAGGGGTTCGAGGGCAACCGCTTCACCGGCATCCCCATCTACGACTCGCTCACGCAGTGGGACCTGTCCAAGGCCGACGCGCCCAGCGTGCTCATTCCGGGCGTGGCCACCGCATGGGCGGTCGACGCCAAGGACAAGACCAAGTGGGTCTTCAAGCTGCGCCCCGGCGTCAAGTTCCACGACGGCTCGGCCCTCACCGCCGACGCCGTGGTGTGGAACGTGCAGAAGGTGCTCGACAAGGACGCCCCGCAGTTCGACCCCAGCCAGGTCGGCGTGACGGCCTCGCGCATGCCCACGCTCAAGTCGGCCCGCAAGATCGACGACCTGACCGTGGAGCTCACCACCAGCGAGCCCGACGCCTTCCTGCCGATCAACCTGTCGAACCTGTTCATGGCCTCGCCCGCGCACTGGCAGAAGAAGTTCGACGCCGCCGCCGGCGCCACGCCTGCCGACAAGGCCAAGGCCGCCTGGACCGCCTTCGCCGCCGACCCCTCGGGCTCGGGCCCGTTCAAGGTCACGCGCTTCGTGGCGCGCGAGCGTCTGGAGCTCGCCGCCAACAAGACGTACTGGGACGCCAGGCGCGTGCCCAAGATCGACAAGGTCGTGATGATCCCCATGCCCGAGGCCAACGCGCGCACCGCCGCGCTGCTCGGCGGGCAGGTCGACTGGATCGAGGCGCCCTCGCCCGACGCCATGGCACAGATCACGCAGCGCGGCTTCAAGGTCTATTCGAACGCGCAGCCGCACGTGTGGCCGTGGCAGCTGTCGTTCGCCGAAGGCTCGCCCTGGCTCGACAAGCGCGTGCGCCAGGCCGCCAACCTGTGCATCGACCGCGGCGGCATGAAGCAGCTGCTGGGCGGCATGATGGCCGAGCCCAAGGGCACCGTGCCGCCGGGCCACCCGTGGTTCGGCAAGCCGACCTTCGACATCAGGTACGACGTGAAGGCCGCGCAGGCCCTCATGACGCAGGCCGGCTACTCGGCGGCCAAGCCGATCAAGGTGAAGGTGCAGATTTCTGCCTCGGGCTCGGGCCAGATGCAGCCGCTGCCCATGAACGAGTTCGCCCAGCAGTCGCTCAAGCAGTGCTACTTCGACGTGCAGTTCGACGTGATCGAATGGAACACGCTGTTCACCAACTGGCGCAAGGGCGCAAAGGACCCGTCGGCCAACGGCGCCAACGCGGTCAACATCAGCTTCGCGGCCATGGACCCGTTCTTCGCGATGGTGCGCTTCGTAAGCACCAAGGCCTTTCCGCCGGTGTCGAACAACTGGGGCTACTACGGCAACCCCGAAGTCGACAAGCTGGTGGCCGACGCACGCACCAGCTTCGACGACAAGGCGCGCGACGCCGCGCTCGCCAAGCTGCACACGCACATCGTGGACGACGCGCCCTTCGTGTGGATCGCGCACGACGTGGGTCCGCGCGCCATGTCGGCCAAGGTCAAGAACGTGGTGCAGCCCAAGAGCTGGTTCATCGACATCGCGACCATGACGATGGACTGAGCGCCTCGTCCAGCCAGCCCACCCGCCAGCCATTCCAGACGATGTTCGCCTACCTCCTGCGCCGCGTGCTCTACGCCGTGCCGATCATGATCGGCGTGGCCCTCGTGTGCTTCCTGCTCGTGCACATCGCGCCGGGCGACCCGCTGGTGTCGATCCTGCCGCCCGACGCCTCGGCCGAGCTGCAGGCGCAGCTGCGCGAGCTCTACGGCTTCAACCGCTCGCTGCCCGAGCAGTTCGCCATGTGGTTGTGGCGCGCGCTGCACGGCGACCTGGGCACCTCCATCGCCAGCAACCGCGCGGTGGCCGGCGAGGTGTTCACCGCCGTGGGCAACACGCTGCGGCTGGCGGTGGTGGCCACCTTCATCGGCTTCGTGCTGGGCTGCCTGTTCGGCTTCGTGGCGGGCTACTTCCGCGGTTCGTGGGTCGACCGCCTGGCCTCGATGTTCTCGGTGCTGGGCGTGAGCGTGCCGCACTACTGGCTGGGCATGGTGATGGTCATCGTGTTCTCGTCGCAGCTCATGTGGCTGCCGGCCACGGGCGCGGGGCCCGGCGGCTCGGGCGAGTGGGCCTGGAACTGGGAGCACCTGCAGTTCCTGGTGTTGCCGGCGCTCACCATGTCGGTGATTCCCATGGGCATCATCGCGCGCACGGTGCGTGCGCTGGTGGCCGACATCCTCGACCAGGAGTTCATCGTCGGGCTGCGCGCCAAGGGGCTCACGCACGTGGGCGTGTTCCGCCACATGGTGAAGAACGCGGCGCCCACGGCGCTGGCGGTGATGGGCCTGCAGCTGGGCTACCTGCTCGGCGGCTCCATCCTCATCGAGACCGTGTTCTCCTGGCCTGGCACCGGCTTCCTGCTGAACTCGGCCATCTTCCAGCGCGACCTGCCGCTGCTGCAGGGCACGATCCTGGTGCTGGCGCTGTTCTTCGTGCTGCTCAACCTGCTGGTCGACGTGCTGCAGACCCTGCTCGACCCGCGCATCGCGCGCGCCTGAAGAAGACAAAGACACCCCAAAGACACACCCCATGTCCACCGTGCTCGCTTCTTCTACTTCCTCCTCTTCCACGCCCGAGCCGCTGCCGATGCAGCGCTCGCGCGGCTACTGGGCCTCGGTGTGGCTGCGCCTGCGGCGCGACCCGGTGGCCGTGGGCGCGGCCGTCGTGGTGCTGCTGCTGGTCGCGCTGGCGCTGTTCGGCCCGTGGCTCGCGCCGTCCGACCCCTACCAGGCGTCGATGCTCAAGCGCCTCAAACCCATCGGCACCGAGGGCCTGCCCCTGGGCAGCGACGAGCTGGGCCGCGACATGCTCTCGCGGTTGATCGTGGGCGCGCGGCTGTCGCTGTTCATCGGCATCACGCCGGTGCTGTGCGCCTTCGTGCTGGGCACGGTGATCGGCATCGTCGCGGGCTATGCGGGCGGCATCGTCAACACGCTCATCATGCGCACCATCGACGTGTTCTACGCCTTCCCGTCGGTGCTGCTGGCGATTGCGCTGTCGGGCACGCTGGGCGCGGGGGTGGTCAATTCGCTGATCTCGCTGACCATCGTGTTCATTCCGCAGATCGCGCGCGTGGCCGAGAGCGTGACCACGCAGGTGCGCACGCGCGACTACGTGGAGGCCGCGCGTGCCTCGGGCGCCAACCCCTTCACCATCGTGCGGGTGCATGTGCTGGGCAATGTGCTGGGCCCGATCTTCGTGTACGCCACGAGCCTGATCGCGGTGTCGATGATCCTGGCCTCGGGCCTGTCGTTCCTGGGCCTGGGCGTGAAGCCGCCCGAACCCGAATGGGGCCTGATGCTCAACACGCTGCGCACCGCGATCTATGTGCAGCCGTGGGTGGCGGCGCTGCCGGGGGCGATGATCTTCATCACCTCGATCTCCTTCAACATCCTGTCCGATGGCCTGCGCTCGGCGATGGACAACAAGGGCTGAAGCCATGGATGCACTGAAAGACATCGGCGGCCCGGCCCAGCCGCTGCTCACGGTCACGGGCCTGGTCAAGCACTTCCCGCTGAAGAAAGATCCGCTAGGACGCGGCGGCGGCGTGGTGCGCGCCGTGGACGGCGTGGACTTCGAAGTGCTCAAGGGCGAAACGCTCGGCGTGGTCGGCGAATCGGGCTGCGGCAAGTCGACCACCGCGCGCCTGTTGATGCAGCTCATCGAGCCCACACGCGGCGAGGTGGTCTTCGACGGGCGCGAGGTCGGCAGCCGCGACCTGCCGCTCAAGGAGTTTCGCCGCCAGGTGCAGATGGTGTTCCAGGACAGCTACGCCTCGCTCAACCCGCGCCTCACCATCGAAGACTCCATCGCCTTCGGCCCGCAGGTGCACGGCGTGTCGCGGCGCGAATCGGTGGCTCGGGCGCGCGACCTGCTGGCGCGCGTGGGCCTGGCGCCCCAGCGCTTTGCCGAACGCTATCCGCACGAACTGTCCGGCGGCCAGCGACAGCGCGTGAACATCGCGCGCGCGCTGGCGCTGCAGCCGCGCATGGTCATCCTCGACGAAGCCGTGTCCGCGCTCGACAAGTCCGTGGAGGCCCAGGTCATCAACCTGCTGCTCGACCTGAAGGCCGAGTTCGGCCTGACCTACGTGTTCATCAGCCACGACCTCAACGTGGTGCGCTACGTGAGCGACCGCGTCATGGTGATGTACCTGGGCCAGGTGGCGGAGATCGGCCCGTCCGACGCGCTGTACGAGGCGCCCGCGCACCCCTACACGCGCGCGCTGCTGTCCTCCATGCCGTCGATGGACCCCGACCACCGCACCGAAGAGGCGGCGCTCGCGGGCGATCCGCCGAACCCCATCAACCCGCCCTCGGGCTGCCGCTTTCATCCGCGCTGCGCGCTCGCCGCGCCGGTGTGCAGCCGCGTGGTGCCCGAGCGCATCGCCACCGGTGCGCAGCATGCGGTGAGCTGCCTGATCCACGAGGCGGGCAGCGGCCATCCGATGGCCCCCACGCTCCAGAGGAAGGCCGCATGAGCGCAACAGCAACAGCAACGAACGACGCCGCTGCCGGCACAGGGCCGATGGTGCGCCTGAGCGAGCTCAGCGTCACCTTCAGCGGCGCTCGCAAGCCCGTGCATGCCGTCAGTGGCGTGAGCCTCGAGGTGCAGCGCGGAGAAGTGGTCGCGCTGATCGGCGAATCGGGCTCGGGCAAGAGCGTGACCATGCGCACCCTGCTGCGCCTGCACCCCGAGCGCCGCACGCGCATGGGCGGCACGGTGCAGGTGGCCGGGCGCGACGTGCTCGCGATGTCGCAGCGCGAGCTGGCCGACTTTCGCGGCAAGGTCGCGTCGATGATCTTCCAGGAGCCGCTGCTGGCGCTCGACCCGGTGTACTCGGTGGGCGCGCAGATCGTCGAGTCGATCCGCCGCCATGAATCCGTCAGCGCGGCCGAGGCGCAGCAACGCGCGCTGGCCCTGTTCGAACGCGTGCGCATTCCCAGCCCCGAGCGGCGGCTGCAGGCCTACCCGCACGAGATGTCGGGCGGCATGCGCCAGCGCGCCATGATCGCGCTGGCGCTGGCCTGCAAGCCCCAGCTGCTGCTGGCCGACGAGCCCACCACGGCGCTCGACGCCACCGTGCAGATCCAGATCCTGCTGCTGCTGCGCGAGCTGCAGCGCGACCTCGGGCTGTCGGTGATCTTCGTCACGCACGACATCGGCGCGGCCGTCGAGGTGGCCGACCGCATCGCCGTGATGTATGCGGGGCGCATCGTGGAGGAAGGCACGGCGCGCGAGCTGATCCGCTCGCCGCGGCATCCGTACACCATTGCGCTGCTCAAGAGCCGCGCGCACGGCGCACTGGCGCGCGGCACGCGGCTGGAGACCATCGGCGGCGCGCCGCCCGACCTGTCCGCGCTGCCGCCGGGCTGCGCATTCGCCGAGCGCTGCGCGCTCGCCAGCGACGCCTGCCGCGCCGCGCAACCGCCGGTGGTGGAGCTCGCGCAGAATCACCGTGCACGCTGCATCCACACGGACGCGGCGGCGGCCATCGCGCCGGTGCTCGTTGCCTGAATGGCCTGAGCTGCGCCAGGCCCTTTCAGCCACCGTTCCATCGCCCTTCATCGCCATGCCCCTGCACGACCCCGCCCACGCCTTCGTTCCCTACCCCGACGCGCCGGTGCCGCGCGCCGCGACCGGCCCGCTGGCCGACCTGAGCTTTGCCGCGAAGGACCTGTTCGACGTGGCCGGCTACCCCACGGGCGGCGGCAACCCCATCGTGCTGGCGATGTCGGGCATCAAGACGCAGACCGCGCCCACCGTGCAAAAGCTGCTCGACGCCGGCGCGCGCTTCTCGGGCAAGACCGTGACCGACGAACTCGCGTTCTCGATGAACGGCAACAACGCGCATTTCGGCGCACCCATCAACGGCGCCGCCAAGGACCGCATCACCGGCGGCAGCTCGTCGGGCTCGGCCTCGGCCGTGTCGTCGGGCCTGTGCGACTTCGCGCTGGGCACCGACACCGGCGGCTCGGTGCGCGCACCGGCCAACCACTGCGGCCTGTACGGCCTGCGCCCCACGCACGGCCGCGTGAGCCTGGAAGGCGCGCTCGACCTGGCGCCCAGCTTCGACACCTGCGGCTGGTTCACGCGCGACGTCGGCACCTTCGCGCGCGTGGCCGACGTGCTGCTGGGCGCCGACACGGCCCGCCTTCCCGCGCGGGTTCGCCTGCTGCGCCCCGAGGACGTGTGGGCGCTGGCCGTGCCCGCGGCCGCTGACGCGCTGCAGGGCGCGGCCGACCGCGCGCAGGCGTTGTTCGGTCCCGCGCAAGGGACCACCGTGGCGCTCGATTCCTTCGACACGATGTTCTGGAACTTTCGCTACCTGCAGTCGCGCGAGGCCTGGCTCACCGACGGCCCGCTGATCGAGCGCTACGCGCCGCCGCTGGGCCCCGGCGTGGCCGAACGCTTCGCGTGGTCGCGCGAAGTGACCGACGCGCAGGTGGCCGCGGCCCGCAGCTTCCGCGCCGCGTTCCGCGACCACCTGGCCGCGCTGCTCGGCGACGACGGCGTGCTGCTGATGCCGACCATGCCCGACATCGCACCGCTGCGCAGCGACAGCGAGGCCTCCCTGGAGGATTACCGCAACCGCGCGATCCGGATGCTGTGCATTGCGGGGCTGGCCGGTTTTCCGCAGCTGTCGATGCCGCTGGCGACGCGCGACGGCGCGCCGCTGGGCCTGTCGCTGCTGGGGCCGGCGGGGTCGGACCGGTCGCTGGTCGCCTTGGCCGAGCGCCTGGCCACGCAAGCCTGAACCGAACCGGGGCCGCTAGGGCCGCCCCGAACCCTCACTTGCGGCAGCGTCATCCCTCGATGACGGCCGGCACTTCCAGGTGGCAGATGTCGCAGTCGACCTCGCCGCCCGCGCGCTCCACCACCACGAAGTCGCCCGCATCCACCGCCAGCAGCGCGTGATGCCAGGTGCCGGGCGCGAGCACCACACCCTGACGCCCATTGGTGACGAAAGCAGCGAGCTCGCCCGCCGACACGGGTGCATCGCCGGCGCGCGCCACCACGATGACGAAGCGGCGCTCGCCCAGCGGCACGAAGCTCTGGCTGCCGAGGGCATGGCGCTCCATTTCCGTGACGGCATGCGGAAAGCGCCGGGCCTGCGCGCGGAACAGCGCGAGCATCGGGCGCCCGCCGTCGGCGCCGAGCTGCAGGTCGGCCAGCAGGTCGAAACGCGTGGCGTTGCCGCCGTTGATCGGCCGGCCGGGGTCGGTGGCGGGCGCCGCGATGACGGTGCCGTACGGCGCGAAGGCTTGGGCGGTCAGCGGCTGCGCGGCGAGCGGCGCGGCGCCGATGGAAAGGGCATCGTTCATGCCGCGATTGCAGCAGAAAGCGTGCCGCGCGCCAACGCGAGGTCGGCCAGCCAGCGCTCGAAGGCCTCGGCGCGCTCCCCGTCGGGCAGCCGCAGCAGCGCCGACGGGTGCAGCGTGACGAACACGGGCCGCCCGTCCGCGCGCTCATGCAGCCAGGCGCCGCGCTCGGCCTGCACCGCCACCGCCCGCCCGAGCAGCGAGCGCGCCGCCGTGGCGCCCAACGCCACCAGCGCCTGCGGTCGCACCAGCGCGATCTCGCCGTCGAGCCAGTGCGCGCAGGCCAGCGCCTCGCGCTGCGCCGCGGTCTTGTGGATGCGGCGCTTGCCGCGCAGCTCGTACTTGAAGTGCTTCACGGCGTTGGCCAGGTACACGCTGTCGCGCGCCCAGCCCAGCTGCGCCATCGCGCGGTCGAGCAGCTGGCCGGCCGGGCCGACGAAGGGGCGGCCTGCCAGGTCCTCCTGGTCGCCGGGCTGCTCGCCGACGAGCATGTGCCGCGCGCCTTGCGGGCCTTCGCCGCACACGGCCTGCGTTGCCAGTGCGCCGATGGGGCAGTCGCGGCACGCATGCGCGGCGGCACGCAACTCGTCGAGGCTGGCCGGCGCCACGCCGTCGGCCGGCCGCAGGTGCAGCGGCACGGGCGCGCGGATGCGCCGGGCCACCGTGGGCGGCGCATCGATCATCGACTGGCTGCGCGTCGCGGCCGCGTCCGTCAACGGCTGGATCAGTGCGGCCTCGGGCAGGTTGTGCCAGTAGCGGCGGGGCATCTCGCGCCGCATCATGGCGACCTTCAGGCGCGCGGGGTTGAAGATGTGCGCGTAGTAGGTCAGCCAGAGCTGCTCGCCGGCATCGGGCGGCGGCTTCTCGCGGCGGTCGGCGCCGTCGCGGAAAGACAGGGCCTCGCCGTTCCATTCGACGCAGCGATCCGGCGTGAGGATGGCCCAGCGCATCTGCGCGAAGCGGCGCGCGAAGAACGGCGCGTTGGCCGCCACGATGCGGTGGTCGGGCTCGAACCACGCGACGTGGCGCTCGCCCACGTCGGCGTCCGCCACGCGGGTGAAGCGCACGAAGGCGCGCATCTTGTGGATGTCGCGGTGCACGGCCTTGGCCATCTGCTGCGCCTGCATCATGTCGGCGTCCAGCGGGTCGTGCCGCAGGGCCGGCTCGCGGGTCAGGCGCCAGAGCAGCCGGTACAGCAGCGCCAGGCGTTGCGGGTCGCGGTGCAGGATCACGTCGGCACACAGCGCGACGAAGGACGCGGGCACCGCATGCCGCGCGGCACTGGCGGCCGGTGGCGACGGTGCCAGGTCGAACACATCGCCTTCGTCGCCAGCCCCGCCGAACAGGTCTTCGGCCGCGCCTTCGCTCATCGCACCGTCGCTCCATTCGACCTGGTCGGGCGGCACGCCGCCGGCCAGCAACCGCCGCGCATGGCGGCGGAAGGCATCCAGGTCGACCGGGTCTTCGAGCCGTATGCGCATGGTCCTGGTCCTCGGCCTTTCTTCAGCCCTTGCTCAGAACAGCGAGGCCTGCGCAGCAGCTTGTGCCGGCCGGGCCGCCGGCACGGCCGCCGCCATGGCACCCTCAGCCGGCCGGTGGCCGTCGGCCACCACGAACGGCAGCACCTTGCGCGCCGGCACGTGCAGGCGCCGCAGGTCGTCGGCGCGCACCCGGCGCACGCGCCGCGCCTGCAGCAGCCGCTCGACCGCCTTCACGCCCAGCCCGGGCACGCGCAGCAGCATCTCGCGCGGCGCGTGGTTCAGGTCGACCGGAAAGCGCTCGGCATGCGCCAGCGCCCAGGCCAGCTTGGGGTCGACGTCCAGCCGCAGCAATCCGTCGGGCGCGGCCACGATCTCCTGGTGCTCGAAGCCGTAGAAGCGCATGAGCCAGTCGGCCTGGTAGAGCCGGTGCTCGCGCATGAGCGGCGGCGCCACCAGCGGCAGCGCGCGGGCCGCGTCGGGAATGGGGCTGAAGGCCGAGTAGTACACGCGCTTGAGCTTGTAGGCGCCATAGAGCGTGGCGCTGGACGCGAGGATGCGCCGGTCGTCGGTGGCGTCGGCGCCCACGATCATCTGCGTGCTCTGGCCTGCGGGCGCAAAAGGCGGCGGCTTGGCGGCGGTCGGCGCGGCGCCCGGCAGCGCGCGAATGGGCACCACGCGGCGCGCCTCCTCGCGCGTGTCGTCGATGCGCAGGCGCAGCCGTGCCATGGAGCGGCGAATGGCGCTTTCGTTCTTCTCGGGCGCCAGGGCCTGCAGCCCTTCGGCGGTGGGCATCTCGACGTTGATGCTGAGCCGGTCGGCATAGCGGCCGGCGCGCGCCAGCAGTTCGTCGCTGGCATCGGGAATGGTCTTCAGGTGGATGTAGCCGCGAAAGTCGTGCTCCTCGCGCAGCACGCGCGCCACCTCGACCACCTGCTCCATGGTGTGGTCGGGCGACTTGATGATGCCGCTGGACAGGAACAGGCCCTCGATGCAGTTGCGGCGGTAGAAGTCCAGCGTGAGCTGCACCACTTCGTCGACGCGAAAGCGCGCGCGCGGCACGTTGCTCGACGCGCGGTTGACGCAATAGAGGCAGTCGTACTGGCAGTGGTTGGTCAGCAGCACCTTCAGCAGCGAGATGCAGCGGCCGTCGGGCGCATAGCTGTGGCAGATGCCCGCGCCTTCGGTGGAGCCGATGCCGCGCCCGCCCAGCGAGTCGCGCGGCTGCGAGCCGCTCGACGCGCAGGAGGCGTCGTACTTGGCGGCGTCGGCCAGGATGGCGAGTTTGCGCTGGATGTCCACGGGGGCCTTGATGAAGCAGATACTGTATGAATATACAGTTTTAAACCGCGGCCGTCCGCGGAAATCCTGTCATCTGGCTGCGATTTGTAAGCCGGCCATCGCGCATTGCGCAGCCCCCGAACCTTGGCTACCCTCGCTGGCAGATGACCGACGACCCCACAGCGCCCGCCCCTACGCCCGATGACGGCGCCTCGGCACCCGCCCCCGGCCCAATTTGCGCCAACCTCCCCGACGATGGCCTCGCAAGCAAGTTCACCGCGCACAACGGCGTGCCCGCCTTCGCGGTGCGCTGGCACGGCGGGGTGTACGCCTACCTCAACCAGTGCCCGCATGCGGGCGGCCCGCTCGACTTCGAGGGCCAGGTGCTCGAAAGCTCGGGGCGCTTCCTGATGTGCGCGCGCCACGGCGCCATCTTCGAGCCCGACACCGGCAAGTGCGTCGGCGGCCCCTGCCGCGGCGCGCGGCTCACGCCGCTGGCGGTGCACGAGAAGACGGACGGCAGCGTGTGGCTGGGCCACGCCGGATGAACACAACCTTTCCAGGAGATTCCATGCGCAACAAGCTTCACTCCCTCGCCTCGCCAGTGGCGGCCCTCGCCCTCGCGGGCCTCATGGCCGGCTGTACCGGCATGTCGGGCGGCACCGGCGCCGGCGGCAAGGCCTTCACGGGCATGCGCGTCAGCTCCAGCGCCTTCGCCGACAACGGCGTGATCCCGGCCGACCACGCCGGGGCCGGCGAGTGCGGCGGCAAGAACGTCTCGCCGCCCGTGGCATGGAGCAACCTGCCGGCCAAGACCCGATCTGTCGCCGTGCTGATCTTCGACCCGGACGGCGCGGCCGGCCTGGGCGTGTCGCACTGGGTGGCCTACAACATCGCGGCCGAGCGCGGCGAACTCAAGGCCGGCGAAGGCCAGGCAGGCTCGAACTTCAACTTCACCATGGGCCCGAACGTGGCCGGCGCGCCCGCGTACCGCGGCATGTGCCCGCCGGTGGGCGACCGGCCGCACCACTACGTGATGACCGTGGTCGCTTCCGACCTCGCACCGGGCGCGCTGCCGGCGGGCCTGTCGCGCGACGCGCTGGTGGCCGCGCTCAAGGGCCATGCGCTGGGCGGGCAGAGCGTGGTGGGCCTGTACAGCCGCTGATGCCGCCGGTGCGGTCGTTGCCGTCGTTGCGCAAGACCCGCTGGGGGCGCGTCAACGGGGCGCCGCGTGTCAAGTGCAAAGGTATGCACGCGGGTAATAATTAAGGCTCCCGTTCGCCGGCGCCGGTCAGCCATGGCTGCTGCCGCTTTTCCGAAAGCTTCATCGATGGTCATGCCAGCAGCCGCGTCCGCCTCTTCAACGGTTTCCGCGGGCTCCACCGCTCCACCGTCCGTTGGCGACCTCGACGCCATGTTCGACCTGGCGCCCGTCTCGCTCTGGGTCGAGGACTACAGCGACCTCAAGCGCAAGCTGGACGGCTGGCGCACCGAAGGCGTGACCGACCTGGTCGCCTACCTGGCCGAAGACCCCCTGCGCGTGAGCGACTGCATGGCGCTGCTGAAGGTGCTGCGGGTCAACCAGCACACGCTGAAGCTCTTTGCGGCCGACAGCCAGGAAACCCTGCTCGGCGCGCTCGACCGCGTGTTCCGCGGCGACATGTCGGCCACCGTGGTGCACGAGCTCGACCGGCTGTGGCGCGGCGAACTCACCTTCGAGAGCGAGACCGTCAACTACGCCCTGGACGGCCGCCGGCTCGACGTGCGCGTGCGCGCCCGCGTGCTGCCCGGCCACGAGGCCACCTGGGACCGCGTGCTGGTCTCGCTCGACGACATCACCGAGCGCGTGGCCGCGCAGCGCCTGCGCGACGAAAGCGCCAGGTACGCGCGCAGCCTGTTCGACCGCTCGCCGGTGTCGCTGTGGGTGGAAGACTTCAGCGCGGTGCGCACGCTGATGGAAAACATCCGCGCGCGCGGCATCACCGACTTCGCCACCTTCATCAAGGTGCACCCCGAGTTCGTCACGCGCTGCATGCAGGAGATCCGCGTGATCGACGTGAACCAGGAAACCCTGCGCATGTTCGGCGCGCCCGACCTGACCGCGCTGCTGGGCAGCCTGTCGCGCGTCTTTCGCGACGAGATGCGCGAGTCTTTCGCGGAGCAGTTGCACGACCTGTGGAACGGCAAGACGGTGCAGCACCGCGAGGTGCTCAACTACTCGCTGTCGGGCGAGGCGCTCAACATCCACATGCAGTTCGCCGTGCAGGACGACCGGCTCGACAGCTGGGACCTGGTGCTGGTGTCGCTGGTGGACATCACCGCGCGCAAGAAGGCCGAGGCCTACCTCGAGTACCTCGGCAAGCACGACGTGCTCACGCAGCTGTGCAACCGCACCTACTACACCGAGGAGCTCAACCGGCTGTCGCGCAAGGGCCCGTGGCCGGTGTCGATCGTCGTCATCGACCTCAACGGCCTGAAGCAGCTCAACGACCAGGAAGGCCACGCCGCCGGCGACTCGATGCTGCGCCGCATGGGCGAGGTGCTCGACAAGGCCGTCGCGCCGCCGGCCTGGCCTGCGCGCGTGGGCGGCGACGAGTTCGCCGTGCTGCTGCCGATGACCGACGAGCGCGGCGCCGACGCGATGCGCGAGCGCATCCTCATGCTGCTGGAGCTGAACAACCAGTTCCACGCGGGTCAGAGCGGCCATCCGCTGAGCCTGGCCATCGGGCTGGCGACCTGCAATGCCGGCGAGTCTCTGGAAGCCGCGCTGCAGCGCGCGGACCGGGCGATGTACGTGGACAAGGCGCGGTACTACGAGAGCACCGGCCTCGACCGGCGCACGTAGCCGAGCGGCTAAGGCACCTCGCCCAGCCCATCCCCTGGCCCATCCCCCGGCCCGCGCACCCGCTCCAGCACGAAGTCGATGAAGGTCCGTATCGCCCGCGTGTGCTGGCGGTTGGGCATGTACAGCATGAACATCTGCGTGCCGAAGATGCTCAGGCGCCAGTCGTCCAGCGTGGTCACCACGTCGCCGCGGCGCACGTCGTCCTGCACCACGTAGTCGGGCACCAGGCCGATGCCCAGGCCCGCGAGGATGGCCTGGCGCAGGAACAGGAAGTTCTCGGAGATGAGCGTCGGCTCCAGGATCACCTCGCGCCGCGTCTCCCCTTGGTAGGCCGACACGCGCAGCTGGCGGCCGATGACCGCGGCCGTGACCACCGGCGCGCCCTGCAGTTCGTCCAGCTGCACCGGCAGCGGGTGCCGGGCCGCATAGTCGCTCGACGCGCAGGCCACGTAGCGCACCGGGCCCATCTCGCGCGCCACCAGGTTCTGCGGCGGCTCGGGAATCACGCGGATGGCGATGTCGACCTCGTCGCGCAGCAGGTCTTCGATGCGGTTTTCGAACACCACGTCCAGCACGATGCCGGGGTACTGGCGCTTGAAGTCGATGAGCCAGTCGGCCATCACCAGCTGGCCGTAGCCGCTGGGCACGCTCAACCGCACGCGGCCCTGCAGGCCCTGGCCCAGCTCGGTGACCGATTCGCGCGCGGCCAGCAGCTCGCCCTGAATGGCCACGCCGTGCTGGTACAGGCGCAGGCCGATTTCGGTCGGTTCGGCACGCCGGGTGGTGCGGCGCACCAGCTGCGCGCCCACCGAGCGCTCCAGCTGGTTCAGGTGGTAGCTGACGTTGGCGCGGCTCATCTTGAGCCGGCGGGCCGCCGCGCTCAGGTTGCCCGCGTCGAGTATTTCCACCAAAAGGGTGAGCGATTGCAGGTCCATGCGGCCCATTGTCAAAAATTCTTTGACAGTCTGTCAACCGTCTATGCAATTGTCAAAGCAGTGCTGCGGGCAAAGAATGCGGGGTTCACCCCCAGAGCCTCCGGGCCCCTCGCCTTGCATCCGCATGCACAGGGCCCGCCACGCAAGAGACACGCACATGGCCACCACCGCTTCCAGCACCCCCAGCCCCTCCACGTCTTCCGGTCCCGTCACCTTCGAGCGTCATGGCGACGTGTTCGTGGTGACCATCGACAACCCGCCCGTCAACGCCCTGGGTGTGGATGTGCGCCGCGGCCTCGTGGCCGCCATCGACGCGGCCGAGGCCGACGGCGCCGCGAGGGCGGTGCTGATCGTCGGCGCGGGCCGCAACTTCATCGCCGGCGCGGACATCCGCGAGTTCGGCAAGCCGCCGCAAGCGCCCTCGCTGCCCGAGGCCTGCCTGAAGATCGAGAACTGCACCAAGCCGGTGGTCGCCGCCATCCACGGCGCCGCGCTCGGCGGCGGGCTCGAAGTGGCGCTGTCTGCGCACTACCGCCTGGCTTCGCCCACCGCCAAGCTGGGCCTGCCCGAAGTGGCGCTGGGCCTGTTGCCCGGCTCGGGCGGCACGCAGCGCGCGCCGCGCCTGATCGGCGTGAAGCCCGCACTGGAACTGATGTTGAGCGGCCGCCATGCGGGCGCGAAGGAAGCGCTGTCGCTCGGCCTCGTCGACCGCCTGGCCACCGACGCCGACGCCCGCGCCGAGGGCCTGGCCTACGCGCAGGAACTGGTGGCCGCCAGGGCGCCCGTGCGCCGCACGCGCGAAGCCACCGGCCTGGCCGACAAGGAAGCCAGCCGCACCGCCCTCGACGCCGCGCGCGCCGACACCGCCAAGAAGAGCCGCGGCCTGTTCTCGCCGATGAAGATCATCGAAGCCGTCGAAGGCGCGCTCACGCTGCCCTTCGACGAAGGCATGGCGCTGGAGCGCAAGCTGTTCCTGCAGTGCATCGACAGCCCGCAGCGCGCCGGCCTGATCCACGCCTTCTTCGCCGAGCGCGAAGTGCTCAAGGCGCCCGAGACCAAGTCGGCCAAGCCGCGCGCGCTGGCATCGGCCGGCATCGTCGGCGGCGGCACCATGGGCGCCGGCATTGCGGTGGCCATGCTGGACGCGGGCATGCCCGTGACCATGATCGAGCGCGACGACGCCCAGCTCGCGCGCGGCCGCGCCAACGTCGAGAAGGTGTACGACGGCCTCATCAAGAAGGAGCGCATGACGCCCGAGGCCAAGGCCGCGGTGATGGCGCGCTTCAACGGCTCCACGAGCTACGACGCCCTGGCCGACGCCGACATCGTGGTCGAAGCGGTGTTCGAGGACATGGCGGTGAAGAAGGCCGTGTTCGCCGAACTCGACCGCGTGTGCAAGCAAGGCGCGGTGCTGGCCACCAACACCTCGTACCTGGACATCGACGAGATCGCCGCGAGCATCAAGCGCCCGCAGGACGTGGTGGGCCTGCACTTCTTCTCGCCGGCCAACATCATGAAGCTGCTGGAGATCGTGGTGCCCGCCAAGGTGAGCGCCGACGTGGTCGCCACCGGCTTCGAACTCGCGAAGAAGCTCAAGAAGGTGCCGGTGCGCGCCGGCGTGTGCGACGGCTTCATCGGCAACCGCATCCTGGCCGTGTACCGCCAGGCGGCCGACCACATGATGGAAGACGGCGCCTCGCCCTACGACATCGACGCGGCCGTGCGCAACTTCGGCTACCCGATGGGCCCGTTCCAGGTGTCCGACCTGGCCGGCGGCGACATCGGCTGGGCCACGCGCAAGCGCAAGGCCGCCACGCGCGACCCGCAGGCGCGCTACGTGCAGATTGCCGACCGCATCTGCGAGCGCGGCTGGTTCGGCCAGAAGACGCAGCGCGGCTACTACCTGTACCCCGAAGGCGCCCGCGCCGGCCAGCCCGACCCCGAGGTGCTGGCCATCATCGACGCCGAACGCGAACGCGCGGGCATCAAGCCGCGCCAGTTCACCGAAGAAGAAATCATGCGCCGCTACATGGCCGCGATGGTCAACGAAGGCGCCAACGTGGTGCTCCAGCGCATTGCGCTGCGCCCGCTCGACGTGGACGTGACCTTCCTCTACGGCTACGGCTTCCCGCGCCACCGCGGCGGCCCGATGAAGTACGCCGACACCGTGGGCCTGCCGAAGGTGCTGGCCGACATCCGCGAGTTTGCCAAGGAAGACCCGATCTTCTGGAAGCCGTCGCCGCTGCTGGTGCAGCTGGTCGAACGCGGCGCAGATTTCGCCAGCCTCAATCAATCCGAGTAATCACAGAGACAGCCGTCCAGGAGACACCCCATGCGTGAAGCCGTCATCGTTTCCACCGCCCGCACCCCGCTCACCAAGGCGCACCGCGGCGAATTCAACATCACCCCCGGCGCCACGCTGGCGTCCTTCGCCGTGAAGGCGGCCGTGGAGCGCTCGGGCCTCGACCCCGCGCTCATCGAGGACGCGATCCTCGGCTGCGGCTACCCCGAAGGCACCACCGGCCGCAACATCGCGCGCCAGGCCATCATCCGTTCGGGCCTGCCGATCAGCATCGCCGGCACCACGGTGAACCGCTTCTGCGCCTCGGGCCTGCAGGCGATTGCCATGGCCGCGGGCCGCATCGTGGTGGACGGCGCGCCGGCCATGATCGCGGGCGGCGTGGAAAGCATCTCGCAGATCCGTGGCCGCAGCCCCGGAGACGGCGGCGACCTCAGCCTGGACCCGTGGATCGTCGAGCACAAGCCCGAGCTCTACATGGCAATGATCGACACCGCCGACATCGTCGCCAAGCGCTACAACATCAGCCGCGAGGCGCAGGACCGCTTCTCCGCCGAGAGCCAGCGCAAGACCGAAGAGGCCCAGATCGCCGGGCGCTACAAGGACGAGATCGTCGCCTGCACCACCACCATGGCCGTGACCGACAAGGAGACCAAGGAAGTCACCCACCGCGAAGTCACCGCCACCGAAGACAACTGCAACCGCCGCGGCACCACCTACGAGGCGCTCGCCAAGCTCAAGCCGGTGATGGGCGAGGACAAGTTCATCACCGCCGGCAACGCCTCGCAACTCTCCGACGGCGCCTCGGCCTGCGTGCTGATGGAAGCCAAGGATGCAGAGCGCGCCAACATCCAACCGCTGGGCGCCTTCCGCGGCCTCGCGCTGGCCGGCTGCGAGCCCGACGAAATGGGCATCGGCCCCGTGTTCGCCGTGCCCAAGCTGCTCGCGCGCCACGGCCTCAAGGTGCAAGACATCGACCTGTGGGAGCTCAACGAAGCCTTCGCCTCGCAGTCGATCTACTGCCAGGACAAGCTGGGCATTCCGTCGGAACGCCTGAACGTGAACGGCGGCGCCATCTCCATCGGCCACCCCTTCGGCATGACCGGCGCGCGCCTCACGGGCCACGTGCTCATCGAAGGCAAGCGCCGCGGCGCCAAGTACGCCGTGGTCACGATGTGCATCGCCGGCGGCATGGGCGCCGCGGGCCTGTTCGAAATCTACTGAGGAACGCGCGATGGACCTGAACTTCACCCCCGAAGAAGAAGCCTTCCGCAGCGAAGTGCGCGCCTTCCTGGCCGACAAGCTGCCGGTGCGGCTGTCCGAGAAAGTGCGCGGCGGCAAGATCCTGGAAAAGGCCGACATGCAGGAGTGGCACGCCACGCTGAACGCGCGCGGCTGGCTCGCCAACCACTGGCCCGAGCAGTACGGCGGCCCGGGCTGGACGGCGGTCGAGAAGTTCATCTTCGAGCATGAATGCGCGCTGGCCTTCGCGCCGCGCATCGTGCCCTTCGGCGTGAACATGCTCGGGCCGGTGCTCATCAAGTACGGCAACGAGGCGCAGAAGCAGCACTGGCTGCCGCGCATCCTGAACGGCGACGACTGGTGGTGCCAGGGCTACTCGGAGCCCGGCGCCGGCTCCGACCTGGCGGCGGTGAAGACGTCCGCCGTGCGCGGCATCGACGCGCAGGGCGACCACTACATCGTGAACGGCCAGAAGACCTGGACCACGCTGGGCCAGCACGCCAACATGATCTTCTGCCTGGTGCGCACCAACCGCGAGGCGAAGAAGCAGGAGGGCATCAGCTTCCTGCTGATCGACATGACCTCGCCCGGCGTCGAAGTGCGCCCGATCATCACGCTCGACGGCGAGCATGAGGTGAACGAGGTGTTCTTCTCCGACGTGCGCGTGCCGGCCGAGAACCTGGTGGGCGAAGAGAACAAGGGCTGGACCTGCGCCAAGTACCTGCTGACCTACGAGCGCACCAACATCGCCGGCGTGGGCTTCTCGGTGGCCGCGCTCGAACAGCTCAAGGGCATTGCCGCCTCGCAGACCAAGAACGGCAAGCCGCTGGCGGACGACCCGGCCTTCGCGGCGCGCCTGGCGCGCGTGGAGATCGACCTGGAGAACATGAAGACCACCAACCTGCGCGTGATCGCGGCGGTGGCCGGCGGCGGCGTGCCGGGCGCGGAAAGCTCGATGCTGAAGATCCGCGGCACCGAGATCCGCCAGGAAATCTCGTCGCTGGCGCGCCGCGCGATGGGCGTGTACGGCCGCCCCTTCGTGGCCGAGGCGCTGAAGGACGGATACACCGGCGAGACCTTCGGGCCGCCTTACGCGTCGGCCGCCGCCTCGCGCTACTTCAACAACCGCAAGCTGTCGATCTTCGGCGGCTCCAATGAAATCCAGAAGAACATCATCAGCAAGATGATCCTGGGCCTGTAAGGAGACACGCAATGAACTTCGAACACACCGAAGACCGGCGCATGCTCGCCGACAGCCTGAACCGCTTCATCAGCGAGCAGTACGCCTTCGACGCGCGCGACCGCATCGCGAAGTCGCAGCACGGGTTCAGCAAGGAGATCTTTCAGCAGTTCGCCGAACTCGGCGTGATCGGCGCGCTGTTCAGCGAGGCCGACGGCGGCTTCGGCGGCGGCGGCTTCGACATTGCCGTGGTCTTCGAGGCGCTGGGCCGCGGCCTGGTGATCGAGCCGCTGCTGGGCGCGGTGATGGTGGGTGAGGCGCTCAGCGCCGCCGGCACCGACGCGCAGAAGGAGAAGCTCGGCGACATCATCAACGGCGTTGCCGTCGTGGCCTTCGCGCACGACGAAGCCGATACGCACTACGAACGCACGCGCGTGGCCACCAAGGCCGAACGCAATGGCGACGGCTGGGTGCTGCACGGCGCCAAGGCCGTGGTGCCGCAAGGCGAGCAGGCCGACCTGTTCCTGGTCTCCGCGCGCACCTCGGGCAATGTGGACGACGAAGCCGGCATCTCGCTGTTCCTCGTGCCCGCGAAGACCACGGGCCTCACGGTGCGCGGCTGCCCGTCGATCGACGGTGGCCGCGTCGCCGAACTCGCGTTCGACGGCGTGACGCTGGGCGCCGACGCGCTGCTGGGCGCCGAAGGCCAGGGCCACGCCACGCAGGAGCGCGCCATCGGCCGCGGCGTGCTCGCGCTGTGCGCCGAAGCGCTGGGCGCGATGGAAGCCGCCAAGACCGCCACGCTGGAGTACCTGCGCACGCGCAAGCAGTTCGGCACGCTCATCGGCAGCTTCCAGGCCCTGCAGCACCGCATGGCCGACCTGCTGCTGGAGATCGAGCAGGCGCGCTCGGCCGTCATCAACGCGGCGGCCGCCATCGACACGGGCGAGCGCGTGACGCGCGAACGCGCGCTGTCGGCCGCCAAGTTCAGCATCGGGCGCATCGGCGCGCTGGTGGCCGAAGAAAGCATCCAGATGCACGGCGGCATCGGCATGACGTGGGAGCTGCCCCTGCCCCACTACGCCAAGCGCCTGGTGATGATCGACCACCAGCTGGGCGACGAAGACCATCACCTGCAGCGCTACATCCAGCTCGGCAAGGAGATCGCGGCATGACGGACACGACGAACAAGACCGTGCTGATCTCGCAGGAAGGCGCCGTGCGCATCCTGACCAACAGCAACCCCGGCGCGCGCAACGCGATCACGCCGACGCTGTATGCCGAGCTGAGCGCCGCGCTCGCCGACGCCGAGCAGGACCCCGAAGTCGGCGCCATCGTCTTCACCGGCGCGGGCGACTTCTTCTGCTCCGGCGGCGACCTGAACCTGCTGGCCAAGCGCCGCGAGCTGCCCATGGCGGAACGCCGCCAGATCCTCGAAGGCCTGAACAACCTGATCCGCGCGCTGCGCGATTGCAGCAAGCCCGTGATCGCGGCGGTCGAGGGCGGCGCGGCCGGCGCGGGCCTGTCGATGGCACTGGCCTGCGACATACTGGTGTCGGCGCGCGACGCGTT
The DNA here is from genome assembly GCF_056394985.1 of Variovorax sp. 10N412. Taxonomy (NCBI): domain Bacteria; kingdom Pseudomonadati; phylum Pseudomonadota; class Betaproteobacteria; order Burkholderiales; family Comamonadaceae; genus Variovorax; species Variovorax sp. 10N412. The sequence continues at coordinate 283,664 of NZ_JBFTIO010000008.1, forward strand.
CTACACCGTGGCCTACGTCAAGGTCGGCCTCACGCCCGACGGCGGCGCCACCGCCTTCCTGGCCGAGTTCGTCTCGCGCCAGGTGCTCACCGAGCTGTGCCTCACCGGCGACCGCATGACGGCCGAGCGCCTGAACCAGCTGGGCGCGGTCAACCGCCTGACCGACAAGGGCGCGGCGCTGGCCGAAGCGGTGGCGCTCGCGGCCAAGGTCGCGACCGGCCCGCAGCGCGCCACCACGCGCATCAAGACGCTGTGCCGCCAGGCGCACCACGCCACGCTCGAAGCGCAACTCGACGCCGAGGCCGTGTTCATGGTCGAGTCGCAGGGCGACGCCGAAGCGGCCGAAGGCATCGGCGCGTTCCTGGGCAAGCGCAAGGCCGACTTCGTCGCCTTGCGCCACAAGGCAAAGGACGCGTCCTGACGCGAACCCCGCCGCCCTTCCGTTTCGCCTCGCACGCCGTGCGGGGCTTTCTCGTTTCTCCGAAGTCTGTGTCATGCCTCTATTGAATTCATCGCTGCCGCTCGCCGGCGTGCGCGTCCTCGACCTGTCCCGCATCCTGGCGGGCCCCTGGTGCGGCATGGTGCTGGCCGACATGGGCGCCGAGGTGATCAAGGTCGAGCACCCGGGCCGCGGCGACGACACGCGCGACTGGGGCCTGCGTGTCGGCAAGACCGAAACCGCCTACTTCAACAGCGTGAACCGCAACAAGCGCTCGGTCACGCTCGACCTGCAGACGCCCGAGGGCCAGCAGATCGCGCGCGACCTGGCCAAGCAGTGCGACGTGGTGATCCAGAACTTCAAGTTCGGCGGCATCGACAAGCTGGGCCTGGGCTACGAGCAGCTCAGCAAGGAGCAGCCCGGCCTCATCTACTGCTCCATCTCGGGCTACGACCGCACCGGCTCCGAGGCTGCGCGCCCGGGCTACGACCTGGTGGTGCAAGGTGAAGCCGGCCTGATGGCGCTCAACGGCGAAGCCGACCAGCCGCCGCTGAAGTTCGGCGTGGCGGTGGTCGACCTGTTCACCGGCATGTACTCGGCGCAGGCCATCCTTGCCGCGCTCTACCAGCGCGAGAAGACCGGCAAGGGCCGGCACGTGGAGATGGCGCTGTTCGACTGCGGCCTGATGATCACCGCCTACTACGGCCTCGAAGCGCTGCTGATGGGCGAAGACCCGCCGCGCTACGGCAACTCGCACCCGTCGATCGTGCCGTACGGCGTGTTCGACGCGGCCGACGGCCCGCTGGTGATCACCGTGGGCAACAACGCGCAGTTCGCGCGCTTCTGCACCGAGGTGATCGAGCGGCCCGACCTGGCGGCCGACGAGCGCTTCAAGACCAACATCCTGCGTTCGGCCAACCGCGCGGTGCTGCTGCACGAGCTGCACGCCGAACTGGCCAAGCGCCCGCGCGCCGGCCTGCTCGAGAAGCTCACCGCCTCGGGCATTCCGTGCGGCGAGGTGCTGGGCCTGCTGGAGGCGCTGCAGTCGAAGCGCGCGACCGATGCCGGCCTGGTCACCACGCAGCCGCACCCGGTGGCCGGCACGGTCGACGTGCTGGCGCCGCCCTACCGTTTCGACGGCGAACGCCTGCCGGTGCGCAGCGCGCCGCCCACCCTGGGCGAAGGCACGCACGACGTGCTGCAGTCCCTGCTCGGCCTGTCGGATGAAAAGCTGGCCGCGCTGAAATCGAGTGGCGTGGTCTGAGCAAGACGCGCCGTTTTCCCTTGTTCCCCTGTGCATCCCTGAAGTAAGAAGTCCATGGCCCCCCCCGCTTTCCGCCCCCTCCGCAATCCCGTTCGCCGCGCACTCCTTGCCCTGGCCCTTCCCCTCACCCTTTCACTCGTGGCCGGCAGCGCCTTCGCGCAAGCCTGGCCCAGCAAGCCGATCACGCTGATCGTGCCCTTCCCGCCCGGCGGCCCGACCGACGTGGCCTCGCGCATCGTGGCGCAGAAGATGTCGCTCGCGCTCAAGCAGAACATCGTCATCGACAACCGCAGCGGCGCCTCGGGCACCGTGGGCGCCGCCACGGCCGCGCGCGCCGCGCCGGACGGCTACACCTTCGTGATGCTGGCCACGCCCACGCTGCTGGCCTCGCACCTGTACGGCGCCACCGGCGGCTACGACATCTTCAAGAACTTCACGCCCGTGGGCTCGGTGTACGACCTGCCGATCGTGCTGGTGGTCAACCCCAAGTCGCTGCCCGAGGTGAACAGCCTGCAGGACCTGATCGCCAAGGCCAAGGCCGAAGGCGGCAAGCTCAACTACACGACGGCCGGCGCCGGCAGCTTCGGCCACCTGACGACCGAGCAGCTGAAGAACATCGGCAAGTTCGACATGCAGCACGTGCCTTACCGCGGCAGCGCGCCGGCCGTGACCGACCTGATCGGCGGCCAGGTGCCGGCGATGTTCTCCGACCTGGTGGCCGTGATTCCGCACATCCGTGCGGGCAAGGTGCGCGCCATCGCGGTGGGTTCGGGCAAGCGCGTGAGCCTGCTGCCCGACGTGAAGACGGTGGCCGAGCAGGGCTTCCCCGGTTTCGACGCCACCTCGTGGGGCGGCATGCTGGCCCCTGCCGGCACGCCCAAGGACGTGGTCGAGCGCATGAGCGCCGAGCTGAAGAAGGCGCTGGCCGACAAGGAAGTGCAGGACAAGCTGGAGAGCGTGGGCTCCTTCGCGGCCTACCGCACGCCCGAGCAGACCGGCGTGCGCATGAAGCAGGACTTCGAGCGCTGGGGCAAGGTCATTCGCGATAACCACATCACGAACCAGTAGAACCAGAACCGGCCGGGCCGGCAGGGCGACAACACCAAGGAGACAGACATGACAGACAAGCACGCCAACAACTACAAGACCCCGGTCGGCACGCCGTTTCGCCCCGCGTTCCCGGTGCGCAGCCTCGCGGACATCCACCGGCTCGAAGCCACGCCGCTGGACCAGGCGGTCACGGTGCGCAGCACCTACGAGATCTTTCGCAACGCGGGCCATGCCTTCGGCGACAAGACCGCGCTGACCTTCCTGCGCACGGGCAACCCGGCCGACGAACCCATCCGCTGGTCGTATGCCGAGCTGCTCGCGCGCCTGCACCAAACCGCCAACCTGCTGCACACGCTGGGCGTGGGGCCCGGCGACGCGGTCGCGGTGCTGCTGCCCGGTTGCCTGGAGTACCACCTGGCGCTGTGGGGCGGCGAGGCGGCCGGCATCGTGCAGCCGCTGAACCCGCTGCTGACCGACGAGAAGCTGGTCGCGCTGATGACCGCCGCGCGCGCCAAGGTGTTGATCGCCTACGGCTCGGACAGCGAGTCGGGCATGTGGTCGAAGGCGATGCGCCTGCGCGGCCAGGTGCCCACGCTCACCACCGTGCTGCGCGTGGCGCCGCACGACGAGGCGCCCGGCGCGGCGGGCGAACTCCCCGAGGGCGTGGCCGACTTCGACGTGCTGCGCGCCGCGCAGCCGAACGACCGCCTCGTGAGCGGGCGCGACATCGCCCCCACCGACATCGCGGCCTACTTCCACACCGGCGGCACCACGGGTGCGCCCAAGCTCGCGCGCCACAGCCACGGCGCGCAGGTGTTCACCGCCTGGGCCAGCGTGCAGGTCGCGGGCATGAACGAGAACGGCATCTCCATCAACGGCTATCCGCTGTTCCATGTGGCGGGCGTGCTGCCGGCGTCGCTGTCGGCGTTGTCGGCGGGCGTGGAGGTGATCATTCCCACGCCCTCGCTGCTGCGCAACAAGGAGGTGCTGGCCAACTACTGGAAGCTGGTGGCGAAGTACCGGCCGACCTCGCTGTCGGCCGTGCCCACCGTGCTCGCGGCACTGGCCAACGTGCCGCTGGACGGCGCGGACATCTCGTCGATCACCTACTGCCGCACCGGCGCCGCGGTGCTCTCGCCCGAACTGGCCGCGCGCTTCGAGCGCCTGTTCGGCCTGCATGTGCACGAGAGCCTGGGCATGACGGAGATGGCCGGCATCTCGACCATCACGCCGCCGGGCGTGAGCGGGCCCGCGGGCTGCGTGGGCTTTCGGCTGCCGTACATGCAGATGCGCGTGGTGGCGCTCGACGAGAACGGCAACGCCAGCGACCGCGAGATGCCGCCAGGCGAACAGGGCATGGTGCTGTTCAAGTCGCCCAACCTGTTCTCGGGCTTCGTGGACCCGGCCGACAACGCCAAGGCCTTCACGGCCGACGGCTGGCTCGCCACCGGCGACCTCGGCTGGATCGACAGCGAGGAGCGCCTGAACCTCACGGGCCGCTCGAAGGACCTGATCATTCGCAGCGGCCACAACATCGACCCCAAGACCATCGAGGACGCGCTGGGCGCGCACCCCGCCGTGCAGCTGTGCGCCGCCGTGGGCGCACCCGATGCCTATGCGGGCGAACTGCCGGTGATCTTCGCGACGCTGGTGCCCGGCGCCTCGGCGACCGAAGAAGAGCTGCTGGCCTTCACCGCCGGCCGCGTGGACGAGGCGCCCGCCCGGCCCAAGTGGGTGTCGGTGATCGAGGCCATGCCGATGACCAACGTCGGAAAGATCTACAAGCCCGAGCTGCGCGCCATGGCCGCGCGGCAGGTGGTGGCCGCGACGGTGGCCGAGGTGTGCGCCGCGCTCGGCGTGGGCGAGGCCGCGCGGCCCGTGGTGAAGACCGAAGGCGAAAGCCTGGTGCATGTGCAGATCGACGCCGCGGCGGCGGGTGCGCTGGCCGCGCCGCTGCAGGAACAGCTGCTCAAGGCGCTGGCGCCGTTGCCCTTCAAGACGCGCATCGCGCTGAAGTGACTTTTTTTATAACCAGAGACTGGAGACAAGCCATGACTGCACAACGCCCCAACCGCAGGGCCCTGCTTTGCGCCGCCTCGTCGGCCGCCGCGCTCTTCGCGTGGGCGCCCGCCCACGCGCAGGCGCCCTATCCGAACAAGCCGATCCGCCTGGTGGTTCCCTACCAGGCAGGCGGCGCAACCGACGTGCTGGCGCGCGTGCTGGGCCAGAAGATGTCGGCCGGCCTGGGCCAGCCCGTGCTCATCGACAACAAGCCGGGTGCGGCCGGCATCATCGGCACCGACGCGGTCGCCAAGTCGGCACCCGACGGCTACACCGTCGTCTTCTCGCTCAGCAACTCGCTGCTGACCAACGAGTTCCTCTACGACAAGCTGCCCTACGACACGCAGCGCGACCTCACGCTGGTCTACCAGGTCGCCATGGGACCGCTGGTGCTGGTGGTGCATCCGAGCGTGCCGGTGAAGACCGCGCCGGAACTCCTGAAATACGTGGCCGCGAACAAGGGCAAGGTCGCCTACGGCTCGTACGGCGTGGGCGCCTACCCGCACCTGGCCGGCGCGCACATGAGCCTCACGCAGCAGGCCGACATGAACCACGTCGCCTACAAGGGCGAGGCGCCGATGATGCAGGACCTGATCGGCGGCCAGATCCAGATGGCCTATGCCAGCGCGCTGGTGGCCAAGCCGCACATCGAAGCGGGCAAGGTCAGGGCCATCGGCGTGAGCGGCGAGCGCCGCATGGCCGCGCTGCCCAACATACCCACCCTGGCCGAGCAAGGCCTGAAGGACGAGGCGTACAGCGTGACCGGCTGGCTCGCCTTCGCGGTGCCCGCCAAGACACCCAAGGCCATCGTGGACCGCATTGCCGACGAGGTGCGCAAGGCCTCGCAACAGCCCGAAGTGCGCGAGCGCATCGCGGCCATGGGTTTCGAAATCAAGGACAGCTCACCCGAACTCTTTGCCGCCGCCTGGAAGCAAGAGCGCCCGGTGTGGGAGCGCCTGATCAAGCAATCGGGCGCAAAGCTCGAGTGAACCTCATCCGATATCCGAAGGAGCAACCATGAAGATTCTTGTGCCCGTGAAGCGGGTCGTCGACTACAACGTCAAAGTGCGCGTGAAGAGCGACGGCACCGGGGTGGACATTGCCAACGTGAAGATGAGCATGAACCCGTTCGACGAGATCGCGGTCGAAGAGGCGGTTCGCCTGAAGGAAAAGGGCATCGTGACCGAAGTCATCGCCGTGTCCTGCGGCGATGCCAAGTGCCAGGAAACCCTGCGCACCGCGATGGCCATCGGTGCCGATCGCGGCTTCCTGGTCGAAACGACCGAAGAGCTGCAGCCCCTGGCGGTTGCCAAGCTGCTCAAGGCGCTGGTCGACAAGGAACAGCCCCAACTCATCATCCTGGGCAAGCAGGCCATCGACGACGACGCCAACCAGACCGGCCAGATGCTGGCTGCGCTGGCCGACCTGCCGCAAGCCACCTTCGCCTCGAAGGTCGACCTGGCCGCCGACAAGGTCACCGTGTCGCGCGAAGTCGACGGCGGCATGGAAACGCTGACCCTCACGCTGCCGGCCGT
>NZ_JBFTIO010000009.1:0-209501 GCF_056394985.1 Variovorax sp. 10N412
GGCGGGCGAAATCCGCCTCGGCCGTGACTACACCCCGACCTTCTGGAACGACACCGTGTTCGATCCGTTCGGCACCAACGGCGTGGGCACCAACCTGATCTCGACGGCCAACGGTTTCAACACCGCCGGCGGCACGGGCGGCTTCGGCGGCAATGCCAACTACGTTCGCGCCAGCAACTCGATCGGCTACTTCCTGCCGCCGAACCTGGGTGGCTTCTACGGTCAACTGATGTACGCGTTCCACGAACGTGACAAGTTCGACGGTATCGGCGCTCAAGCTGCTCGCGGTACGGCTCTGAGCCGCACCGGCCGTTACGTCGGTGGTCGCTTCGGCTACGCCAACGGTCCTCTGGACGTCGCAGTTGCCTACGGCAACAGCACGACCGGTGACGCTTTCAACGCCGGTTCGACCGACGCTGTGAAGACCCTGAACCTCGGCGCTTCGTACGACTTCGGTCCCGTGAAGCTCTTCGGTGAAGTTTCGCGCGCCAAGAACACCCGCGACTTCGACGGCAACTTCGTGTTCCAGCCGATCAACCCGCCTGACGTCGATCTGACCGGTTACCTGCTCGGCGTGACCGTGCCGGTCGGTGCTGGCCTGATCCGCGCTTCGTACTCGGCTGTGAAGTACGACCTGAACGCAGTTCAGAACCCGTTCGCCCTGCCGATCCGCGACCCGAAGGCCAACAAGCTGGCAATCGGCTACGTGCACAACCTGTCGAAGCGCACGGCTCTGTACGCCACGGTGGCTCGCGTGAGCAACAAGAACGGTGCAGCTCTGACGACCGGCGGCCCGGCGTTCATCAGCAACGCAACGTTCACCCCGAAGAACTCGACCGGCTACGACTTCGGTATCCGTCACGCTTTCTAATTTGACGCTGGCGTAAGCCAGCTTCGAATCAAAAGCTCAAGAAGCCACTCGACGAAAGTCGAGTGGCTTTTTTCGTTTTGGCGCACCCGCCGTGACGAGTGTTGGCAAAGAGCACCAAGTGCGTGCACCCCCGGGGAACCCCCGTGCGGGCACGCACCTTGCACTGCTAGCATGCCCGTTAACTTTAGTAGCTGAATGATCGCCTTTGTACTGCGCCGCCTGATCCAGGCCGTGATCGTGATGATCGCGGTCGCGTTCATCGCCTTCCTTTTGTTCCAGTATGTCGGCGACCCCGTCGTGTTCCTGCTGGGACAAGACGCCAAGCCCGACCAGATCCGCGAACTGCGCGCTTCATTGGGGCTCGACCAACCCTTCTTCGTGCAGTTCTGGCACTTCCTGGTGAATGCCGCGCAGGGCGAGTTCGGATTGAGCCTGCGCCAGGGCGCCAAGGTGTCGCGCCTCATCGGCGAACGCTTTCCCGCCACGCTTGAACTCGCGCTCGTGGCTGCGGTGCTCGCGTTGTTCATCGGCATCCCGATGGGCGTGTACACCGCGCTGCGCCGCGGTACCTTCATGAGCCAGGTGTTCATGACCGTGTCGCTGCTGGGCGTGTCGCTGCCCACGTTCCTGATCGGCATCCTGCTGATCCTCGTGTTCGCGGTCACGCTCGGCTGGTTTCCCAGCTTCGGGCGCGGCGAGACGGTGAGCTTCGGCTGGTGGACCAGCGGCCTGTTCCGCGCCGACGGCTGGCACCACATCGTGCTGCCGGCCGTGACGCTGGCGATCTTCCAGCTCACGCTCATCATGCGGCTGGTGCGCGCCGAGATGCTCGAGGTGCTGCGCACCGACTACATCAAGTTCGCGCGCGCGCGCGGCCTGTCGAACCGCGCCATCCATTTCGGCCACGCGCTCAAGAACACGCTGGTGCCGGTGATGACCATCACCGGCCTGCAGCTCGGCGGCCTGATCGCCTTTGCCATCATCACCGAGTCGGTGTTCCAGTGGCCGGGCATGGGCCTGCTGTTCATCCAGGCCGTCACCTTCGCCGACATCCCGGTGATGGCGGCCTACCTCTGCCTCATTGCCTTGATCTTCGTGGTGATCAATCTGGTGGTCGACCTGCTGTATTTCGTGGTCGATCCGCGTCTGCGCGTCGGCAAGGCGGGAGGGCACTGACATGACGGCAACGACATCCGAGGCGCCACGCCTCCAGGCGTCCGGGCGCGCGTTCGCGCACATCGCCAGCTTCTATCCGGAGATCACGGCCTTTCGCCGCGACCTGCATGCACACCCTGAGCTCGGCTTCGAAGAGGTCTACACCTCGGGCCGCGTGCGCGAGGCCCTGCGGGCCTGCGGTGTGGATGAGATCCACGAGGGCATCGGCAAGACCGGTGTGGTCGGCGTGATCCGTGGCAAGTCGACCGCCAGCGGCCGCATGATCGGCCTGCGCGCCGACATGGACGCGCTGCCCATGCGCGAGGACAACGACTTCGGCTGGCGCTCCGCCAAGGACGGCCTCATGCACGGCTGCGGCCACGACGGCCACACCGCCATGCTGGTCGGCGCGGCGCGCTACCTGGCCGAAACACGCGACTTCGACGGCACGGCCGTGCTGATCTTCCAGCCCGGCGAAGAAGGCTTCGCCGGCGCGCGCGTGATGATCGAGGACGGCCTGTTCGACCGCTTCCCGGTGAACGCGGTCTACGCCATGCACAACTGGCCCGCCATGCCGGCCGGCACCGTGGGCATCAACCGCGGCGCGATGATGGCCGCGGCCGACCGCGTCACCATCCACATCAAGGGCAAGGGCGGCCATGGCGCGCACGCTTACCAGACCGTCGACCCGGTGATCGTCGCGGCGCACATCATCACCGCGGCCCAGAGCATCGTCTCGCGCAACGTGCGCCCCATCGACGCCGCGGTCCTCAGCATCTGCGCCATGCAGGCCGGCGACCTCGGCGCCATGAGCGTGATACCGGGCGAGGCCACGCTGGTCGGCACGGTACGCACCTTCAGCGCCCGCGTGCAGGCGCAGGTGGAGCAGCGGCTGAGCGAGCTGTGCACGGCCATTGCTTCCGGCTTCGGCGCGAGCGCCAGCATTCAGTACGAGCGCATCTATCCCGCCACCATCAACACCGCGCCCGAGGCGATGTTCGCGGCCGACGTGGCCGAATCGCTGGTGGGCGCGAAGAACGTCGACCGCAACATGGAGCCCAGCATGGGTGCGGAAGACTTCTCCTTCATGTTGCAGAAGAAGGCCGGCGCCTACCTGCGCATCGGCCAGAACGTGCGCGAAGGCGCCTACCTGCACAACAGCCGCTACGACTTCAATGACGAGATCCTGCCGCTCGGCGCCGCGCTGCACGCCGGCCTGATCGAGCAGGGCATGCCGCTTGCCGCTACCCGCGGCACGCAGCCAGTGAAAGCAGCCGCCACCGCGGCGACGTGATGTGTTCGATTTCAACCCGAGGAGTGATTCCATGAGTTTCAAGAAGAATGTGGCTGCGGCCGCCGTCATGTGCGCCCTGGGCGCACTCAGCATGGCTGCCGGCGCGCAGACCATCCGCGTTGCGAACCAGGGGGATGCCCTGTCGCTCGACCCGCACTCGCTCAACGAGTCGCTGCAACTGAGCACCACCGCCAACGTGTATGAAACCCTGGTCGGGCGCAACAAGGACCTGAGCGTCGCGCCGTTGCTGGCCACCAGCTGGAAGCAGACCTCGCCCACCGTGTGGCGCTTCGAACTGCGCAAGAACGTGCAGTTTCATGACGGCACGCCGTTCAACGCCGACGACGTGATCTTCAGCTTCGCGCGCGCCTCGGGCGACGGCTCGGACATGAAGTCGAACACCACCGACATCAAGGAAGTCCGCAAGGTCGACCCGTACACCATCGAGATCGAGACCAAGGGCCCGTTCCCGATCCTGCCCGACGTCATCACGCAGCTCATGATCATGAGCAAGAAGTGGTGCGAGGAGAACAAGGCCGTCACGCCCGTGGACCGCCGCAAGGGCATCGAGAACACCGCCTCGTTCAAGGCCAACGGCACCGGCCCGTACCGCGTGCGCGAACGCCAGCCGAACGTGCGCACGGTGTTCACGCGCAACCCGACCTACTGGGGCAAGATCGAAGGCAACGCGCAGGAAGTCATCTTCACCCCGATCGCCAACCCGGCCACCCGCGTGGCCGCGCTCATCTCCGGCGAAGTCGACGTGATGGAGCCGGTGCCGGTTCAGGACATCGCGCGCGTCAATGCCAGCCCGACGGCCCGCGTCATCTCCGGCCCCGAACTGCGCACCATCTTCCTGGGCATGGACCAGAAGCGCGACGAGCTGCTCTACTCGAGCGTGAAGGGCAAGAACCCGTTCAAGGACAAGCGCGTGCGCCAGGCCTTCTACCAGGCCATCGACATCGTCGGCATCCAGCGCACCGTGATGCGCGGCGCCTCGCGCCCGACCGGCCTGATGGTCGGCCCCGGCATCAACGGCTGGACCGAAGCGCAGGACAAGCGCCTTCCGCTGGATGTTGAAGGCGCCAAGAAGCTGCTGGCAGACGCCGGCTACCCCAACGGCTTCGAGGTGTCGCTGAACTGCCCGAACGACCGCTACGTGAACGACGGCCAGATCTGCCAGAGCGTGGCCTCCAACCTCGCGAAGATCGGCGTGAAGATCAACCTCGTGGCCGAGACCAAGGGCACGTACTTCCCCAAGGTGCTGCGCCGCGACACCAGCTTCTACATGCTGGGCTGGACCCCGACCACCTACGACTCGCACAACGCGCTGACCGCGCTGATGGCCTGCCCCGACGACAAGACCGGCGCCGGCCAGTTCAACCTGGGCGCGTACTGCAACCCGAAGGTCGACGAGCTGACCAAGAAGATCCAGTCCGAAACCGACAAGCCCAAGCGCGACGCGATGATCAAGGAAGCCTTCGACCTGCACACCGCCGACATCGGCCACCTGCCGCTGCACCAGCAGACGCTGGCCTGGGGTGTCAGCAAGAAGGTGTCGCTCACGCAGATGGCCGACAACTACATGCCGTTCAAGTGGATGAGCATCAAGCCGTGATCCCCAGGGCCGCTCTCTGAGCGGCCCGACCATGGGCCCGCTTCTTGCGGGCCCATTCCTTTTTGCCCCACGATGAAAAAAACACTAGCCCGTTGGCTCGACAGCGATGTCGGCTACAGCTTCCGCACTTCCCCGGTGGCGATTGCAGCGGCGCTCATTGCGCTGGTCTGCGTCATCTGTGCGTTGTTCGCCGGATGGGTTTCCCCGCACAACCCCTTCGACCTTGCCGTGCTCGAACTCGGCGACGCGCGGCTGCCGCCGGCGTGGACCGCCGAAGGCTCCTCCAAGTACCTGCTCGGCACCGACGACCAGGGCCGCGACATTCTCTCGGCCGTCATCTACGGCGCACGCATCTCGCTGATCGTCGGCCTGGTGTCGGTGGCGCTGTCGCTCGTGGTGGGCGTGGTGCTCGGCCTGCTGGCCGGCTTCTTCGGCGGATGGCTCGACTCTTTCCTCATGCGCGTGTGCGACGTGATGCTGTCGTTCCCGCCCATCCTGGTGGCGCTGCTCATCTCGGGCGTCGGCCGCGCGCTCTTTCCCGGCGCGCACGAGTCGCTGGCTTTCGGCGTGCTGATCATCTCCATATCGCTGACCGGCTGGGTCCAGTACGCGCGCACGGTGCGCGGCTCCACGCTGGTGGAGCGCAACAAGGAATACGTGCAGGCCGCGCGCGTCACCGGCGTGGCGCCCGTGCGCATCATGCTGCGCCACGTGCTGCCCAACGTGATGGGGCCGGTGATGGTGCTGGCCACGATCCAGGTGGCCACGGCCATCATCACCGAGGCCACGCTGTCGTTCCTGGGTGTGGGCGTGCCGCCGACCTCGCCTTCGCTGGGCACGCTCATCAGCATCGGCAACCAGTACCTGTTCTCGGGTGAATGGTGGATCACGGTGTTCCCGGGCCTGATGCTGGTGCTGATCGCACTCAGCGTGAACCTGCTGGGCGACTGGCTGCGCGACGCGCTCAACCCGCGCTTGCGCTGAACACAAGGACAACGCCACCATGACGCTGCTCCAGGTCAAAGACCTCGTCGTCGAATTTCCGCACCGCCGCGGCACGCTGCGTGCCATCGACCGCATTTCCTTCGACATCGCACCCGGGGAAATCCTGGGGGTGGTGGGTGAGTCGGGCGCGGGCAAGTCGCTCACGGGCGCGGCCATCATCGGCCTGCTCGAGCCGCCCGGGCGCGTGGCCGGCGGGGAGATCCTGCTCGAAGGCCAGCGCATCGACAACCTCGGTTTCGATGCCATGCGGCCCATTCGCGGACGCAAGATCGGCGCGATTTTCCAGGACCCGCTCACTTCGCTGAACCCGCTCTACAGCGTGGGCCGGCAACTGGTCGAGACCATCCGCGCCCACTTGCCCGTGACCGAGTCCGAAGCGCGCAAGCGCGCCATCGGCCTGCTGCAGGACACCGGCATTCCCGCCGCCGAACAGCGCATCGACCACTTTCCTCACCAGTTCTCCGGCGGCATGCGCCAGCGCGTGGTGATTGCGCTGGCACTCGCCGCGGAGCCCAAGCTCATCGTGGCCGACGAGCCGACCACCGCGCTCGACGTGTCGATCCAGGCGCAGATCATTCAGCTGCTCAAGCGCATCTGCAAGGAGCGCGGCGCGGCGGTGATGCTCATTACGCACGACATGGGCGTGATCGCCGAGACCTGCGACCGCGTGGCCGTGATGTATGCGGGCCGCATCGCCGAGATCGGCCCGGTGCACGAGGTGATCCACCAGCCCTCGCACCCCTACACCTCGGGCCTGATGGCCTCGATTCCGGACATGACGAGCGACCGCGAACGGCTCAACCAGATCGACGGCGCCATGCCGCGGCTCAACGCCATTCCCACCGGCTGTGCCTACAACCCGCGCTGCCCGCGCACCTTTGCACGCTGCCTGACCGAGCGGCCCGAGCTCATGCATGCCGGCGCCACGCGCGCGGCCTGCTGGCTGCACGACGCGGCCGACCCGCATGCGGGGCAGGCCGAGATCGCCGCGAAGCACCATGACGCGCTCGCGGGCGGCGAACGCGCCGCGCCCGAGGCGTCCGAACCCCTCGTGGAGGTGACGCGATGAGCGCCGTGACCGAACCCGTCATCGCCACGACCGCGGCCGCTACCGGCGAACCGCTCGTGGTCGCGCACGATCTCGCGCGCACCTTCGACGTGTCCCCACCCTGGCTCAACCGCGTGCTCGAGCGCAAGCCGCGCGTGCTGCTGCACGCGGTGGACGGCGTGAGCTTTTCCATCGAGCGCGGCAAGACGCTGGCGCTGGTGGGCGAATCGGGCTGCGGCAAGAGCACCGTGGCGCGCCTGCTGGTGGGCCTGTACGCGCCCACGCGCGGCGGCCTGCAGTTCGACGGGCAGGACGCGCATGCCGCGTTCAAGACGCCCGAGGGCCGCAAGCTGCGCCGCCGCATCCAGATGATCTTCCAGGACCCGTACGCGAGCCTGAACCCGCGCTGGATCGTGGAAGACATCATCGGCGAGCCGCTGCGCGAGCACGACATCCTGAGCGACAAGGCTGCGCTGCGCGAGCGCGTGGGCGAGCTGCTGAAGTCGGTCGGCCTCTCGCCGCTGGACATGAGCAAGTACCCGCACCAGTTCTCCGGCGGCCAGCGCCAGCGCATTTCCATTGCGCGCGCGCTCGCCACGCAGCCCGAGTTCCTGGTGTGCGACGAGCCCACCTCGGCGCTCGACGTGAGCGTGCAGGCGCAGGTGCTCAATATCATGAAGGACCTGCAGCGCGAGCAGGGCCTGACGTATCTTTTCATCTCGCACAACCTCGCGGTGGTGCGGCACGTGGCCGACCAGGTCGGCGTGATGTACCTCGGCCGGCTGGTCGAAGTGGCTGACAAGCAGGCGCTGTTTGCGGCGCCCCAGCATCCGTACACGCGCATGCTGCTCGACGCCATTCCTCAGATGAAGCACACCGGCCGCCAGCGCACGCCGGTGCAGGGCGAGGTGCCCAACCCGCTGAACCCGCCCACGGGCTGCGCTTTTCATCCGCGCTGCCCGCACGCCAATGCGCGCTGCTCGGCCGAGCGGCCGAAGTTGCTGAGCATCAAGGGCGTGCAGGTGGCCTGCCATGCGGCCGAGGAAGGGCGCATCTAGGTGTGACGCTTCCATAGGTTGTTGCGTGCGCTGGCCGGACGCTGGTCTCTTTCGAAAAGTGTGCGCAAAGGCACCGCCTTGCGCACAGAACTGCTGCAGAGTGCCGCCATGCCAATGACGACGACGCTTGCACACTCCGAACTGGGCCGCCGCGGCTTCCTGATGGGCTCCGCCCTGGGCGCGACCGCGGTGCTCGCTTCCCTGGCCTGCAGCGTGCACGCCGCTGGCGCGCCTTCGCGGCGCATGCCGGTCGTGTTCATCGGCCACGGCACGCCCATGAACGCCATCGCCGACAACGCCTTCACGCGCCGGCTGTCGGCATGGGGCAGGGAGCTGCCGCGGCCCTCGGCCATCCTCAGCGTGTCGGCGCACTGGCTCAGCCGCGGCGCCACCGGGGTCGGCGTGCAGGCGAACCCGAAGACGATCCACGATTTCGGCGGCTTCCCGCAGGCGCTGTTCGATGTTCAGTACCCCGCGCCGGGCCATCCGGCGCTGGCCCGTGAAACCGTCGGCGTGGTGAAGCAGTCGGCCGTGATCGCCACCGACCAATGGGGCCTCGACCATGGCACGTGGTCGGTGCTGAAGCACCTGTATCCCAAGGCCGACGTGCCCGTGTTCCAGCTCAGCATCGACTACGACAAGCCGGCCGCTTTCCACTACGCCGTGGGGCGCGACCTGGCGGCATTGCGCGACAGGGGTGTGCTCGTGATGGGCAGCGGCAACGTGGTGCACAACCTGCGCGCCACGGACCGCGGCACGCCCGACGGGCCGAGCGCGAGCCGGCCGTGGGCGCAGGCTTTCGACGATGCGGTGAAATCCGCGCTGGCGGGGCGCGACGACCGTGCGCTGGTCGACTACGAGAAGCTGGCGGGGGCGTCCACCGCGGTGGCAATGCCCGACCACTACTACCCCTTTCTCTACGCCCTCGGCGCCGCCGGCATCGGCGAGCGTGCGAAGACGGTCTACGAGGGATTCCAGTCGGGCACGCTCAGCATGCGGTGCCTGCAGTTCGGCTGAGCGCGCGGCCGCAACGGCGGGTTACTGCTCCTCGCCCCACGCGAACCCGTCGCGCGCAATCATCGCGCTCGACGCGCTCGGGCCCCAGGTGCCGGCCGCATAGGGGCGCGGACCGCCGTCCGATGCCCAGCTGTCGATCAGAGGCTCGACCCAGCGCCACGCTTCTTCCTGCTCGTCGCTGCGCACGAACAGGTTGAGGCGCCCGTCGATCACGTCGAGCAGCAGGCGCTCGTAGGCGCCCACGCGTTCGGAGCCGAAGCGCTTGTCGAAGTCCAGGTCGAGCTGCACCGGCGCCAGTTGCGTGGCGGCGCTGTTCGCTCCGCTGCTGCGCTGGCGGTTGTCCTGCGCCTGCGCGAGCATGTGCAGTTCCAGCCCGTCCTTGGGCTGCAGGTTGATCACCAGCTTGTTGACGTTGCCGGCCGGCGCGCGGTAGATGGCGTGCGGCGTGGGCCTGAAGTTGACCTCGATGCGTGCGTCGCGCGAGCCCAGGCGCTTGCCGGTGCGGATGTAGAAGGGCACGCCGGCCCAGCGCCAGTTGGCGATTTCGGTGCGCAGCGCCACGAAGGTCTCGGTGCGGCTGTCGGGCGGCACGCCGGGTTCGTCGCGGTAGCCCTGCACCCGCTCGCCGTAGGCCGTGCCGGCGGTGTACTGGCCGCGCACCGCATGCAGGTTCAGGCTTTCGGCGGTCCAGGGCTTCAGCGCGCGCAGCACCTTGAGCTTCTCGTCGCGGATGGCGTCTGCATGTGCGTTGATCGGCGGCTCCATGGCCACGGCGCACAGCAGTTGCAGCGCGTGGTTCTGCACCATGTCGCGCAGCGCGCCGGTCTGGTCGTAGAAGGCGCCGCGCTTTTCCACGCCCAGGTCTTCCGCGATGGTGATCTGGATGTTGGCGATGTGTTCGCGCCGCCAGATGGGCTCGAACAGCGCATTGCCGAAGCGCATGGCGAACAGGTTCTGTACAGAGGGCTTGCCGAGGTAGTGGTCGATGCGAAAGACCTGCTTTTCCTCGAGCACCTTGCTCACCGCCGCATTGATGGCACGGTTCGATGCAAGGTCGTGGCCCAGCGGCTTTTCGAGCACGATGCGCGTGCTCGGCCCGTTCAGGCCCGCCGCGGCAATCTGCTCGACCACCTGCGTGAAGAGCGCGGGCGCGGTGGCCACGTACATCACCACCGTGTCGGCATTGCGCTGCTTGAGCAGCTCGGCCAGCCGCGCATAGTCGTCGGGCTTGGACAGGTCCATGCGCAGGTAGTGCAGCATCGACGCGAACTTCTTGAACTCTTCGGGTGACGGGCGCTTGGAACCCTCGACCGCGCTGAAGCGCGACTGGATGAGTTCGCGGTACTGGTCGTCGGAATGATCGTCCCGCGCCACGCCGATGATGCGGCCGTCCTGCGGAAGGCTGCCGTGCCGGAATGCCTGGAACAGCGCGGGCATCAGCTTGCGCCATGCGAGGTCACCGGTACCGCCGAACAGAACGAGATCGAAGCTCATGAAAAAACTTTCCTTTGTCTGGATGCCGAGCAGGCCGCAGGCCTGGGGGTGCAGTCGCGATGGTACTTGTACCGATTTTCGAAACCTGTACTAAAGCTATGCTGCCACGTGGCCGCAAGGCCTTTTTTTGTTGAAGAGGCGGAGATTCCCAATGAAGAGCAAGATTTTTACCGCAGCCGCGCTGCTCGGCCTGTCGGCCGCGGCCTCGGCCCAGACCGTGAACGTGATCTGTTCGGTGCAGGCCGAATGGTGCAACGTGATCTCCACCGTCTACGCGCGCACCACGGGCGTCCGCATCAACATGGCGCTCAAGGGCTCCGGCGAGGCGCTGGCCCAGTTGATCGCCGAGAAGGACAACCCCAAGACCGACGTCTGGTTCGGCGGCACCGGCGACCCGCACCTGCAGGCGGCCGAGCAGGGCCTCACGCTCGAGTACAAGTCGCCCACGCTGTCGCAACTGCACCCCTGGGCGCAGCAGCAGGCCAAGCAGTCGGGCTACAAGACGGTCGGCATCTACTCGGGCCCGCTGGGCTTCGGCTACAACCCCGAGCTGCTCGCCAAGAAGAAGCTGCCCGTGCCCAAGACCTGGGCCGACCTGCTCAAGCCCGAATACAAGGGCGACGTCCAGGTGGCGAACCCCGCGTCCAGCGGCACGGCCTACACCATGATCGCCACGCTCGTGCAGATGATGGGCGAGGACAAGGCCTTCGAATACCTCAAGGCGCTGCACAAGAACGTGGGCCAGTACACCCGCTCCGGCACCGGCCCCATCAAGGCGGTGGCGCGCGGCGAAACCGCGATCTCCATCAGCTTCGTGCACGACGGCCCGGGCGAGAAGATGCAGGGCTTCCCGGTGGAGACCATCACGCCGAGCGACGGCACCGGTGCCGAGATCGGCTCCATGAGCATCATCAAGGGCGCGCGCAACCTCGACGCCGCCAAGAAGTTCTACGAATGGGCGCTCACGCCCGGCGCGCAGGAACTGGGCGCCGCGAACAAGCAGTTCCAGCTGCCGAGCAACGTGAACGCCAAGCTCGATCCGCGCATTCCGGACTTCAAGACGATCAAGTTCATCAACTACGACTACGCCAAGTACGGCGCCAGCGCCGAGCGCCGCCGCCTGATCGCGCGCTGGGAAAAAGACGTCAACTCGCTGCCGCGCTAAGTGGACGCGCGTTCCATCGACGGTGCGCCGGCCAACCCGGCGTCCGGGGCGGCGGCCCGGCGCTCGCAGCGCTGGATCCGGGCATGGGTGGCGCTGGGTTTCGCGGCCTACCTGCTGCTGCCCTGGTACGCGATCCAGGACGCCACCTGGTACGAGGCCGTTCCGCAGGTCTTCGGCCGGGCCGAGGGCGCCAACGGCCTGATGCAAGCGGCCACGCAGGGGCGCGGCTGGCTGTTCATCGGGCTGGTGGGGCTGGCGTTGTGCGCCGTGGGTGCATGGCGGCCGGCCGGCAAGGCGCAAGGGCGCTGGCTGCTGGCCGGTGGCGCGATCGGCTTCGTCGGGCTGGCCGTTGCGGGCTTCACCATCGGCGCCAAGGGCTGGAGCTTCGCGGCACTCAATACGCAGTTCGGCGAGCTGGCCATCAACCAGTTCGGCATTGGCGCGGGCGGCTTCGTGGCGCTCACCGCCCTGGTGCTGCTGGCGGCCTTCGGCATGGCGCGGCTGGGCCTGTTCAAGGGCGACCTGTTCGTGTCTGCCGCCGTCATCGGCTGCGGCGTGCTGATGGCGCTGTTCATCGCCTACCCGGTGAGCAAGGCACTGGCCGGCGCGTTCTTCAATGAAGACGGGCAATGGTCGATCACCGCCTTCATCGCGCGTGTGTTCACCGAGCGCATCTGGGGCGTGGGTTGTCTTGCCGGCGGCGTGCGCTGCGGCGTGGCATGGAACACACTGGTGCTGGCGCTGCTCACGGCCGCCGGCACCACCTTCCTCGGCACCCTGATGGCGTTGATGGCCGAGCGCGGCAGCAAGCGCGGGCAGGGTGCGTTGCGGGTGCTGGCGCTGCTGCCGATCATCACGCCACCCTTCGTGGTGGGCCTGGGGCTGATCCTGCTGTTCGGCCGTGCCGGCATCGTCAACCAGGTGCTGGAGAACGTGTTCGGCATCGAGCCCACGCGGTGGTTCTACGGCATGCCGGGCGTGCTGGTGGCGCAGCTGTTCGCCTTCACGCCCATCGCGTTCATGATCATGCGCGGCGTGGTGCAGGGCATTGCGCCCAGCCTGGAAGAAGCCGCGCAGATGCTGCGCGCCGACCGGCGGCGCACCTTCTTCACCATCACGCTGCCGCTGCTCAAGCCCGGGCTGGCCAACGCCTTCCTGGTCGGCTTCATCGAGAGCATTGCCGACTTCGGCAACCCGGTGGTGGTGGGCGGGCAGTTCTCGGTGCTGTCGACCGACATCTTCTTCGCCATCGTCGGCGCGCAGTACGACCAGGGCCGCGCGGCCTCGCTGGCCTGGGTGCTCACGCTGTTCGCGCTCGGCGTATTCGCGCTGCAGCGCGGCCTGCTGGGCAAGCAGAACTACACCACCGTGAGCGGCAAGGGCGACGCCGGCATCGCGATGGCGCTGCCCGACGGCGTGCGCCGCACCATCTACTGCGTGGCGCTGCCGTGGATCGCCTTCACCGCCGTGGTCTACCTGTTCGCCTTCGCGGGCGGCTTCGTGCAGACCTGGGGGCGCGACTACACCTTCACGCTGAACCACTTCAAGAGCGCCTTCGCGCTCGAGTGGGGCCAGTTCGGGCTGGTGTGGGCCGGCACCGCATGGAACTCGCTGATCACCACGCTCAAGCTGGCGGGCATCTCGGCGCCCATTACGGCGGCGTTGGGCCTGCTGATTGCGTGGCTGCTGGCGCGCAACGAGTTCAAGGGCCAAGGCTTCTTCGAGTTCGGCGCGCTGCTGGCGTTTGCGATTCCGGGCACGGTGCTGGGTGTGAGCTATATCCTGGCCTTCAACGTGCCGCCCTTCGAGCTCACGGGCACCGGGCTGATCATCGTGCTGTGCTTCATGTTCCGCAACCTGCCGGTGGGCGTGCGGGCCGGCACGGCGGCCTTCAAGCAGCTGGACCGCTCGCTCGACGAGGCCTCGCTGATGCTGCGCGCATCGACCTCGCAGACGCTCTTCAAGGTGGTGCTGCCGCTGTTGAAGCCCGCGCTGGTGGCTGCGCTGGTCTACAGCTTCGTGCGCGCGATGACGACGGTGAGCGCGGTGATCTTCCTGGTCACGGCCGAGAACGAGCTCGCCACCACGTACATCATTGGCCGTGTGGGCAACGGCGACTACGGCATTGCGCTGGCGTACTGCACGGTGCTCATGATCCTGATGTCGCTGGCGATTGCGCTGGTGCAGTTCGTGGTGGGGGAGCGCAAGCTGGGGCGGCGCAAGACCGGGGCTCCCGTGGTGGCCGCGCCGGTGCAGTGAAACGAGAGAACAACACATGAGCAACGGCATCGAATTCCGCAACGTCACCAAGCGCTACGGCACCGACAGGAACGCGCCGCTGGCCGTCAAGGGCATCAGCTTCGAGGTGCCCGTGGGCACGCTCACCACCATCCTCGGGCCTTCGGGCTGCGGCAAGACGACCACGCTGCGCATGATCGCGGGGCTCGAATCCCCCACCTCGGGCTCGATCTTCATGGGCGGGCGCGACGTCACCACGCTCGGCCCCGCCGAGCGCAATGTCAGCATGATGTTCCAGAGCTACGCGCTGTTCCCGCACATGAACGTGATCGAGAACGTGAGCTACGGCCTGCGCATGAGCAGCGTGAAGAAGGACGAGGCCACCGCGCGCGCCCGCGAGGCGTTGCGCGGCGTGGGCTTGGTCGGCTTCGACGAGCGGCTGCCCAGCGAGCTGTCGGGCGGGCAGCAGCAGCGCGTGGCCCTGGCGCGCGCGCTGGTGCTGGAGCCGGCGGTGCTGCTGTTCGACGAGCCGCTGTCCAACCTTGACGCGCGGCTGCGGCGCGAAATGCGGGAAGAAATCCGCATGCTGCAGCAGCGGCTGAAGCTCACGGTGGCCTACGTCACGCACGACCAGAGCGAGGCGCTGGCCGTGAGCGACCAGATCATCGTGATGGACCACGGCGTGATCGCCCAGCGCGGCACGCCGGAGCAGCTCTACGGGCGTCCCGAGAGCGAGTTCGTCGCCGGCTTCATGGGCGAGGCGATGGTGTTTCCCGCCACGGCCCAGGCCGACGGCAGCGTGGTGCTGGGTCCGTTGCGGCTGCAGCCGCGCTATGCGGTGTCCCCTGGCACGGTGAAGGTCGCGGTGCGTCCGGAGGCCTGGCAGATCGGCGCGATCGACGGCTTGCCGGCGACCTTGCGCAAGGCGGCGTACCTCGGCAGCTTCTACGAATACGGCTTCGACACCACCCTGGGGCCGGTCTTCGTGGTGTCGAGCGACCTGGCCCGCCCGCTGGCGGCTGGCGCGCAGACGACGCTGTCCCTCGGAGCCCATGGCGTGAGCGTGGTGCCGGGCGCATGAAACAATGGCGCCATGAACGTGGTTTTCGATCTGGGTGCCGTGCTGTTCGCATGGGAGCCCACCCGCCTGGTACAGACCCATCTCCCGCAACACGCGCCGACTGAGGCCGCCGCGGCCGCGTTGGGGCGTGCGCTGTTCCATCACGACGACTGGACCAGCTTCGACTGCGGCACCCGCACGCTGGACGACGCCATCGCCCGCATGGCTGCCCGCCTGTCGTTGCCGACCGCACCGCTGCACGCGATGCTGGAAGGGCTGGGCGAGCGGCTGGAGCCCATCGGCGTCACGGTCGAGATGCTCGAGCAGCTGATCGCCCACAGGGAGGCGGGCCAGTCGCTGCGGCTGTACTACCTGTCGAACATGCCCGCGCCGTATGCCCGAGCCATCGAGCGCCGGCACGCTTTCATGCGCCGGTTCGACGGCGGGGTGTTCTCGGGAGATGTCAAATTTCTCAAGCCCGAGCGCGAGATCTACGAGGTGCTGGCCATGCGCCATGGCCTCGACCCTGAAGAAACGGTGTTCATCGACGATTCGGCCGCCAACGTCGAGATGGCGCGTGCCTTCGGCTGGCACGCCATCCATTGCACCGCGCCGGCCATGCTGCCGTCGCAGCTGCAGCGTTACCTGCCGGTCAACACCACCTTGTCGGTGTCGAACCCCAGGCTGCGGGCGTAGTCCAGCTCGGCTTCGAGCACGGCGGCGTCCAGGCGCGGCGCACGCGACAGCACCCACAGGTACTCGCGGTTGGGCGTGCCGACCAGCGAGACCTGGTAGTCGCGGTCCAGCTTCAGGATCCAGTAGTCGCCCCACACCAGCGGCAGCCAGCTGAGCCACGAAGGGGCGAAGCGCACCTCCAGACGGCCCGCCCCGGGCTGGCCCGCCACCGGCACCACGCGGGCGGAGCCGATGGTTTCGTCGAAATTGCCGTCCTGCCGCACGCAGCGGTTGCGCACCTGCACAGTGCCATCGGGTTGCGGCGTGTACTCGGCCGTGACCGGGCCGGCACATTGCTTCTGGAACCGGTTGGGCAGGCGGGCCTGCTCGTGCCAGATACCGGCATAGCGCTGCAGGTCGACCGGTGCAACCACCTGCAGCGGCGCCCTCATGAGCGGCGCACCGTCGGCCGGGCCTGCGGGCTGGGCGCGTGCGGTGCGAGCCGCGCCCAGAGCCAGCCAGGTGGCCACGCCGCCCACGACGAAGGCCGTGGCCATGACGCCGATCGCGTGGCTGGTGCGGCGGTCGTCGAAAGGCCGGGCGACGGGCGTGGCGGGGCGAGGGCGTTGGGTCATTGGGGGCACTCCTGAAGGGGATGAAAACGTTCGGCTTGTTCCGAAGGGTAGCCCCAGGGTGGGCGCCTGGCCGTCAGTCACGGACCACAGCCGATGTAGGGCCGGGAGGCTGGAAACGACGCACTGTGCAAGCCGCAGGCGGACGTACAACCCCACAGGCATCAGGTTGATGGAACCGCGCGAAAACCCGTGCTACGGTGCGCATGAAAACATAGGCCGACGCGCAACTGCGTGCAGGACTTGTCACCACCCGCACAGGATAATGATTTCATGAACCAACTCGATGCCCTCCGCCAGTGGACCACCGTCGTCGCAGACACCGGTGACTTCAAGCAGCTCAGCGTTTCCAAGCCGCAGGATGCGACCACCAACCCGTCGCTCATCCTGAAGGCCGTGCAGAAGCCCGAATACCGGCCCCTGCTGGACGAAACCGTGAAGAAGCACGCCGACAAGCCGCTGGACGAGGTCATCGACCGCCTGCTGGTCAACTTCGGCACTGAAATCCTTCAGATCATTCCGGGCCGCGTGTCCACCGAAGTCGACGCCCGCCTGTCCTTCGACACGGCCGCCACCGTCGCCCGCGGCGAGCGCATCGTGGCGCTCTACAAGGCCGAAGGCATCGACACCGAGAAGCGCCTGCTCATCAAGGTGGCCTCCACCTGGGAGGGCATCGAGGCCGCGCGCGAACTGCAAAAGCGCGGCATCCACACCAACCTCACGCTGCTGTTCTCCTTCGCGCAGGCCGTGGCATGCGGCGCCGCGGGCGTGCAGCTCATTTCGCCCTTCGTGGGCCGCATCTACGACTGGTACAAGAAGTCGGCCGGCGCCAAGTGGGACGAGGCCGCCAACGCGGGGGCCAACGACCCCGGCGTGAAGTCGGTGCGCGAAATCTTCAACTACTACAAGCAGCACGGCATCAAGACCGAAGTCATGGGCGCGAGCTTTCGCAATGTGGGCCAGATCCAGGCGCTGGCCGGCTGCGACCTGCTGACCATCAGCCCCGAGCTGCTGGCCGAGCTGGCCGCAAGCAACGAGCCGCTCGAACACGCGCTCGACGCCAAGGCTGCTGCAACCCAGGGCGATGCCAAGAAGGTGAGCTACGACGAGGCGGGCTTCCGCTTCGCGCTCAACGAAGACGCCATGGCCACGGAAAAGCTGGCAGAAGGCATTCGCGCGTTCGCGGCCGACGCCGTGAAGCTCGAAAAGCTCATGCAGGAAAGCGGCAAGTAAACATGGCCATGACCCTACGCTGCGATCGCGCGCCGGCCTGGGCGCAGCTGCAATCCAGTTTCGACGTCGCCGGGCGCCAGTTCGACGTGCGCCACGCCTTCGTCGACGACGCCGGGCGCTTCGCGCGCTTCAGCCAGGAGGCGCCTTATGTCTTCGCCGACCTGTCGAAGAACCTGATCGACGTGCGCACCGAGGAGCTGCTGCTCACGCTGGCGCGCGAATGCGGCCTCGAGGCGCACCGCGACGCCATGTTCGCGGGCGAGCACATCAACAACACCGAAGACCGCGCCGTGCTGCACACGCTGCTGCGCGCGCCGGCCGATGCGCCGACCGGCGCCAAGACGGCGAACGAGCTGCGCGAGGTGCACGCCACGCTCGACGCCATGCTCGCCTATGCCGAGAAGGTTCGCGGCGACCACACGATCACCGACGTGGTCAACATCGGCATCGGCGGCTCCGACCTCGGCCCGCAGATGGCGGTGCTGGCGCTGGCCGAGTTCGCCGCACCGGGCAAGCGCTTTCATTTCGTCTCGAACGTCGACGGGCATGAGCTGGCCGGCGTGCTGAAGGGCCTGGCACCGGAGCACACGCTGTTCCTCATTGCCTCGAAGACCTTCACAACGACCGAGACGATGACCAACGCGCTCTCGGCCAAGCGCTGGTACGAGCAGTCGGGCGGGACGGACATCGCCGGGCATTTCGCGGCACTCACCACGAACGTGGAAGCAGCGAACAAGTTCGGCATTGACACCACCTTCGGCTTTTGGGACTGGGTGGGCGGGCGCTATTCGCTGTGGTCGGCCATCGGCCTGCCGATCGCGCTGGCCATCGGCCCCGAGGGCTTTCGCCGGCTGCTGGCCGGTGCGCATGCGATGGACGAGCACTTCCGTACCGCACCGCTCGCACAGAACCTGCCGGTGCGCCTGGGCCTGCTCGACGTCTGGTACCGCAACTTCCACAAGTTCACGAGCCGCGGCATCGCGCCGTACCACAGCGCCCTGAAGCGCCTGCCGGCCTACCTGCAGCAGCTGGAGATGGAAAGCAACGGCAAGCAGGTCGACGCGAGCGGCAAGCCGGTGGCCTTCGGCACGTCGCCCGTGCTGTGGGGCGAGCCCGGCACCAACGGCCAGCATGCGTACTTCCAGATGCTGCACCAGGGCACCGACGTGATTCCGCTCGAATTCGTGGCGGTGCGCGACGCGGCGCACGACCTCGAAGGGCACCACCCCAAGCTGCTGGCCAATGCGCTCGCGCAGGCGCAGGCCTTGATGGTGGGCAAGCTCGACGCGGGCGGCCACAAGAACTTTCCGGGCAACCGGCCGAGCACGTTCTTCGTGTTCGAGAAGCTCACGCCCGAATCCCTGGGCGCCTTCCTCGCGATGTACGAGCACCGCGTGTTCACCAGCGGTGCGCTGTGGGGCATCAACAGCTTCGACCAGTGGGGCGTGGAGCTGGGCAAGGTGCTCGCGAAAGACATCGAGCCGCGCCTCGCCTCGGGCGACATCACGGGCCTGGACGCCTCGACGGCGGGATTGCTGCGGCGCCTGAGCTCGCGGTAGCGATTTGCAGCGGGCGCCGACGCCGGCGCGCCGCGCAGAAGCCATGTGAGCGAGACGGCCCGACCGCGCCGCGGTGCGCGGATTCTGCAAATTACTTCTCACTGTTTTTGGCTTTGTTCGGAGATGGAGGCCGGGCGACCATTGTTTGCAATGGTGCAGCCCACGCACCCCTGAGACTTCTTGGACGATCACTCGTCAAGGTCTGTGCGTGCCTTCTTCCATCTTCACCAGCTCACGAACAATCTCCGTCGACAGCGTTGCAATGCCCAGCCTGCTGGGCAACCCCGCGCTGGAATTCAAATCGCTCGACGGTCACGAGTCGTTGGGCGAACTCTTCGAATACACCGTCCGGCTGCAGACGCCCGACAGCCCGGCACTCACCGAGTACGTCACGGCCAATGTTCCGGTCAAGCAACTCATCGGCAAGGAGCTCGGTGTTTGCATCGAGCTCGACGGCAAGGGCTTCGGTGTAGCGGCCCGAACGGGCGCAGGCATCCGCGAAATCAACGGCCTCGTCACCAGCGCCCGGTTCGTGCAGCACGAGAACCGCCGCGGCATCTACGAGATCGTTCTGCGCCCATGGTTGATCCTGGCCACCCACACCAGTGACTACAGGATTTTCCAGAACAAGACGCCGCTGGAGATCATCGAAGAGGTGCTGGCCGACTACAGCTTTCCCACTGAAAAGCGGGTCACCCATCGCTACCCGCAGCGCGTGTTCCAGGTGCAGTACGGCGAGACGGACTTCGAGTTCATCACGCGGCTGATGCAGGAGTTCGGTATCTACTATTTCTTCGAGCACAAGGATGCTGCTCACCGGCTGGTGTTGGTGGACGACGTGGGGGCACACAAAACCTTCGAGAGCGGGGCCTACAGGGTCATCAGCTACTACCCGCCAGGGCACCAGGTCGACGAAGAGCACTGCAACGAGTTCTGCAGCAGCGAGAGCCTCGAATCTAGCCAATGGGTCACCGACGATTTCGACTTCACCAAGCCGCGTGCCAGGCTTCGGCAGATATCCAAGATGCCGCGCAACACGGGCAACAACACCTATGAGTTGTACAAGTGGCCGGGTGATTACAGCGATCCTGATGAAGGCCGCGACCTGGCGCGCACGCGCATGGAAGCGACCGGCGCCCCTGGCAGCCGCGGCCGGGGAAGCGGGAACCTGCGTGCGGTCGTCACAGGATGCACCTTCTCTCTGATCAACTACCCGCAGGATGCGGCGAACCTCGAGTACTTGGTCATCGCCAGCACCTTGCGCCTGCACGAAAGCGCGCATGCCAGCGGCCAGGACGGCTACGTGTGCTACGCAGACTTCGAAGTCCAACCCGCCAGCAAGATCTTTCGCTCACCGCAGTCGCAACCCAAGCCGAGCACCGCCGGGCCGCAGACGGCCATCGTCACCGGCCCGAGCGGCCAGGACATCTGGACCGACGAATACGGCCGCATCAAGGTCAGCTTCCACTGGAACCGCTACTGCACGAAGGACGAAAATTCTTCCTGCTGGATCCGTGTGGCCTCCTCTTGGGCCGGCACCAACTTCGGCGCCATGCATGTGCCGCGCATCGGCCAGGAGGTGATCGTCGACTTCGAGAACGGGGACCCTGATCGCCCCATCGTCACCGGGCGCGTCTACAACCGGCTGAACATGCCGCCCAGGCAACTGCCCGGGCAAAAGCACCTCTCGGGTTTTCGCAGCCGTGAACTGAGTGCCGATGGACAAGGCCAGAGTGTCCGCGGCAACCATCTCGAACTGGACGACCATCCCGGCAAGATCCAGGCGCAGCTCAAGAGCGACCACCTGAGCAGCAGCTTGAGCCTGGGGCACATCGGGCGTATCGAAGACACGACCGGCCGCAAGGACGACCGCGGCCAAGGCCTCGAACTGCGCACCGACGGCCACGGTGCGATCCGCGCCGCGCAAGGCTTGTTGGTCACCACGCAAGCCAGGCCCAACGCGCACGCGCATGTCACCGACATGGGGGAAACCATCGTCAGGCTCACGCAGGCGCGCGATCTGCACAAAGGCATGAGCGGATTGGCGCAGCAGGCCAAGGCGCACGAAGTTGGCGATCAGGATGCTGTCACGAAGGTTCTAAAGGAACACAACGACGCGGTAAGGGGCAAGCGCGCCAGCTCGGCGCAAGCGCAGTTCCCGGAGCTCGACGAACCCCACCTCGTGCTTGCCAGCCCGGTGGGCATCCACAGTAGCGCAGGCACGGCGACGCACATTGCCAGCGTCACGCACAACGCGCTGAGCAGTGGCGGGCATACCAGCATCAGCGCGGGCAAGAGCCTGTTGGCCAGCGTGCAGGACGCGATTCGTCTGTTTGCCTGCAAGGCCATCCGGCTGACGGCGGCCACCGCGGGCATCGACATCGTGGCGCTGCAGGACAGCATCAAGCTGATGGCCAAGCTCGACATCAGGCTGGAGGCCCACAGGATCAGCATCACCGCCAAGGAAGAGATCCTGATCAACGGGGGGGGCAGCTACACCCGATGGGATGCCTCGGGCATCGTGCATGGCACTACCGGGGTGTGGCGAGAGCACGCTGCCGCGCACAGTTTCGCGGGGCCGGACAGCTTGCCGGTGGCCGTTACTTCCCTTGATGTGCCTCACGTGCTGCCGAAGAAACACGGCAAGTTCCATTTCTCTGTCTGAAGCCTGACGCACATGATCATCAGCCCTCCCTTTCTCTCGTTGAGCAACATCCCGGTCTATGACGGGCAGTGCGTGAGGAACGTCATGCCAGGTGGAATCGTCGGCAGCGGTGCCTACCCCGTCAGTCAGGCCATGGGCTGGCACGGCGGGCTTCACATCCACGCGCCGACTTCCATGGAGCCCGTGCGCGCCATTGCCGACGGCACGGTCGTCTTCAGGCGCGACGCAGGCAACGCGCGCTACGACAACCAGGACCATTCCACGGGTTGCGTGGTGATCCGCCACGTGACCGAGATCGGCGCGCAGGGCACGACGCCCGTTGCTGTCACCTACTACTCCATTACCCAGCATCTCCGGCAATTGGACCGCGACCTGCCCGCCGTCGGCAGGGCCATCTACCGCAAGGACAAACTCGGGCTGGCCGGCACCATCCACGGCGAGAGCGACCGCATTCATCTGGAAATCATCGCGGGCGATGCCGATACCCTCAAGCTCGTAGGCCGTAGCAGTGGTGAGTTGGCGGTCAGCGGCAACGGCCGCATCGATGCGGTCTATGGCCAGATGTACGTGCTGGTCCCCGCCAAGAGCCTGTTCTACAGCGCTCAACCCAGCGGTGCTGCCATGCCCGCGGCCGCCGGGGACAGTGGCAATGACGACCTAATCGTCGGCATTCGGCATGAAGCAGGCAGCACCACTTTGGCCACTTGCAAGCTCGACGGCCAGATCGTCGGGACGGCGCCGAGAGAAACCGATGCCGAATACGACCTCTACACCGAAGCGAATGCACGCCATGGCCGTCTGAGCACAGCCGACCGGCTCACCAGCAGTCCCAGCGGCTGGTACGAACTGCTGCGCTTCGGCCACAACCTGGGCAGCGACCCTCTGCCCGCAAACGCAGCTCACTGGCGCAAGGTGGTGTTGCCGGGCCAGCCGGGAGGGGTCTGGGTCAATTTGAATGCCCCGAACACCAAGAAATTCAGCGACGCCGATTTCCCGCAGTGGGCAGGCTGGAAGCTGATCGACGATGACGTGACCGACGACAACAGCCGCTGCGACTCGGCCGCGATCAACGCGATGCTGACCTCGCCACCTCAAACCGGGGCCACAACGGTCCTCACGCCAGCGCAGAAGGCCGCTGATCGCATGCAGAACCTGTGCAAGTCCGATGTGCAGGAGAAATTGGCCAAGACCATTTGCAAGTTTCCGACCGAATGGGCCAAAGATGAAGTGCGCAAGCGCTGGGCATGGACGAGGGAGACCGGAAATCCCTCGATGCCGTATCCGCTGGAAGACGAAACCGACTTCACGGAAATGGCGGACTTCGCGCAGAAGCTTTGCTTCTGGGAGGACCTGCCTGCTGAAGACAAAAGCCGCCTGACGATCAAGCACTGGCATTTTCATCCCAGGGAGTTCATCGCGCATTTCAGGATGTGCGGGTGGCTAAGTGCCGCGGAGCTTTCAAGAGCGCTCAGTGCCGCACCAACAACAGGGCGGACTCGCGCAGAGGTACTGCGCTTCCCCATGAATACGATGCTGCTCAAATATGGTGTGGCCGGGAGTCGACTGAGAACAGCGCACTTTCTCGCACAAGTCGGTCATGAAACTGGCTGGTGGCAGTTTCGAGAGGAGCTCGGCGATGAGAAATATTTCCGAACCATGTACGAAGTAATTACCACAGCCGAAGCGGCGGCGGATTATCGATCTGGACTCGCTCAGCGCCTCAAGCTGGTCAAAGTAAATGAGAGCGAGCAAGCGTATGCGGCACGCAGGCCTGGTGCCGTTATGGTGAAAGCTCAGGGAATGGACAACGGACTGGCAGGTTCGGCGGCGGGTGGGCAGACGGGAGACGGTCCAAGATTCCGAGGGCGTGGTTTTCTTCAGATTACAGGGCGACGCAACTACACGAGCTACGGTCTTTTTCGTGGTCGCAATTTCACTAGCGACCCCAATCCATCGCTGTTGGCTTCAAATGATTTCAATGCATGTGACGCTTCTGGATTCTATTGGGCGCGCGAGCGAGCAAATAATGCAGCAGATGCTGGCAGTGCACCAGTAGACGTGACGCGTGTAGGAGGGATCGTCAATCGCGGTAGCGCAAATAAAATTCCTTTGCACGATAGCGAACGACAAACTGTATTTGCCAGTATTTGGAGTCGCCTGAATGAATCGATCTGACAGGGTGTGTTTTTGCTTTTTGCTCATCGTCATTGCGCGCGTGGCCAGTGCAGCTGCACCTGTTCTTGAGTGTCCGATTTCTACAGCAGTTTCGATCGAAGGAATCAGTCGGACTGTTTGCGAAGTTTCCAGATCGGTCATGATTGAGCGGTACTTGAGTCCGGAGCCGGCATCTGTTTATGCGAGCAAACTCGACCGGCGCGAAGTGGCGATTGCAACGGGGAAAAATGCTGAATCTGTCGCGTCGGTAGCCGGACTGAGACTTGGGCCCCGATTTGTCCAAGTGCAAACGAAATTACTTCAGCCGCCATTTGTTGACCAAGTAGCCAGACGTTACGTAAATCCAATGAAAATCAGGTACAAAAATTGGATGATTGCGTATGAAGAAATCGAATATGGCGCTCAAGGCTCAGCCCACGGGTTCCCTTTTGAATGCGCAACAGCTATTCAATCTACTTGGCAGGCTAGGAAGATCGTTGCTGAGTGCTTTCCGCTAGAAGAACGAGCCCGCTTCGCGAAAACACTGGACGCCGTACGGTAGGTGTGCGGGCCCTGAGATATAGCGTTTCTCCGACCACCGGGAGCCTCGACCGTCACGAGTAAAGCAGCAAAGCCAGTGCCGACTTCGCGTGCGAGGTGCTGACTGTCCTTTGGCGTTGGGCAAAGAGACGAACGACCGACGCCCCGGTGAGGTTTGCAGAGGGCATGTTGCGCAAAACCCGCGTTCGTTTCGCGCAGCTCGGTGCGTCGAAGCCGCACGACAAGGAGGCCGCGCAGTTCCACCGCCGGCTACTGGGCAGCCGGCTATGGCCTTTGGACCCGCAACATGCATGCTGTATTGCAGTAGCTAGGGAATATCCCAGTCAAGTGGTGCATGAAAGTACCATTGCTGTCCGTCGAAGTACCAAAGCCGCAACGGCGTTTCTCCAGAATCCCCTCACGGCGACCCGACAACAGGAGGGCGTCGCTCACCTCTAGGAGACAACATGAAGCGTTTTCTGAAAGCGGGCCTCGTCCTCGCACTCATCGGCACGGGCGTCGTGTCCCAGGCCGCCACCGAACTCGTGATCGCGACCGTGAACAACGGCCACATGATCGAGATGCAGAAGCTCACCCCCTTCTTCGAGAAAGCCAACCCCGACATCAAGCTGAAGTGGGTCACGCTCGAAGAAGGCACGTTGCGCCAGCGCGTGACCACCGACATCGCCACCAAGGGCGGCCAGTTCGACGTGATGACCATCGGCCTGTACGAAACCCCGATCTGGTCGAAGAAGGGCTGGCTCAAGCCCATCGCCACCGATGCGGCCTACGACATCGACGACCTGCTGCCCGCCATCCGCAACGGCCTGTCGACCGACGGCAAGCTGTACGCCGCGCCGTTCTACGGCGAGAGCTCGATGCTCATGTACCGCAAGGACCTGGCCGACAAGCTGGGTATCAAGCTCCCCGAGCAGCCCACCTGGACCCAGGTCAAGGAATTCGCCGACAAGGCGAACGACCCGAAGGGCGGCGTCTACGGCATGTGCCTGCGCGGCAAGCCGGGCTGGGGCGACAACATGGCCTTCCTGACCACGCTGGTCAACACCAACGGCGGCCAGTGGTTCGACATGCAATGGAAGCCGCAGATCGACACCAAGGCCTGGAAGGACGCGATCACCTTCTACGTCGACATGATGAAGAAGGACGGCCCTCCGGGCGCGTCGGCCAACAGCTTCAACGAGAACCTCGCGCTCTTCAATGAAGGCAAGTGCGCGGCCTGGGTCGACGCGACCATCGCGGCCTCGTTCGTCAGCGATCCGAAGCAGTCAAAGGTGGCCGACAAGGTGGCGTTCACGCAGGCACCGACCGCCAGCACGCCCAAGGGCGCCAACTGGCTGTGGTCGTGGAACCTCGCCATTCCGGCCAGCTCGACCAAGGACGAGGCCGCGCAGAAGTTCATCAAGTGGGCCACCTCCAAGGACTACATCAACCTCGTGGCCAAGGAGACCGGCTGGGCCTCGGTGCCGACCGGCACGCGCAAGTCGACCTACGCGAACCCCGAGTTCCAGAAGGTCGCCAAGTTCGCCGAAGCCGAGAAGAAGGCCATCGACAGCGCCAACCTGACGGACAGCACGCTGCCCAAGTCGCCGTACGTCGGCGTGCAGTACGCGGCCATTCCGGAGTTCCAGGCCATCGGCGTGGCGGTGGGTCAGCAGATGAGCGCGGCGCTGTCGGGCAAGGTCACGGTCGACCAGGCGCTGAAGACCTCGCAGACCGCGGCCGAGCGTGAGATGAAGAAGGCCGGTTACTACAAGTAACCCGGTCCCTTCCCCTCTCCCCTCGGGGAGAGGGCCAGGGTGAGGGGGCAGCAGCACGCCCATCGCCGGCGTCGCTTGCCCTCACCCCAACCCTCTCCCGCTTGCGGGAGAGGGGGCCACAGCCCCAGCGAGGAACACACAATGAAAAGACTCCTGCCCCGCGCCCTCATGGCGCCCGCGGTGCTCACGCTCTTCCTCTGGATGATCGTGCCGCTGCTGATGACGTTGTACTTCTCGTTCGTCAACTACAACCTCATGCAGCCCGGCGAACGCACGTTCGCGGGCCTCGAGAACTTTCACTACTTCGTCACCGACCCCGACTTCTGGCCGGCCACGTGGAACACGCTGCTGCTGATCGGCAGCGTGATCGTCATCACGGTGGTGTTCGGCGTGCTGCTCGCGCTGCTGGTGAACGAGCCGTTTCCGGGCCGCGGCATCGTGCGCGTGCTGCTCATCTCGCCGTTCTTCGTCATGCCCGCGGTGAACGCGCTGCTGTGGAAGCACATGATGATGAACCCCATCTACGGCGTGCTGGCCGACCTGTGGCGCTTCTTCGGCGCCGCGCCGGTGGACTGGCTCACCGACGTGCCGCTGTTCTCGGTGATCGTCATGGTGGCCTGGCAGTGGCTGCCCTTCGCCTGCCTGATCTTCATCACCTCGCTGCAGTCGCTGGACCGCGAGCAGATGGAGGCCGCGCGCATGGACGGCGCGAGCTCGTTCCAGCGCTTCTTCTATCTCACGATTCCGCACCTCGCCCGCCCGATGGCCGTGGTGATCATGATCGAGATGATCTTCCTGCTCAGCGTGTTCGCCGAGATCGCCATCACCACCAACGGCGGCCCGGGCAACGAGAGCACGAACATGACCTACCTGATCTTCAAGCAGTCGCTGATGAATTTCGACGTGGGCGTGGCTTCGGCCGGTGCGCTGTTCGCGGTGGTGCTGGCGAACATCGTGGCGGTGTTTCTCATCCGAATCATCGGCAAGAACCTCGACTGAAGGAACGATCATGCAACCCAGCAACTTCCTTCCCCAGCTGCTGCGCACCGTCGGTGCGTGGGCTGTGGCGCTGCTCTTGTTCTTTCCGCTCGGCTGGCTGTTCCTCACGGCGTTCAAGACCGAGCTGCAGGCCATCCATGTGCCGCCGCTCTTCATCTTCGAGCCCACGCTGGACAACTTCGGCGAAGTGCAGCGCCGCAGCGACTACCTGCTGTACGCGCGCAACTCGCTCATCACCAGCCTGGGCTCGACCATCCTGGGCCTGCTGATCGCGGCGCCTGCGGCGTACTCGATGGCGTTCTTCCGCACGAAGCGAACGCGCGACATTCTGATGTGGATGCTCTCCACCAAGATGATGCCGGCCGTGGGCGCGCTGGTGCCGATCTACGTGCTCGCGCAGACCGCGGGCATGCTGGACTCGCTCACCGCGCTGACCATCGTGTTCACGCTGTCGAACCTGCCGATCATGGTGTGGATGCTCTACAGCGCCTACAAGGACATTCCGAACGAAATTCTGGAAGCCGCGCGCATGGACGGCGCAAGCCTGTGGACGGAGTTCCGCCACGTGGTGCTGCCGCTGTCGGTGGGCGGGCTCGCATCGACCGGCCTGCTGTGCCTGGTGCTGAGCTGGAACGAGGCCTTCTGGGCGCTCAACCTCACCTCGGCCAAGGCGGGCACGCTGGCCACGCTCATCGCCTCGTACTCCAGCCCGGAGGGCCTGTTCTGGGCCAAGTTGTCGGCCGCCTCGCTGATGGCCATCGCGCCCATCGTGGTGTTCGGCTGGTTCAGCCAGAAACAACTGGTGCAAGGCCTGACCTTCGGCGCCGTGAAATGAACACCCCCCGTCTTCGCGCACTTCGTGTCGCTTCGCCAACCCCCTCAAGGGGGCGCTGCCAGCGGCCCGGCAAAGCCGGTTCCGCGGCAGCTCCCGCATTTCGCTGCGCGCTTTCGACCCGTGCAGGTGCTTCGGCAGCCTGCCCACAAGCAATCAAGGAGTTGTGAATGGCCTACCTCGAACTCAAGAACATCAAGAAGAGCTTCGGCGAAGTCGACATCATCAAGGGTGTGGACCTGCAGATCCAGAAGGGCGAGTTCATCGTCTTCGTCGGGCCTTCGGGCTGCGGCAAGTCGACGCTGCTGCGGCTGATTGCCGGGCTCGAGCCCATCACCAGCGGCAGCCTGATGCTCGACGGCAAGGACATCACCTGGGCACCGTCGGGCAAGCGCGACCTGGCGATGGTGTTCCAGAGCTACGCGCTCTATCCGCACATGAGCGTGTACGACAACATGT
This sequence comes from Variovorax sp. 10N412, assembly GCF_056394985.1. Taxonomy (NCBI): domain Bacteria; kingdom Pseudomonadati; phylum Pseudomonadota; class Betaproteobacteria; order Burkholderiales; family Comamonadaceae; genus Variovorax; species Variovorax sp. 10N412. The sequence continues at coordinate 28,550 of NZ_JBFTIO010000009.1, forward strand.
CGTTCGCACTCAAGCTCGCGGGCGTTTCCAAGAGCGAGATCAAGACCAAGGTAGAGCATGCGGCCACCACCCTCAACCTCACGCAATACCTCGACCGCACGCCCAAGGACCTGTCGGGCGGCCAGCGCCAGCGCGTGGCCATCGGCCGCGCCATCGTGCGCGCGCCTAAGGTGTTCCTATTCGACGAGCCGCTGTCCAACCTCGACGCGGCGCTGCGCGGCAACACGCGTGTGGAAATCCACAAGCTGCACCGCGCGCTGGGCGCGACCACCATCTACGTGACGCACGACCAGGTCGAGGCCATGACGCTGGCCGACCGCGTGGTGGTGCTCAGGGACGGGCTCATCGAGCAGGTCGGTACGCCGCTGGCGCTGTACGACCGCCCGGCCAACCAGTTTGTGGCGCAGTTCATCGGCATGCCGTCGATGAACATGGTGGCCGCCAATGCCATTCCCAGCTTCTCGGCCGCCACCGGCGGCAGGCTGCCCGCGGACGGCTTCCTGGGCGTGCGCCCCGAAGGCCTGCGCGTGCACGCGAGGCAGGGCGCGCCGGTGTCCGACGTGCAGGGCCGCGTCGAGCTCATCGAGGCGCTCGGCGCCGACACGCTGATTCACGTCGACGTGGGGGGCGTGCCGCTCGTCGCCCGCCAGAACGACCGCACGCCGTTGCAGGCCGGCGACGACGTGGCGGTCGAGCTCGACCCCTCCGTGCTCCATCTGTTCAACCGCGAAGGCCGTTCGGTCAGCGCGTGAGCCCGATTCCTTCAACGCCATTTCAACGGACATTGCCGTGACCATCGCGCACATTCCACCGGCTCCCACGGAGTTCACGGTGCTTCATCTCGGCCTGGGCTCGTTCCATCGCGCGCACCAGGCGGTGTACCTGCAGCGGCTGATCGACGCGGGCGACACCCGCTGGTCGCTGTCGGGCGCCAACATCCGGCCGGACATGGCCGACATCGTCGCGGCGCTGCAGGCGCAGGGCGGCCGCTACACGCTCGAAACGGTGTCGCCGGCGGGCGAGTACCGCTATGAAGAGATCGAGGCCATCCGCGAGGTGCTGCCCTGGGAGCGCTCGCTGGCCAGCGTGATCGCGCGCGGCGCGACGCCTTCCACGCGCATCGTGTCGTTCACCGTCACCGAAGCCGGCTACTACCTCGACGACAAAGGCGAGCTGGACCTGTCGTTCGGCGAGCTCGCGGCCGATGTAGCGCGCGCGCGCCGCGGCGAGACCGGCGGCGACAACGTGACCATCTACGGCGCGCTGTGCGCCATCCTGCGTGCGCGCAAGGAAGCGAACGCGGGCGCCGTCACGCTGCTGAACTGCGACAACCTGCGCCACAACGGCGAGCGCTTCCGCGCGGGCCTGCTGGAGTTCATTGCGCTCGCGGGCGACACTGGCCTGCTGGCCTGGGTGAACGCGAACACGCGCTGCCCGAACGCGATGGTCGACCGCATCACGCCGCGCCCGCCCCCCGAGCTGCGCGCACGCGTGAAGGCCGCCACGGGCCGCGACGATGCCGCCGCCATCACCGGCGAAAGTTTCATCCAGTGGGTCGTCGAAGACGACTTCGCGGCCGGCCGGCCCGATTGGGGTCGCGTGGGCGCGGAGCTGGTGGCATCGGTGCAGCCGTACGAAGAGGCCAAGATCCGCATCCTCAACGCCACGCACAGCTGCATCGCCTGGGCGGGCACGCTGGTGGGGCTGGGCTTCATTCATGAAGGCACGCACGATGCGGCGATCCGGAAGATGGCGTTCGACTACGTTACCGACGACGTCATTCCCTGCCTGACCCCGAGCCCGATCGACCTCGCGGCCTACCGCGACGTGGTGCTCGACCGCTTCGGCAACCCCGCCATCCGCGACACCAACCAGCGCGTGGCGGCGGACGGCTTCTCGAAGATCCCGGGCTTCATTGCGCCGACGGTGCGCGAGCGCCTGGCGGCCGGCCACGGCATCGACAGCGTGGCGATGCTGCCCGCGTTGTTCCTGGCGTTCCTGCAGCGCTGGCACAAGGGCACGCTGCCCTATGCCTACCAGGACCAGGGCATGGACGAAGCGGTGGCGCACGCAATCTGCGACGCGGCCGATCCGGTCGTCGCGCTGTGCTCGGACGCGGGGCTGTGGGGTCCCCTTGCCGCCGATGCCCGCCTGATCGATGCCGTGCGCCGCGCCAGCGAGCGCGTTGCGCGTTTCATCCAGACCGAAAGCCAGCCATGACCCCACGCCTTCAAGACCGTCATGTTCTGCTGACCGGCGCGGGCGGCGGCATCGGCCTGGCCGTGGCCGAGGCGTGCATTGCCGAAGGCGCGCGCTGCAGCGTGATCGACCGCGCGACCGCCGCACCCGACGCGGTGCGCGAACTCCAGCAGCGCCACCCGGACAGCCTGGCGTACATTGCCGCCGACGTCACCGACACGCAGACCATCACGCACATGCTGGCCGGGGCGCAGGTGGCGTTCGGGCCGATCCACACGCTGTTCAACAACGCGGCGGTGTTCGACCTGGCGCCGCTGCTGGACAGCGACGAGGCCTCGTTCGACCGGCTCTTCGCCGTCAACGTGAAGGGCATGTTCTTCGTGATGCAGGCGGTGTTGCGCCACATGGTCGAGGCCGGCACGCAGGGTGCCTCGGTCATCAACATGGCCTCGCAGGCGGGGCGGCGCGGCGAGGCGCTGGTGTCGCACTACTGCGCGACCAAGGCGGCCGTCATCAGCTACACGCAGAGCGCCGCGCTGGCCATGGCGCCGCACGGCATTCGCGTGAACGGCATTTCGCCGGGGGTGGTCGACACGCCGATGTGGGACCACGTCGACAGCCTGTTCGCCAAGGCCGAAGGACTGCAGCCTGGGGAGAAGAAGCGGCAGGTCGGACTGGCGGTGCCGCTCGGGCGCATGGGCTCGCCGAGTGACATTGCCGGCGCGGCGGTGTTCCTTGCCAGCGACGAGGCGCGCTACATCACGGCGCAGACGCTCAATGTCGATGGCGGCAACGTCATGAGCTGATCCTCCTGTATGCGACCCGAGCCATGAATGAAGACTTCCACCTGTACCTCGACAGCGCCGACCTGAGCGAACTGCAGGCCTGCCTGCCGCACCCGGTGGTGCACGGCGTGACCACCAACCCGACCCTGCTGCTTCGTGCAGGCGTCGGCCGTGCTGCCTTGCCGGGGTTGCTGAAGCGCTGCATCGAATTGGGCGCACGCCAGGTGCAGGCCCAGGTGTATTCCAGCGAGGTCGACGGCATGCTCGAAGACGCGCGCGCCTTGCTGTCGCATTTCGATCGCGGCCAGCTCGTCATCAAGATACCCGCCACGCGCCAGGGCCTGGATGCCGGCGCGCGGCTCATTGCGCAGGGCGTGCCCGTCACCTGGACGGCCGTGTATGCGCCCGAGCAGGCGCACTTTGCGGCGCAACTGGGCGCGGCCTACGCGGCGCCGTACCTCGGGCGTCTCGAAGACGCCGGCGTCGACGGGCTGGCGCTGATTGCGCAGATGCAGTCGCTGGTCGCGCAGCGGCCTCAGTCCGGCACGCGGCTGCTGGTGGCCAGCATTCGCTCGCGCGGGGCGTATCTTTCGTTGCTGGGGCTCGGCGTGGGGGCCATCACCATTCCGCCGCGTCTCTTTGCCGAACTGCTCGACCATTCCGCCACGCTGGCCGCCGAACGCGGCTTCCTGGCCGATGCGAGCGCCTTGCCCTGATCGAGAATCCAGACACCATGCGCATAGCACTCACGGGCGAAGCCCTCATCGATTTCACCGCCAGCGAGGCGGGCACCCTGGCCTTCCTGGGGCACGAGGGCGGCTCGCCGCTCAACACGGCGGTGGCCTGCGCCCGGCTCGGGCAGCCGACAGGCTTCTTCACGCAGCTGTCGACCGACCTGTTCGGCGAGCGACTGATGGGTTTCCTGCGGAGCAACGGCGTGGACACGAGTTTCGTGCTGCGCAGCAATGCGCCTTCCACGCTGGCCTTCGTCGAGCGCACGCCGCAGACCAACCGCTATGCGTTCTACACGCAGGGCAGCGCCGACGCCACCTGGGCGCCCGAGCCGCTGCCGCAGCTGCCGGCGGACTGCCGATTCATGCATTTCGGCTCGATTTCGCTGCTCCAGCAGCCGGCCGCCATGCGCATCACCGACCTGATCACGGCGAACAAGGGGCGCTGCGTGATCGTGTTCGACCCCAACGTGCGGCCCAGCCTGATTGCGGACATGGTCGGCTACCGAGCACGCGTGACCGGCTGGTTCGCGTTGGCCGACCTCGTCAAGCTCAGCGACGAAGATGCCGAGCTGCTCGCGCCCGGGCAACCGGTCGACGCCCTGGCCGCAGACATCCTGAAAGCCGGGGCGCGTGCCGTGATCGTCACGCGCGGCGGGCACGGCGCAACGCTCTGGCGCACGGGGCATGCGCCCATGGCCGTGGCCGCGCCGCGCGTGCAGGTGGTCGACACCATCGGCGCGGGAGACACCTTCACGGCCGGGTTGTCGGTCTCGCTGCTCGCCCACGGCGTCGAGCAGCCGGGGCAGCTCGGCGAACTGGGCGACGAGGCCTGGCGCGAGGTGATGCGCTTCGCCGCCACCGCCGCCGCGCTCAACTGCGCCCGCGAGGGTGCCGACCCGCCCACGCTCGCAGCAGTTCACACCGCGCTCGCGGAGGCACAAAATACCGGTGCTGCTTCCCGGTCCTGAACCGTGCTGCCATGACGACGTCCACACGCAAGCGTTCGATTCCCCGCCAGCGCCAGCCCGAGCTGGAGCGCGACTTTGCGCGCTCTCCCTCGCTGGGCTACGAGGCGCCCGAAGAAACCGGCCTGGTGCGCTGCCTGGCGCACGGCTTTCCCAGTCCGCTGGTGCGATGGCACTTCCATGAAGACTACGAGCTGCACCTGATCACCGAGACCTCGGGCAAGGCCTTCATCGGCGACTGGATCGGGCCGTTCCAGCCCGGGCACCTGGTGCTGTGCGGGCCGCGGCTGCCGCACAACTGGATCTCGCTCGACGTGCCCGAAGGCGGCGCCGCGGGGCGCGACCGCGTGATCCAGTTTCGCCACGAGCCCATCGAGCGCGCGGCCAGCGAGATTCCCGAGTTGCGCGAGGTGATGCAGCTGCTCGAGCGCGCGCGCCACGGCATCGAGTTCTTCGGCATGTCTGCGCAGGCGCAGGTGCACTGGGACCATATCAAGGCCGCGCGCGGCGTGCGGCGCCTGGGGCGCTTCTGCGAATTCCTGGCCGATCTGGCGGAGTGCACCGACTACCGGCTGCTGTCGAGCGTGCAGATGCAGGGCGCGCAGGGCGCGGACGGCGATGCGCAGGTCGACCAGATCAACGGCATCGTCAACCGCATCACCAACAACATGGCCGAGTCGATCTCGATGTCGGACGTGGCCGCCGAGCTGGGCATGAGCGAGAGCCGCTTCAGCCGCTTCTTCCGGCGCTCCACCGGCAACAGCTTCACCGACTTCGTCAACCGCGTGCGCATCAACAGCGCCTGCCACCTGCTGATGCAGACCGACCACTACGTGACGGACATCTGCTACCAGGTGGGCTTCAACAACGTCGCCAACTTCAACCGGCGCTTCCTTGAAATCAAGGGCATGACGCCGAGCGAATTCAGAAAACAGGCCGACACGCGCTTCGGCAGCGGCGTCTCTTCTTAGCACTGCAGGGAGTTCATCTTGTACCTGGGACTCGACCTCGGCACGTCCGAGCTCAAGGCGCTGCTGCTCGCCGACGATCACCGCATCGTGGGCGTGGCGCGTGCGCCGCTCACGGTCGAGCGGCCGCAACCGCTGTGGTCGGAGCAGGCGCCGCGGCAGTGGGGGCAGGCGCTCGAGCAGGTGATGGCGGCGTTGAAGGCATCCCATGGCGAGGCGGTGTCTGCCGTGCGCGCCATTGGCCTGTCAGGACAGATGCACGGCGCCACGCTGCTCGACGCGGCGGGCGAGGTGCTGCGCCCGGCCATCCTGTGGAACGACGGGCGCAGCGGCGCGCAGTGCGAGGCGCTTGCGCGCGCCGTGCCGCGCCTGGGCGCGATCGCGGGCAACCTGGCGATGCCGGGCTTCACCGCGCCCAAGCTGATGTGGGTGCGTGAACACGAGCCCGAAATCTTTGCGCGCACTGCACGCGTGCTGTTGCCGAAGGACTGGCTGCGCTTCATGCTCAGCGGCGAGGCGGTCAGCGAGATGTCGGACGCCGCTGGCACGCTGTGGCTGGACGTGGGCGCGCGCGACTGGTCCGACGAGTTGCTGTCGGCCACCGGGCTCACGCGCGCACACATGCCGCGGCTGGTCGAAGGCAGCGAGGTGTCGGCGCAGCTCAAGCCCGAGCTGGCAACGCGGTGGGGCGTGGGCCGCGGCACGGTGCTGATCGCCGGCGGCGCGGGCGACAACGCCGCGAGCGCGGTCGGCATGGGGCTGGTGGAGCCGGGGCAGGGCTTCGTGTCGCTCGGTACGTCGGGCGTGGTGTTCGTGTCGACCGACCGCTTCCTGCCGAACCCCGCGCAGGCCATGCACGCCTTCTGCCACGCGCTGCCGAAGCGCTGGCACCAGATGTCGGTGATGCTCTCGGCCGCGAGCGCGGTGAGCTGGGCGGCGAAGGCGTTCAGGTTCACCGACGAGGCGGCGCTGCTGGAGGCTGCGGCGTCGGTGCCGGTGTCGCAGCGTGTGCACTGCCCGCTGTTCCTGCCGTACCTGTCTGGCGAGCGTTCGCCGCACAACAACCCCGCTGCACAGGGCGTGCTGTTCGGGCTGACGCATGCGCACGGTCCTGCGGAGATTGCCTATGCCGTGGTCGAGGGCGTGAGCTTCGGCCTGCGCGACGGCTTCGACACCCTGCGTCTGCCGCCCGACATGCCGCTGCGCGAAGTGGCGCTGGTGGGCGGCGGTGCGCGCAGCGTGTGGTGGGGCCAGTTGCTGGCCGACATCTTCCAGGTACCGCTCACGCTCTATGCGGGCAGCGAGACCGGCGGGGCGCTGGGCGCGGCGCGCCTGGCGTGGCTGGCCGATGGCGGCGCCGTCGCACAGGTGTGCACGCTGCCGCCGGTGAAGCAGAAGCTGGTTCCGGGGGCGGAAGGCGTGGAGACGCACAAGGTGCGGCGTACGCGCTTCCAGGCGCTCTATGCGGCGCTGCGGGATCAATTCGAATAAGCGACGCACAGACCGAGCGCCCATAAAAAAACCCGTCGCAAGACGGGTTTTTTACTTTCGCGAAACACCGCGGAACCGGCTTTGCCGGGCCGCATGTGTTGCCCCCGGTAGGGGGTTGGCGTAGCGGACACGAAGTGCCGCGCAGCCTGGGGGCGAGCGAAATTACATCCCCATGCCGCCCATGCCGCCCATGCCACCCATGTCAGGCATGCCGCCGCCGGCACCCGATTCTTCCTTCGGTGCGTCAGCGATCATGGCTTCGGTCGTCAGCAGCAGCGAGGACACCGAGGCGGCGTTCTGCAGTGCGGTACGCGTGACCTTCGTCGGGTCCAGGATGCCCAGTTCGAGCATGTCGCCGTACGAGTCGTTCGCAGCGTTGAAGCCGTAGTTGCCCTTGCCGGCCAACACCGCGTTCACCACCACCGAGGCTTCGCCGCCGGCGTTGTTCACGATTTCGCGCAGGGGCGCTTCGATGGCCTTGAGCACCAGCTTGATGCCGGCTTCCTGGTCGGCGTTGTCGCCCTTGACCGAGTCGCCCACCGCTTGCTTGGCACGCAGCAGAGCCACGCCGCCGCCAGCCACGACGCCTTCTTCCACGGCAGCGCGGGTGGCGTGCAGTGCATCTTCGACGCGGGCCTTCTTTTCCTTCATTTCGACTTCGGTGGCAGCGCCGACCTTGATCACTGCAACGCCGCCGGCCAGCTTGGCCACGCGCTCTTGCAGCTTTTCACGGTCGTAGTCGCTGGTCGCTTCTTCGATCTGAACGCGCACTTGCTTCACGCGGGCTTCGATGTCACCAGCAGCGCCGGCGCCGTCGATGATGATCGTGTTTTCCTTGCCCACTTCGATGCGCTTGGCTTGACCCAGGTCGGCCAGCGTCACCTTTTCGAGCGTCAGGCCCACTTCTTCAGCGATGACCTTGCCGCCCGTCAGGATGGCGATGTCTTCCAGCATGGCCTTGCGGCGGTCGCCGAAGCCAGGCGCCTTGACGGCCACGACCTTCAGGATGCCGCGGATCGTGTTCACGACCAGGGTCGCCAGGGCTTCGCCTTCGACTTCTTCGGCAATGATCAGCAGCGGACGGCCAGCCTTGGCGACTTGCTCCAGCACCGGCAGCAGGTCACGGATGTTGCTGATCTTCTTGTCGAACAGCAGCACGAAGGGGTTGTCCAACAGCGCCGATTGCTTCTCGGGGTTGTTGATGAAGTAGGGCGACAGGTAGCCGCGGTCGAACTGCATGCCTTCGACGACGTCGAGTTCGCTGTCCAGCGACTTGCCGTCTTCCACGGTGATCACGCCTTCCTTGCCGACCTTGTCCATCGCGTCAGCGATGAGCTTGCCGATGGTTTCGTCGCTGTTGGCCGAAATGGAGCCGACTTGCGCGATTTCCTTGGAGGTGGTGGTGGGCTTGGAAGCCTTCTTCAGCTCGGCGACCAGGGCCGTGACAGCCTTGTCGATGCCGCGCTTCAGGTCCATCGGGTTCATGCCGGCAGCCACCAGCTTGAAACCTTCGCGAACGATGGCTTGTGCCAGCACGGTCGCGGTGGTGGTGCCGTCACCGGCGTTGTCCGAAGTCTTGGAGGCCACTTCCTTCACGAGCTGGGCGCCCATGTTCTGGAGCTTGTCCTTGAGTTCGATTTCCTTGGCCACGGACACACCGTCCTTGGTCACGGTGGGGGCGCCGAACGAGCGTTCGAGCACCACGTTGCGACCCTTGGGGCCCAGGGTGACCTTGACTGCGTTGGCCAGGATGTTCACACCCTCGACCATGCGTGCGCGGGCTTCTCCGCCGAAGACTACGTCTTTTGCTGCCATGATGAATTAACTCCGAATGGATTGGATTTGAATGAATCGGAAGGGGAGAAGGCTTACTTCTCGACGACTGCGAACAGGTCGTCTTCCTTCATCACGAGCAGTTCGTCGCCGTCGACCTTGACGGTCTGGCCGCTGTACTTGCCGAACAGGACGCGGTCGCCGACCTTGACGGTCAGTGCGGTCAGTTCGCCCTTGTCGGTGCGCTTGCCCGGGCCCACGGCCAAGACTTCGCCCTGATCGGGCTTTTCGGCGGCTGCGTCGGGGATGACGATGCCGGAGGCGGTCTTGGTTTCGCTGTCAACACGCTTGACGATCACGCGATCGGCCAAAGGACGAAGTTTCATTGCATCTCCTGATATGGATAAGAAACGGGTTTGTGGTCGGACACCGGACGGGGCCCGGGTGCCCATTCGACTGGCAGCAAGTGGCTGTTAGCACTCGTCGGCAGTGAGTGCTAATGATAAGGGCATTCGGTGACGTTTCAAGGGCAGGGGATTGGGACGCCGCATTTCAAGGCCGTTTCCGCGTTGCCGCACGCGTCGGTTCCGCATGGCCGAACCAGCCTCGCGGGCACTGCGATGCCTGACGTATGCTGTGGCATCGTTCGATTGCACACAGTTTGTAGACAAATCATATGAAACCCCAAGCCCCGATCAAGCTGGCGCCGCGCGCCAAGCCCGGCAAGCCCGGCAAGACCGCAGCAGCGGTCAAGGCCTCGGGTGCCCGCAAGCCCGGGCCGGGCGTTGCCAGGACCGGGGCCGACGCGTCCGCCGAGCCCGACGCGTCCGGCGAAGCCTCGAAGAATCTGACCGACCGGGCCTACGCCGTCGTGAGGCGGCTCATTCTGCAGCGCGAGTTGACCGGTGGCGAAGTGCTGGTCGAAGGGCGCCTGGCCGAGCGCCTGCAGATGTCGCGAACGCCCTTGCGCGAGGCCCTGCTCCGGCTCGAGGGCGAAGGCCTGCTGGTGCGGGCCAATGCGCGCTCGTACGCGGTGCGGCGCATCACCGCGTCGCATTACTTCCAGTGCCTGCAGGTGCGCGAACGGCTGGAGTCGCAGGCCGTGTCGCTCGCCATGGGGCATGTGCCCGCGGAACTGGTGCAGCGCCTGCGCAGCGACATCCTGTCTCTGGATTCGAGCCAGCAGGGTTCGAGCCACTGGCACGCCGACGACGAGATCCACGGCCTGTTCGCGCGGGCCTCCGGCAACGCCATGCTGGCCGAGACGATCGCGCACCTGCGCGTGCTGTGCCGTCTGTTCGAGGTGGTCGACCCGTTCAACCGCATCGAGGACGACAGGGCCGAGCACCTGGCCATCCTGGACGCCTACATCGCGGGCAACGCGAAAGCGGCCGAAGAGGCCGTCATTGCGCACCTGCGCCACCTGGCGCGCTACACGCTCTCCAGGCTCAGCAACGGCCTGGTCACCGGCTTCCCGCCGCACTAGCAGTGCGGGCGAGCCTGCCCGCGGTGCGCGACCCTTTCAGTGCCGCAGGATCTTGCCGACAAAGTCGCGGGTGCGGGCCTCGCGGGGCGCGTCGAAGATCTGCCGGGGGTCGCCGACCTCGACCACGTGCCCGTCGGCCATGAAGACGACCTTGCTCGACACCTCGCGCACGAAGCCCATCTCGTGCGAGACGATGAACATCGTCATGCCCTCGGCGGCCAGCAGCCGCACGGTGTCGAGCACTTCGTTGACCAGCTCGGGGTCGAGGGCGGCCGTGACCTCGTCGAGCAGGAGGATGCCCGGCTGCAGCGCCAGCGCGCGCGCGATCGCCACGCGCTGCTGCTGGCCGCCCGACAGCTGGTCGGGGTAGGACTTCAGCTTGGCCCCCATGCCCACCTTCTCGAGCAGCTGGACCGCATAGTCCTCGACCTGCTTGCGCGGGCGTCCCTTGACCTTGATGGGGGCGACCGTGACGTTGTCGAGCACCGTCATGTTCTGGAACAGGTTGTACTGCTGGAACACGATGGCCATCTGCGAGCGCACGCGGCGAAGCTGCTCGCGGTCGTTGTAGTCCAGGGCCTGGCCGTCGATGCGGACCTGGCCCTCGATGGGCGGCAGCAGGCCCATGAGCACGCGCAGCAAGGTGCTCTTGCCCGAGCCCGACGGCCCGATGAGACTGACGATCTCTCCCTTGTCCACCGACAGGTTGATGCGCTCGAGTACGGTGTGCGCGCCGTAGTTGGCCTTGAGGTCAACGATTTCGAGTTGGGGCAAGTTTTTTCTCCAGGTATTTGCCGAACCGGGCCAGCGGATAGGACAGCATGAAATAAAGCGCCAGCACCGTGCCGTAGACCAGCGTGGCCGAGAAGCCCTTGTTGTTCATCGTCTTGCCGGCGAAGGCCAGCTCGACGACGCCGATCTGCGAGGCCAGCGCGGTGTCCTTGATGAACAGCACGAAGAAGCCGAAGACCGGCGGAAGAATGATCTTCCAGGCCTGCGGCACGATCACCAGGCGCAGCGTCTGCAGGTAGCTGAAGTTCATGGCCGCCGCCGCGTCCCACTGGTTGCGGTGCACCGACTCGAGCCCGCTGCGCACGATCTCGGCAATGAAGGCGGTGGCGATCAGGCACACGCTGATCAGGGCCACCGTGAACATGGCGAGGTCGGCGTGCAGGCCCTGGAAGATGAAGAACACCAGCATCAGCGTGACCAGGAACGGGATGCGCCTGAACAGCTCGATGAAGGCCGTGGCCGCAACGCGCAGCGGCATGCCGGCGGGCCGGTCGCCCAGCCGCACCGCCGCCAGCACGAAGCCCAGCGAGAAGCCGACGATGCAGCCGATGGCGGACAGCGCGAATGTCACGCCCAGCGCCTTCGCGAAGAACAGCAGGTTGTAGTAGCTGAAGAAGCGAGGCAGCTCCTGCAGGATCTGGTCGAGCATCAGAACCACCTCATCTTGGCGCGGAAGAAGCGCTTGCCCACGAAGGCCAGCGACAGCGTGGCGATCAGCGTGATCACGAGGTAGAGCACCGCCACGACGGAGAACACCTCGATCGAGCGGAAGGTCTCGGCGTTGATGTTGTAGGCCCGCCCGGTGAGTTCCTCGACGCCGAAGATGGCCGCCATCGAGGTGCCCAGGGTCATCAGGATGTACTGGTTGGACAGCGGCGGAAACAGCACGCGCACGATGTGCGGCAGGATCACGTAGCGAATGGTCTGGATGCGGGAGAAGCCCAGCGTTTCGGCGGCCTCCAGCTCGGGCAGGCGCACCGATTCGAAGCCCGCGCGCTGGATCTCGGTCAGGTACGCACCGGCATTGAGCGTCATGCCGATCAGCACGGCCTGGTAGGGCGACAGCAGGATGCCCGCGTCGGGCAGCGCGAAGAAGATGAAGAAGATCTGGATGAGCTGCGGCGTGTTGGTGAAGAACACCACGTAGGCGCCGACGATGCGGCGCGCCCACCGCGGGCCGTAGGCGCGCACCGAGGCACCGCCCAGGCCGAGCAGCATGCCGAGCGCGAACGCGAGGAACGCGATCTGCAGGCTCAGCCAGGCGCCGTCGACCAGGTAGGGCAGGCGCTCCAGCACCGGTGAATAGTCGAACTGCATGCGCCCCCTGCGGCCTTACTTGTAGCTCGGTGCGGTGCGCGGATCGTGCAGCATCGGGCCGCCGAACCACTTCTTCCAGCGTTCGTCCACGTAGCCGCTCTTGTGCATTTCCTTGATGGCGCCGGTGAGCTTCTCGCGCAGCGCGTCGTTGCCCTTCTGCACGCCGATGCCGCAGAAGTAGACCTCGATGGGGGCGTCCACGATGCGCCAGTCGATCTTGTGCTTGGCCGTGTGCTCGGTCATGAAGTCCATCACGTCGATCATCGCGTCGGCCCGGCCCTGGGCAATGGCACGCACCGCGTCGGGGTAGTTGTCCAGCAGCAGCAACTGCGCCTTGGGCAGCTTTTCCTGCACCAGCTTCACGGGCGTGGCACCGCGCACCTCGACCAGCCGGACCGCCGGATCGTTGAGCTCCATCCAGTCCTTGTAGGGCTTGGCCTTGGTGGTCAGCACGCCCAGCACCTCGGTGTGCAAGGGCACGGTGAAGTCGATCACCTTCTGGCGCTCGGGCGTGATCGTCATGGCGCCGAGCACGGCATCGATCTTGCCGCTGCTCACGAAGGGAATGCGGTCGGGCGAGCCGACCTGCACGATCTCCGTCTTGACGCCCAGCAGTTCGCCGAGCTTGCGCGCGATGTCGACGTCGAAGCCGTCGATCTCGTTCTTGTCGTTGAAGATGCCCAGCGGCGGAAGGGTCGGGTTGACGCCGACCACCAGCTTCTTGCTGGCCACGATTTCATCGAGCGTGCGGGCCGAGCTGGCCATCGGCAGGCCCATCAGCGCCGACCCCAGCGCGAGCGAACCGGCCACCAGGAGGGTGCGGCGGACGGCGTTCCTTGTTTGCTTCATCGAGAAAAACTCCTAGAGGTTGAAGGTTGAGCCAGAGGCGCCGAAGCGCTCCGGATTGCCGGGTGGACGGATGCAAGACGAATGCCAGATGGCACGTTGTCTGCAAAAAATATAAGATTTATATATTGAATGTATACAATAAAATTCCATCGGTCCAGTCCAAGCTTGCGCTTCGGGTTTGCCTGTTCATCCGGCCACTTCCTTTCATGACGAAAAGCTCAACTTCTGCAATGCCCTCGCTGCGCGACGAGCGGGCGGTGCGGCGCGGGCCTGCGGTGCGCTTCACGGCCGACGGCCACCCGGTCGAAGCCTTCGAAGGCGAAAGCGTCGCGGCGGCGCTGCTTGCCGCGGGGCGGCGCGAACTTCGGCGCAGCCCGCGCAACGGCGCACCGCGTGGCATGTTCTGCCTCATGGGCTCCTGCCAGGAATGCCTGGTGTGGGTCGGCGAACGCAAGCTGGCGGCCTGCCAGGTGCCGGTGGTGGCAGGCCTGGCCATCGAATCGCTCGACTTCCGGGAGCAGCGCCTTGGCTGAAGCGCTCCCTTCACCCGTCGACTTGCTGGTGATCGGTGCCGGTCCTGCCGGTGCGCGCGCGGCCTTGCGCGCGCAAGCCTGCGGCCTGGACGTGCTGCTGGTCGACGAGAACCCGGACGCAGGCGGCCAGGTGTGGCGCGCGCTGCCGCCTGGCTTCATGCGGGCCGCCGGCGTCCGGCCGTCGCACGAAGCCATGCAGGGCGACGCCCTGCGCGCCGAACTGCATCGCTCGGGCGTGCGCTGCCTGTTCGGCCACAAGGTATGGAACGTGGGCAGCAGCCTGCGCACCGACCTGATCGGCCCCGGTGGCGTGGCGAGCTGGCAGCCGCGCGCCCTGCTGGTGGCGACCGGCACCACCGAGCGCGTCGTGCCCTTCGCCGGGTGGACCGAGCCCGGGGTGATCGGCCTGGCCGCGGCCACCATCCTTCTCAAGTCTCAGAACATGCTGCCCGGCCGGCGCACGGTGGTCGCCGGCAGCGGTCCGCTGCTGCTGGCCGTGGCGACCGGCATCCTCAAGGCCGGCGGCGAGGTCGCCGCGGTGCTGGACCTGGCCAGCCGCGCGGACTGGCTGCGAACCCTGCCTTCGCTGGCCGGCCGGCCCGATCTGCTGTGGCAGGGCATGCAATGGCAGGCGCGCCTGCGCATGGCGGGGGTGCCGATGTTCTATCGGCACGGCATTGCGTCGGTCGAGGCGCTCGGCGACGGGTTCCGTATTCACGCGCAGCAGGTCGACACGACCGGTGCGCCTCTTGCGCGCATCGCGCCTGTGGCTTTCGATGCGGACGCTGTCGCCGTGGGGCACGGCCTGGTGCCGGGTACCGACGTGACCCGGCTGCTGCGGGCGCGCCATCGCTACGACGCGGCGCGCGGCGGCTGGATCGCACACGCCGACGTCGAGGGCCGTACCTCCATCGCCGGCCTGTACGTCGCCGGCGACGGGGCGGGCATTGCCGGTGCCGCTGCGGCCGGCGCCCATGGCGAGCTTGCGGCCGTCGCCTGCGCCCACGATCTGGGCCGCTTGACCGCCGAGGCCCATGCGCGCGAGCGCGATCGCCTGCTCGCGCAGTGGCGCAAGCCCGCGCGCTTCGGGCGCGCGATGGCGGGCCTGATGGCCTTGCGAGACGGCAGCCTCGCGGGCATCGCGCCCGACACGGTGGTCTGCCGCTGCGAGGACGTGACCCGCGGCGAGATCGACGCCGCCGCGCGCGACGGGGCGCGCGACATGAACCAGCTCAAGGCCTGGACCCGCTGCGGCATGGGCCCCTGCCAGGGGCGCACCTGCGGGGACGTCGCGGGGGCATTGCTCGCCGCCCACGTGGGCAGCCGCGAAGCCGCAGGGTGCTTCACTGGCCGGGCGCCGTTGCGGCCGGTCTCGCTCGCCGAGGTGGCCGGCGACTACACCTACGCCGACATCCCCATTCCGAAGGCGGCCCCACTGTGAGCCGCGGCGCAGGCTCCTCTTCGGCCTACGACGCGGTCGTGATCGGCGGCGGTGTCATGGGCTGCTCGACCGCGCTGCATCTGGCGCGAGGCGGCATGCGGGTCGCGCTGGTCGACCGCGGGCCCCTGTGCCGCGAGGCGTCCGGCGTCAACGCCGGCACGCTGACGCTGCACATGACGCGCGCCGCGCTGGTGCCCTATGCCATGCGCGCCTGGCAGATGTGGATGGATGCCGAGCAATGGCTGGGCATGGGCGTGCTCGCCACCCACGTGCCGGGCCTCACGCTGGCCTTCACCGAGGCCGAGTGCGAGCTGGTCGACCTGCGTGCCAGGGCGCGCCGCGAATACGGGGCACCCATCGACGTCATTTCGGCGGCGCGCGCGAGAGAGATCGAACCCGGCGTGCATCCCGGGCTGCTGAAGGCGGGCTACTGCGACATCGACGGCTTCGCGAGCGCCTACCTCACGGGCCGTGCCTTTCGCCACGCGCTCACTGTCGCGGGTGTGGCGGTGATCGAGAACGCGCCCGTCGAGGCCATCGATTCCGGCGATGCGGGTCACCGCGTGCGCTTCGCCGGCGCGGTGGGCCGAGCGCCCTTGCAGGCGGCGCGCGTGGTGCTCGCGGGTGGTGTGTGGATCGAGGACATGCTGGCCTGGCTCGGCGTGCGGATTCCCATCAAGGTGTTGGTCAACCAGCTCATCGTGACCGAGCGCATCCGGCCGGTGATGCGCACCGTGCTCAGTGTGGCCAACGGGCTGCTGTCGCTCAAACAGTTCGCCAACGGCACCGTGCTGATCGGCGGCGGCTGGCAGGGCGAGGGCGACCGCGAGCGCGGGGGCGTCGAGGTTCGCGCGCAGAACCTCGTGGGCAACATGCGCCTGGCCGCCTATGCCGTGCCCGCCCTGGCCGAAGCCCGCATCGCGCGCATCTGGCTCGGCCTGGAGGCCGAGACCGCCGACGCCATGCCGATCGTGGGCGAGGTGCCCGGCGTGCCGCAGGCCTACGTGGTCGGCAGCGCCCATTCGGGCTACACCAGCGGCCCGTTCATGGGCCGGATCATGGCCCAGCACATCCTCGGGCAGCAACCCGACCTGCCTCTTTTCGATCCCGCCCGCCTGCTGGGCATGCCGATGCCCGGCGCTTGACAACCCGTTGCCATGATTCCTGAACAACCCGACGCTTTCCACGGCATCTATGCCGCCACCCTGTGCCCGCTGCACGACGACGGCCGCATCGACGAAGCGACGCTGGCGCGTCATCTCGAAGCCAACGCCCGCGTGCCGGGCATGAAGGGCCTGCTGATCAACGGCCACGCCGGCGAGAACTTCTCGCTCTCGCGCGAAGAGAAGCGCCGTGTGACCGAGATCGCGTTCGAGGTCTGCGGCCCGCGTTCGCTGCTGGTGTGCGGCATCAATGCCGAGGACAGTTTCGAGGCCCAGCGCCACGTCGACGATGCGAAGGCCGCGGGGGCCGACGCCGTGCTGGTCTTTCCGCCGTTCTCGTGGGCGCTCTCGCAGGACGCGCGCATGGCCGTGACGCACCACCGGATCGCCAACGCCAATGCGGGCCTGCCCCTGATGCTCTACCAGGCCGGCGTCAATGCGGGCACCCTGGGCTATCGCCCCGAGGTGCTGGCCGAGCTGGTGCAGCTGCCGCATGTGGTAGGCGTCAAGGAGGGCAGCTGGGAGGCCGCGGCCTACGAGGCCAACCGCCGGCTGGTGAAGCGGGTGGCGCCGCACGTCGCCATGATGGCCTCGGGCGACGAGCACCTGCTGACCTGCTTCGCCGTCGGCAGCGAAGGCAGCCTTGTGAGCCTCGCCGCGGTCGTTCCCGAGCTGGTGATCGACCTCGACCTTGCGATGAAGCGCGGCGATCTCGCGACGGCGCGCCGCCTCAACGAACGCATCTATCCGCTCGCCAAGGCGATCTACGGCACGGCGCCCGGCGGCTACGCGACGGCGCGCCTGAAGGCCTGCCTGAAGCTGCTGGGCCGCTTTCCGAGCGACGCCATGCGCGCGCCGCTGGGACCGTTGCCGCGCGAGGAGGTGGCGGCCCTGGAGCGTGCGCTGGCCGAAGCCGGCGTGACCGCATGAACTGAACCGACCCGACCCAGGAGAACGCACCCATGACCCGCAAGATCATCCGCAACGGCCGCATCGTCACGGCCGTGGACGACTACACCGCCGACCTGCTGATCGACGACGGCTGCATCGTCGCCATCGGCCGCACGCTCGACGTCGGGCCCGACGTCGAGGCCATCGACGCCGCCGGCATGCTGGTGTTGCCGGGCGGCGTGGATTGCCACACCCACATGGACAACACCTTCGGCGACTCGACCACCTGCGACAGCTTCGAGTCGGGGACGCGGTCGGCCGCTTTCGGCGGCACCACCACCATCGTGGACTTCGCCTTCCAGCGCAAGGGAGTGAGCGTGCTCGAGGCCATCGAACGCGCCCGCGCCAAAGGCGCCGACGGGGCCTGCATCGACTACGGCTTCCACGTCATCGTGACCGGGGTGGACGAGCAGGTGCTGGCCGACATGCAGCATGCGATCCGGCATGAAGGCGTCTCCAGCTTCAAGATGTTCATGGCCTACCCGGGGTCGGTGATGGTCGACGACGCGGCCATCTTCCAGGCGATGCGCATGGTCGGGCAGCACGGCGGCATGATCGCGCTGCACGCCGAGAACGGAACCATCATCGAGCTGCTCATCAAGGAGGCGCTGGCCCAGGGCCACACCGCGCCCAAGTACCACGCGCTCACGCGCCCGGCGATCATGGAGGGCGAGGCCACGCACCGCGGCATCAAGCTGGCCGAGCTCGCCGACGCGCCGGTGTACTTCGTGCACCTCTCGGCCAGGGAGGCGCTCAAGCACGTGGTCGAGGCGAGGGACATGGGGGTGCCGGTGTTCGCCGAGACCTGCCCGCACTACCTTTTCTTCGACGACAGTGCCTACGACAGCGAAGACTTCGATCTGGCGCGCTACGTGATGAGCCCGCCCCTTCGCTCCAAGACGTCGCAGCAGGCCTTGTGGACCGCACTGCGCACCGACGACCTGCAACTGGTCTCGACCGACCATTGCCCCTTCTGCATGAAGGAAGGGCACCTGGGGCGCATCAACCAGAAGCCGTACGGCCAGAACGATTTCTCGAAGATCCCCAACGGCGTGCCCGGCGTGGAAACGCGCATGCCGACCCTCTACGACGGCGGCGTGCGCGCGGGCCGCATCTCGCTGAACCGCTTCGTGGAGCTGGTGTCCACGGCGCCGTCGAAGCTGTTCGGCCTGTTTCCGCAAAAGGGCACGATCGCCGTCGGCAGCGATGCCGACCTGGTGATCTTCGACCCGGAGGCGCAGCACGTCATCTCGGCGAAGACGCAGCACGGCAACTGCGATTTCACGCTGTTCGAAGGCCACGGCGTGACGGGGCAGGTGAAGAAGGTGCTGTTGCGCGGCGAGCTCATCGTCGACGGCGAGCGATGGCTCGGCAAGGCCGGCAGCGGCCGCTATGTGGCGCGCGGGGAATCGGGCGGCTGGTAGCCGGCGACGCGGCATGCCCACCTACGACTACGCCTGCGCGCGCTGCGGCCCCTTCGTCGAGCGACGGCCGATGGCCTTGTTCGACCGGCCGGCGCCGTGCCCCGCGTGCGGCGCGCCGTCGGACCGCGCACTGAGCGTGCCTCATTCGCTGGGCACCCGGCGCAGCCAGGAAGGTCCAGGTCGCGCGGCAGCGCACGGCGATGCGCCGGGCTACCGGCGCCTGCGCCCGGGTGGCGGGTGCGCCTGCTGTCCGCCTGCCAGCGCGTGAACCGTCGGGCGGTCTTTTACGCGTCGTCAAGTTTCTTCGACGGGCCCGTCCGAGGGTGGGCAAAAAATGCTTTATGGCTTGCATTACCCGTTCCCGCTTCATGGAACGCGCCGCGCACGTCACCATGCGGGGATGCCTTCAACCTTCCGCATCCAGGCCGATCGCCTCTGGCAGCGCCTCGAGACCCTCGCCTCTTTCACCCGCCCTGACGTTCCCTGGACGCGCCGCGCCTTCTCGCCCGAATTCGACGAAGCCAGGAACTGGCTGCGCGGCCAGTTCGAGCAGGCCGGGCTCAGCGTGCGCACCGACGCCGCCGGCAACCTGACCGGGCGCTGCGAGGGCACCGAACCCGGGCGGGCGCCGCTCGTCACCGGGTCGCATTGCGACACCGTGGTGGGCGGTGGGCGTTTCGACGGCATCCTGGGCGTGCTGGCGGGGCTGGAGGTGGCGCAGTCGCTCCACGAGGGCGGCGTCTTGCTGCGCCATCCGCTGGAAGTGATCGACTTTCTCTCGGAAGAGCCCAGCGACTACGGCATTTCCTGCGTGGGAAGCCGTGCTTTCGCCGGCACGCTGGACGCGGCCATGCTGGCTTCCTGCAACGAGGCCGGCGAAAGCCTGGCGCAGGCCATGCGGCGCATCGGCGCACGGCCCGACGACCTGGCCAGCGCGGCCCGCGGACCCGGCGGCATCGCCGCCTTCGTGGAGCTGCACATCGAGCAGGGGCCGGTGCTGGAGCGCGAGGGCCTGCCGATCGGCGTGGTCACCGACATCGTGGGCATCCGCCGCGTCGCGTTCACCGTGACCGGGCAACCGGACCACGCCGGCACCACCCCGATGGACATCCGCCGCGACGCCCTCGTCGGCGCGGCCCGGCTGATCGACACGGTGCACCGCGAGGCCTGCGCCATGGACGGCAGTCCGCACTACGTGGTGGCGACGGTCGGGCGCCTCTCGATGAGCCCCAACGTGCCCAACGCCGTGCCTGGCCGGGTCGACATGGTGCTGGAGGTGCGCAGCAATGCGCAGACGGTGCTCGACGATTTCCCCGAGCGCGTGCTGGCCCTGTGCCGCGACGAGTTCCAGCGGCTGCGCGTCGCCTGCAGCGCCGCACCCCTCACGCGCACGCCGCCAACGCGGTGCGACGACGTCGTCATGCAGGCCGTTGCCCAGGCCGCCGACGGCCTGGCGCTGGCGCACCGAGCGCTGCCAAGCGGCGCGGGCCACGATGCGATGCACGTCGCGGCGACGGGCCCGATGGGGATGATCTTCATCCCCTGCCTGAACGGCCGCAGCCACTGCCAGGAAGAGTGGGCCAGCAAGGAGCAGGTGGCCGCCGGCACCCGGGTGCTGGCGCAAACGCTCAGGCTGCTGGACGCACGCTAACCGCCGCCGCTTCGAAGGCCTGCCCCGCCGCGACGACGGCGTCGATCACCTGTCGCAAGCCCTTGCTCAGCGGCTTGTCGTTGCGGGTGACCAGCGCCAGGGTGCGGTGCAGTGGCGGGTGCAGCGCTCGCAGGTCGAGCTCGGGGTGATGCCCACGGCCCGTGACCGCCATCCTCGGCAGGATCGCCACGCCCAGGCCTGCCGCCACCATGGCCTTGATGGCCTCGACGCTGTCGAACTCCATCACCGGCGGCGACGTGCATCCGCCGCGCCGCAGCCAATCGTCGACGAGGCTGCGCGTGCTGGCTTCCGACACGAACTTGACGAGCGGCAGCGAGCCGAGCATGGCCGCCGTCACTTCGGCCGGCCATTCGGTGCTGCCGCGCTGGCAGATGGCCACGAACTCGTCGCGAAGGATCGGTGTCACGGCCAGCGCGCGCGAGCTGACCGGCAGCGTGACCACGGCGGCGTCGACCGTGTTGTCTTCCACGCGCCGCACGTAGCCCTCGGTGTTGCCCGTGCTCACGATGATGTTGAGCAGCGGATAGCGCGCGCGCAGGTCGCGCAGCGCCGGGGGCAGCAGATAGAGGCAGCTGGTGCCGCCAGTGCCGAGCCGCACACGGCCGGCCACGCCCGCCGAATGGAACGTGGCGGCATTGATCGCGTTGGACAGCGCCGCCACCACCTGGGGCAACTCCGCCATCAGGTCGGTGCCCGCGGGCGTGGGGCCGACCCTGCGGCCGACCCGTTCGATCAGGCGCACGCCGAGGCGCCTTTCGAGTTGCTTCACCTGCACGCTGACCGCCGGCTGCGTCAGGCCGAGCCGTTCGGCGGCGGCTGAAAAGCTACCTAATTCGAGCACCAGTGAAAAAGTGCGCAATTGCTCGAAATTAATAGACAAAGCCAAATTGTTTTTTATGGGGTGCATAACGATGCACGGCTTCTTTCAAGCATGCGCGACTACAAGAATGAGTTGGGGAGGGGCAAAGAGCAGAACACTGGCCGAACGAATGGATGCCAGGGCGGCAAGATCCGCACGGCAGGTTATATGCCAAGGACCCCATGGACGCGTTTCAAACAAACTGCTCAAGGGGATTGGCATGCAGGACCTTATTTCCATCGAGGATCTTTCCAGGATCGATATCGAGAAATTGTTTTCGACCGTCGATCATTTGCGTCGCACACCCGAAATCTTCAGGCACGCGCTGGCCGGGCGTGTGGTGTGCACGCTCTTTTTCGAGCCCAGCACGCGAACACGGTTGGGCTTCGAGGCGGCAGCGCACCGCCTGGGCGCGCGCGTGCTCAGCGTGTCCGACATGCGCAACACGCGGCTGGAGCTCGGCGAGAGCCTGCTGGACACCACGCGCATGGCCGGCTTCTATTGCGACGCGGTGGTGGCGCGCCACACGGAGGACGGCGTCATGCGCCGCATCAAGGACACGGTGCGCGTGCCGCTCATCAATGCGGGCGAGGGACAGGTCCGGCATCCGAGCCAGGCGCTGATCGATCTCTATACGCTGCAGGACCATTTCGGCGACATCGACAACCTGCATGTGGGCATTGCTGGCGGCATTCGTTATTCGCGGGCGGCGAAATCGCTGATCGCAGGGTTGCGCAAGTTCAGCAATGTCCGCCTTCACGTGGTCGATGCGCCGCACGAGGCGGACGAAGGCACCGAATTTCCCCGGGAACTCGGCGAATTGAACGGCGTGCCGGCGCTCGAGTATTCGTCGATGAAGGAAATGATCGGGCTTGTCGACGTCGTGTACATGGTGCGCGTGCAGCAGGAAAAATTCACCGATCCGGCCGCATACCAGCGCCAGCTGCACAAGTGCCGGCTGCACCGTGCGCTGCTGTCCCGCGCATTGCCGGGCCTCGTCGTCATGCACTGCCTGCCGCGCACCGACGAGCTGGACGCGGACATCGACGACACGCCGCAGAACAAGTACTTCCAGCAGGCGCGAAACGGCGTGGCCGTGCGCAGTGCGGCGCTGCTGCGCTGCCTCGCCGTCGGGTCCGGCGCGGGCCCGGTCAGCGGCGGCAGGTCGTGATGACCTTGCTTGTGATTCCGGCGCTGGGCCTTTTCATCGGCGTGGTGGCGGTCACCATCGGCGGCGGTGCGACGGCGGGCGTGCCGCTGTTGCTGCTCATGGGGCACTCGGCGGCGCAGAGCATTGCCACGGTCAAGTTCGCGCTGCTCGGGTCCTTCGTCACCGGCTCGCTCGCGCACCGCGGTGACGCCGCCGAGCACAAGGCGATGCCCTGGGTGGTGTGGCCGCTGGCGGTCGTGGGATCGGTATCGGGCTCGCTGCTGGTGGTCGGCATTGCCGACCGGGTGCTCAAGATCCTGGTGGCGCTGCTGATGGTCGTCATTCTCTGGATCACGCACCGGACCGACTTCTCGCAACGCCCGCGTGATGTGCAGGCGCGCCTGCCGTACGCGCCGGCAGGCGTGGCGGTGATCTTCGGGCTGTGCGTGTATTCCGGGTTCTTCGGTGCCGGCTTCGGCACGTTGCTGATCTTCGCGCTGATGCGCTGCTACGGACTCACGTTCCGCGAGAGCGCGGCGGTCATGACGCGCATCAACCTGCTGGTGGTCGGGGCGTCGGTGGCCACCTTCGTCTCCAGCGGCGCCGTCGACTTCCGCCTGGGCATTCCCTTGTTCGTCGGATGTGCGGTGGGCGGATGGCTGGGCGCGTGGGTGGCCCGTGTGGCGGACCCCAAGCGCATGAAGACCGCCTTCCAGGCCTTCACGCTGCTGCTGGGCGCCAAGCTGTTGTGGGAAGCGTGGGCGGCGGGGTAGGAGCCGGCACACGTGGCCCGCGCAGCCCGTGGTTGCCGGGCCGCTACAGCTGGTCCGTCGGTACGAACCACGAGAACAGCAGCAACTGCAGCCGCGTCAGCATGCTGGAATCGGGCTCGCTGTCGAGCACCTCGTTGTCGACGTCGCCGGTGCCGATCCACTGCACGTTCTTGCCGTCGGGGTTGAGGGTCACGCGGTACACGCCTTCGATGTCGTCGAGCTGGTAGGCGAACAGCAGGGCCTGCGCCAGCTCGAAGCTGCGCACGCGCACGCCGAACTCGGTGTTCAGAAGCGCCGAGCGCGGGTCGAGGTTCATGGAGCCCAGCAGCACCCACTGGCGGTCGACCAGCGCCAGCTTGGCGTGCAGGCGGCCGCGGGCCTTCTTCAGCAGGGTGCGGAACTGGCCGGCGCGGCGCAGCTGCTGCGTGCTGACCTCGTACAGGTTCACGCCCAGCTTGAGCATGTCGACGCGGTAGCGGTTGTAGTTGATGTTGACCAGCGGCTCGTCGCTGTCGGCCAGCGAGTTGGTGATGACGGTGATGTTGATGCCGTGCTCGCGCCCCATGCGGATGCGCTCCATGCCTTCGTCGCCCGGAATGAAGTAGGGCGAGATCACCACCACGTTCGACTGCGCGGTGGCCAGCATTTCATGGAAGCGGCGCGCCAGCGACTCGGTGGGCTGCGTCATGACGCCCAGCGCCTTGTTGGGGCTGTCGGCCGTGGCGTGCGCCTCGGCGCGCATCCATCTCAGCTGCGCCACGTCGGCGAGCTGCGCGCCCAGCGGCAGGTCGCCGAGCAGGTCGGTGATCGGAAGCGGGCCGGGCGGGGGCGCATGGGCCGGGGAGGTGGCTTCTTCGAAGTCGGCCTTCAGCGCCTGCGGTGTGCGGCTCGTGCTGGCCACCCGGTGCAGGGGGTAGACCACGTCGCTGTTCCAGTAGGTGTCGAAGATGGCGGCGGACTCGGGGGCCACCGGACCGGCCATGAGCAGTTCGAAATCGATGAAGTTCGCGCTCTCGCTGCGCAGGAAGTACTCGTCGGCGAGGTTGCGCCCGCCTGCGATGACCATGGCGCCGTCGGCCACGAACAGCTTGTTGTGCATGCGGTGGTTGAGCCGGCGGAAGTCGCCGAAGAACTCCAGCCAGCGCCCCGACGAATGGTCGCGCGCGTTCACGAACGGGTTGAACAGCCGCACCTCGGCGTTGGGCTCGGCGGCCAGGCCGAGCAGCAGGGGGTCCATGCCGGCCGTGTAGAAGTCGTCGAGCAGCAGCCGCACGCGCACGCCGCGCCGGGCGGCATTGCGCATTTCGCGCAGCAGCAGCCGGCCGGTCTTGTCGTTGCCCAGCTGGTAGGTCTGGATGTCGAGCGACGACGTGGCGCGCCGCATGAGCTCGAGCCGCGCGTCGAGCGCGAAGGAGGCCTCGATCAGCGGGCGCATGCTGGACAACCCGTCGGGCGGTGAATTGAGGCTGAGCGCCGCGCGGCCGAGCTCGGTGGACGCGGAGGCCGCAATCGCGAATGCCGGCGGCTCGGGAATGCGCGGAGGCAGCCCGGCGCAGCCTGCCAGCACCAAAGCCGCAGCCATGGCCATCAGGTGCCAGGCCAGGCCGCGCAGTGCAGAAGACAAAAGGGCAATGAGCTTGAACATGAGGGCCGCAAACGCACGGGGGCGTGCGGGCGGCATGGTAGCTGTTTCGCCTCGAAAAGAAGACGCAATTTCACAACGCAACCCCCGCTCGGTGACTGGGGATTGGACGAAGTGCCTGCTTTTCCCTCATAAAATAATAATGATTCTTAATTGTATTTGGAGCGAGGTTCTGATGAAGAGGTTGGTTGCGTGGCCCAAGGCTGTATCGGTGCTGGTGGGGTGTCTTGCGATCTATGCGCAGCAGCAGGTGCTTGCACAGACGACAACGGCGGCTTCCTTGCCTGAAGTCCGGGTCGATGCCAATGCCGATGCCGAAACGGCGACCTCGCCCGTCATCGGCTACCGCGCAAGGAACGCGGTCACCGCCACCAAGACCGACACGCCGCTGTCCGAAACACCTCAGTCGGTGACGGTCGTCACCCGGGACCAGATGGTCGATCAAGGTGCGACCAACCTGCAGGACGCACTGACCTACGCTGCGGGCGTGCGCTCTGACGCCTACGGCCTCGACGCTCGCTCGGACAGCTTCTCGGTGCGCGGCAGCGATCCTTCCGTCTATCTCGACGGACTGCAGACCTATTCGTCCGGCTACTACACCGCCACCGCTCGCCCCGACCCCTACACGCTGGAGCGCCTGGAGGTGCTGCGCGGGCCTGCCGGCATGCTGTTCGGCGCGGGCACGGCCGGCGGTGTGGTCAACATGGTCAGCAAGCGCCCCCAGCAGCAGGCGTACCGCGAGGTGGGCGTGCAGCTCGGTTCCTTCGGCCGCAAGCAGGTCCAGGCCGACCTCACCGGTCCGCTGACGGCGGACGGCGACTGGTCGTACCGGCTGGTCGCGCTGCAGCGCAAGTCCGACACGCAGGTCGACTACGTGCCGGACGACCGCTCGCTCATCATGCCGTCGCTCACCTGGCGGCCCAGTGCCGCCACCTCGCTGACGGTGCAGGGCCTGTGGCAGAAGGACAAGACCGGCAGCACCTCGCAGTTCTTTCCTTGGCAAGGCACCATCCTGGCGAACGTCAACGGCCCGCTGCGCTCGAGCCGGTTCATCGGCGAGCCGGGCGATGGCTACGACACCGAACGCAAGACCTTCGGCTGGATGTTCGAGCACAAGTTCAACGACGACTGGACGTTCCGCCAGAACTTTCGCGTGTCGCGCACGTTCAACGACTCGCACTACCACTACGGCGACTTCTTCTCCTTGCCCGGCGGCTGGGGCCTCGACCCGGTCGGCCAGCGCCTGCTGGGCCGTGTCAACGACAAGTCGCTGACCTGGACGCGCATGACCGGCGTCGACAACCATGTCGAAGGTCACTTCAACACCGGCGCGGTGCGCCACACTTTCCTGGTGGGCGCCGAGTATTCGCGCCAGCGCCAGGACAAGATCGAGGGCTCCTCGTACAGCGCCATCGACGCGTACGCGCCGGTCTACGGCATCGGCTACGTGCCGGTGACCGAGTTCGCCAGCCGGCCCCGCACCACCCAGCGCAACGCCGGCGTCTACGTGCAGGACCAGATGAAGCTGGACAACTGGATCTTCGTGGCCGGCTTGCGCCATGACCGCAGCACGGCCGGCACTGCAGGCAGCGACTCGGAGACCACCAGCGCCACCTCGCGCCGGCTGGGCGTCATGTACACGCTGCCGTCGGGCTGGTCGCCCTACCTGAGCTACACCGAATCGTTCACCCCGCAGGCGGGCACGAACCTCGAGGGCAAGCTGTTCAAGCCGCTGCGCGGCGAGCAGGTGGAGGCCGGTGTCAAGTACCAACCCGCGGGCTCGGCCACGAGCTTCACCGCGTCGGTCTTCTCGCTCAAGGAAAAGAACCGCGTCGTCTCCGACAGCACCAACCCCAACTACGGCCGCCAGGTCGATGCCACGAAAAACAAGGGCGTCGAGTTCGAACTCAAGACGACGCTGGCACGCGATTTCGACCTCATCGCCAACTACACCCACATCGATGTCGACCGGAAGCTCGTCGAACAGCCGCGCAACCAGGTGTCGATGTGGGGCAAGTACCGCTTCTCGATCGCCGGGGTGCCGGGCTTCTCGGCCGGCGCCGGTGTGCGCTACATGAGCGACTTCACCGATGTGGACGGCAGCAGCGCGGGGCCGCGCGTGCCTTCGGTGACCCTGGTGGACCTGATGCTGGCCTACGAGTCGGCCAAGTGGCGCTACGCCCTGAACATCAACAACGCGACCGACAAGACCTACTTCAGCACCTGCCTGGCGCGGGGCGACTGCTGGTACGGTGCGCGTCGCAGCGTCGTCGCGAGCGCCACCTACCGCTTCTAGACTACGACCTGAAAAAACCACCACGACATGAACAGCCGAAAAATCAAGACCTGGGCCTGGGTGCACAAATGGAGCAGCCTCGTGTGCACCGTCTTCATGCTGCTGCTGTGCCTCACCGGCCTGCCGCTCATCTTCCACCACGAGATCGGCCATCTGCTGGGCACCGAGGTCGAGGCGCCGAAGATGCCGGCCGGCACGCCCCGCATCAGCCTGGACCGCGTGCTCGACATCGCCAAGGCCAAGCACCCCGACCGCGTGGTGCAGTTCGCCTCGCAGCCGGAGGACGACGACGGCCTGTGGTTCGTCACGCTCACGCCCACGCCGGCGCCCACGGACGACTTCAAGTCGGTCGCGGTCGACGCGCGCACGGGCGACATCCTCGCGCAGCCCAAGTTCGACGAGGGCTTCATGTACGTCATGTTCAAGCTGCACGTCGACCTGTTCGCGGGCCTGCCGGGCAAGCTGTTTCTCGGCTTCATGGGCCTGCTGCTGCTGGTGGCCATCGTGTCGGGCGTGGTGCTGTATTCGCCTTTCATGCGCAAGCTCGACTTCGGCACGGTGCGCCGCGAGAAGCGTCCGCGCCTGAAGTGGCTCGACCTGCACAACCTGCTGGGCATCGTCACGCTGGTGTGGGTGTTTGTGGTGGGCTCCACCGGCATGATCAATACCTGGGCCGACCTGCTCATCAAGTACTGGCAGTACGACCAGCTCAGCGCGCTGCTCACTCCCTACAAGAACGAGCCGGTGGTGGCGGTGAACGAGCGCGCCTCGGTGCAGCGCTCGATGGACGCCGCGCTGCAGCACGCGCCCGGCATGAAGCTGTCGTTCATCGCCTTCCCCGGCACCTCGTTCTCCAGCCCGCACCACACCACCTTCTTCGTGCGCGGCAGCGAGCCCTTCACCTCCAAGCTCTTCCAGCCGGTGCTGGTGGACGCCAAGACCGCCGCAGTGACCGCTTCGCCGAAGCTGCCCTGGTACCTCACGGCGCTGCTGGTGTCGCAGCCGCTGCACTTCGGCGACTACGGCGGCATGCCGATGCAGATCCTCTGGGCGCTGCTCGACATCGCCACCATCATCGTGCTGGGCAGCGGGCTGTACCTGTGGCTCAAGCGGGGCAATCCCGTGCCCGCATCCCGCAAGACCGCGGCGCCTGAACAGCCGGGGGGTCCCGCTGGCGTGCAACCCGAGCCGGCACCGGCCATGAAGGCGCGGGCATGAAACAGCACCAAGGCTTCTGGCGCATGTGGGGCTGGCCGATCGTGCTGGGCCTGCTGACGACCTTCGGGCTGATCTCGGCCTTGTTCAGCGACGGCGGGCTGGGCGACATCTTGGCCTGGATCACCTTGGGCATTCCGGTCATCGTCTGCGCCTGGTTCGGCTGGCGAAAGTCGCCCAGCCGCTAGTTTTCCCTTGGCGTCGCGTCACCGCGACACGGCGGGGAGCGAGGCCGAAGCAGAATCGGCGCGATGAACATCGCTCCCGTCGCTGCGGCCTGTCTCCTGTTGCTGGGGGCTTCATCGGCCGCGCAGGCCCAGCCGGAGCCGCCGCCCGGTCCCGATACCGGTCCGCAGGCCGGTGCCTTGCGCCTGCGCGAAATCACCGTCTCCACGCCGCGCGGCGATGTCGCGCCCTTCAACGTGCCCGGCTCCGTCGACCGGGTCGACGGCAGCGACATGCGCGACAGCCGCCTGCAGGTCAACCTCTCCGAAAGCCTGGGCGCCGTGCCGGGTCTGCAGGTGCAGAACCGGCTGAACTACGCACAAGACCTGCAGCTGTCGATTCGCGGCTTCGGCGCGCGCTCGACCTTCGGCGTGCGCGGCGTGCGGCTGTATGTCGACGGCATCCCGGCCACCTTGCCCGACGGGCAGGGCCAGACCTCCAACATCGACATCGGCTCGGTTGACCGCGTGGAAGTGCTGCGCGGGCCGTTCTCCGCGCTCTACGGCAATTCTTCCGGCGGCGTGGTGCAGGCCTTCACCGCCTCGGGCGAGGGCCCGCCGCGGCTGTCGTATTCGCTCGCGGGCGGCAGCTTCGGCACATGGCGGCAGTCGCTGCAGCTGAGCGGTTCGCAGGGCGCGGTCGACTACCTGCTCGACGCGAGCCGCTTCCACACCGACGGCTGGCGGGAGCACAGCGCCGCGCGGCGCGACATCGCCAACGGCAAGCTGGGTATCGCGCTGGACAACGGCGACAAGCTCACGCTCATCATGAACAGCGTGCGCATCGACGCGCAAGACCCGCTGGGACTCACCGCCGACCAGTACGCGCTGGCCCCGCGCAGCGCGCCTCTGGCCACGCAGTACGACACCCGAAAGACGGTCGAGCAGACGCAGGTCGGGCTGCTCTACGAGCGTCGCATCGATGCCGAACAGGGGCTGCGCGTGATGCTCTACGGCGGCGAACGCAAGACCACGCAGTACCAGTCCATTCCCCCGTCGGCACAGCAGAACCCGCTGCACGCGGGCGGTGTGATCGACCTGTCGCGCCAGTACGGCGGCGTGGACCTGCGCTGGAACGCCGCGCTCACGCTGGCCGGCCGGCCTTTCGACGTGGTGGCGGGCCTGGGCTACGACAGCCTGCGCGAGAAGCGCCGCGGCTACGAGAACTACCTGGGCCCCGTCGCGGCGCCCGTGCTCGGCGTGCAGGGCCGGCTGCGGCGCAACGAGCTCAACGAGGTGTGGAACCTCGACCCTTACGCCCAGGCCACCTGGCGCTTCACCGACCGCTGGACGCTCGAGGCCGGCGTGCGCCGCAGCAGCGTGCACTTCAACTCGCAGGACCGCTACATCGTCGGCACGAACCGCGACGACAGTGGCAACGCGCGCTACAGCAGGACGCTGCCCGTGGCCTCGCTGCGCCACCAGGCCACGCCCGACCTCGCGCTGTACGGCTCCATCGGCCGCGGCTTCGAGACGCCGACGCTCAACGAGCTGTCGTACCGGGCGAACGGCGCGAGCGGCTTGAACTTCGCGCTGCGCCCCTCGGTCAACGACAGCATCGAGGTCGGCGCCAAGGCCAGGCTCGCGGGCGGACTGCTGACGGCGGCACTGTTCCAGACCCGCACACGCGACGAGATCGTGACGAACACCAACGTCGGCGGCCGCGCGACCTTCCAGAACGCGGGGCGCACCCGGCGCAACGGGTTCGAGCTGGGCTGGCAGCACGAGACAGCCAATCACTGGCGCACGCAGCTGGCCTACACCTGGCTGGACGCCACCTACCGCGATGCCTTCTGCTCACCGTCGCCCTGCGGGACCGGCAACACGGTGTCGGCGGGAAACCGCATTCCCGGAATTGCACGCCAGTCTCTGTTCGCATCGCTGGGCTGGGTGCCGCCCGAAGGCTGGCGCGCGGGCGTGGAGATGCGCGCGCTGGGCATGCTCCAGGCCAACGACGTCAACACTGCGAGCGCGCCGGGCTATGCCGTCGCGGCGGTGTACGCGGGCTATCTGAAGAAGTGGGAGCGCTGGGAGTTCAATGCCTTTGCGCGTGTCGACAACCTGTTCGACCGGCGCTACGTGGGTTCGGTGATCGTCAACGAAGGCAATGGCCGCTACTACGAACCCGCGCCGGGGCGCAACTGGACGGTAGGCTTGAGTGGTGCCTACCGGTTCTGATGCCATCGCAGCGGCATGAAAGCAAAAAACGGCGGGTGATGCCCGCCGTTCTTTCGTGTGTGCAATTGCGCAATCGTCAGAACGCTGCGGGCCGCCACTGAGGGCACGGGGTTGGGCCTGGCCATCGTGCGCGAGATTGCACGGGCCTTCGATGCCGACGTGGACCTCGCAGCCAACCCGCGCGAGGCGAGCGGGCTGCTGGTCACGGTGCGCTTCCTGCCGGCCGGCCCGGCGAGGGCCGCGAGTTCGGCGGAAAGAGCGGCTTAGGCCTTACTTCAGGCCGGCGGCCGCGCGCAGTGCCGGAGCCTGCGTGGTGGCTTCCCAGGTGAACTCGGGCTCTTCGCGGCCGAAGTGGCCGTACGCGGCGGTCTTCTGGTAGATCGGGCGCAGCAGGTCGAGCATCTGGATGATGCCCTTCGGACGCAGGTCGAAATGTTCGCGCACGAGGGCTGCGATCTTCTCGTCGGAGATCACGCCGGTGCCTTCGGTGTAGACCGTGATGTTCATCGGCTCGGCCACGCCGATGGCGTACGCCACCTGGATCTGGCACTGGCGCGCGATGCCCGCGGCCACGATGTTCTTGGCCACGTAGCGTGCAGCGTAGGCGGCCGAGCGGTCGACCTTCGACGGGTCCTTGCCCGAGAACGCGCCACCACCGTGCGGGCAGGCGCCGCCGTAGGTGTCCACGATGATCTTGCGGCCGGTGAGGCCACAGTCGCCTTGCGGGCCGCCGATGACGAAACGACCGGTCGGGTTGATCAGGTAGCGCGTGTTCTGCAGCCATTCCTTCGGCAGCACGGGCTTGATGATTTCCTCAATGACGGCTTCGTTGAACGAGGCCTTCATCTTGGTCGAGGTTTCGCTCTGGTCGGGGTGGTGCTGCGTCGACAGCACCACGGTGTCGATGCTGTGCGGCTTGCCGTCCACGTAGCGCATCGTGACCTGGCTCTTGGCATCGGGGCGCAGGAAAGGCAGGCGGCCGTCCTTGCGCAGCTGGGCCTGGCGTTCCACGAGGCGGTGCGCGTAGTAGATGGGCGCGGGCATCAGCTCGGGCGTTTCGTCGCAGGCGTAGCCGAACATCAGGCCCTGGTCGCCGGCGCCGGTGTTCAGGTGGTCGTCACTCGCGTGGTCCACGCCCTGGGCGATGTCGTTGGACTGCTTGTCGTAGCAGACCATCACGGCGCAACCCTTGTAGTCGATGCCGTACTCGGTGTTGTCGTAGCCGATGCGCTTGATGGTGTCGCGCGCGACCTGGATGTAGTCGACGTGCGCGTTGGTGGTGATTTCGCCGGCGAGCACCACGAGGCCGGTGTTGGTCAGCGTCTCGGCGGCCACGCGGCTGCGGGGGTCCTGCTCGAAGATCGCGTCGAGGATGGCATCCGAGATCTGGTCGGCAACCTTGTCGGGGTGGCCTTCGGAAACGGATTCGGAAGTGAAGAGAAAATCGTTCGCCATTTTTCAAAGCTCCTTGAAGTGATTTGGCGCGTTGCCAACTCTGCGGAGCCCTGGCGAACGCTTTAGCAGAGTGTCGAAAAAATCGACGGGGCACAATCGCCATGCGCTTGTGTTTGTCGCCCTGCAAGTTGTTCCGTAACTCGGCGACAATTTGGATTCTATTCGAGCCGCGCATACCATGCGCGCGCGTCCGTTTTTTGACCCCCTCCCGTTTTCAATGATCACCCTGTTCCGCCTGCTTGCCCGCGTGCCGATGCCGTTGATGCATGGGTTCGGTGCCATGCTGGGCTGGCTGGTCTGGTGGAGCGCGCCGGGATATCGCCGCCGCTTCAGGGCCAACGCCGAGCGCGCGGGCTTCGCGCCAGACCAGTACCGTCCCGCCATCGCCGCTGCGGGCAAGATGGCCTCCGAGCTGCCCTGGCTCTGGCTGCGTCCGCACGGCCAGACAGTGCTGCACCGCGTGGTGCGCTGGGAAGGCGTCGAGGCCTTCGAGGCCGCCATGCAGGCGAAGAAGGGCGTGATCCTTGTGGCGCCGCACCTCGGCAGCTGGGAGATGTGCGGCCAGGCCATCGGCGAGCGCTTCCTCGCGGCCTACGGACCCATCACGGCGCTGTTTCGTCCGGCGCGCAAGAAATGGATGGCCGACCTGATCGCCGCCGGCTCGCGCGACCGCCCCGGCCTGCAGACGCTGCCCACCAACAACAGCGGCGTGCGCGGCCTGATCCGCACGCTGCGCGGCGGCGGCTACACCGGCATCCTGCCCGACCAGGTGCCGCCGCTGGGGCAGGGCGTCTGGGCGCCGTTCCTCGGCCGCCCCGCCTACACCATGACCCTGCTTCCCCGTCTCGCGCAACAGACCGGCGCGGCCTGCTTCCTGAGCGTATGCGAACGCCTGCCGCGCGGCGCGGGCTACGTGATTCGCTTCGAACCCATCGTCGGTACCGCGCTCACCGACCCGGCGGCCTCCGTTGAAGACGCGACGGCCGCCATGAACGACGGCATCGGCCGGCTGATTCGCAGCCTGCCTGGCCAGTACGTCTGGGACTACGCGCGCTACAAGGAGCCGCGCGCCGAGCGCGTGACCGCCGCCACCGGGGAGGCCGCATGAGCTTCGGTTCCCGGCTCGGCATCGGTTTCATGCGCGCGATTGCGCCGCTGCCGCTGCCGCTCGTGCGTGGCTTCGGCAGGGTGCTGGGCCGCATCCTGCACACCGTGGCCGTGCCGCGGCGGCGCGTGGTCGATACCAACTTGGCCGTCTGCTTCCCCCAGAAGTCCGAGGCCGAGCGCCGCGCCCTGGCGCGCGAAACCTTCGTCTACGTGGCGCAGTCGTGGCTGGACCGCGGCTGGCTCTGGCATGCGCCCGAGAAAGTGGTGGCGAGCCGGCTCAAGGTGGTCGGGGCGGCGCCGGAGATCCGCGAGATCGCCGAGGGCGACGCGCCCATGATCCTGTTCGCGCCGCACTTCTACGGACTGGACGCCGCGGCCACCGCGCTGACCATGCACACGGCGCGCCCCTCGGCCACCATCTACACGACCCAGCGCGACCCCATGGTCGACGCCTGGATCCGTGAGGGCCGCACGCGCTTCGGCGACGTGGCGGCGCTCAACCGGGTGGACGGCATCAAGCCGGTGCTGCAGGGCCTGCGCAAGGGCGGCCTGCTGTACCTGCTGCCGGACATGGACTTCGGCCGCGACCAGACCATCTTCGTGCCGTTCTACGGCGTGCAGGCCGCCACCGTGCCCTCGCTGTCGCGCTTTGCGCGCCTGGGCAAGGCCAAGGTGGTGCCGGTGGTGTCGAAGCTCACGCCGGGCGGCTACGAAATCCAGGTGCTGGAGACTTGGCAGAACTTTCCGACCGACGACATCGATGCCGACACGGCGCTCATGAACGAGCGCCTGCAGGGCTACATCGACACGATGCCCGCCCAGTACTACTGGGTGCACCGCCGGTTCAAGACGCGCCCCGAAGGCGAGCCGCCGATCTATTGAAGCGGCCCGGCGGCGGCGGCATCAACTGCGCTGCAGGAAGGCCTCGATCTCGCGGGCGACCAGTTGCGGCTGCTCGTGCACGATCCAGTGGGTCGCGTCCGGCACCTTCTTGATCTCGAGCTTCGGCACGTACTCGTCGAGCCCTTCGAGCAGGCCGGGCAGCAGCGCGGCATCGTCGAGCGCCCAGAACACGAAGGTCGGCACGTTCACCGTGAGCCGCTCGCGCGGCAGCACCGGAATGCCGTCGACGGTCTGGCCCGGCAGCGGCGGCTTCATCGGTGTCACGCGGTACAGGTTGCACGCGCCGGTGAGGCCGGCGCCCCACACTTCGCGGTACTGCTGCTTCACTTCTTCGGTGAGCCAGCCGAAGCCGTCGGGGCCGGCCTTCATCAGCGTGAAGAAGGGCCACATGCGCTTGAAGTCGTCGGCCGCGAGCAGGGCTTCGGCATCGGGGCGCGCAAGGAAGTTCATGTAGGCACTGGCCTGCTGCTGCGCCGGGTTGTTGCGCAGTTCGCGGGTGAAGGTGCCCGGGTGCGGCGAATTGATGATGACCAGCTTACCGACATGCGCCGGGAATGCATTGGCATAGCCCCATCCGAAGGCACCGCCCCAGTCGTGGGCCACCAGCGCGGCCATGGTGCCGTCGGCGCTCTCGGTGGCGACGAGTTGCTGGATGTCCTGTATCAGCAACTGGGGCTTGTAGGCCGCCACTTCGGTCGGCGCGCTCGATCGCTCGAAGCCGCGCAGGTTGGGTGCCACGCAGCGGTAGCCGCCGTGCGCCGGGTCCGAGAAGTAATCGAGCAGTTCGTCCCAGATGAACGCGGCTTCGGGAAAGCCGTGCAGGAACACCATCAGCGGGCGGCCCGGCTTGCCGGCGGCGCGGCAGCTCAGGGTGGTGCCGTTGGGCAGGCTGCGTTGGAAGGTCTCGGTCATGCTCGTTGTCTCCTTGGGTTGACTGTCGCTATTCTTTTGATAGTGAACCACGCACGCTGGACGGCCGCTGCAGCCTGTTTCAGGCCTATTCGTCTGCGGGCGAAGGCTCCGTGGGTTCGATCGGCTCGGCCGCTGCAGCCGATGCGGCCGCGGGTGCTGCAGCCCCGTCGGGGTGCACCCAGCGCCACAGCAGCTCGGCCGCCTCGCCGACACCCTGCTTCTTCAGGGCCGAGAACAGTTTCACCTCACCGCCGCCGGCGTTGAGTCGCGTGATCGACAGCACCTTGGCGGCTTCGCTGCGCGTGAGCTTGTCGGACTTGGTCAGCAGCACCAGGAATTTCAGGCCCTGCTCCACGCGCGGGCGGATCACGTCGAGCAGGATCTCGTCGAGCTCGGTCAGGCCCTGGCGCGGGTCGCACATGAGCACCACACCGCGCAGGCTTTCGCGCGTCATCAGGTAGTTGCCCATCACACGCTGCCAGCGCAGCTTGGCTTCCTTGGGCACCGCTGCGTAGCCGTAGCCGGGCAGGTCGGCCAGCACGGCGTCATCGACCTTCTGCTTGCCGATGCCGAACAGGTTGATGTGCTGCGTGCGGCCCGGCGTCTTCGATGCGAAGGCCAGGCGCGTCTGCTGCGTGAGGGTGTTGATGGCGGTCGACTTGCCCGCGTTCGAGCGGCCAACGAAGGCGATCTCGGGCAGGTCGACAGGGGGCAGGTGTTCCAGCTGAGGAGCGCTGGTGAGGAAGTGGGCGGTGTGCAACCAGCCCAGTGCCACGCGCTCGCGTTCGGCGACCTGGGGGTCCGCGGCGGGAGCCGCGCGGGAAGGATAGGCAGCGGGCTTGGCGCGCGGGGAGGGCATCTACGGACTTTCTAAACAAGACCCCCATTGTAGAATCGTGAGGTTTTGCGCCAATAAATTCGAAGCGAAGCCCCCGATATGAAGTTGTTTGCCAATATTCTGCTTGCAGCCCTCGTCGGCATCGCATGCAGCACGAGTTTTGCAGCCGATGAGCACGCGGCAACGCCAGGAGCGGCAAGTGCGGCCGCCGCGGCCCCTGCAAAGCCGACCAAGCCGGACCCTGCCAAGGGGGACACGTTGTTCAACGCGACGCCGGCCAACAGCCAGAGCTGCGCGTCGTGCCACAACGCAGACGGCAACTCCGCCATTGCGGCAAACCCCAAGCTGGCGCAACAGCATCCCGAATACATCCTCAAGCAGTTGGAAGAGTTCAAGTCCGGCAAGCGCAAGAGCGCAATCATGAAGCCGCTGGCTTCCGCGCTGTCCGAGGAAGACATGCGCAACATCGCCTGGTTCGTGGGCTCGAAGAAGGTCAAGCCGGGCTTCTCGAAGGACAAGGACACCCTCGCGATGGGCGAGAAGATCTACCGCGGCGGCATCGGCGAGCGCCAGATCCCGGCCTGCGCAGGTTGCCACAGCCCGAACGGCGCCGGCATTCCTGCCCAATACCCGCGCCTGGGTGGACAGAACGCCGAGTACACCGTGGCCCAGCTCACCGCCTTCCGCGACAACGTGCGCCTGAACAGCGCACCCATGACCGGCGTTGCCGCCAAGCTCAACGACCGTGAAATCCGGGCCGTGGCCGACTACATTGCCGGTCTGCGTTGATGACGACGCGCGTTCGAGCGTGAACTAACCGCCGACAACAACCCCAAACAAAGGGCGGGCCGATCCAGGAGGATGGCCCGCCCTTTTGCTTTTTTCTTCCTTTCCTTCATTCCTCTCGCCCCGATGTCCGTCTCCACACATGGCCTTCGCGTTCGTCGCGGCCCGCAAATGCTTCGCGCTGCGGTGGAGCTGTTTTCGTCGATGCGCTTCGCCATTGCGCTGCTCACCGTCATCTGCATCGCGTCGATCATCGGCACGGTGCTCAAGCAGCACGAGCCGATCAACAACTACATCAACCAGTTCGGTCCGTTCTGGGCCGCGCTGTTCCGCGCGGCGAAGCTCGACGCGGTGTATGGCGCCTGGTGGTTCCTGCTGATCCTGCTGTTCCTGGTGATCAGCACCACGCTGTGCATCGCGCGCAACACGCCGCGCATCCTGGCCGACCTGAAGACCTTCAAGGAAGACATTCGCGCGCAGAGCCTGAAGGCCTTCGGCCAGCGCGCGGAGAGCCGCCTCGGCGAAACGCCCGAAGCCGCAGCCAACCGCATCGGGCAACTGCTGGTGAGCGGCGGCTGGAAGGTCAAGCTGCAGCAGCGCGAGGCCACCGACGGCAGCCGTGCGACCTCGGCGGGCTGGATGGTCGCGGCGCGCGCCGGCGGCGCGCACAAGCTGGGCTACATCGCGGCCCACAGCGCCATCGTGCTGGTGTGCATCGGCGGGCTGCTCGACGGCGACCTCATGGTGCGCGCGCAAACCTGGTTCAACGGCAAGAGCGTGTTCACCGGCGGCGGCATGATCGCCGACGTGCCGCCGCAGTACCGGCTGTCCGCCAGCAACCCGACCTTTCGCGGCAACATCCTCGTGCCCGAAGGCGGGCAGGGCAGCGTGGCCATCCTGAACCAGGCCGACGGCGTGCTGCTGCAGGAGCTGCCGTTTTCCATCGAGCTGAAGAAGTTCATCGTCGATTACTACTCGACCGGCATGCCCAAGCTCTTTGCGAGCGAGGTGGTGCTGCACGACCGCGAAACCGGCGAAGCCGTGCCCGCGCGCATCGAGGTCAACCACCCGGCCAGCTACAAGGGCGTGGAAATCTACCAGTCCAGCTTCGACGACGGTGGCTCCAAGGTGAAGCTCAAGGCAGTGCCGATGGCGGCCGCAGCCAAGCCCTTCGAGGTCGAAGGCGTCATCGGCGGCCCGAGCACCGAGATCACCAACGGCAAGGACAAGCTCACGCTCGAGTACGCCGCGCTGCGCGTGATCAACGTGGAAAACTTCGCCGACGCGGGCGCGCTGACGAGCGGCGCCGACGTGCGCAAGGTCGACCTGCGCCACGACATCGAGTCGCGCCTGGGCGCGGCCAACAAGGTCAACAAGCCGAAGGTGCTGCGCAACATCGGCCCGAGCATCGGCTACAAGCTGCGCGACGCCGCCGGCCAGGCGCGCGAGTACCAGAACTACATGGTGCCGGTCGACACCGGCGACGGCCAGCCCGTGTTCCTGCTGGGGATGCGCGAGAAGCCCGAAGACCCGTTCCGGTACCTGCGCGTGCCGGCCGACGATCAGGGCTCGATGGACGGTTTCGTGCGCATGCGCGCCGCGCTCGGCGATGCCGACACCCGCACCAGGGCCATCGAGCGCTACATCGCCAAGGCGAGCGACGCCAAGCGCCCCGAGATGGCCGAGCAGCTGCGCGTCTCGGCCACGCGCGCGCTGGCACTGTTCGCGGGCAGCGAGCGCGCCAAGGCCGACGCCACCACCGTGGGCGGCTGGCAGGCGATTGCCGAGTTCATGGAAGTCAACGTGCCCGAGGCCGAGCGCGAGCGCGCCGGCGGCGTGCTGGTGCGCATCCTGAACGACGTGCTGTTCGAGGTGCTCAACCTGAGCCGCGAAGGCGCCGGCCTGGCCGCGTTGCCCAACGACGAGAAATCGCAGGCCTACCTGACGCAAGCCGTGCTGGCCATCAGCGACGCGCACTTCTACCCGGCCCCGGTCGCGATGATGATGACCGACTTCACCCAGGTGCAAGCCAGCGTGTTCCAGGTGGCGCGCGCGCCCGGCAAGAATGTGGTGTATCTGGGCTGCCTGTTGCTGATCATCGGAATTTTTGCCATGCTGTACGTTCGCGAGCGCCGCCTCTGGGTGTGGCTCACACCCGACGGCACGGCCTCCGGAGACACACGCACCGCCGCCACGATGGCCTTCTCGGTCAATCGCAAGACCATCGACAGCGATCGCGAATTCGAGCACCTCAAGCACAAGCTGCTCGCACTGGACAAAGAACAAACGGCGACACCATGAATACCACGACCCTCACGCTCAATGAAAGCTGGCTCTCGCGCCGCAACCTGTTCGACTGGGTTTTCGCGGCGCTGGTGCTGGCCGGCGGCTTGTTCGCGTTCACGCGCTACGCGGGGTCGATGGACTACTACGAGAAGCCGATCCTTGCCGCCGCACTGATCGCGATGATCTCCATCGGCTGGTTCTGGCGGCCGTTGCGCGTGCTGGCCCTCGTGGTGGCCGCCGCTTCGCTGCTGGCCATCAGCTCCTACCAGGGCGACCTGGCCCGGGCCGACACGGTGTTCTGGCTCAAGTACTTCCTGTCGAGCCAGTCCGCCATTCTCTGGATGAGCGTGCTGTTCTTCATGAGCACGCTGTTCTACTGGCTCGGCTTCTTCGTCGGCAAGCAGGCCGACACCTTCGACGCGATCGGCTCGCGCCTGGCCTGGGCGGCGGTGACGATGGCGCTGATCGGCACCATGGTGCGCTGGTACGAAAGCCACCAGCTCGGCCCGGACATCGGCCATATCCCGGTGAGCAACCTGTACGAGGTGTTCGTGCTGTTCTGCTGGCTGACGGCCGCGTTCTATCTGTACTTCGAAGAGCGCTACAACACGCGCGCGCTGGGCGCCTTCGTGATGCTGGTGGTGAGCGCCGCGGTCGGCTTTTTGCTCTGGTACACGATCGTGCGCGAGGCGCATGAAATCCAGCCGCTGGTGCCCGCGTTGCAGAGCTGGTGGATGAAGCTGCACGTGCCCGCCAACTTCATCGGCTACGGCACCTTCTCGCTCGCGGCCATGGTGGCCTTCGCCTACCTCATCAAGGAGCAGGCCGACGAAAAGCGCTGGTACAAGCTCACGCCGATCTGGCTGCTGGGCGTGGCGCTGTGCTTCGTGCCGGTGGCGTTCCGCCAGCGCGTGCAGGAAGCCGGTGGCAGCTATTGGGTGATCTACGCGGGCATCTCGGCGCTGATCGCGGCGGGCATCCTGCTCGGGCGCAAGCGCATCGCGGCGCGTCTGCCGGCCAACGAGGTGCTCGACGATGTCATGTACAAGTCGATCACCGTCGGCTTCGCCTTCTTCACCATCGCCACCGTGCTGGGCGCCTTGTGGGCCGCCGATGCATGGGGCGGCTACTGGAGCTGGGACCCGAAGGAAACCTGGGCGCTGATCGTCTGGCTCAATTACGCGGCCTGGCTGCACATGCGGCTCGTGAAGGGCCTGCGCGGCACCGTGGCGGCCTGGTGGGCGCTGGGCGGCCTGGCGGTCACGACCTTCGCTTTCCTGGGCGTGAACATGTTCCTGAGCGGCCTGCACAGCTACGGCACCCTGTAGGCGCAGGCCCGCGGGCTTTCGCGAAGAATTGAAACCACGCGCCGCGATGGCGCGTAACCAAAACAGGGGCAGTCACGAACTACCCTGAGCATCACGATTCACGCGAAAGGCCTGTCATGTCGTTCCATCCCCGCCCGATCCGTCGCTCCAGCAGCAACGACGGCTTCATTCACCCGCTGTCGAGCGAAATCACGCCGCGTGCCGAATACGAAAGCCGGCGCGACCTGCTCAAGCTCATGGCGGGCGGTGCGGCAGGCGCGGCGCTGGCGGCTTTCGCGTCGCGCGAAGCCTGGGCACAGACCGAACGTCCCAACAAGCTCGCGCCGCTGCCGGGCGCCAAGTCGACGGTGCCCGGTGCCATCTCGATGGACAAGCTCACCGACTACAAGGACGCGTCGACCTACAACAACTTCTACGAGTTTGGTACCGACAAGGCCGATCCGGCCAAGAACGCGGGCACGCTGAAGACGCGGCCCTGGACCGTCGAGGTCGAGGGGCTGGTCAAGAAGCCGGGCAAGTACGGCATCGAAGACCTGCTCAAGCTCAGCGCGCAGGAAGAACGCATCTACCGCCTGCGCTGCGTCGAAGGCTGGTCGATGGTCATTCCGTGGGTCGGCTATTCGCTGGCCGAGCTCATCAAGAAGGTCGAGCCGCAGGGCAATGCCAAGTTCGTCGAGTTCGTGACGCTGGCCGACCCCAAGACCATGCCCTTCGTGGGCTCGCGCGTGCTCGACTGGCCCTACACCGAGGGCCTGCGCATGGACGAGGCGATGCACCCCCTCACGCTGCTGTCCTTCGGCATGTACGGCGAGGTGCTGCCCAACCAGAACGGCGCGCCGGTGCGCCTGGTGGTGCCATGGAAGTACGGCTTCAAGTCGGCCAAGTCGATCGTGAAGATCCGCTTCGTCGAGAAGGAGCCGAGCACCGCTTGGAACAAGGCGGCGGCCAACGAGTACGGCTTCTATTCGAACGTGAACCCCAACGTCGATCATCCGCGCTGGAGCCAGGCCACCGAGCGGCGCATCGGCGACGGCGGCGGGCTGTTCGCCAAGCGGCGCAAGACCGAGATGTTCAATGGCTACGAAGCCCAGGTCGGCCAGCTGTATGCGGGCATGGACCTGAAGAAGAACTTCTGAACCCGCGCGCCACGCGCTCGCCGCTCCCATGAACAAGCTGCTCATGCATCCGGCGACCAAGCCGGTCATCTTCCTGCTGTGCCTGCTGCCGTTCGCACGGCTGGCCTACGGCGCGTTCACCGACGGGCTCGGCGCCAACCCGGCCGAGTTCCTGATTCGCGCCACCGGCGACTGGACGCTGCGCTTCATCTGTGTCGTGCTGGCGGTGACGCCGCTGCGCGTGATCAGCAAATGGAACGCGCTCGCGCGCTACCGCCGCATGCTGGGCCTGTTCGCGTACTTCTACGTGGTGCTGCACCTGCTGTGCTACAGCTGGTTCGACATGGGTTTCGAGTGGGGTGACATCGCCAAGGACATCGCGAAGCGGCCGTTCATCCTGGTGGGCTTCTCGGCCTTCCTGCTGCTGACGCCGCTGGCCGCCACGTCGTTCAATCGCGCGATCAAGGCGATGGGCGCCAAGCGCTGGCAGATGCTGCACAAGCTCGTCTATGTGATCGCGGGGCTCGGCCTGTTGCACTTCTTCTGGATGCGTGCGGGCAAGAACAACTTCGCGGAAGTGTTCATCTATGTCGCGATCATCGGGGTGCTGCTGGCCTGGCGCGTGTGGAATTTCGCGAGCAAGCGCAGCAAGGCCAGGCAGTCTGCGGCCGGCGTGGCGCGCAGCAGCGAGAAGCCGCTGCGCACCGGCTGATGACGGCGCTCAGCCGTCGATTTCCGCGCGCAGCTGGTCTTCCATCGTCTCGCGACGGCGGATCAGCGTAGCGGTGGCGCCGCTCACCAGCACCTCGGCGGCACGGCCGCGCGTGTTGTAGTTGCTGGACATGCTCATGCAGTACGCGCCCGCCGACAGCACGGCCAGCATGTCGCCCGCCACCACGTTGAGCGCGCGGTCGCGGCCGATCCAGTCGCCGCTTTCGCAGACCGGGCCGACCACGTCGTAGGTCGGTGCATCGCCGGCGCGCGTGCGCAGCGGCACGATGCGCTGGAAGGCCTGGTACATCGCGGGGCGCGGCAGGTCGTTCATGGCCGCATCGACGATGCAGAAGTTCTTGTCTTCGCCAGGCTTGGTGTACAGCACCTCGGTCACGCACACGCCGGCGTTGCCGACCAGCGAGCGGCCGGGCTCGATGACGAGCTTGCGCTGGCCGAAGCCGCGCGCGTCGAGCTTGGCGAGCAGCTGCAGCCAGAGGTCATCGGCCTTGGGCGGCACTTCGCCGTTGTAGTCGATGCCCAGGCCGCCGCCGAAGTCCAGGTGATGGATCTGCACACCGGCCGCTTCGATGGCCTCGACCAGGTCCAGCATCCGGTCGCAGGTGTCGAGGTAGGGCGACGCTTCGGTGATCTGCGAGCCGATGTGGCAGTCGATGCCGACCACTTCCAGGCCGGGCAGCCTCGCGGCGTGGCGGTACGCCTCGACCGCGCGGTCGTGCGCAATGCCGAACTTGTTGCCCTTCAGGCCGGTGGAGATGTACGGGTGCGTCTTCGGATCGACGTTCGGGTTGATGCGAATGCTGATGGGCGCGCGGCGGCCTTCAGCCAGCGCCACTTCGTTGAGCACGTCGAGCTCGGCTTCGCTCTCGACGTTGAAGCAGGCGATGCCGGCCGCGAGGGCCTGGCGCATTTCTGCGCGGGTCTTGCCGACGCCGGAGAAGATGATCTTCTTCGGATCGGCGCCCACGGCCAGCACGCGCGACAGTTCGCCGCCCGAGACGATGTCGAAGCCGCAGCCGGCCTGCGCGAACACGCGCAGCACGCCGAGCGACGAGTTGGCCTTCATCGCGTAGCAGATCAGGGCATCCCGGCCTTCGAAGCCGCGCTGGTAGGCCGCCAGGGCGTCCAGCATCCATTGCTTGGAGTAAACGAAAAGAGGGGTGCCGTGCTCGCGGGCCAGTGCGTCGAGCGCGAGACCCTCGATGTGCAGCGCGCCGTCGCGCTGGGCGATGTGCGGGTGGCCAGGGAGGGCGGCAGACGTGACGGTGCCGGTCATTTCCGGGTCCCCGTGTTGCTGCTGCTGCCGGCCGGCGCGCTGGCACCGGCGGCCGGTGCACTCGCGGCTGCAGCCGGTGCGGGCGCCGCCTCGCTGGAGGACGAGGACCTCAGGCTCTCGGGCGTCATGAGCTGCGGCAAGGTGGCCCGCTGGGCGGCCGCGGGATCGGTCGGCAGGTACAGCGCACCGCGCTGTCCGCAGGCGACCAGTCCGGTGGCGGCTGCGACGAGGCAGACCATGAGCGCAGCGCGGGGGCGGGTGCTCACTAGAATTTGGCGAACATTCAACATAGCGAAATTGTAATGACCGACATTGAGTACATGGACCGCGCCGAAGCTGCGC
The DNA here is from genome assembly GCF_056394985.1 of Variovorax sp. 10N412. Classification (NCBI taxonomy): domain Bacteria; kingdom Pseudomonadati; phylum Pseudomonadota; class Betaproteobacteria; order Burkholderiales; family Comamonadaceae; genus Variovorax; species Variovorax sp. 10N412. The sequence continues at coordinate 72,510 of NZ_JBFTIO010000009.1, forward strand.
TTGCCGCCATCGAGCGCGGTTGCGACAGCATCAACGACGCGAGCGACGTCGACCTCGACAACCAGCGGGTCGGCGGGATGATCACGATTTCATTCCAGAACGGCAGCCAGTTGATCGTGAACCTGCAGAAACCCCTGCAGGAAATCTGGCTGGCCGCGCGTTCGGGCGGCTACCACTATCGCCATGACGGCCGGGCCTGGGTCGACACCAAGACCGGCGAGGAGTTCTTCGGCAACCTGTCGCGCGAAGCGACTCTGCAAGCCGGGCAGCCGCTGGTGTTCGCGGCTGCCTGATTCATCTTCCTCAGTTCCTGAACAGGTCGAGGATGCGGTTGCGCTCCTCGGGCGGAGGCTGCGGGCTCACCGGCGCGCCCGTGAGGCTCTCTACCGGCGCCACAGGGGCAGAGGATTCGACGCCCAGGCTGGCCACGCCGCGGCCCGGTGCGTAGTCGTCGTAGTACCACTCGCCGCCGACGCTCACGATGCCTGAAGGCGGGTTGGCCGACAGCTCGGTCACAGGCACTCCCTTGATGGCGGTTTCCATGTAGTTGATCCAGATCGGCAGGCTCAGGCCGCCGCCGGTTTCGCGGTCGCCCAGGTTGCGCGGCGTGTCGTAGCCGATCCACGAGATGGCCGTCATGGTCGGCTGGAAGCCGGCGAACCACGCATCGAGCGAGTCGTTGGTGGTGCCGGTCTTGCCGTACAGGTCGGGGCGCTTGAGCATGGCCTGCGCCTTGGCGGCGGTACCGGCACGGGCCACGGAGTTCAGCAGCGTGTCCATGATGAAGGCGTTGCGCTGCGGAATGGCACGCGCCGCCTCGTTGAGCAGCGTCGGCTGCTTGTCGACCAGCAGCTTGTCCTTGTGGTCGGTGATGCGGGTCACGAGGTACGGATTGACGCGGTAGCCGCCGTTGGCGAACACCGAGTAGCCCACGGCCATCTGCATCGGCGTGACCGCGCCCGCACCGAGCGCCATCGGCAGGTAAGCCGGGTGCTTGTCCTTGTCGAAGCCGAAGTTGGTGATCCAGTCCTGCGCATAGCGCGTGCCGATGGACTGCAGGATGCGGATCGACACGAGGTTCTTCGACTTCATCAGCGCGGTGCGCATCGACATCGGGCCGTCGTAGCCGCCGCCGTAGTTCTTCGGTTCCCAGGGCTGGCCGCCGGTGGTGGCGGCATCGAAGAAGAGCGGGCCGTCGTTGATGACGGTGGCGGGCGTGAAGCCCTTTTCGAGCGCCGCGGAGTAGATGAAGGGCTTGAAACTCGACCCCGGCTGGCGCCAGGCCTGCGTCACGTGGTTGAACTTGTTCTTGCCGAAGTCGAAGCCGCCAACCAGCGCCTTGATGGCGCCGTCGCGCGGGTCCATCGCGACGAATGCGCCCTCGACCTCGGGCAACTGCGTGATTTCCCAGGTGTTCTTCGGCGTCTTGACCACGCGGATCACCGCGCCGCGACGGATCTTGATGTTGGGCGGGGCCTTGTCGGACAGGCCGGACTGCGCGGGCTTGAGGCCTTCGCCCGTGATCTGCACCGCGTCGCCGTTGGCGCGCACGGCGTCGATCTGCTTGGCCGTGGCCTTGAGCACCACGGCAGCCATCACGTCACCGTTGTCCGGGTGGTCGCTCAACGCATCGTCCACCGCTTCGTCGACTTCCTTGGCGTCGGCGGGCAGGTCGACGAACTTCTCGGGGCCGCGATAGATCTGGCGGCGCTCGTAGTCCATGATGCCCTTGCGCAGTGCCTTGTAGGCTGCAGCCTGGTCGGCCGCCACCAGCGAGGTGTAGACCTTCAGGCCGCGCGTGTAGGTGCTGTCGCCGTACTGCGTGTACATGAGTTGACGCACGGTTTCGGCCACGTACTCGGCGTGCAGCCGGTTCGGGTCGGCGGCGTCGCGCAGGTGCAGTTCCTCCTTCTTCGCTTCGCCTGCCTGCTCGGCAGTGATGAATCCGGCTTCCTGCATGCGGTCGATCACATAGAACTGGCGACCGCGCGCGCGCTGGGGGTTGTTCACCGGGTTGTTCGCGCCGGGCGCCTTCGGCAGCCCCGCGAGCATCGCGGCCTGCGCGATCGTGAGTTCCTGCAGCGGCTTGCCGAAATAGGCCTCCGAGGCGGCGGCAAAACCGTAGGCCCGGTTGCCCAGGTAGATCTGGTTCAGGTAGATCTCGAAGATCTGGTCCTTGCTGAGCAGGTGCTCCAGCTTGAAGGTCAGCAGCACTTCGTAGATCTTGCGGGTCAGCGTCTTTTCAGAACTGAGGTAGACGTTGCGCGCCACCTGCATCGTGATGGTCGAGGCGCCCTGGCTCTTCACGCGGTTCAGGTTCGCCAGGCCCGCGCGGACCATGCCCTTGTAGTCCACGCCGCCGTGGTCGTAGAAGCGCGAGTCTTCCGCCGCGAGCACTGCGTCCTTGACCACCTTGGGAATCGCCGAGATCGGCGTGAGGTTGCGGCGCTCCTCGCCGAACTCGCCGATCAGAACGCCCTCGGACGAGAACACCCGCAACGGCAGCTTGGGCCGGTAGTCGGAGAGCTCGGAGATGTCCGGCAGATTTGGATACGCGACCGCCAGGGCCACCGCCACCACGCACAGCACCGACAGCAAGCCGGCTGCAGCAATGCCGAATCCCCAAAAGAAAAGGCGCAAAAGCCATTTCAGCCAGGTCGGGCGTCGAGGGGGAGGGGTCTTGGCTGGCCCTTTGGGGCTGGATGTTTCTTGCATGAGGGGCCGGAGAGTCACCGAACATTATAAAAAGCCGCCTCCTTCCCACCATCTGTTCTTTGCCGACCTTGCATCGGCCTAATTCAAAAGTTACAAAATGCGCATTTGCCGTCAGGTTTTGACAACGATTATTGGTTTTGCTCCGCGGCGTTGCTTGGTAGGTGCTACGCCTGCTGCTAGCATGCAACCGAACGCAAGTTTTTCTATTGGTTACAAATACAGGGGATAGAGGGACCTACCTTGGCTGCTCTTGGATCATTGTTTCGTCGTCAGAATGCTCCCTTGCTTGGGCTGGATGTCAGTTCGTCCAGTGTCAAGCTGGTAGAGCTCGGCCGTGAGGCCAGCGGCAAGCTGGTTCTGGAACGCTGTGCCATCGAACCCCTGGAGCGTGGCTGGATCACGGACGGCAACGTCGAGAAGTTCGACGAAGTTGCGGAAGCTGTCCGCCGTGTGGTTCGCAAAAGCGGTACGCGCACCCGCAATGTCGCGCTCGCGCTGCCGCCCTCGGCGGTGATCACCAAGAAGATCATTCTTCCAGGCGGCATGAGCGAACAGGAACTCGAGATTCAGGTCGAGTCCGAGGCCAACCAGTACATCCCTTTCTCGCTGGACGAAGTCAGCCTCGACTTCTGCGTCACGGGCCCGAGCAGCAGTTCGCCCGGCGATGTGGAGGTGTTGATAGCCGCTTCCCGCAAGGAAAAGGTCCAGGACCGTGAAGGCTTGGCGGAAGCTGCCGGCTTGAAGGCGATGATCCTCGACGTCGAGTCCTATGCATCGCGCCTGGCGACGGCCCGACTGATCGAACAACTGCCCGGCAAGGGGACCGACGCCATCGTGGCGCTGTTCGAAGTGGGTGCTTTCACCACCAGCATGCAGGTGCTGCGCAACCAGGAAGTGCTGTACGACCGCGACCAGGCCTTCGGTGGCGCGCAACTGACGCAGCTCATCGTGCGCCAGTACGGTTTTTCCGCCGAAGAGGCCGAGGCCAAGAAGCGCAGCGGCGACCTGCCGGACGACTACGGTTCCGGCGTGCTCAAGCCCTTCGTGGAAAGCATTGCGCAGGAAATCGCGCGTGCGCTCCAGTTCTTCTTCACCAGCACGCCGCACAACCGCGTGGACTACGTGTTGCTCGCAGGCGGCTCGGCATCGTTGCCGGGCTTGACCAATGCCGTGACCCGGCAGACCTCGTTCGCCTGCTCGCTGCTCAATCCCTTCGACGGCATGGACTTCAGTTCGAACATTCGCGAAAAGAAGGTCCGGCGCGAGGCGCCTTCCTATCTGACCTCCTGCGGTCTGGCCATGCGGAGGTTCCTGCAGTGATCCTCATCAACCTGCTTCCGCACCGCGAAGCCGCGCGCAAGAAGCGCCGCGAGGCGTTCTACGGCACTCTGGGCGCCTCGGCCGTGCTCGGCCTGCTGATCGCCGGGCTGGGTTACCTTTGGTTCGAGGCGCAAATCTCCGGGCAGCAATCGAAGAACAGCTTTCTCCAGGCCGAAATCAAGAAGCTCGAGGTCGAGATCAAGGAAATTTCGACGCTGCAGGAAGAAATCGCAGCCCTGCGCGCGCGCCAACTGGCGGTCGAAGACCTGCAAGGTGACCGCAACCTGCCGGTTCACCTGCTCAATGAACTGGTGCGGCAATTGCCCGACGGCGTCTACCTGACGAGCATGAAGCAGGACAACCAGACCATCACGCTGCAAGGCATGGCGCAGTCGAACGAGCGGGTCTCGGAACTGCTGCGCAACCTGGGCAACAACAGTCCCTGGCTGGTGAAGCCGGAGTTGGTCGAAATCACCTCGGCCAACGTCAACCTGACCCAGCGCGACCAGCGTCGCGTGGCCAACTTCACCATGCGCATCGGTCTGAAGCGACCCACCGACGCGCAGAAGGCTGCTGCCGACAAAGCATTGGCTGCAGCCGCGCAGTCCAAGGGGTAATCGATCATGGCAAGCAATCGCCCCTCCCAGAAAGTAGATGTCGCCGCGGCGCTGCGCCGTTTCGGCGACCAGTTCCGCGGACTCAATCCGAACGATCCGTCGATGTGGCCAACGGTGCCCCGCTACGCGCTGTGCGTGGCTGTGACGGCACTGGTGCTGGTCGCCCTGTGGTTTGTCTGGCTGACCAATTCGAATGACGAACTGGAAGGCGAGCGCGCCAAGGAAGTCACGCTCAAGGCCGACTACTCGAAGAAGGTGGCGCAAGCCGCCAACCTCGAACTGCTGAAGAAGCAGCGCGAGCAGGTGCAGCAGTACGTGACCCTGCTCGAGAAGCAACTGCCCAGCAAGGCGGAAATGGACGCGCTGCTGTCGGACATCAACCAGGCGGGCCTCGGCCGCAGCCTGCAGTTCGAGTTGTTCCGTCCGGGCCAGGTGTCGGTCAAGGACTACTACGCCGAGCTGCCGATCGCCGTGCGCGTTACCGGGCGCTATCACGACATGGGCGCCTTCGTGGCCGACGTGGCGGCCCTGTCGCGCATCGTGACGCTGAACAACATCACCGTCACGCCGCAGAAGGACAAGGACATGCTGACGATGGACACCACCGCACGCACCTTCCGCTACCTTGACGACGACGAGCGGGCGGCACAGAAGCGCGCCGCCGTGGCGAAGGAGAAAAAGAAGTGAAGGTTGCCGCCAAGATTCTCTGCGTGGCGCTGGCTGGCGCCGCGCTGAGCGCGTGCGAGTCAGACCAGGGTGAGACGCAGCGCTGGATGGCCGAACAGCGTGCGCAGGTCAAGCCTTCGGTGGCGCCGATCACGGCGCCCAAGAAATTCACGCCGCAGGTGTACACCGAGGCCTCGTCCTTCGAGCCGTTCAACATCCTGAAGCTCACTCAGGCGCTGCGCCGCGATTCGAATCAGCCGAGCACCTCGGAGCTGATCGCGCCCGAACTGGCGCGCCGCAAGGAGCCATTGGAAGCCTTTCCGCTCGACTCGATGACGATGGTCGGGAGCATGGATCGCAACAAGCAGCCTGTGGCGCTGATCCGTGTGGACAAGCTGCTGTACAAGGTGCGCGTTGGCGAATACCTGGGACTCAACTACGGGCGTATCACCCTCATCAATGAGACCGAAGTCGGCTTGCGCGAGATCGTACAGGACGCCGCCGGTGAATGGATCGAACGCGTTGCGACGCTGCAGCTGCAAGAGAGAGCGAAATGAACCAAGAAAAATCAAAGATGGCTCGATGGCTGCGCGCTGCCGGCCTGGGTCTGCTGGCCTTCGGCGCATTGGCCGTGGCCCATGCACAAAACGCCATCGAGGCAGTGACCAGTTCGACCCAATCGGGTGCGGAAGTGATCCGCATCGATCTCGCACAGCCGCTTGCGGCCGCGCCCGCGGGGTTTGCCGTCCAGACGCCTGCGCGTATCGCACTTGATTTCCCCGGTGTCACGAATGCGATCGGCCGCTCCGCCATCGAAGTGAACCAAGGCAACCTGCGTTCGGTGAATGTGGTTCAGGCGGGCGACCGCAGCCGCGTGGTGTTGAACCTGAAGCAAGCCACGGCCTACAAGACCGAGATCCAGGGCAAGTCGCTGCTGGTCATTCTCGAACCGGCGGCGGGCACCGCGCTGGCCGCATCCAATGCGACCACGTTCGCAGAAAATCGCAACCGCGACACTTTGCCGTTGCGCGATGTGGACTTTCGCCTTGGCAAGGACAGCACCGGCCGCGTGATCGTCGATCTTGCGAACAACCAAGTCGGCGTCGATGTGAAGCAGCAAGGCAAGAACCTCGTCGTGGAATTCACCAAGTCGACGCTGCCTGAAGGCCTGCGTCGCCGTCTCGATGTGTCCGATTTCGGCACCCCGGTCCAGCTGATCACCTCGCAACAATCGGGCGACCGCGTCCGCATGACGATCGAGGGCAAGGGCGAGTGGGAGCACAGCGCGTACCAGAGCGAGAACCAGTTCGTGGTCGAGATGCGGGCTCGCAAGGTCGACCCGACGAAGCTGACGCAAGGCGTGGGCTACAACGGCGAGAAGCTGTCGCTCAACTTCCAGAACATCGAGATCCGCTCGCTGCTGCAGGTGATCGCCGACTTCACGAACTTCAACATCGTGACGTCGGACTCGGTCACCGGCGCGCTGACGCTGCGGTTGAAGGATGTGCCGTGGGACCAGGCGCTCGACATCATCATGCAGGCCAAGAACCTGGGCATGCGCAAGAACGGCAGCGTGCTGTGGATCGCACCGAAGGACGAACTCAACGCCAAGGAAAAGCTCGAGTTCGAGGCCAAGGCAGCCATCGAGAATCTGGAGCCGCTGCGCACGCAGTCGTTCCAGCTGAACTACACCAAGGCCCTGGTGATCGCGCAAGGCTTGACCGGCTCGGGCGCCTCGGCGGGTGGCGGTGGCGGTGGCGGTGGTGGCAACACGAGCCGCATCCTGAGCCCTCGTGGCAGCGTGATCGCCGAATCGCGTACGAACCAGCTGTTCGTGTCCGACATTCCGTCGCGTCTTGCTCAGGTTTCCGACTTGATCCAGAAGCTCGACATCCCGGTTCGCCAGGTGTTGATCGAGGCGCGCATCGTCGAGGCGTCAGACACCTTCGGCAAGTCGCTGGGCGTGAGACTCGGTGGCGGCATCTCCGGCGAGCGCTTTGCGTCGTCGGCGGGCAACCGTGCCTTCGCCACCGTCGGTGGAGTACCCAGTACAGGTACCACGGGCACCGCGTTCACCAATTCCAACTTCATCAACTTGCCAGCGGGCGATGCAGGCGGTACAGGCAACTCGGCAGGCGCCTTCGCGATCTCGCTCTTCAATTCGAGCTTCTCGCGCATGCTGAACCTCGAAATCTCGGCGCTCGAGGCCGATGGCAAGGGCAAGCTGGTCTCCAGCCCCCGCGTAATCACCGCCGACCAGACCAAGGCGCTGATCGAGCAGGGCGAGGAAATTCCCTACCAGCAGGCGACGTCCAGCGGTGCGACCTCCATCTCGTTCCGCAAGGCGGTGCTGAAGCTCGAAGTGACGCCGCAGATCACGCCTGAAGGCAACATCATCCTGACGCTGGACGTGAGCAAGGACGCACGCGGCGTGAACACGTCGGCAGGTCCCGCCATCAACACCAAGCACGTGCAAACCGAGGTGCTGGTCGAGAACGGCGGCACGGTCGTCATCGGTGGTATCTTCGAACTCACCGAAACCAATGACGAATCGCGCGTGCCGGTGCTGGGTGAAGTGCCCTACCTGGGGGCACTGTTCCGCAAGCGCGAACGCGTTGCAAACAAGACCGAAATGCTCGTCTTTATCACTCCGAAGATGATTACCGACCGCAACGCCGCGCGCTGACGCGCGGGCGTAGCAGCTACCGCGTGGCGGTCGCACTCGTCGGGTTGCCCGGCGCCGGAAAATCTGCAGTGGGCCGGCGCCTGGGGATGCGGCTGGACCTTCCTTTCATCGACACCGATCACGTGATCGAGCAGCGCATCGGCTGTTCGATCCGTGATTTTTTCGATCGTGAAGGCGAGGTTGCCTTCCGCGACCTTGAGCAAGACGTCATCGCCGACCTGGCGGCCAACGCCCAGGGCGTGCTGGCCACCGGCGGCGGGGCGGTGCTGCGCGATGCCAACCGCAACCAGCTGCGCAATCACTTTCACGTGATCTACCTGCGCTCCTCCCCCGAAGACCTGTTCCGGCGCCTGCGTCACGACGTCAAGCGTCCCTTGCTGCAGGTGGCCGATCCGCTGGGCCGCCTGCGGGAGCTGCATGACGCGCGCGACCCGTTCTACCGGGAAACCGCGCACGACGTGGTCGACACAGGCCGTCCGTCCATCGCCATGCTGGTGAACATCATCGTCATGCAGCTCGAACTGGCCGGCATCGTCGAGCCCGGAGCCCATCCCGAAGAGCCCGCCGCCTGAGCCGGCCCTGGCCGCAGCGCCTAAACTCGCTGCCATGTCCCTGTCCGTACTTTCCGCCCCGCCAGAACGCGTCGACATCCAGCTCGGCGACCGCCGCTATCCCATCCTGATCGGTGCCGGTCTGCTGGACGACCCCGAGAGCTTCGCCGTCGCGCCTGCAGCCGCTTCCGCCCTGATCGTCAGCAACACCACGGTGGCGCCGCTCTACGCGAAGGCACTGCAAGCCGCCCTCGCGGGGCGTTTCCGCACGGTTCACCTGCTCGAGCTGCCCGACGGCGAAGTTCACAAGAACCTGCAGACGCTGAACCTGATCTTCGACGCCCTGCTGGGCCACGGCAGCGACCGCAAGACGGTGATGTTCGCGCTCGGCGGTGGCGTGGTGGGCGACATGACCGGCTTCGCCGCTGCCAGCTACATGCGCGGCGTGCCGTTCATCCAGGTGCCAACCACGCTGCTGGCGCAGGTCGACTCTTCGGTGGGCGGCAAGACGGCCATCAATCACCCGCTGGGCAAGAACATGATCGGCGCGTTCTACCAGCCGCAGCTCGTGGTATGCGACCTGGGCACGCTGCAGACCCTGCCGCCGCGCGAACTGAGCGCCGGCCTCGCCGAGGTCATCAAGTACGGCCCGATCCACGACATGGCCTTCTTCGACTGGATCGAGGCGAACATCGACGCGCTGGTGGCGCGCGACCCCGCCGCGCTGGCCTACGCCGTCAAGCGCAGCTGCGAGATCAAGGCGTTGGTGGTCGGACAGGACGAGCGCGAGACCGGCCTGCGCGCCATTCTCAATTTCGGCCACACCTTCGGCCATGCGATCGAGTCGGGCCTGGGCTACGGCGAATGGCTTCACGGCGAGGGCGTCGGCTGCGGCATGGTCATGGCAGCGCACCTGTCGCAGCGCCTCGGCGGCGTGGACGCGGCCTTCGTCGAGCGGCTCACGCGCCTGATCCAGCGTGCCGGCCTGCCGACCGTCGGCCCGGCGCTGGGGGCCGAGCGCTACCTGCAGCTGATGCGCGTCGACAAGAAGTCCGAAGCCGGCGAAATCCGCTTCGTGGTGATCGACAGGCCCGGCTCCGCCGTGGTCCGCAGCGCGCCGGATGCGCTGGTGCGCGAAGTGCTCGCGCAGTGCTGCGAGGGATGAGTCTCGCGGCCTATGCCTGCCACCCCGCGCAGTCGCGCGGCCGTCGGCATGCCGAGCCGCCCGCGCCCACGCGCGATGTGTTCCAGCGCGACCGCGACCGCATCGTGCATTCGACGGCCTTCCGCCGGCTGGTCTACAAGACGCAGGTCTTCCTGAACCACGAAGGCGACCTGTTTCGCACCCGGCTCACGCATTCGCTGGAAGTCGCCCAACTGGGCCGTTCCATTGCGCGCGCCCTGCACATCAACGAAGACCTGGTCGAGGCGATCGCGCTGGCGCACGACCTGGGCCACACGCCGTTCGGACACGCGGGGCAGGATGCGCTCAATGCCTGCATGGCCGGTCACGGCGGCTTCGAGCACAACCTGCAGAGCCTGCGCGTGGTCGATGCGCTGGAGCACCGCTACCCGCAGTACGACGGGCTGAACCTCAGCTTCGAGACCCGCGAGGGCATCCTCAAGCATTGCTCGCGCGCGAACGCCGAGAAGCTCGAAGCCGCGGAGCCTCACGGCGTGGCCCGGCGCTTTCTGGACCGCACGCAGCCGGGCCTCGAAGCCCAGCTGTGCAACCTGGCCGATGCCATCGCCTACAACGCCCACGACATCGACGATGGCGTGCGCTCGGGCCTCATCAGCGTCGAGCAGCTGTCCGACGTGGCGCTGTTCGAGCGCTACCGCCGCGAGGCGCTCGCCGAGCACCCGCAATTGAAGGGCCGCCGCGTGCTCTACGAGACCATCCGTCGCATGCTGAGCGCGCAGGTCTACGACGTGATCGACGCAACCCGCGCTGCGCTCGAGGCGCTCGGACCGGCCGATGCCGATGCGGTGCGCCAGGCAGCACCCATCGTTGCATTCACCGATGCCATGCAGGCGGAATCGGAAGACCTGAAGCGCTTTCTCTTTCGCAACCTCTACCGCCATCCCCAGGTCACGCAGACCACCGACCAGGCGCAGGCCGTGGTGCGCGAGCTGTTCGACGCCTACCTCGCGCGCAGCGCCGAAATGCCCGAAGGCTACGCCGAACGCGACGACCGGCACCGCGCGGTGGCCGACTACATCGCGGGCATGACCGACCGGTTCGCCATGCGCGAGCACGAACGGCTCACGGGCCGCCGGGGCATCGCGTGAGCCCTGCCGCGCCTGCGTCCATGCGGCCGCGCGTGCCGGCCGCCGCCTTTGCCGTGCTCCTGGGCGGCGTCAGCGGCGCTTTGCACCTGGGCAAGCTGCCGCCGGCCGTGCCCGCGCTGCAGGCGTCGCTGGGCATCGGCCTGGTGGAGGCCGGATTCCTGCTGTCGCTCGTGCAGGTGGCGAGCATGACGCTCGGCTTGGCCGCAGGCCTGGCGGCCGACACCATCGGCCTGCGCCGCAGCATGCTCACCGGGCTGGGCGTGCTGACGGTGGCCAGCCTGCTGGGCGGCGGGGTCGGCGTCGGCGCGCTGGGCGGCACGCACGCCGTGGCGTGGTTGCTGGCGCTGCGGGCGGTCGAGGGCATCGGTTTTCTGCTGGCCGTGATGCCGGGGCCCGGACTCATCCGCGCGCTCACGCCGCCGGGGGCCGACAAGGCCGCGCTGGGCCTGTGGGGCGCCTACATGCCGCTGGGCGTGGCGCTCGCGCTGCTGCTCGGGCCGGCCCTGATCGCGTGGGGCGGCTGGGCCGACTGGTGGTGGGCGCTGTCGCTGGTCTCGGCGTTGGCCGCGCTGTGGGTGTGGCTGGCGGTGCCGGCCGACCGGCTGAGGCCGGCGGCTCCGGGCAACGCGTCGATCGGCTGGCCGTCGCGCCTGCGCGCCACGGTCGGCGCCCGCGCGCCCTGGCTGGTCGGCCTGACCTTTGCCGTGTACTCGGCCCAGTGGATGGCGGTGATCGGCTTCCTGCCCGCCATCTACGCAGGCGCCGGCGTGCCCGCCGCCTGGAACGCGGTGCTGACCGCGCTGGCCGCCGCCATGAACATCGTCGGCAACATCGCCGGCGGCCGCTGGCTGCAGCGCGGCGTGGCACCGCAGCGGCTGCTGCAGCTCGGTTTCCTGACGATGGCGCTGGGCGGCGTGGCGGCCTTCGCGCAACTGGGGCAGGGCACCGACGCCCTGAGCCTGCCGCCGGTGCTGCGCTACATCGCCGTCTGCGCGTTCTCGCTGGGCGGCGGGATGGTGCCGGCCACGCTGTTCTTTCTCGGGGTGCGGCTGGCGCCGGGGCCTTCCACCGTCTCGACGACGATCGGCCTCATGCAGCAGGCCTCCTCGCTCGGCCAGTTCCTGGCGCCGCCGGCGGTGGCGTGGGTGGCGCACCGCGCCGGCGGCTGGCACTGGACGTGGACGGCCACGCTGGCCTGCTCGCTGGCCGGCATGGCGCTCGCGCGGCGCCTGGGACGGATTCGCCCTGCGGCGGAGATGGCATGAGCGGCCCGGCGACAATCGACGCCCTTCAGGCCGAAGCCGACATGCGGCGCTGGCTAGAGCGCGCGGTGATCGGCCTGAACCTGTGCCCGTTCGCGAAAGCCGTTCACGTGAAGGGGCAGATCCACTACGCCGTGTGCGAGAGCGCCGAACAGGCCGACCTGATGGACGCGCTCCTGTCCCAAGCCCAAGACCTCGCGGCACTCGACGCCGCCCAGCGCGACACCACCCTTTTGATAGCACCGAACACCTTGGCCGACTTCCTGGACTTCAACGATTTCACGGCGCGTGCCGAACGCCAGCTGGCGCGTGCCGGCTACGACGGCGTGTTCCAGCTGGCGAGCTTTCATCCGCAGTTCCAGTTCGCCGGCACCGAAGCCGACGACATCGGCAACGCCACCAACCGCGCGCCGTACCCCACGCTGCACCTGCTGCGCGAAGACAGCGTGGACCGCGCGGTCGAAGCCTTCCCCGACGCGGAAGCGATCTTCGAACGCAACATCGACACCCTGCAGGCGCTGGGCCCGCAAGGCTGGGCCGCGCTGGACGTCGGCCCCGGGAGTGCCAAGGCATGAACACCAAACTCGCAGCGCAAGCACCCCGGACGAACAAGGCCGCCAAGGCCGACGCGGAACTGGCCGAAGTGCTCAAGCCGGGCCAGTCCGTCGAACTGCTCAAGGAGCTGCACATCCTCACCCGCGAGGGCCGGCTCAACCAGGACTCGCGGCGCAAGCTCAAGCAGGTCTACCACCTGTTCCAGTTCATCGAGCAGTTGCTGCGCGAACTGCCGCAAGAGGGCGCGGGCGCCACGCTGGCCGACCACGGCGCGGGCAAGTCGTACCTGGGTTTCATCATCTACGACCTGTTCTTCCGCGCGCGGCAGGGCGGGGGGCATGTCTACGGCATCGAGACGCGCAGCGAGCTGGTCGAGCGCTCGCGCGCATTGGCGCAGCGCCTGGGCTTCGAGCGCATGTCCTTCCTCAACCTCACGGTGGCCGAGTCGGCCCAGGCGGGCGAGCTGCCGGGGCAGATCGACGTGGTCACCGCGCTGCACGCCTGCGACACCGCGACCGACGACGCCATTGCCTTCGGCCTCGCGAAGAAGGCCCGCTGCATGGTGCTGGTGCCCTGCTGCCAGGCCGAAGTGGCGGCCTGCTTGCGCGAAACGAAGGCGCTTGCCTTGTCGCGCACGCCGCTGGCCGAGCTGTGGCGCCATCCGCTGCACACGCGCGAAATCGGCAGCCAGCTGACCAACGTGCTGCGTTGCCTGTACCTCGAAGCCAATGGCTACAGCGTCACGGTCACCGAGCTGGTGGGCTGGGAGCACAGCATGAAGAACGAACTGATCCTGGCGCGCTACACGGGCCAGCGCAAGGCCAGCGCGGCCACGCGGCTGCGCGAGCTGCTCGCGCAGTTCGGGCTCGACACGCTGGGCGACACGCGCTTTCGCCTGGCCTGAGCGCCGGCGCAGCCCCGCAGGCCGGTCCACCCACGCCATGGCACGCCTTCCCCGCCTCACGCTGGCCGGCATGCCGCACCACGTGATCCAGCGCGGCAACAACCGCCAGCCGATCTTCGTGGACCGCGCCGACCACGAGAAGCTGCTCGCCCTGCTGGCGGAGAACGCCGCGCGCTTCGGCGTCGCGCTGCATGCCTACGTGCTGATGGACAACCACTTCCACCTGCTGGCCACGCCCGACAGCACCACCGGACTGCCGCAGCTCATGCAGTCGGTGGGGCGCAGCTACGTGCGCTACTTCAATGACCGCCACGGCCGCAGCGGCACGCTGTGGGAAGGTCGCTACCGGTCGACGCTGATCCAGACCGACCGCTACCTGCTCACCTGCATGGCCTACATCGACCTCAACCCGGTGCGCGCGGGCATGGCCGCCGATGCGCGCGACTTCCCGTGGTCCAGCCACGGCCACTACGCCGGGCTGCGGCACGACCGGCTGCTCACGCCGCATCCGCTGTACTGGGAACTCGGCAACACGCCGTTCGCGCGGGAAGCGGCCTACGTCGAGTTGGTGCGCAGCGGGGTGCGGGCCGCCGAGCAGGCGGCCCTGACCGAGGCCACCTTGCGCGGCTGGGCGGCGGGCGACGAGGATTTTCTGGACACGCTGCAGAAGTCGACCGAGCGGCGCGTGGTCAAGGCCAAGGCCGGACGGCCGCCGTCGAGCCCTCGATCCTGAGACCAAATAGCGCCTAAACCGGCGCCGGGGCTTGAGTTTTCGCTCCTTGTTTTGATGTGTCCCCATTTAAATTCTGACAAGAAAACTCAAGATTTAATAAGAATCTGACCCCAATTAAAGTATTTGGCATTCTTTGTGCATCGCAATATGCTCCCTTTCCCTGCGAAAACTGAAGGAGCGCGCCCATGACGACGGCTGCCGAGATTCAACATCTCCAAGAACACGGTCTGTATTCCGGTGCCGACGAGCACGATGCCTGCGGCGTCGGCTTCGTCGCCCACATCAAGGGCGAGAAAAGCCATGCCATCGTGCTGCAGGGCCTGAAGATCCTTGAAAACCTCGACCACCGCGGCGCCGTGGGCGCCGACAAGCTCATGGGGGACGGCGCGGGCATCCTGATCCAGCTGCCCGACCACCTGTACCGCGAAGAGATGGCCAGCCAGGGCGTCACGCTGCCCCCGCCGGGCGAGTACGGCGTCGGCATGATCTTCCTGCCCAAGGAACATGCCTCCCGCGAAGCCTGCGAGCAGGAAATGGAACGCGCCATCAAGGCCGAAGGCCAGGTGCTGCTCGGCTGGCGCGACGTGCCGGTCAACCGCGACATGCCCATGTCGCCTACCGTGCGCGCCAAGGAGCCGCTGCTGCGCCAGGTGTTCATCGGCCGCGGCAACGACGTGATCGTGCAGGACGCGCTGGAACGCAAGCTCTACGTGATCCGCAAGACCGCCAGCGCCAACATCCAGCGCCTGAAGCTCAAGCACAGCAAGGAGTACTACGTACCCAGCATGTCGAGCCGCACCGTGGTCTACAAGGGGCTGCTGCTGGCCGACCAGGTCGGTACCTACTTCATGGACCTGCAGGACAAGCGCTGCGTCTCGGCCCTGGGCCTGGTGCACCAGCGCTTCTCGACCAACACCTTCCCCGAGTGGCCGCTGGCCCACCCGTACCGTTACGTCGCCCACAACGGCGAAATCAACACGGTCAAGGGCAACTACAACTGGATGAAGGCGCGCGAAGGCGTGATGTCTTCACCCGTCCTGGGCGCCGACCTGCAGAAGCTCTATCCGATCAGCTTCGCCGGCCAGTCCGACACAGCCACCTTCGACAACTGCCTCGAGCTGCTGACGATGTCCGGCTACCCCATCAGCCAGGCCGTGATGATGATGATTCCCGAACCCTGGGAACAGCACGCCACCATGGACCCGCGTCGCCGCGCGTTCTATGAATACCACGCCGCCATGCTCGAGCCGTGGGACGGCCCGGCCTCCATCGTCTTCACCGACGGCCGCCAGATCGGCGCCACGCTTGACCGCAACGGCCTGCGCCCCTCGCGCTACTGCGTGACCGACGACGACCTGGTCATCATGGCGTCCGAATCCGGCGTGCTGCCCGTGCCCGAGCAGAAGATCGTGCGCAAGTGGCGCCTGCAGCCCGGCAAGATGTTCCTGATCGACCTGGAACAAGGCCGCATGATCGACGACGAGGAGGTCAAGTCCACCCTCGCCAACAGCAAGCCCTACAAGCAGTGGATCGAGAACCTGCGCATCAAGCTCGACAGCGTCAAGGCCGAGCCGTTCTCCGCGCCCCTGAGCCAAGTGGCGCTGCTCGACCGCCAGCAGGCCTTCGGCTACACCCAGGAAGACATCAAGTTCCTGATGAGCCCGATGGCGCAGGCCGGCGAGGAGGGCATCGGCTCCATGGGCAACGACAGCCCGCTGGCCGTGCTCTCCAGCAAGAACAAGCCGCTCTACAACTACTTCAAGCAGTTGTTCGCGCAAGTGACCAACCCGCCGATCGACCCGATCCGCGAAGCCATCGTGATGTCGCTGGTGTCCTTCATCGGACCCAAGCCCAACCTGCTGGACATCAACCAGGTCAACCCGCCGATGCGGCTCGAAGTGAGCCAGCCGATCCTCGACTTCTCCGACATGGCGAAGCTGCGCGACATCGGCAAGTACACGCAGGGCAAGTTCAAGAGCTACGTGCTCGACATCACCTACCCGCTGGCCTGGGGCGACGAAGGCGTCGAAGCCAAGCTGGCCTCGCTGTGCGCCGAAGCGGTGGACGCCATCAAGGGCGGCCACAACATCCTGATCGTGAGCGACCGCGGCGTGAGCCCCACGCAGGTGGCCATTCCCGCCGTGCTGGCGCTGTCGGCCGTGCACCAGTACCTGGTGCGTGAAGGCCTGCGCACCACCGCCGGCCTGGTCGTGGAAACGGGCTCGGCGCGCGAAGTGCATCACTTCGGCGTGCTGGCCGGCTACGGCGCCGAAGCCGTGCACCCGTACCTGGCCATGGAAACGCTGGCCGCCATGCATGCCGACCTGCCGGGCGACCTGAGCGCCGACAAGGCGGTCTACAACTACGTCAAGGCCATCGGCAAGGGCCTGTCGAAGATCATGTCGAAGATGGGTGTCAGCACCTACATGAGCTACTGCGGCGCGCAGCTGTTCGAGGCCATCGGCCTGAACACCGTCACCGTCAACAAGTACTTCACCGGCACCGCGAGCCGCGTGGAAGGCATCGGCGTCTTCGAGATCGCCGAGGAAGCCATCCGCATGCACAAGGCCGCGTTCAGCGACGACCCGGTGCTCGCCAGCATGCTGGACGCCGGCGGCGAGTACGCCTGGCGCGCACGCGGCGAAGAGCACATGTGGACGCCCGACGCCATCGCCAAGCTGCAGCACAGCACGCGCTCCAACAACTGGAACACGTACAAGGAATACGCCCAGCTCATCAACGACCAGAACCGCCGCCACCTCACGCTGCGCGGCCTGTTCGAGTTCAAGATCGACCCGGCCAAGGCCGTGCCGGTCGACGAGGTCGAGTCCGCCGTCGAGATCGTCAAGCGCTTCGCCACCGGTGCGATGTCGCTCGGCTCCATCAGCACCGAAGCCCACGCCACGCTCGCCGTGGCCATGAACCGCATCGGCGGCAAGAGCAACACGGGCGAGGGCGGCGAAGACCCCGCGCGCTACCGCAACGAGCTCAAGGGCATTCCGATCAAGCAGGGCGACACGCTCAAGAGCGTGATCGGTGCGGCCAACGTCGAGGTCGACCTGCCGCTGAAGGACGGCGACTCGCTGCGTTCGCGCATCAAGCAGGTGGCCTCCGGCCGCTTCGGCGTCACCGCCGAGTACCTGCATTCGGCCGACCAGATCCAGATCAAGATGGCGCAGGGCGCCAAGCCGGGCGAGGGCGGCCAGCTGCCCGGCGGCAAGGTCACCGAGTACATCGGCAAGCAGCGCTATGCCGTGCCGGGCGTGGGCCTCATCTCGCCCCCGCCGCACCACGACATCTACTCGATCGAAGACCTGGCGCAGCTCATTCACGACCTGAAGAACACCGCGCCGCACGCCAGCATCAGCGTGAAGCTGGTGAGCGAAATCGGCGTGGGCACCATCGCCGCGGGCGTGGCCAAGTGCAAGAGCGACCACGTCGTGATCGCCGGCCATGACGGCGGCACGGGTGCCTCGCCGTGGTCGTCGATCAAGCATGCAGGCAGCCCGTGGGAAATCGGCCTGGCCGAGACGCAGCAGACGCTGGTGCTCAACCGCCTGCGCAGCCGCATCCGCGTGCAGGCCGACGGCCAGATGAAGACCGGCCGCGACGTCGCCATCGGCGCGCTGCTGGGTGCCGACGAGTTCGGCTTCGCGACCGCGCCGCTGGTGGTCGAAGGCTGCATCATGATGCGCAAGTGCCACCTGAACACCTGCCCGGTGGGCGTGGCCACGCAGGACCCGATCCTGCGCAAGAAGTTCTCGGGCAAGCCCGAGCACGTCGTCAACTACTTCTTCTTCGTGGCCGAAGAAGTGCGCCAGATCATGGCCCAGCTGGGCATCCGCAAGTTCGACGACCTGATCGGCCGCGCCGACCTGCTCGACATGCGCAAGGGCATCGAGCACTGGAAGGCTTCGGGCCTCGATTTCAGCCGCCTCTTCGCGCTGCCCAACGTGCCGGCCGACGTGCCGCGCTTCCATGTCGAGAACCAGGAGCACGGCCTGGAGCGCGCGCTGGACGTCAAGCTCATCGAGAAGTCGCGTCCCGCCATCGACAAGGGCGAGAAGGTGCAGTTCATCGAGGTGGTGCGCAACGTCAACCGCTCGGTGGGCGCCATGCTCTCGGGCGCGCTGACCAAGGTGCATCCGCAAGGCCTGCCCGACGACTCGATCCGCATCCAGCTCGAGGGCACGGGCGGCCAGTCGTTCGGCGCCTTCCTGGCACGCGGCATCACGCTGTACCTGATCGGCGACGCCAACGACTACACCGGCAAGGGCCTGTCCGGCGGCCGCGTGGTGGTTCGCCCCAGCCTGGACTTCCGCGGCGAAGCGGTGCGCAACACCATCGTGGGCAACACCGCGCTGTACGGCGCGACCACCGGCGAGGCCTACCTGTGCGGCGTGGCCGGCGAGCGTTTCGCGGTGCGTCTTTCGGGCGCCACGGCGGTCATCGAAGGCACGGGCGACCACGGTTGCGAATACATGACCGGCGGCACGGTGGCCGTGCTCGGCAAGACGGGCCGCAACTTCGCGGCCGGCATGAGCGGCGGCGTGGCCTTCGTCTACGACGAAGACGGCCAGTTCGCCACGCGTTGCAACCTCGCGATGGTCTCGCTCGACAAGGTGCTGACCTCGGCCGAGCAGACGGCCAGCGTGCACCGCAAGATCTGGCACGGCGGCGAGACCGACGAAGCGCAGCTCAAGAAGCTGCTCGAGGAGCACCACCGCTGGACCGGCAGCAAGCGCGCGCGCGAACTGCTCGACAGCTGGGCCGTGTCGCGCACCAAGTTCGTGAAGGTGTTCCCGAACGAATACAAGCGCGCGCTGGCCGAGCTGCACGACCGCAAGGTCGAGCTGGCGAGCAGCGGCAACAACGCGCACGCCGGTCTCGAGCCGCATGCGCTGGTGGCGCCGTCCGCAACCGCCGCGGTCTGAGCGGCAACGAACACGAAGAACAGAGGAAAGCACGATGGGAAAGATCACCGGCTTCATGGAGCATGAGCGCATCGAAGAGGGCTACAAGCCCATCGACGAGCGCGTCAAGCACTACAAGGAATTCGTCGTCGGCCTGACGCCCGAGCAGGCCAAGGTGCAGGGTGCCCGCTGCATGGACTGCGGCACGCCGTTCTGCAACAGCGGCTGCCCGGTCAACAACATCATTCCGGACTTCAACGACCTCGTGTACCGCGACGACTGGCAAAACGCCTACGCGGTGCTCGACTCGACCAACAACTTCCCCGAGTTCACCGGCCGCATCTGCCCCGCGCCCTGTGAAGCGGCCTGCGTGCTCAACGTGAACGACGACGCGATCGGCATCAAGTCGATCGAGCACGCGATCATCGACCGCGCCTGGGACGAAGGCTGGGTGGCGCCGCGCGCCGCCAAGCACAAGACCGGCAAGAAGGTGGCCGTGGTGGGTTCGGGCCCGGCCGGCATGGCGGCTGCGCAGCAACTGGCACGCGTGGGCCACGACGTGACGCTGTTCGAGAAGAACGACCGCATCGGCGGCCTGCTGCGCTACGGCATTCCCGACTTCAAGATGGAGAAGACCCACATCGACCGCCGTGTCGAGCAGATGAAGGCCGAGGGCGTGACCTTCCGTACCGGCGTGATGGTCGGCGCCGCGAAGGACCCGCTGGGCAAGGGCTCCAAGGTGACCAACCTCGCCAAGGAAACCGTCACACCCGAACAGCTGCAGAAAGAATTCGACGCGGTGGTGCTCACCGGCGGCGCCGAGCAGTCGCGCGACCTGCCGGTGCCCGGCCGCGACCTCGACGGCATTCACTACGCCATGGAGTTCCTGCCGCAGCAGAACCGCGTCAACGCGGGCGACAAGGTCAAGGGCCAGTTGCGCGCCGACGGCAAGCACGTGATCGTGATCGGCGGCGGCGACACCGGCTCCGACTGCGTGGGCACCAGCAACCGCCACGGCGCGGCGAGCGTCACGCAGTTCGAACTGATGCCGCAGCCACCCGAGGAAGAGAACCGCCCCATGACCTGGCCGTACTGGCCGATCAAGCTGCGCACCAGTTCCAGCCACGAAGAGGGCTGCGAGCGGGAGTTCGCCATTTCCACCAAGGAATTCATCGGCGAGAAGGGCAAGGTCACCGGCCTGAAGACCGTTCGCGTCGAATGGAAGGACGGCAAGATGCAGGAAGTGGCCGGCAGCGAGCAGGTGCTGAAGGCCGACCTGGTGCTGCTCGCCATGGGCTTCATCAGTCCCGTGGCCACCGTGCTGGACGCCTTCGGTGTCGAGAAGGACGCGCGCGGCAACGCTCGCGCGACGGTCGACTTCATCGGCGGCTATGCCACCAACGTGCCGAAGGTGTTTGCCGCGGGCGATATCCGCCGTGGCCAGTCGCTGGTGGTGTGGGCCATTCGCGAAGGCCGTCAAGCGGCACGTTCGGTCGATGAATTTCTGATGGGATTCAGCGACTTGCCGCGATGAATTTTGTTTCAATTTAGCGGGTCCGGTCGCGGCCCCGTTATCATCCGCGTGAAACCGCATGCCGGGATGCTTGAAAAAGCGCCCGGCTTTTTTATTGAGATGGACCCAGCCGCACCGCAACATCCCTTCGTAGAGTTCCGCAACGTCACGTTCGGCTACGGCGCGCGCGCCATTCTCGACGGCGTGTCCTTCACCGTGCCGCGCGGCAAGGTGACGGCCCTGATGGGCGCATCGGGCGGCGGCAAGACCACGGTCCTGCGCCTGATCGGCGGACAGCAGAAGGCACAGCGCGGCGAGGTTCTTTTCGACGGTCAGGACGTCGTCAGGTTCGACGCCTCGGCGCTCTACGCGGCGCGGCGCCGCATGGGCATGCTGTTCCAGTTCGGCGCCTTGTTCACCGACATGAGCGTGTTCGACAACGTGGCGTTTCCGCTGCGCGAGCACACGCAGTTGTCCGAAGCGCTGGTGCGCGACATCGTGCTCATGAAGCTCGACGCCGTCGGCCTGCGCGGCGCGCGCGACATGATGCCCAGCGAGGTGTCGGGCGGCATGGCACGGCGCGTGGCGCTGGCGCGCGCCATTGCGCTCGACCCAGACCTCGTGATGTACGACGAACCCTTCGCCGGACTCGACCCCATTTCGCTGGGCACCGCGGCGCGGCTGATTCGCCAGCTCAACGACACGCTCGGCCTCACCAGCATCATCGTGTCGCACGACCTGGAAGAAACCTTCCGCATCGCCGACCACGTGATCATCCTGGCCAACGGCGGCATCGCTGCGCAGGGCGCGCCCGACGACGTGCGCAACAGCGTCGATCCTTTGGTCCATCAGTTCGTGAACGCATTGCCCGACGGGCCCGTGCGGTTTCACTACCCCGGTGTCAGCATCGAAGACGACTTCGGCAACGTCGAAGGAGGGCGGTCATGAGCGCTGCGCTGGGCCGCCCCGAGCAAGCGAAGCCCCACTCGGGGGGCAGTGAGGACACGAAGTGCCGAACGTGGGGGCAAACATGAGTTGGTGGAAGCCCGCCGATGTCGGCTTTGCCGTGCGCAGCCGTCTGGCCCACCTCGGGCATGGCGCGAAGCTCTTCCTGCGCCTGCTCGGGCCGGGCGCGCAGATCATGCGCCGCTTCAGCCTCGTGCGCGACCAGATCCATTTCCTGGGCAACTACTCGCTCGCCATCATCGGCGTGTCGGGTTTGTTCGTGGGATTCGTGCTGGGCCTGCAGATGTACTACGCGCTGCAGCGCTACGGCTCTGCCGAAGCACTCGGCCTGCTGGTCACGCTGAGCCTGGTGCGCGAGCTCGGGCCGGTGGTGGCGGCGTTGCTGTTCACCGGGCGCGCCGGCACGTCGCTCACTGCGGAAATCGGCCTCATGAAGGCCGACGAGCAACTGAGCGCCATGGAAATGATGGCCGTCGACCCGGTGCAGCGCATCCTCGCGCCGCGCTTCTGGGCCGGCGTCATCACCATGCCGTTGCTGGCCGCCGTGTTCAGTGCGGTCGGCATCATGGGCGGCTATGTGGTGGGCGTGCTGATGCTGGGTGTGGACCCGGGCGCGTTCTGGGGGCAGATGCAGGGCGGCGTCGACGTGTGGCGCGACGTCGGCAACGGCGTCATCAAGAGCATCGTCTTCGGTTTCACCGTGACCTTCATCGCGCTGCTGCAGGGGTATGAAGCCCAGCCGACGCCCGAAGGCGTGTCGCGCGCGACCACGCGCACGGTGGTGACGGCATCGCTGGCGGTGCTGGGGCTGGACTTCCTCCTGACCGCCATGATGTTCAGCATATGAACGAGTACACCCCCAGGCTTGCCCACCTCGTGTGGCCGCCAACCCCCTTGCAGGGGGCAACTCCAGCAGCCCGGCAAAGCCGGTTCTGCGGTGTTCCCCGAATGAGTCAATCCGCAGGAATTTAGGAAGAGTCGATATGCAACGTTCCAACAATGACATCTGGGTCGGCCTGTTCGTGCTGATCGGCGCCGCTGCATTGCTGTTTCTCGCGCTGCAGTCGGCCAACCTGCTGAGCCTGAACTTCCAGAAGACCTATTCGGTGACCGCGCGCTTCGACAACATCGGCGGGCTCAAGCCCCAGACCGCGATCCGCAGCGCGGGCGTGGTGGTCGGCCGTGTGGAATCCATCTCCTTCAACGACAAGACCTTTCAGGCCGATGTCACACTGGCTTTGCAAAACCGTTACAGTTTTCCCAAGGACAGTTCGCTCAAGATCCTGACCAGTGGCCTGCTCGGCGAGCAGTACATCGGGATCGAGGCGGGCGCCGAGGAGAAGAACCTGCAGGCCGGCGACACCATCACAGCGACGCAATCCGCGGTGGTGCTGGAAAACCTGATCAGCCAGTTCCTCTACAGCAAGGCCGCCGATGGGAGTTCCAACTCCGGCACGGCGCAGGGCACTCCCAATAAAAAATGAAAACACGATCCTTTTTGCATGTCGCCTCGACTGTCATGAACAAAACAGCCAAATACGCGCGCTGGACCAGCGCGGCCGCGGTCTTCGCACTCGTGGCCGGTTGCGCCACCGGTCCCAATGCCAATCCGGCTGATCCTTTCGAACCGTTCAACCGCGGCGTGTTCACGTTCAACGACAAGCTCGACCAGGCCGTGCTCGTGCCTGTGTCCACGGTCTACGTCAACGTGCTGCCTTCGATGGTGCGTACGGGGGTGAACAACTTCTTCGGCAACCTCGGCGACGTCTGGAGTTTTGCCAACAGCGTGGCCCAGCTCAAGCTGCAGAACAGCGCCGAGACCTTCATGCGGGTCAACGTCAACACCTTCTTCGGTCTCGGCGGCCTGCTCGACGTCGCCACCGAAGCCGGTATCGACCGCCACGACGAAGATTTCGGCCAGACGCTCGGTCGCTGGGGTGTGGGCGCAGGCCCGTACATCGTGCTGCCGGTGCTCGGCCCCTCGACCCTTCGCGACACGGTCGCCAAGCCGGTCGACTTCTACGGCGACCCGCTCAGCGCCATGAACGACGTGGCGTGGCGCAATTCGCTGACCGTGCTGCGCGCGGTCGACATGCGCTCGCAGTACCTGCGCGCCGGTCGCCTGATCGACGATGCCGCGCTCGACAAGTATTCGTTCACGCGCGACGCCTTCCTGCAACGCCGGCTCAGCCTGGTCCACGACGGCAAGGGCCCCGACGAAGACGCAGGCAAGTAGCCAGCCGGGCGCGGCCGGCGCAGGTGCTCGCTTGCATTCCGTTGCAAGGCTTCACCTGCGCGACAGGAACCCGGTAGGCCCGGGGCCTGTCGAACCCGTTCTATCGTGACACGCCGTTCCGGTGCGTGTTGCGCGAAATCCGAAACCTGAGGGACCTCTCCATGAACAACAAGATGATCCTGCAACGACGCGGCTTCGGCCACCTGGTGCTGGCTGGCGCCATGCTGTTCAGCGCCGCCGCCACCTTCGTGAGCCCCGCACGCGCTGCCGACGAAAGCCCCGATGCGCTGGTCAAGCGCATTTCGACCGATGTGCTCGAGACCATCAAGTCGGACAAGTCCATCAAGTCGGGCGATGTCAACAAGATCATGCTGCTGGTCGACAGCAAGATCATGCCCAACGTCAATTTCCAGCGCATGACGTCCTCGGCCGTCGGCCCGGCCTGGCGCACGGCCACGCCGGAGCAGCAAAAGCGCCTGCAGGAAGAGTTCAAGACCTTGCTGGTGCGCACCTATGCGGGCGCGCTCGACCAGGTCAGCGACCAGACCGTCACCGTGCGTCCGTTCCGCGGCTCGCCCGACGATGCCGATGTGCTGGTGCGTACCGAGGTCAAGGGCCGCGGCGACCCGGTCCAGCTGGACTACCGCCTTGAGAAGACCCCCGGCCAGGGCGCCGGATGGAAGGTCTACAACCTCAATGTGCTGGGCGTCTGGCTGGTCGACACCTACCGCACCCAGTTCTCGCAGGAAATCAACAAGAGCGGCATCGATGGCCTGATTGCGGCGCTTGCGGCGCGCAACAAGGGCAACAGCAAGGGCTGATCGGATGCTGGTCCTGCCCACGCGCCTGACCCATGACGAGGCCCCCGCCTGCATGCGCATGCTGCAGCAGGGGCTGAAGGGCCAGGTCGATTCGTCGTCCACCGTGGTGGACGCCACCGCGCTGGCCCAGTTCGACTCGTCGGCGCTGGCGGTGCTGCTCGAATGCCGGCGCGAATCCAGTGCGCTGGGTCGCGGCTTCTCGGTGAAGGGCCTGTCTCCCCGGCTGCGCGAGCTGGCGGCGCTGTATGGTGTTGCGGGCCTTTTGCCCGCCGCGCCCTGAAAAAGTAACGGGCCGGTAAAATCGCGGGCTCCCATGCCCGCGATCTCATTCCAATCGGTCTCCAAGACCTACCCCCCCTCCCGACAACAGAAAGCCCAAGGCAAGCAAGGGCTGAAGGCGGTCGACGAGGTCACATTCCAGATCGAGCCCGGCGAGTTCTTCGGCCTGCTCGGGCCCAACGGGGCGGGCAAGACCACCCTGATCAGCATGCTCGCGGGCCTGTCGCGCCCCACGGCCGGCGCCATCAGCGTGCACGGCTTCGATGTCCAGCGCGACTTCGCCGAGGCGCGCCGCCAGCTCGGCATCGTGCCGCAGGAGCTGGTGTTCGACCCCTTCTTCAACGTGCGCGAGTCGCTGCGCATCCAGTCGGGCTACTTCGGCATCAAGAACAACGAAGCCTGGATCGACGAGCTGCTGCAAAGCCTGGGCCTCGCAGACAAGGCGACGGCCAACATGCGCCAGCTCTCGGGCGGCATGAAGCGCCGTGTGCTGGTGGCGCAGGCGCTGGTGCACAAGCCGCCGGTGATCGTGCTGGACGAGCCCACGGCCGGCGTGGACGTCGAGTTGCGCCAGACGCTCTGGCAGTTCGTCGCCAGGCTCAACAAGCAGGGCAGTACCGTGCTGCTGACCACCCACTATCTCGAAGAGGCGGAGGCGTTGTGCAACCGCATCGCAATGCTCAAGCAGGGCCGCGTGATCGCGCTCGACCGCACCAGCGAGCTGCTGAAGTCGGCCGCGAGCAACGTGCTGCGCTTCAAGACCGACGCCATGCTGCCCTGGGCCATTGCCCAGCATGCGCGCATCACCGGGCGCATCGTGCAGCTGCCCGCACAGAACGCCCATGAAGTCGAACAACTGCTGGCCGCGATCCGCGAAGCCGGCGTCGCGGTGGAAGACGTGGAAATGCGCAAGGCCGACCTGGAAGACGTGTTCATCGACCTGATGGCGGGCGAGCAGACGCCCCTGGAGGTCGCGCGATGAGCGCCGCGCCGGGCCGCCCCAAGCAAGCGAAGCTTCCCCTCGGGGGGATGCGAGGACACGCAGTCCCGAACAAGGGGGCGCCATGATCGCCGTCACGGGTTGGCGCGCGCTGCTCTACAAGGAGACGTTGCGCTTCTGGAAGGTCGGTTTCCAGACCGTCGGCGCGCCGGTGCTCACCGCGCTGCTGTACCTCATGGTGTTCGGTCACGTGCTCGAAGGCCGCGTCACGGTCTACGGCACCGTGCCCTATACCGCGTTCCTGGTGCCGGGCCTGGTGATGATGAGCGTGCTGCAGAACGCGTTCGCCAACAGCTCGTCGTCGATCATCCAGAGCAAGATCATGGGCAACCTGGTGTTCGTGCTGCTCACGCCGCTGTCGCACTGGGGCTGGTTCTTCGCGTACGTGGGCTCGTCGATCATTCGCGGGCTGGCCGTGGGGCTTGGCGTGTTCCTGGTCACCATGTTCTTTGCCATGCCCAGCTTCGTGGCGCCGCTCTGGATCATCGTGTTCGCGTTCCTGGGCGCCGCCATGCTGGGCACATTGGGCCTCATCGCCGGCCTCTGGGCCGAGAAGTTCGACCAGATGGCCGTGTTCCAGAACTTCCTGATCATGCCCATGACCTTCCTGTCGGGCGTGTTCTATTCGATCGGTTCGCTGCCGCCTTTCTGGCAGAAGGTGAGCCACCTGAACCCGTTCTTCTACATGATCGACGGCTTCCGCTACGGCTTCTTCGGCGTGAGCGACGCCTCGCCCTGGCTGAGCCTGGGCATCGTCGGCACCGCCTGGCTGGTGGTGAGCGCCATTGCCGTCCACCTCCTGCGCATCGGTTACAAGATCCGCAGCTGAACGTTTTTCCACACCCTATGACCGCCGAACAACTCCAGGCCCTGATCCAGTCCCATCTTCCGTGCGAGCACATCACGCTCGAGGGGGACGGCCGGCATTGGTACGCCACCATCGTCTCGGCCGAGTTCGAGGGCAAGCGCGCCATTCAGCGCCATCAGCGGGTCTACGCCACCCTCGGTGCGAAAATGCACACCGACGAGGTGCATGCGCTTTCGATGAAGACCTACACGCCGGCCGAATGGGCCGCAGTGGAAAAATAACGTTCCGGCCCCGCGGGGCCCTGATTTCGCTGGAATTTCGATGGACAAACTTCTGATTCGCGGCGGGCGAGAGCTCCGCGGCGAAGTACTCATTTCCGGCGCCAAGAACGCCGCGCTGCCCGAGCTGTGCGCGGCGTTGCTGACCGATCAGCCCGTGACGCTGCACAACGTGCCGCGCCTGCAGGACGTGTCGACCATGCTCAAGCTCGTGCGCAACATGGGCGTGACAGCCGAGCGCGACGACAACGGCACCGTGCAACTCAACGCAGGCGACCTGGGCAACCCCGAGGCGCCCTACGAACTCGTGAAGACCATGCGCGCCTCCGTGCTGGCCCTGGGCCCGCTGCTGGCGCGCTTCGGCCATGCCAAGGTGTCGCTGCCCGGCGGCTGCGCCATCGGCTCGCGGCCGGTCGACCAGCACATCAAGGGCCTGCAGGCCATGGGCGCGGAAATCGTGGTCGACCACGGCTACATGCTCGCGCGGCTGCCCGAGGGCCGCACCCGACTGAAGGGTGCGCGCATCCTGACCGACATGGTCACCGTCACCGGCACCGAGAACTTCCTGATGGCGGCCGCGCTGGCCGAGGGCGAAACCCTGCTCGAGAACGCCGCGCAGGAGCCCGAGATCGTCGACCTGGCCGAGATGCTGATCCGCATGGGCGCGAAGATCGAAGGCCACGGCACCAGCCACATCCGCATCCAGGGCGTGGAAAAGCTGCACGGCTGCGAACATGCCGTGGTGGCCGACCGCATCGAGGCCGGCACCTTCCTGTGCGCCGTCGCGGCCACGGGCGGCGAGGCCTTCCTGCGCCATGCGCGCGGCGACCACATGGACGCCGTGATCGACAAGCTGCGCGATGCGGGCTGCACCGTCGCCTGCGAAAAGGACGGCGTGCGCATCGCCTCGAAGGGCCCGGCGCACCAGACCCTGAAGGCGCAAAGCTTCAGCACCACCGAATACCCGGGCTTTCCAACCGACATGCAGGCCCAGTTCATGGCCCTGAACGTCATTGCGCGCGGCGCCTCGATGGTCACCGAAACCATCTTCGAGAACCGCTTCATGCACGTGAACGAGATGGTGCGCCTGGGCGCGCGCATCCACGTCGAGGGCAAGGTGGCGATGGTCGAGGGCGTGCAGCAGCTCTCCGGCGCCACCGTGATGGCCACCGACTTGCGCGCGTCCGCCAGCCTCGTCATCGCCGGCCTCGTGGCCGAGGGCGAGACGCTGGTCGACCGCATCTACCACCTGGACCGGGGCTACGACCGCATGGAAGCCAAGCTGCGCGGCCTCGGCGCCGACATCGAACGTGTGACAGGAGCCGCCGCATGATCACTCTGGCTCTTTCCAAAGGCCGCATCTTCGAAGAGACGATGCCCCTGCTGGCCGCCGCCGGCATCGAGGTCACAGAAGACCCGGAGAAATCGCGCAAGCTCATTCTCGACACCACCCGCCCCGACGTGCGCGTGGTGCTGGTGCGCGCCTCCGACGTGCCCACCTATGTGCAGTACGGCGGCGCCGACCTCGGCGTGACGGGTTCCGACGTGCTGCTCGAGCATGGCAACCAGGGCCTGTACCAGCCGCTGGACCTGCGCATCGCGGCCTGCCGCCTGAGCGTGGCCGTGCGCAACGACTACGACTACGCCTCGGCCGTGAAGCAGGGCTCGCGCCTGCGCGTGGCGACCAAGTACGTGGGCCTGGCGCGCGACTTCTTCGCCAGCAAGGGCGTGCACGTCGACCTGATCAAGCTCTACGGCAGCATGGAGCTGGCGCCGCTCACGGGCCTGGCCGACGCCATCGTCGACCTCGTCTCGACCGGCAACACGCTCAAGGCCAACCACCTCGTCGAGGTGGAGCGCATCATGGACATCAGCGCGCGCCTGGTCGTGAACCAGGCCGCGCTCAAGCTGAAGCGCGAGCCCATCCGCCGCATCATCGACGCGTTCGCGTCCGCCATTCCCTCCGTCTGACTTCCGCCTGAACCCCATGACTCTGAAAGCAGCCCCCGCCCGACTCTCGACGACTTCAGCCAGCTTCGATGCTGAATTCAAGGCGCGGCTGCATTGGTCCGCGGACGCGGACGCGGCCATCGAGAAGGTGGTGGCCGACATCCTGGCCGATGTGCGCACGCGCGGCGACGCGGCGGTGCTCGAGTACACGCGCCGCTTCGACGGACTCGGCGCGGCCACCGTGCCCGAACTCGAGCTCACGCAGGCCGATTTCAAGGAAGCCTTCGATTCCCTGCCCGAACACCAGCGCACGGCGTTGCAGGCCGCGGCCGACCGCGTTCGCAGCTACCACGAGGCGCAGAAGAAGGCCAGCGGCGAAAGCTGGAGCTATCGCGACGTGGACGGCACGCTGCTGGGCCAGAAGGTCACGCCGCTGGACCGCGTGGGCATCTACGTGCCCGGCGGCAAGGCGGCCTATCCGTCCAGCCTGCTGATGAACGCCATTCCGGCCCATGTGGCCGGTGTCGGCGAAATCATCATGGTGGTCCCGACGCCCGTGAAGGGCAGCGTGGCCACGGGGGGGGCGGGCGGTCAATCGTCCGCGAAGGGCGAGCGCAACGTGCTCGTGCTCGCCGCCGCCTACGTGGCCGGCGTCACCCGCGCCTTCACCATCGGGGGTGCACAAGCCGTGGCCGCCCTGGCGTACGGCACCGCCACCGTTCCTGCCGTCGACAAGATCACCGGCCCCGGCAACGCCTACGTGGCGGCCGCCAAGCGCCGCGTGTTCGGCACCGTGGGCATCGACATGATCGCGGGGCCTAGCGAAATCCTGGTGCTGGCCGACGGCAGCACGCCGCCCGACTGGGTGGCCATGGACCTGTTCAGCCAGGCCGAGCACGACGAGCTGGCCCAGAGCATCCTGCTGTGCCCCGACGCCGCCTACATCGAGCGCGTGCAGGCCGAGATCGACCGCCTGCTGCCCACGATGCCGCGCGCCGAGATCATCGCCGCCTCGCTCAACGGCCGCGGCGCGCTGATCCACACGAAGAGCATGGAAGAGGCCTGCGAGATCAGCAACCGCATCGCCCCCGAACACCTGGAAGTGAGCAGCAGCGAACCCGACCGGTGGGAGCCGCTGCTGCGCCACGCCGGCGCGATCTTCCTGGGGGCCTTCACCAGCGAGAGCCTGGGCGACTACTGCGCCGGCCCGAACCACGTGCTGCCCACCAGCGGCACGGCGCGCTTTTCGAGCCCGCTGGGCGTGTACGACTTCCAGAAGCGCTCCAGCCTGATCGAGGTCAGCGAGGCCGGCGCCCAGGTGCTGGGCCCCATCGCCGTCACGCTGGCCGAAGGTGAGGGCCTGCAGGCGCACGCCGAAGCCGCCCGCATGCGGCTGCGTAAGATCTGAGCCCCCATGACAAGCCTCCGGGAGGAGCAAGCAAGATGATTGACCGTCTCTGTCGTTCGCGTCTGTTCAGATTCGCCGCGGGGCTCGTCGCGGGCGCCGCCTTGCTGGCTGCCTGCAGCCAGATGCCGCGGCAAGTGATCAGCGACCCGCCGGCCGCCAACGCCACACCCAGCGCCGCACCCGCGCCGCAGCTCGGCACGCAGTGGGGCGAGGGCCGCGAGTCGAAGACGCAGGCGGTCGTCACCAGGCGCCTGTCCGTCCAACCGGACGACGTGGCTTCGCTCGGCTACAACGAAGCATCGGCCGTGCGCCGCGCGGTGGGCAACAACCCGGAACGCCGACTGAGCCTGATGCTGGCCGACGGCGACATCGAATGGTCGGTGCTCGACGAAGACGGCCAGCCCCTGCCGCTGCAGCGCGCGCGCCGTGGCGCAGGCGCAGAAGACATGTTCCGCTTGGCCGGCGTCCAGGGCTCGCGCTACACCTTGCGCTTTCGCAACCTCGGCGAGCGCAGCTACGAGGTCATCGCCACGGTCGACGGGCTCGACGTGCTGAACGGCAAGCCCGGCAGCCTGCGCAACGGCGGCTATGTGCTGCGCCCGTTGCAGGCGTTGACCATCGAGGGTTTCCGCAAGAGCCAGAACGAGGTCGCAGCCTTCCGCTTCGCGGCGCCGGGCCGGGCCTATGCCGCGAACACCGACGCCGGCGACGTGCGCAACATCGGCGTGATCGGCGCCGCGCTGTTCGAGCTCGAAGAAAAAGACGCTCCCCGCCGCCAGCGCCGCGACGCCACCCCGTCGCAGCCCAGTGCCTTTCCGGCCGACGGCGCCTACGCGCCGGCGCCGCGCTACCGCAAATGATGCCGATGAAGCGGGCCGCTTTCCTGCTTCTCGCGCTGGTGGCCGCCGCCGGCGCGCAGGCCATGAGCATCCGCGAACTGCGCACGCTCGAAGCCAGCGAGAAGGACGGCAAGGCCTACGCCAGCTACTACCTGGTCGGCGTGCTCGAAGGCCTGCGCGAAGGCGTCGAGGCTTCGCAGCGCAACGGGCAGGCGCCCGTGTTCTGCGTCGAGGGCCGCCGCCTAGAACCCGCCATGGCCCGTTCGCTCTACCAGACCGAGCTGAGCCGCAACGCCGACAGCTACGAAGCCGACATGCCCGTTCAACTGGTCATGGCCGGCGCCCTGAAAAACAGCTACCGCTGCACCCGATGACCGTTCCAGAATCCGCCCGCTCCCCGCTCGACCGTATCCGCAACGACGTGCGGGCCATGCATGCCTATGCGGTCCAGGACGCCAGCGGCTTCATCAAGCTCGACGCGATGGAAAACCCCTTCAGCCTGCCGCCCGCGCTGCAGGCCGAGCTGGGCGCGCGGCTCGGCGCGCTGGCGCTCAACCGGTATCCGGGCGAACGCGGCGCCCACCTGCAGCGTGCGCTCGCCGCCCATGCGCAGATGCCCGAAGGCTTCTCCCTGATGCTGGGCAATGGCTCCGACGAGCTGATTTCGCTGCTCGACATCGCCTGCGACCAGCCTGGCGCCACGGTGCTGGCGCCGCTGCCCGGCTTCGTGATGTATGCCATGAGCGCGCAGCTGCAGGGCCTGCGGTTCGTCGGCGTGCCGCTCACGGCCGATTTCGAGCTCGACGAGGCCGCCATGCTGGCTGCCATCGCGCGCGAGAAGCCCGCCATCGTCTACCTGGCCTACCCGAACAACCCGACCGCCAACCTCTGGGACGACGCCGTCATCGAGAAGATCGTCCAGGCCCAGGGCGCGCAGGGCGGCCTGGTGGTGATCGACGAGGCCTACCAGCCGTTCGCCGCCAGGAGCTACATCGACCGGCTTGCGGCGCACGGCCATGTGCTGCTGATGCGCACGCTCAGCAAGTTCGGCCTGGCCGGCATCCGCCTGGGCTACCTGATGGGGCCTGCCGCGCTGATCGCCGAGATCGACAAGGTGCGCCCGCCCTACAACATCAGCGTGCTCAACTGCGAGTGCGCGCTGTTCGCGCTGGAACACGCCGAGGTGTTCGAGGCCCAGGCCCGGCAGATCCGCGAGGAGCGCGAGCGACTGATGATGGGCCTCGGCCGCCTGCCCGGCGTGAAGACCTGGCCCAGCGACGCCAACATGATCCTTTTGCGCGTGCCCGATGCCACCAGGACCTTCGAGGGCATGAAGGCGCGCGGGGTGCTGGTGAAGAACGTTTCTAAAATGCACGAACTGCTCGCCAACTGCCTGCGCCTCACCGTCGGAACCGCCGACGAGAATGCGCGGATGCTCGCGGCGCTCGAAGCCTCACTATGAACACCCCCACCTCCCAGGACAGCGGCGAGCGCATCGCCTCCGTCACCCGCAACACCGCGGAAACCAAGATCACCGTCAGCGTCAACCTGGACGGCACCGGCAAGGCCAGGCTCTCGACCGGCATCGGTTTCTTCGACCACATGCTCGACCAGATCGCCCGGCACGGGCTGATCGACCTCGACATCGATTGCCAGGGCGACCTGCACATCGACGGCCACCACACGGTGGAGGACGTGGGCATCACTTTCGGCCAGGCCGTGGCCAAGGCCATCGGCGACAAGAAGGGCATCCGCCGCTACGGCCATGCCTACGTGCCGCTCGACGAAGCACTGAGCCGCGTGGTCATCGACTTCTCCGGTCGCCCGGGCCTCGTGATGCATGTGCCCTTCACCAGCGGAATGATCGGCACCTTCGACAGCCAGCTCACCTACGAGTTCTTCCAGGGCTTCGTGAACCACGCCTTCGTCACGCTGCACATCGACAACCTCAAGGGCATCAACGCGCACCACCAGTGCGAAACTGTGTTCAAGGCCTTCGCGCGCGCCATGCGCGGGGCACTGGAACTCGACCCCCGCTCCGTCGGGGTGATCCCGTCGACCAAGGGATCGCTGTGAAACGCGCCGTCGAACAGCTATGAAATCCG
This sequence comes from Variovorax sp. 10N412, assembly GCF_056394985.1. NCBI lineage: Bacteria > Pseudomonadati > Pseudomonadota > Betaproteobacteria > Burkholderiales > Comamonadaceae > Variovorax > Variovorax sp. 10N412. The sequence continues at coordinate 105,927 of NZ_JBFTIO010000009.1, forward strand.
TAGCAAATACCGTGGCGGTCGTCGACTACGGCATGGGCAACCTGCATTCCGTGTCGCAGGCCGTGCGCCATGCGGCCGACCAGGTGGGCGTGGAAGTGTTCGTCACCTCCGACCCCGACGTGGTCCGCAAGGCCACCCGCGTGGTGCTGCCAGGCCAGGGCGCCATGCCCGACTGCATGCGCGAACTGCGCGAGTCGGGCCTGCAGGAGTCGGTGCTCGAGGCGGCCGCCAGCAAGCCGCTGTTCGGTGTGTGCGTGGGCATGCAGATGATGCTGTCGCGCAGCCACGAAGGCCCCACCGACGGCCTGGGCCTCATTCCGGGCGAGGTCGTCAAGTTCGACCTGGCCGGGCGCCTGCAGCCCGACGGCAGCCGCTTCAAGGTGCCGCAGATGGGCTGGAACCAGGTGCGCCAGGCCCAGCCGCACGCCGTGTGGGCGGGCGTGCCCGACGACAGCTATTTCTATTTTGTGCACAGCTTCTACGCCTGCCCGGTCGACCCCAAGCACAGCGTGGGCGAAGCGGATTACGGCGCGAGCTTTACCGCAGCCATTGCACGCGATAATATTTTTGCCACCCAGTTCCACCCGGAGAAGAGTGCGGACCATGGGTTGCAGCTCTATCGCAACTTCCTCCACTGGAATCCCTGAACCTTTTTTCTGTCCGGGCCGAACCTCCCACAGCCCGGACCCTGCACACTCGCGTCACTTCCATGCTCCTCATTCCCGCCATTGATCTCAAGGACGGCCACTGCGTTCGCCTCAAGCAGGGCGACATGGACCAGTCCACCGTCTTCAGCGAAGACCCCGCCGCCATGGCCCGCAAATGGGTCACGGCGGGCGCGCGCAGGCTGCACCTGGTCGACCTGAACGGGGCCTTCGCCGGCAAGCCGCAGAACCACGCGGCCATCAAGGCGATCCTGCAAGAAGTCGGCGACGACATTCCGGTGCAGCTGGGCGGCGGCATTCGCGACCTCGACACCATCGAGCGCTACATCGACGACGGCCTGCGCTACGTGATCATCGGCACCGCCGCGGTCAAGAACCCGGGCTTCCTGAAGGACGCCTGCAGCGCCTTCGGCGGCCACATCATCGTGGGCCTGGACGCCAAGGACGGCAAGGTCGCCACCGATGGCTGGAGCAAGCTCACGGGTCACGAGGTGGCCGACCTGGGCAAGAAATTCGAGGACTACGGCGTCGAGTCGATCATCTACACCGACATCGGCCGCGACGGCATGCTCTCGGGCATCAACATCGAAGCCACCGTCAAGCTGGCGCGGGCGCTGACCATTCCGGTGATCGCCTCGGGCGGCCTTTCGAACATGCTGGACATCGACAACCTCTGCGCCGTCGAGTCCGATGGCATCGAGGGCGTCATCTGCGGCCGCGCCATCTATTCGGGCGACCTCGATTTCGCCGCGGCGCAAGCCCGCGCGGACGAACTGGCGGCCTGAAGCCCTTTTCGCGCAGCGCGTGCTCTCCGCGCTCGCCATTGCCAACTACCGTTCGCTGCGCCAGCTGACGGTGCCGCTGGGCCGGCTCACGGTCGTGACCGGGGCCAACGGCAGCGGCAAATCGAGCGTGTACCGGGCGATGCGGCTGCTGGCCGACATTGCCAACGGCGGCGTGATCCGCTCGCTGGTGCGTGAAGGCGGCCTGTCTTCCACGCTGTGGGCCGGGCCCGAGCGGTTTTCGGCGGCCATGCTGCGCGGCGAGGTGCCCGTTCAAGGCACCACGCGCAGCGAGCCGGTGGCGCTGAAGCTGGGGTTTGCCGGTGTCCAGAGTGAAGATTTCGGCTATGCCATCGACATCGGCCTGCCGCCGCCGATTCCGTCGACGGCTTTTTCGCGCGACCCGCAGATCAAGCACGAGGCCATCTGGAGCGGCCCGCTGCTGCGCCCCTCCACGCAGCTGGTCGACCGCAAGGGTGCTGCGCTGCGCCTTCGCGACAGCAAGGGTTGGCAGGCCGTCGGCCGCCCGATGCCGGCCTTCGCCAGCATGATGACCGAGCATGCCGACCCGCGCGACGCGCCCGAGATGCTCACGCTGCGCGAGCAGATGCGCTCCTGGCGCTTCTACGACCATTTCCGTTCCGATGCCGAGGCGCCCGCGCGCCAGCCACAGCTGGGTACCTGCACGCCCGTGCTGGCCGACGACGGCGCCGACCTGGCCGCGGCGCTGCAGACCATCCGCGAGATCGGCGACGGCGAAGCGCTCGACCGTGCCGTGGACGACGCCTTTCCGGGAGCCCGCGTCGAAGTCCAGGTGGTCGGCGACCGCTTCGAGACGCTGATGCACCAGCACGGCCTGCTGCGCCCCCTGACCGCCGCCGAGCTGTCCGACGGCACCCTGCGCTACCTGTTGTGGATCGCGGCCCTGCTCACGCCCCGCGCGCCAGCGCTGCTGGTGCTCAACGAGCCCGAGACCAGCCTGCACCCCGACCTGCTTCCCGCGCTCGGCCGCCTCATCGCGCAGGCGGCGCGCCAGTCGCAGGTGATCGTGGTGTCGCATGCCGCGCGGCTGATCGCCGCGCTGGAAGACAGCGACGACCTGAAATCGGTGGTGCTCGACAAGCAGTTCGGCGAAACGCGTATCGCCAACCTGGACATGAGCGAGATCCCGCGCTGGGAGTGGCCGGCGCGCTAGGGCTTGCCTGTCTCAGGCCCGCGCCAGCGCCCGAAAGGCCGCGCTGGCGATCACGCCTTCGGTCTTGCGGTGCGAGGCCGCGAAGCGCGTGCGGTCCGGCATGGTGGCCGGCACGGCGCGCCAGTCCGCCAGGTCGGGGTGGCCGCTCCACGCCATGTTCAGCACCAGGGTGCGATGCAGCGCCGGCAGGTCGTTGCCGTGGTCGTCGCACACCGCCTGCGTCTTCATGCGGTGCAGCACCGGCAGCAGCTCGGGTTCGGTCACCAGAAAGTCGAGCAGGCCGCCGCCGCGTGCGAGCGCAAATTCGGCGAAGGCCTGGAAGAACCAGTTGATGCCCGGGTTGTAGTTGTCGTAGCTGTGCAGCGCGTAGCGCGCCAGCACCGTGGCCAGCAGCCGCCGGAACTGCGGATGCCGGGCGCCGAAGTCGATCAGCCGGCAGACGTCGACCGGGCTCTTGCGCGCACAAGGCGTGAGCGCCAGTTCGAACAGCGCCGGCAGTTCGGGCAGGCCCAGGTGGGCGGCCGCGCGAGCCCGGATGTCGGGCACGTCGAAGCACATCAGCAACAGCGCCATGTGCGCAGGCAGTGCAGGCAGGCGGTGCACGATGGCGTCGAGGTGGCCGCATTGCACCAGCGCATGCAGCAGGTTGACGAACTCACCGCCGGTGCCCCGGTGCAGTTCGTGCAGCGGCGGCTCTGCAATGAGCGCCAGCGTGGCATCGAGGTCGAAGCTGTCCAGCGTGCGCCAGAAGGCATGGACGCGCGGATGCGCATAGCCGACCTTGAACGCATGCGCCTGCAGCGTGTAGCTGCGGGCCTGGTAGTGCTGGCGGTTGGCCGTGGCGGCGGGGTCGTTGTCGAAGGCTTCGACGTCGGCCACCGCAAACTCGGTGGGAATGTCGAAGGAGCCGTTGAAAAACCTGAACCTGTAGACCGGCGCACCCTTGTGCAGCAGGGTGTTGCCGATGGCGCAGCGCGCCTTGGCGAGCGTGAGTTGGCCCTGCTCCAACCAGCAGAAGGGCGTGCGCCGCGGGTCCATGCCCCAGTCGCCCACGGTGCCGTCGAACACCGAGTCGACCCAGGCCTGGATCTGCGCGTTGGCATGCAGCGGGCGCTTGAGGGCGCTGCTTTCGTCTTCCGGCACCCGGTGGGCGGCAAAGTCCCAGAAGGCGCGGTAGCCGTGCCGGTACGCGTTCTGCACGTGGGCCAGTGCCGCGGGCGTGTCGCCGGCGGTGGCTTCGGCGACGGCGGCCCAGAACAGGAAGGTGTGGTCCCGGCAGGCCAGCGCGGCGTCGTCGGGCGGAACGGCACGCGCCAGCGCAAGGGCTTCGTCGAGGCGCCCGGTGCGCAGGTGTCGTTCGAGGGTGTCGCTCAACGCCTGCCAGGTGGCCTCGCAGCGGCGGTCGAGGGCGAGCAGGTCGGCGAGGGGGGGCGTGTCGGGGCTGGGTGGCATCGGACCGCAGTGTTGCACACGGCCCGGGGCGGCAGCCCCTGTCGCGCCCTGGGCTACTCGGCCTTCACCGACATCGTCTGGATGATCGTTTCCAGCTGCGCGCTCATCGGCAGGTTGAGGCTCTCCCCCGAGGGCAGCTTGCGCAGGAACCAGCGCTTGTACTGCCGCTCGATCTCGCCGTCTTCCGCCAGCACCTGGAAGGCGTCGACGACCAGCTTGTTGAGCTGCGCGTCGTCCTTGCGGTACATGATCCCGTAGGGGTCGTAGGAGAGAAAGTCGCCGACCACCTCGTAGTTCGACTTGGCGGCGTCCTGCGCGATCAGGCCGTAGAGCAGCACATCGTCGGTGGCGAAGGCGTCGGCCTGTCCGCCCTTCACCAGCCCGAAGGACTCCGCATGGTCGGGCGTCACGATCAGGTTGATGCCGAGCTTGAACTTTTCCGACAGCTCGCGCAGCGTCTTCTCGTTGGTGGTGCCGGCCGTCACGGCCACCCTCTTGCCGGCCAGGTCGCGGAACGACTTGATGGGCGAGCCCTTCTTCACCAGCACCTTGGTGCCCGAGACGAACATGGTGGGCGAGAAGCTCACGCGCTTCTGCCGCTCGAGGTTGTTGGTGGTGGAACCGCACTCCAGGTCGACCTTGCCGCTGGCGACCGCGTCGATGCGAGAGTCCGAGGTCACGGGCACCCACTTGATGGCGAGGCTCTTGTTCACCGCGTCCTCGATGGAGCTCACCAGCGAGCGGCAGAGCTCGACGGAGTAGCCGATGGGTTCCTTGCGCGCATTGAGGTACGAGAAGGGCACCGACGACTCGCGGTAGCCGAGGGTGATGGCGCCTGTGGAGCGCGCCTTGGCCAGCGTGCCGGTGAGCTCCTGCGCCTGAGCGGGAACCGCCAGTACCAGGGCCGCGAGCAGCGCGGCGCAGGCGGATGCAAGCGTGCCGATGCGCTTCATGGCGTGCCTGCTCACGCGTGCGCCGGGTGGGCGAGCGTGGCGTTGGCCTCCTCGTCGATGGCCCGGGCGTTGACCTCGGCGTCGCTCTCGGAGAGCAACTCGCCCTCCCACTTGGCGACCACCGCGGTGGCGATGGAGTTGCCCACCGCGTTGGTGGCCGAGCGGCCCATGTCGAGGAAGGTGTCCACCCCCAGGATCAGCAGCAGGCCGGCCTCGGGAATGTCGAAGTGGTTCAGCGTGGCGGCAATCACCACCAGCGAGGCGCGCGGCACGCCGGCCATGCCCTTGGAGGTGAGCATCAGGATCAGCAGCATCGTGACCTGCGTGCTGATCGGCATGTGGATGTTGTAGGCCTGCGCGATGAACAGCACGGCGAAGGTGCAATACATCATCGAGCCGTCCAGGTTGAACGAATAGCCCATCGGCATCACGAAGCTGGAGATCTTGCGCTTCACGCCGAAACGGTCGAGCGCCTGCAGGATCTTCGGATACGCGGCTTCCGAACTGGCCGTGGCAAACGACAGCAGGAAGGCCTCCTTGATGAGCACCAGCAGCTTGAACACGCGCGGCCCCAGGAAGAGGAAGCCCGCCAGCACCAGCACGCTCCACAGCACGAACAGGCCGAGATAGAAGTCGCCCATGAACACCGCGAACTTCAGCAGGATGCCCAGCCCGTTGACGGCCACCGTGGCGGCCATGGCGGCCAGCACCGCGAGCGGCGCGAGCTTCATCACGTAGCCCGTGATCTTGAGCATGGCGTGCGAAAGCTCCTCGATGGCCGCCACCAGCGTCTTCGCCTTGTCGCCGAGCGAGGCGAGCGCCACGCCGAAGAACATCGAGAACACCACGATCTGCAGGATCTCGTTGTTGGCCATGGCTTCCACGAACGACTTGGGCACCGTGTGGCTCACGAAGTCTTTCAGCGTGAACTTGGAGGTGGCCAGGTTGGCCGAGGCGCCGATGTCCGGCAGCGGCAGGCCCAGGTTCTCGCCGGGCTTGAGCAGGTTGGCCATGATCAGGCCGATGACCAGCGAGATCAGCGAGGCGGTCAGGAACCAGCCGATGGCCTTGCCGAACACGCGGCCCACCGACTTGGCGTCGCCCATGTGCGCGATGCCCACCACCAGCGTGGAGAACACCAGCGGGCCGATCAGCATCTTGATCAGGCGCAGGAACACGTCCGAGACGATGGAGACGTAGTCGGCGATCTCCTTGGCGGCTTTCTTGTCCGGGAAGCTCGTGAAGATCATGTAGCCCACGATGATGCCGAGCACCATGGCGATCAGGATCCAGGCGGCCATCGGCAGCTTTTTCTTCATGCATATCCCCTTTTGTCGTGTGAGAGTGATTTTTTCGAGCACGGGACTGAAGCGGTCACAGGGTATCCAAGAAGGCCCCGTGCACGCAATGGCCCGGGACACCAGTTCCGTGCCACGGCGCGGGCGCTGCCTACAATTCTCGCCATGGAAATCACCCCGATCGAGTTTCGCGGCCAGCCCGCACTGCGCGCCACAGGCCCCGACGAAAGCACCCTCACCGTCGCTTTGCACGGCGCGCAGGTGCTCTCCTGGACGGCGGGCGACGGGGTGGAAAGGCTTTACCTGAGCCCTTCGGCGGTGTTCGACGGGCAGACGGCCATCCGCGGCGGCGTGCCCGTTTGCTGCCCCCAGTTCAACCAGCGCGGCATGTTGCCCAAGCATGGATTCATGCGCAATTTGCCTTGGAAGCACGAGCCGTCGGACGCGCCCCACACGCTGCGGCTGACGCTGCGCGACGCCGAAGCCACCCGCAAGCTCTGGCCGCACGCTTTCGAGGCGCGGCTCGAAGCCACCCTGTCGCGCGGCCAGCTGCGCACGGCGCTCACGCTGGTCAACCTCGACCGAGCGCCCTGGACCTTTGCTGCGGCACTGCACACCTACCTGCGCGTGGACGACATCGCCAATGTGCGGCTGGAAGGCCTGCAGGGTGCCAACCGCTGGGATTCGCTGCGCGACGACCGCCACGTGGAAACCGCGGCGGCGTTGCATTTCGATGCAGAGTTCGACAGCGTGTATGCCGCACCCGCCCAGCCGCTGCGGCTGGTGCAGCCGGGCGGCAAGCTCGAAATCTCGCAAAGCGCGAGCTGCAGCGAAACGGTGGTGTGGAACCCCGGCGCGGTGCTCGGTGCGAAACTCGCCGACATGCCCGCGGACGGCTTCCGCCACATGCTGTGCGTGGAGGCTGCCCGCATCGACGAGCCCGTGCTGCTCGCGCCCGGCGCCCAGTGGCAGGGCTGGCAACAGCTGCGCGTTCTCTGATTCTTTCTCTGCTTCCTTCCTGGTCCACCCCATGCTTGCCAAACGCATCATTCCCTGCCTCGACGTCACCGGCGGCCGCGTCGTCAAGGGCGTCAACTTCCTCGAACTGCGCGACGCGGGCGATCCGGTCGAGATTGCCGCACGCTACAACGCGCAGGGCGCCGACGAGCTCACCTTCCTCGACATCACCGCCACCAGCGACGGCCGCGACCTGATCCTGCCGATCATCGAAGCGGTGGCTTCGCAGGTCTTCATTCCGCTGACCGTGGGCGGCGGCGTACGCACCGTGGCCGACGTGCGCCGGCTGCTCAACGCGGGCGCCGACAAGACCAGCTTCAACTCCGCCGCCATCGCCGACCCGAACGTGATCGACGACGCCTCGCAGAAGTACGGCTCGCAGTGCATCGTGGTCGCCATCGACGCCAAGCGCCGCAGCCCCGAAGAGGCCGCCACGCGCGGCGCGGGTTGGGACGTGTACAGCCACGGCGGGCGCAAGAACACCGGCCTGGATGCCGTCGAATGGGCCACCGAGATGGCGCGCCGCGGCGCCGGCGAGATCCTGCTGACCAGCATGGACCGCGACGGCACCAAGAGCGGCTTCGACCTGGAGCTGACCCGCGCGGTGAGCAATGCCGTCAGCGTGCCGGTGATCGCCTCGGGCGGCGTGGGCAGCCTGGACGACCTGGCCGACGGCATCCAGACCGGCGGCGCCGACGCGGTGCTGGCGGCCAGCATCTTCCACTACGGCGAGCACACGGTGGGCGAAGCCAAGGCCCGCATGGCCGCGCGGGGCATTCCCGTGCGGATCGACCGCTGAGCCAGCGCCCCCGGGGGGCCGTTCGAACGCTCCTCAAGGGTCTTTTTCTATCCCCGACAATACCGCGATGAAATGGCTCGATGAAGTGAAGTGGGACGCGAACGGCCTGGTGCCGGTCATCGCGCAGGAACAGGGCAGCAACGACGTGCTGATGTTCGCCTGGATGAACCGCGAGGCGCTCGAAAAGACCGCCGAGCTGGGCCGTGCGGTGTATTTCAGCCGCTCGCGCAACAAGCTGTGGTTCAAGGGCGAGGAGTCGGGCCATGTGCAGACCGTGCACGAGATCCGGCTGGACTGCGACAACGACGTGGTGCTGCTCAAGGTCACCCAGCTCGGCCACGAGCCCGGCATCGCCTGCCACACCGGTCGCCACAGCTGCTTCTTCAGCAAGTACGACAAGGGCCAGTGGACGGTGGTGGAACCGGTCTTGAAAGACCCGGAATCGATCTACAAATGACGGCCACGGTGAACACCCCCAGCCCCTCCTCGTCCGTCGACGCCCTGGCACGCCTGGCCGCCGTCATCGAGAGCCGCCTGCCTGCGAACGGCGGCGACCCCGAAAAAAGCTACGCCGCCCGGCTGCTGCACAAGGGGCCCGACGCCTTCCTCAAGAAGATCGGCGAGGAAGCCACCGAGGTCGTGATGGCGGCCAAGGACGCCGACCATGGTGGCGACCGCTCGAAAATAGTGAACGAAGTGGCCGACCTGTGGTTCCACACCATGGTGGCGCTGGCGCACTACGGTTTTTCGCCCGCCGACGTCACCGCGGAGCTCGAGCGCCGCGAGGGCACCAGCGGCATCGAGGAAAAGGCGCTGCGCAAGGTGCAGGCCCGCGAAGCTGGCAACGGTTAACGGTTGAAAGGACATCCCTCATGGCCAACGACATCGTGAACGTGGAACCCGACGACTCCCTCAAGACCTGGGGCTGGGTCAGCTACATCCTGCACCTGATCGTGGCCATCGGCGCCGTCGTGCCGGGGGCGCAGGCGTCGGTGCTGCTGCTGCTGATCGCGCTGGTGATCGATTTCGTCAAGCGCGACGACGCCGCAGGCACCTGGCAGGCGTCGCATTTCAGCTGGCGCATCCGCTCGGTGCTGTGGGCCGGGTTGCTCTACATCGTGACCTCGTGGCTCTGGCTGCTCTTCTTCATTCCGGGCTGGATCGCCTGGAGCCTGATTTCGCTGTGGTTCCTGTACCGGATCGTGAAAGGCATGATCCGGATGAACAACAGCCGCCCCATGGAATCCAAAGATGTCATCTGACCCGAACTGCGTCTTCTGCAAGATCGTCGAAGGCAAGATCCCCTCGCGCAAGGTCTACGAAGACGACGACCTGTTCGCCTTTCACGACATCGCGCCGTGGGCGCCGGTGCATTTCATGGTGGTGCCCAAGAAGCACATCGCGTCGATGGCGCAGCTCACGCCCGACGACGCGGCGCTCATGGGCAAGATCATGACCCTGGCGCCCCGGCTGGCGCTGGAGCAGGGCTGCAAGCCCTATCCGGAGGGTGGTTTCCGGGTGGTCGTCAACACCGGCAACGAGGGCGGGCAGGAGGTTCACCATCTCCATGTCCATGTCATGGGCGGTCCCCGGCCATGGCTTCGCGGCTGAGTACGCTTAAGCCAAACTGTCACATTTCGCCCGACTAAAATCGGACACATTCTTAGGAGTTCTCCCATGGGTTCTTTTTCCATCTGGCACTGGCTGATCGTGCTGCTCGTCGTGGTCATGATCTTCGGCACCAAGAAGCTGCGCAACATGGGCTCCGACCTTGGCGGCGCCGTCAAGGGCTTCAAGGACGGCATGAAGGACGGCAGCGCAGACGCGCCCGCCGGCACGTCGGCACCCGCCCAGCAAGTGACCGGCCAGCCGGTCAACGACAAGTCGACCATCGACGTCGAAGCGCGTCAGAAGTCCTGAGCGCGGACCGCACGTGTTCGACCTCGGTATCGAGAAGCTGGCACTGATCGGCGTCGTGGCGCTGATCGTCATCGGTCCGGAGAAGCTGCCGCGCGTGGCACGCACCGTGGGCACCCTGCTCGGCAAGGCGCAGCGCTACGTGAACGACGTCAAGTCCGAAGTCAACCGGTCGATGGAGCTCGACGAGCTCCGCAAGATGAAGACCACCGTGGAGGATGCGGCGCGCGACGTCGAGCACAGCATCCACACCGGTGCGAGCGACTTCGAAAAGCAGTTCAGCGGTTCTTCGGGCGAAACACTCTCGGCGCTGGCCGAACCCGAGCCGCCACCGCCGCCGGAGTACCGGCACCCGCGCAAGAACTGGCGCTTGAAGCAGGGCGCCACACCGCAGTGGTACAAGTCGCGCAACGGCGTGCGCACCAAAGCGCTGTCGGGTGCGGCGCGGGTCGCCCGCTTCCGCCCCCACACGATCAACAAGATCAACTAGCGCACCCCCACCACCGCGTTCCCCGAGCGCCGCACGCCGGCCGACGTCACGCTATCTTCTTTTCCAATGGCCGATTCCGACAACAAGAACAACGACAAAGAAGACGAGCTGGCGGGCACCGAACAGCCGTTCGTGGCTCACCTGGTCGAGCTTCGCGACCGCCTGCTCTATTGCGTCTACGGCCTGGTCATCGCGGGCATCCTGCTGTCCATCTGGCCGGGCCCCGGCGGGCTGATCGACATCATCGCGATGCCGATCAAGGCGCACATGCCGCACGACGCCAAGCTGATCGCCATCGGCGTGTTCTCGCCGTTCTTCGTGCCGCTGAAGGTGCTGATGATGGCCGCCGTGCTGCTGGCACTGCCCTGGCTCATGTACCAGGCGTGGATGTTCGTGGCGCCGGGGCTCTACAGCCATGAGCGCAAGTTCGCGCTGCCGCTGATCTTCTTCGGCAGCCTGCTGGCCTACGGCGGCATCGCCTTCGTGCAGCTGTTCGTGCTGGACAAGATGTTCAGCTTCATCCAGCGCTTTGCGCCAGCCGCTGTGCAGGCGACGCCCGACATTTCCTCGTACGTCGAGGCCATCCTGTCGCTGTACATCGCCTTCGGCGTGGCCTTCCAGGTGCCGATCGTGGTGATGCTGCTGGTGCGCTTCGAAATGGTGACCATCGAGAAGCTGAAGTCCTTCCGCGGCTACTTCATCGTGGTCGCGTTCGTCGTGGCCGCCGTGCTCACGCCGCCCGACGTGGTGTCGCAGCTGGCGCTGGCGGTGCCGATGTGCCTGCTGTACGAGGTGGGCATCATCGGTGCCAAGTACTTCGCCAGCTCCGGCAAGAAACCGGAAGAAGAGGAAGGCGCCGACTCGGCGTCCAGCTGAGTTCCGGCGCGCAAAGCCCGAGGGCGGGCCTTATTCGGGCTGGTTGGGCACCTGCTTGACGGGGCTCTTCGGTCGCAGCCCCGGCGTCACATCCAGCTCCATCTTGTCGCTGCCGCGCTGCAACGCGAACCGTGAGCTGCTGCCGGGCTTCAGGCCCGCCACCGCGGTCAGCAGCGCCTGCACGCTGTCCGTCTTCTTCTCGCCCACCGCGATGATCACGTCGCCGGGGCGAATGCCGGCCTTGGCGGCCGGGCCGTTCTGCAGCACGCCGGTGATGATCACTCCCGTATCCGCCTTCACGCCGAAGGTCTCGGCCAGTTCGGGCGACAGTTCGTTCGGCTCCACGCCGATCCAGCCGCGGCGCACCTGGCCTTCCTTGACGATTCCCTCGAGCACGATCTTGGCCATCGACACCGGAATGGCGAAGCCGATGCCCATGCTGCCGCCCGAGCGCGAATAGATCGCGGTGTTGATGCCCTGCAGGTTGCCGTTGACGTCGATCAGCGCGCCGCCCGAGTTGCCGGGGTTGATGGCCGCGTCGGTCTGGATGAAGTTCTCGAAGTTGTTGATGCCGAGCTGGTTGCGCCCCAGCGCCGAGACGATGCCGCTGGTCACGGTCTGGCCCACGCCGAAGGGGTTGCCGATGGCCAGCACCTGGTCGCCCACCTGCAGCGCGTCGGAGTCGCCCAGCACGATCACGGGCAGCTTGTCGAGCTCGATCTTCAACACGGCCAGGTCGGTGTCGGGGTCGGTGCCGATCACCTTGCCGCGCGCGTGGCGGCTGTCGTTCAGCGTCACCTCGATCTCGTCGGCGCCCTCGACCACGTGGTTGTTGGTGAGGATGTAGCCGTCGGGGCTGACGATCACGCCGCTGCCCAGGCCCATCTGGGGCTGGTCGTCCTGGTCACCGAAGAAGAAGCGGAACCAGGGGTCGTTGCTGCGCGGATGGCGCTGAGCGGCCTTGCTGGTGTTGATGCTCACCACCGCGGGCGAGGCCTTCTTGGCCGGCACGCTCAGGCTGCCGGGGGCCGGGATGGCCGCGCCGCCCGCCGGCGCCTCCACGATGGACACCACGCCGCCCAGCGATGTCGAGCGCTTGTTGATCCACTCGGGCTTGAGCGTCGCAACGACGAAGTAGGCCGCCAGCAGGACGGTCACGGCTTGGGCAAAGAGCAGCCAGGTGCGTTTCATGAAAGATTGGAGAGAAAGACGGTGGAAGGCTGCCTGGAGATGCAGCAATGTTGTCAATTGTCCACCAATCGCATGGGACAGAGACCGCGCTGTCCGGTCGAGATTCGGACGGCCCGCGTGCGGAAATAAGGGTTAACACTTAGCATCTCCCGTCGGCTCGAACCGGGCCGCTCTTTCAGGCCTCCTGCGGCGCCCATCCGGCGAACGCGGCCAGGCATTTCGTCCACGCGCCATTGTTCCGTTTCTCATCCGCTCCACGGGCGGGCGCGCGGCCACGACCTCCCTGCCAGCCATGACTTCACAAGCAACCCTCCCGGACGGCGCCCAGCCGCAACCGGCCCGCACGCTCGGCGCGAGCGACTACAAGACCCTGGCCCTGTCCGCCCTCGGCGGCACGCTGGAGTTCTACGACTTCGTCATCTACGTGTTCTTTGCCACCGTGCTGGGCGCGCTGTTCTTCCCGGTGGACATGCCCGACTGGCTGCGCCAGCTGCAGACCTTCGGCATCTTCGCGGCCGGCTACCTGGCGCGCCCGGTGGGCGGCATCGTCATCGCGCATTTCGGCGACGTGTTCGGGCGCAAGCGCATGTTCACGCTGTCGATCTTCCTGATGGCGGCGCCCACGCTGGTCATCGGCCTGCTGCCCACCTACGCGAGCATCGGTATCGCGGCGCCGTTGCTGCTGCTGGCCATGCGCGTGCTTCAGGGCGCGGCCATCGGCGGCGAAATGCCCGGCGCCTGGGTGTTCGTGGGCGAGCACGTGCCCGCACGGCGCTACGGCTTCGGCATCGGCATGCTGACCTCGGGCATCACCGGCGGCATCCTGCTGGGCTCGCTGATTGCCGTGGCCATCAACCGCCACTACGCGCCGGAGCAGGTGAGCGACTTTGCCTGGCGCATTCCGTTCATCCTGGGCGGCGTGTTCGGGCTGGTGTCGGTCTACCTGCGCCGCTTTCTGCATGAAACGCCGGTGTTCAAGGAGCTGGCCAGCCGCCGCACCGTGGCGCGCGAGCTGCCGTTGCGCACCGTGCTGCGCGAACACCGCCTGGCCTGCGTGTATGTCGCGCTGCTGACCTGGGTGCTTTCGGCCGCCATCGTGGTGGTGGTGCTGTACACGCCCACCTACCTGCAGAAGGTGCACCACATTCCCGCCGCGTTGGCGCTGGAGGCCAACGCGCTGGCCACGCTGACCCTCACGCTGGGCTGCATGCTGACCGGCTGGGCCAGCGACCGCCTCGGCACGCGCGCGGTGATGCTGGTCGGCTGGGGCGGCCTGTTCGCCACGGCGTACCTGTTCTACAGCGGACTGCCCGGCACGCCGGCCACGCTGTTCTGGCACTACGGCCTGGTGGGCCTGTTCGTGGGCACCATCGCCACGGTGCCGATCGCCGGTGTGCGCGCCTTTCCGGCGCCGGTGCGCTTCACGGGGCTTTCGTTCGCCTACAACATGTCGTACGCGGTGTTCGGCGGGCTGACGCCGGTGATCCTCACGCTCTGGCTGCAGCACGACACGATGGCGCCCGCGCACTACGTGGCGGTGCTTGCGGGCCTGGGCTTCCTGCTGGCGTTCCTGCCGCTGGCCGCGCGCGGCCATGCCATGCGCGACGGCACGGCGGGCGAGGGCGGCGCGACAATGGCGCGATGAGCACCACCCGCCACGAACTGCTTCACGCATTCGACCTTCTGCTGGCCCCCGGCCGCTTCAAGGACTACGGACCCAACGGCCTGCAGGTCGAGGGCCGCACCGTGGTCCGCAAGATCGTCTCGGGCGTCACCGCCAGCCGCGCGCTGATCGAGGCCGCGATCCACGCCGAGGCCGATGCCATCTTTGTTCACCATGGCCTGTTCTGGCGCGGCCAGGACGGCTGCGTCACCGGCTGGATGAAGCAGCGCCTGGGCTTGCTGCTGGGCGCCGACGTCAATCTGTTCGCCTACCACCTGCCGCTGGACGCGCACTCGGAGCTCGGCAACAACGCACAGCTGGGGCTGCAGCTGGGGCTCGTGGCGCATGCCGGCGCCGGCGGGCGCTTCGGCGAACAGGAGCTCGGCTTTCTCGGCGCGCAGGAACGCGGCGCCGGCTTCGCCGATGCCCGAACGCTCGCCGTGCATGTCGAATCGGTGCTGAAAAGGCCGGTAACGCTGGTGGATACTGCGCATCGCGCTATTAAAAACATAGCGTGGTGCACAGGCGGCGCGCAGGGCTACTTCGAGGCCGCCATCGCAGCGGGCGCGGATGCCTTCATCACCGGCGAGATCTCCGAGCCGCAGGCCCATTACGCGCGCGAGATGGGCGTCGCCTACCTGGCCTGCGGGCACCACGCCACGGAGCGCTACGGCGCGCAGGCGGTGGCCGCGCACGTGGCGACGCAGCTCGGCCTGGTGCACGAATTCATCGACATCGACAACCCCGCATGAACGACGCCATCGCCATCACCCTGGGGGACCCGGCGGGCATCGGCCCCGAGATCATCGTCAAGGCCTTCCGCGACGCGCCGGAGGCCGCCCGCGGCGCCTTCGTCGCGGGCGACGTGGGCACCGTGCGCCAGGCCTCGCAGGCGCTGGCCGCGCCGGGGCACCCGGCCTGGCCGGTGCTGGAGATCGAATCGGTCGCCGAGGCCGCCACCGTGCCGCCGCGCTGCATTCCCGTGCTGCAGGTGATCGCTGCGCCGTCGCACATCGCCCAGGGCCGCATCAGCGCCGAGGCCGGCCGCGTGGCGGGCGAATGCGTGGTGTGGGCCGCGCGGGCCGCGCTGCGCGGCGAAATCGGCGCCATCGTCACCGCGCCGCTGCACAAGGAGGCGCTGTCGGCCGCCGGCTTTCCGTACCCCGGCCACACCGAGCTGCTGCAAGCCGAGGCGGCCGCCCACCTGGGGCGCACCGTGGCCGAGGTGCCGGTGCGCATGATGCTGGCCAACGACGAGCTGCGCACCGTGCTCGTGAGCATCCACATGTCGCTGCGCAACGCCATCGACGCGGTGCGCTTCGATGGCGTGCTCGACACGCTGCGCATCACGCACCGGGCGCTGACCCATGCGCTGGGCCGCGCGCCGCGCATCGGCGTGGCAGGCCTGAACCCGCATGCGGGGGAGGGCGGCCTGTTCGGCTTGGAAGAGCGCGAGATCGTTGCGCCGGCCATCGAGGCCGCGCGCGCCGAAGGCATCGACGCCCGCGGGCCCTACGCGCCCGACACGGTCTTCATGCGCGCGCGCGCCAAGGCGGGTATGCCGGCCAGCGGCGAGTTCGATGTGGTGGTGGCGATGTACCACGACCAGGGCCTGATCCCGGTCAAGTACCTGGGCGTGGAGAAGGGCGTGAACGTGACGCTGGGCCTGCCGCTGGTGCGCACCAGCCCCGATCACGGCACCGCGTTCGACATTGCGGGAACGGGGCGGGCCGATGCGGCCAGCCTTGTCGAGGCGCTGCGCATGGCCAGGGTGCTCAAGGGCGGCTGAGCGGCGCCCGGTTTACTTGACGAAGGAACGGCGCCTGAGCGGCACCCGACTTGCCTGAAGGGAAGGTCCCTGAGCGGCACCCGGCTTGCTTGAAGGGAAGGTGCCTGAGCGGCACCCGGCTTGCTTGAAGGGAAGGTGCCTGAGCGGCACCTTCGTGCTCAAGGGCGTTGCTTGAGGCTGTCGCGAATCTCGCGCAGCAGCACCACGTCTTCGGGCGTGGCGGGTGCCGGCACCGGTGCCGGCTCGTCGTTGCGCTTCATGCGGTTGATCTGCTTGACCATCATGAAGATGATGAAAGCCAGGATCACGAAGTTGACCGCGATGGTGATGAAGTTGCCATACGCCAGCACCGGCACGCCGGCCTTCTTCAGGTCTGCCAGCGTGTGCGCCACACCGGGCGGTGCGGTGCCCAGCACCACGAAGAGGTTCGAGAAATCGAGCTTGCCGAACACCAGGCCGGCGATCGGCATGATGATGTCGGCCACGAGTGAGTCGACGATCTTGCCGAATGCGGCCCCGATGATCACGCCCACTGCGAGGTCGATCACATTGCCCTTGACGGCAAATTCCTTGAATTCACTGAGGATGCTCATGATTCAAATGGCTGCTTGAGCTTTGCTTGTTGAGGGAGACGCTAGTATGCCTGCGGAACCCTCGCACGCATGCGCGTCTCCCAGTGGGGTTTGCCTCTTCCGCCCTCGTTCTCCGCCCGGCTCCTGACCTCACCCATGCACAGTTTCTGGCAGGCCTTCACCTGGTTCGGTGACAGCGGCTTCTTGCTGCCCACGGCGCTGCTTGTTGCGCTCTGGCTTTTCGCGGACACCGGCTCGCGGATGGCCGCTGCGCAATGGGTGCTGCTGTTTGGTGCCTGCGGCCTTGTCGTCATGGTGTCGAAGATTGCCTTCATGGGATGGGGCATTGGCAGCGCCACCCTCAACTTCACCGGCTTCAGTGGCCATACCGCGCTGGCGACCAGCGTGTGGCCGGTGTTGCTGTGGGCGACCGCGTCGCGCTTTTCCGCGCGCGTGCGCCTCATGGCCGCGGCCTTCGGGTGGTGCCTGGCCATGGCCATCGGCGTGTCGCGGCTGGCGCTCGAAGCGCACTCGAACTCCGAAGTCGTGGCTGGCGCATTGCTGGGCACGCTCGCGAGCGCGGTGTTCCTGACGCTGCAGCGGCACGCGCCTGCGCGGCCGTGGGGCGCGCGCTGGATGCTGCTTGGCGTGGCAGCGCTCATGGCCGTTCTCATGCATGGCCGCGCGGCGCCGACCCAGGGGGCGCTCGAGATCATCGCCGCCAGGCTCGCCAATCTGGAGCGACCTTTCACCCGGGCCGACCTCCTGCGAAGAAGTTGATTGAGTGCTACGTAACGTGCTCCGCCACATGCTTCGTAACAGTGACGCGAAATAGCGTCCACCTACCGCTTTCCGCAGGCCCGGATTTCACCGATTGCTTCGGTATTCCCCAATGAAATCAATGTGATCGGCCTGAAGACGGGGTCCACGCATCCAACTGTTTCCGGGCGGGCATCGTTCCTGCAACGTCTGATACGAAAGTGAACATTTCCCGGAGTTGTCGCCATGAGTCTTGTATTCCAGCCCTCTTCTTCGTTGCCGATGCTGGCGCCCGGAGCGCCCGAGGCCTCCTACGGCGCCGCCTTCCACGGCGTGCTGGTCGTGGAGCAGGACCTCGCCATGGGCGGGCGCATGCGGCGCATCGTGAGCGGGCTCGCGCCGGGTCGCCGCGTGGTGATTGCGTCCACGCGCGCCGAGGCCTGCAACCTGTTGGCGGCGCTGCCTTACGACCTGGTGCTGATAGACATGCGCCTGCCCGACCGCGACGCCGTGGCGCTCATCAAGCACGTTCGCCAGACCTACCCGTGGATCGAAAGTGTTGCGATGTCGGCCGCCGACGACCACGAACTGGTCGACGCCGCCATTGCCGCGGGGGCGGTGGGGTACCTGCTGACCGAGGCGGACGATGCCGAACTGGCCTTCCTGCTGAGATCGATCGAGCGCGGCGGCGCGCCGATGGACTCGCGCGTGGCGCGCCGCCTGCTGAGCATGATCGCAGCGTCGTCCAGGCCGCAGGGCATCGCGCCGGTCATGACGCGGCCTTCGATGCCGTCGGCGTCTCCCGCCCAAGCCCGTCCGGCGCCCAGCCCGCTGTCGCCGCGTGAACTCAAGGTGCTGCGGCTCATTGCGCAGGGCTGGAGCAATCGCGAGATTGCCGAGGCGGTCTTTCTCTCGGTCAACACGGTCGAGTTCCACGCCAAGAGCATCTATCGCAAGCTCTCCGTGAAGTCGCGGACCCAGGCGGTCCACGAGGCGACGCAGCACGGTCTCCTGAACTGAGAGCCCGTGCGGGGCCGTGCCGCCCCGTCACGCGGGCGGCACGGCCGCTCCTTCGATGGCGCGCAGCGCAAGCCCGCGCGGCGCCCCCGCGCGCCGCTTCAGCGGGTTTTCCGCCTGTTGAAACTCCTTGAAGCGCCCCGCTACAATCCTTGGTTGACCTTGCTACGGTTAAGGTTGGCCCTGCTCCAGCGAAGAAGACAAGAGGATCCCCATGAGTGACATGACCTCCGGCTCGCCCCGGACCGACACCAGCAAGCGGACGTGGTTGATCGCATCCGGATGTGCCGGCGTAGCAGGTGGCGTGGCCACCGCCATCCCCTTTGTGAGCACTTTCCAGCCGTCCGAAAAGGCCAAGGCTGCGGGTGCCGCGGTCGAGGTCGATATCAGCGGCCTCAAGGTCGGCGAGAAGATCACCGTCGAATGGCGCGGCAAGCCGGTCTGGATCCTCAAGCGCACGCCGGCGCAACTCGCCGAACTTCCCAAGCTGGACGGCCAGCTCGCAGACCCGCTCTCCAAGCGTCACCCCGACGAATTCACCCCCAAGTACGCGCAGAACGAGCACCGCTCGATCAAGCCCGACGTGCTGGTCGTGGTCGGCATCTGCACCCACCTGGGCTGCTCGCCCACCGACCGTTTCCAGGCCGGCCCGCAGCCCTCGCTGCCCGCCGACTGGGAAGGCGGCTTCCTCTGCCCTTGCCACGGTTCCACGTTCGACCTGGCCGGCCGGGTCTTCAAGAACAAGCCCGCGCCCGACAACCTGCCGGTGCCGCCGCACATGTACCTGTCGGAAACCAAGCTCCTGATCGGTGAAGATTCCAAGAAGGCCTGAGGCAGAAGAACGACATGGCTGAATTCCACGACATCTCCCCCAATGCGCCCGCGGGCGCGAAGCTGCTCAACTGGGTCGACAACCGGTTCCCGCTGAGCAAACTCTGGAACGACCAGTGGGGCAAGTACTACGCACCGAAGAACTTCAACTTCTGGTACATCTTCGGCTCGCTGGCCATGCTGGTGCTGGTGATCCAGATCGTCACCGGCATCTTCCTGGTGATGCACTACAAGCCCGACGCGACCCAGGCGTTCGCATCGGTCGAGTACATCATGCGCGACGTGCCGTGGGGCTGGCTCATCCGCTACATCCATTCGACGGGCGCCTCGGCGTTCTTCATCGTGGTGTACCTGCACATGTTCCGCGGCCTCATGTACGGCAGCTACCGCAAGCCGCGCGAGCTGATCTGGGTGTTCGGCTGCGCGATCTTCCTGTGCCTGATGGCCGAAGCCTTCATGGGCTACCTGCTGCCGTGGGGGCAAATGAGCTACTGGGGCGCCCAGGTCATCGTGAACCTGTTCGCCGCCATTCCGTTCATCGGCCCCGACCTGGCCCTGCTGATCCGCGGCGACTACGTGGTGAGCGACGCCACGCTGAACCGCTTCTTCAGCTTCCACGTGATCGCCGTGCCGCTGGTGCTGCTCGGCCTCGTGGTGGCCCACCTGATCGCGCTGCACGAAGTGGGTTCGAACAACCCCGACGGCATCGAGATCAAGGCCAACCGCGGGCCCGACGGCCATCCGGTCGACGGCATCCCGTCGCATCCGTACTACACGGTGCACGACATCTTCGGCGTGGTGGTGTTCCTCACGATCTTCTCGGCGGTGATCTTCTTCGCCCCTGAAGCCGGCGGGTACTTCCTGGAATACAACAACTTCATTCCGGCCGACTCGTTGAAGACGCCGAACCACATCGCCCCGGTCTGGTACTTCACGCCGTTCTATTCGATGCTGCGCGCGACCACCGACGACATGGTCAACGTGTTCGCGCTGATCATCGGCGCGGCCGCCATCTGGAACTTCGTCAAGGGCAAGTCGGGCACGGGCCTGAAGATCGCGGCCCTGGTCGTGGCGGCCGTGGTCATCTTCCTGCTGAAGACCTTCGACGCCAAGTTCTGGGGCGTGCTCGTGATGGGCGGCTCGGTCATCATCCTGTTCTTCCTGCCGTGGCTCGACCACAGCGAAGTCAAGTCGATCCGCTACCGCCCGAGCTGGCACAAGTACGTGTACGGCGTGTTCGTGTTCTTCTTCCTGATCCTGGGCTATCTGGGCATCCAGCCGCCGGGCGTCTGGGGCAACCTGGTCATCGGTTCCTTTGCCCTCGACATCGCACAGACCATTTCGCAGATCGGCACGCTCTTCTACTTCGGCTTCTTCCTGCTGATGCCGTGGTGGAGCCGCAAGGGCGATTTCAAGCCCGTGCCCGAGCGCGTGGTCTTTGCCGCGCATTGAGACAAGCCGCCCCCAAGAGCTGAGAGAACACACGATGAAGAAAAGCATTTCCGGCTGGCTCGCGGTCCTGGGTCTGGCACTGGGCCTGACCTTTTCCGCGGCGGCGTCCGCCGAGTCCGAGGGCATTGCCTGGGACAAGGCGCCCAACAAGACCAACGACGTGGCATCGCTGCAGAACGGCGCCAAGCTGTTCGTCAACTACTGCCTGAACTGCCACTCGGCCGCGTTCATGCGCTACAACCGCCTGCAGGACATCGGCATCACCGAGCAGCAGATCAAGGACAACCTTCTGTTCACGACCGACAAGGTTGGCGAAACCATGAAGGCCAACATCGACGCGCGCCAAGCCAAGGAGTGGTTCGGCACCACGCCACCCGACCTGACGCTGGTCGCCCGCTCGCGCGCCGGCCACGGCGGCACGGGTGCCGATTACCTCTACACGTATCTGCGCACGTACTATCGCGACGACACCAAAGCCACCGGCTGGAACAATCTCGTGTTCCCGAGCGTCGCCATGCCGAACCCCCTGTGGGAACTGCAAGGCGAACGCCGACCGGTCTACACCAAGGTCGAACAGCACGGCCACGAAACCGAAGTGTTCAAGGGCTGGGAGCAAGTCACTCCCGGCACCCTGACATCCGTGCAATACGACAATGCCGTCGGCGACCTGGTGAGCTACCTGCAATGGATGGCCGAACCGGCACAGAACACCCGCATTCGTATCGGCGTGTGGGTGCTGCTGTTCCTGGCCATGTCGGTGGTTTTTGTGTGGCGACTGAACGCCTCGTACTGGAAAGACGTCAAGTAGTTCCGTCCACGCCGACCGGGCGCCCGCTGGGGGCAACCGGTCCCACAGAGTGGGTTGCCAACGCGACCCACTCTTTTTGATTTTTAGGAGTCTCTCGCCATGATGGTCTTGTATTCAGGAACGACCTGCCCCTTTTCCCACCGTTGCCGTTTCGTGTTGTTCGAAAAGGGCATGGACTTCGAGATTCGCGACGTCGATCTCTACAACAAGCCCGAAGACATCAGCGTGATGAATCCGTACGGCCAGGTGCCGATCCTGGTCGAGCGCGACCTGATCCTGTACGAGTCGAACATCATCAACGAGTACATCGACGAGCGCTTCCCGCATCCGCAACTGATGCCCGGCGACCCGGTCGACCGCGCCCGCGTGCGCCTGTTCCTGCTCAATTTCGAGAAGGAGCTGTTCGTGCACGTCGCCATGCTCGAGAACCGCACCACCAAGGGCAACGAGAAGGCGATCGAGAAGGCCCGTTCGCACATCCGCGACCGCCTCACGCAGCTGGCCCCCGTGTTCCTCAAGAACAAGTACATGCTGGGCGACAACTTCTCGATGCTCGACGTGGCCATTGCGCCGCTGCTCTGGCGCCTGGACTACTACGGCATCGACCTCAGCAAGAACGCTGCGCCGCTGCTGAAGTACGCCGAGCGCATCTTTTCGCGCCCCGCCTACATCGAGGCACTGACCCCGTCCGAAAAGGTCATGCGCAAGTAAGTAAGCTCCGTGCCTGCTTTCACTGTTCTTCGCCGTCTTTCATGATCAACGCGCTCGAGTCGTCTTCCACCCGCCCGTACCTCATCCGGGCGTTGTATGAATGGTGCACGGACAACGGGTTCACGCCCTATGTCGCCGTGCAGGTCGACGACACCGTCCAGGTGCCGCGCGAGTACGTGAAGAACGGCGAAATCGTGCTCAACATCAGCTTCGACGCGACCAGTTCGCTCAAGCTGGGCAACGATTTCATCGAGTTCAAGGCCCGTTTCGCGGGCTCGGCGCGAGAAATCAGCGTGCCGGTGGGGCGCGTGATTGCGATCTACGCGCGCGAGAACGGACAGGGCATGGCGTTTCCTGCGCCTGTGCCCTCCGTTCCCGCGGACCTGCAGGGCGGCGACGCCCCGGCGGCCGTGCCGTCGCCGCAGGGCCCGGCGCGCATGCCCTTGCGTGACGCTTCGCGCGGCACCGAAGGCGACGCTGGCAAGGTCGTCCACCTGGTGACGGGCGAGGACGGCGACGAACCCGTCGTCGATACCGGTGCAGGCACCGACCCGGTCGACGAGCCGCCACGCCCGCCGGTCAACGGCGGCTCGCGGCCGTCGCTCAAGCGCGTCAAGTAGGTGTGTGCAGGGCGGGCGGCCGTGCCGGCCAACGCCACTAGAATCACGCACTGGAATTTCAGCCGCTTTAGCTCAATTGGTAGAGCACCCGCCTTGTAAGCGGAAGGTCGTCAGTTCGATTCCGACAAGCGGCACCATGCAAAGAACCCCCAAGTCAGCCATGGCTTGGGGGTTTTTTCATGCCGATGCCTCTGTGGCTGCGGACTGCGCCACGCCCTGCATCAGCAGCCCCAGCATCGCCAGTTGCGCCACCAGCGCCGGCCGCTGTGCCGAGCGCAGGTTTTCCAGAACCGTGCCCAGCAGCGCCGCGCCTCGGCCGAGCCCGGCCTGCTTCAGGCGCAGCACCTGTGCCTCGGCACGCGACAGCGCATTGCCGCCCTGATGCCGAAGGCCCTGGCGCAGCCACAACGCCAGCAGCGCGAGCGTGTCGTTCGCGAGCGCGTTCAGCGCGGGCGCCTCGTCGACTTCGCTGTGCAGGCCCAGCGGCTGCGGCGCCACCGTCTCGACCTGCAGCACCACGGCGCGTTGTGCGGTCAGAAGGCTCAGCGGCTGCATGACCGCCACGCCGCCTTGCAGGTGCACCGTGCCCGCCACGGCGCGCAGCGCGCCATGGTCGCCGGCGAGGGTGCGGGCCAGCGCATCGACCGCGCCCGGCGCCACCGCGCGATGCGGCAGCGCCAGATGCAGCAGTTCTTCGGCGGGAACCGCCACGGGTTCGCCTGCCTCGTCCACCAGCGCCTGTGCCTGCGCCAGCGCCGCATGCAGCACCTGCGCGGCCGCATCCCAGTGGCACGACACCACCTCCATGCGATCGAAGGCCACCACGTGCAGCTGCCCGGAGGCCCCGGCGGACGCACCGCTCGCCGCCTGCCTGGGCCGGACGAAATCGGGCGGCGCCTCGCGCAGGTGCGCCACCAGCGCGGCCACGCTGCCTTGCCGCAGCGGCGCGACGAGGTCGTTCCACGACGTGGGCGAGAGCGGCAGCACGCCCGTCTGCCGCGCGCCGGCCGTGATGTCGACCAGCCCGTTGGCGCGCCGCGTCGCGGTCTTGGTGATGACCTGCCCGCTCGCGAGCTGCCGCAGCGGAAAGCCTGCCACGCGCCGGTTCATCAGCGCCTGCGCCGCGCCGCCGGCCGCCGCGTCGGCCGCGCGCGTCCACTGGCGCTCCAGCACCGTCACGTTCTGCGTGTCGGGGTCGGCAAAGAGAATGCTCGCGCCTTCCGCCGTGTCGTCGGACCAGAGCTCGGCGCCGAGCGACACCAGCCGCAGGTGGTCGAGCGCCACCTCGCCCTTCACGCCGACGCCGAGGATCTGGCTCGCCAGCAGGGCCGGCCGCGCGGTGCCCGGCTGTTCCGCATGCGCCGCCGCCTGCAGCCGCGCCCACAGCTCGGCCAGCACGCGCACCAGGCGCAGCGGCTCGAAGCGGCTGCTGCGTGCCTGCTGCGCCTGCAGCAGCTGCCACAGCTCGTCGAGCGCGTCGTCGACCCAGTTCCAGCCCAGCGCGCGGGCCTGTTCGCGCACGGCCTCGAAGCGTGCCGCGAGCGCCATCAGCGGCTGGCCCGAGCCGTCGAGCCAGAGCGAGAGCAGCAGGGCGTCGATATGGGCGCGCAGCGTGCGCGCAGCGTCGCCCTGCATCAGCGGCTGCTGTGCGCCGGCCGTTGCGTCCGCATCCGCCGACGTGGGCGGGCGGACTTCGACCATCGCTTCCGCGGCGCCCGGCGTCAGCGCGCCGGCCTGGCGGAACGCCCACACCGCGACCACCACGTGCGCGCAGCCGCTGCCCTGCTTGCAGTCGCAGCGCGCATGCACGAGCGAGCTGCGCGAGAAGAAGCGCACGCTGCACATCGGCAGCCGCGCCACCGGCGGCGCACTCGCGCTGCGCCACGCCTGCACGCCGACCACCGGGCGCGCGGCGGCCAGCTTGTTCGCCTGTTCGAGCACGGACGGCGCAAAGCTCGCGGCCAGCGCGGCATCGTCGAACTGCGCGGGGTTCCAGGCGCCGTCGGGCTCGGCGGGCGCATCGTCCGCGGCCGCAGGTGCCTGCGCTTTCGAAGACGCCGCCAGTGCCTGGTACGCCAGCACCAGCATCACGCGGTGCCTGCACATGCCGCTGGCCGGGCAACTGCACTGCGCATCGCGCAGGGTGCGCCCCGGCGGCAGGCTGGTGCGCACGCCGTCGTCGAAATGCGCCTGCACCACGCCGTCCACACCGGCCTCCAGCCGCGGCAGCAAGCCGGCGGCCACGTCCTTCTGCGCACGCTTCACGAAGCCCGCGTTGGCCAGTGCCGTGAGCGCCTCGGGCGTCAGCTCCAGCAGGTCGGTGCGCCATGCGATGTCGTTGCTCATCCCTGCACCTTCTCTGCGAGCCAGCCGGCCAGTTGCCCCGGCGTCATCGCGCCGATCTGCGCGCCTTCGCGCACCAGCCGCGCGGCCATCTCGCGGTCGTAGTTGGGTTCGGCCTGTGCATCGAGCGCGGCCAGGCCCAGCACCTTGGCGCCGGACTCCACCAGCGCCTTCACGCGCCGCACCAGCTCGTGGGGGCTGCCGCCTTCGTAGAAGTCGCTCACCAGCACCACGATGCTGCGGGCCGGATTGGCGACGAGCGACTGCGCATAGCCCACCGCCTTCGCGATGTCGGTGCCGCCGCCCAGCTGCACCTTCATGAGCAGCTCGACCGGGTCGGACACGTCGGCCGTCAGGTCGACCACCGCCGTGTCGAAGGCCACCAGCCGCGTGCGCATGCCGGGCAGCTGCCACAGGCAGGCCGCCATCACCGCGCTGTGGATCACCGAGTCGACCATCGAGCCGCTCTGGTCGATCAGCAGGATGATGTCCCACGGCTCGGCATGCCGCTTCGTGCGGCTGATGAACACCGGCCGCTCCACGTAGAGCTTGCGGCGCTCGGGGTCGTAGCGGTGCAGGTTGGCCGCCAGCGTCTGCTTGAAGTCGAAGTTGCGCGCCACCTTCATGCGCGAGCGGCGGCGCCGGTCGCGGCTGCCGCTGAAGGCCTGGCGCACTTCGGTGGCGAGCTTCTCCATGATGCGGCGCACCACCTCGGCCACCAGCTTGCGCGCGGCGGCCAGCACCTCGGGGTTCATCAGGTGCTTGGTGTGCAGCACGGCGCGCAGCAGCGACTCCGACGGCTCGATGCGCTCCAGCACCTCGAGGTTGGTCACCACCTCGTCGATGCCGTAGCGCTCCACCGCGTCCTGCTCCAGCCGCTCGATCACTTCCTTCGGAAAGAGCGTGTGGATGGTGTTGATCCAGTCCGGCGTGCTGAGCGCCGAGGGGCCCAGGCCGGCGCTGCGTTCGCCGCGGCTCGCGCGGTCGCTGTCGCGGCCGTAGAGCCAGTCGAGCGCGGCGTCGGCCGCCTTCGCTTCGGCGCTCAGGCCGCCGCAGGCCGACTCGGCGGGGTCGCCCAGCAGCAGGCGCCAGCGTTGCAGCGGGTCGGGAATGTCCAGGCTCATGGGTGAAGCGTTCCTTGCGTATCGTCGAGCGTCACGCCCCAGGCGGCGAGGCGCGCGAGCACGGCGTCTTCCACGCGGCGCGCCTCGGCCAGCTGCGCGGGCGCGGCCTCGCCGGCGCGGTGCGCCGTGAGCGTGCGGCGCGACAGGTGCGCGGCGTCGTGCAGCGCCAGCACCTGGTCGGCCAGCAGTCCGCGCTCCTGCGGCGGCAGCCAGGCGAAGGCGGCGCGCAGGCTGGGCATGGCGCGCACGAAGTCGGCGTTGTCCAGTGCCTGCACGGTGCGGTCCATGCCGGCGATGAAGGCGGGCTCGGACGCCAGCGTCTCGCGCGCCAGCGCCAGCAGCCCGGTGAGCGCATCGCCGAGCACGGGGGCGGGCAGCGAGTGCAGCAGCAGCATCGCCTCGTCCACGCCGTCTTCATGCGCTTGTGCATGCGGCAAGCGACCGGCCAGGCTCAGCGTGGCGCCCAGCGCCGCGCCGCGGCTCACGGGCGCGGCGCCGGCGTCGGCGGCCTTGCGCTGCCACACGGCGAGCGCGCGGGCGGGCTCCACGTCGAGCAGCGAGGGCACGTGCATGTCGTGTGCGCCGTGGGCGTTGTCCTGCGCATAGGCCAGCACGTCGGCCACGATCTGGCGAAGCGCCAGGTGGCCTTCCAGGTGCGGCTGCATGTCGGCCGGCGCCACGGCGGCGGGCGGCTCCAGCAGCCACAGCGCGCGATCGAAGCCCGCGCCGATCACCACGCGCAGCACCGGCGCGTCGGCCATGCCCAGCGTCTGGCCGTGGCGCAGCAGCGTGTGCAGCACCGACAGGGCGGGCCCCAGCGCCTCGAAGCGCGCTTCGTTGGCAATGGCGCCCTGCAGCTCGCGCAGCAACGCATCGCTGAGCGCCGACAGGCCCGCCCATGCGGCCTGGTTGAGGCCGTCGGCCAGCGGGGCGATCTGGCCTTGTGCCTGCCGCAGGTCGTCTTCCAGCCGGGCGCGCGCGGCGTCGTGCAGGCTTGCGCCCCAGGCGCCGGCCTCGATCAGCGCGGCCTGCTGTTCCAGCGGTTCGCCGAGCGACCAGAGTTCGGTGCGCTCGCCCGACATCGCGAGCTTCGGCCCCTGCGTGCGCCGCACGCCAGGCAGCCGCAGGATCGACAGCCGGTGCAGCACGCGGCTCTTCGCACGGTCGGCCTCGCCCAGCAAATCGAGCTTGAGCTGCCCGCGCAGCACGATGCCGTGCGCCGCCAGCTCGGCCTGCACCGCGGCCACCAGCGGCGGCTGCGGCGTGCCCGGCGCGAGGCGCCCGACGGTGTCGCCGGCCAGCACGTCCATCGCCTGCACCAGCACGGGATCGGTGCCGGGGCGCATGGCGCCGCGGTAGGTCCAGGGCAACGGGGCGTCGAGCGCGTCTTTCACCAGTGCGCCGGCCAGCGCGTCGAGCCAGTCGGAACGCAGCGGCTTCTCGTGCCCGCGCAGCCGCGCGAGCCCCTGCGCGCGCAGATGCACGGCCATCAGGTCGGCGGTGGAGGCGGGGAGCTTCTTCTCGCGCAGGCGCTGCATCACGTGCTGCAGCGCGCGGTGCGCCGCGCCTTCGGGGCCCAGCTCCCACACCCACTGGTAGTAGGCCGGGGAGGGCATGCCCGAGGCATAGCCGGCGAAGGCGTCCAGGCGCTTGAAGGTGTAGGGCACGAGGTAGGACCCGAAGCGCAGCGGGGCTTGCGCATCGCGCGTGCCGGCGCCTTCTTCGTCTTCTTCGTCTGGCTCGGTGGATTCGTGCGAAGGCTCAGGCGTGGCGGGCAACTCGGCGGGCATGCCCGGCCACAGCCGCGCGAGCGCGGGCGCGTGGTAGCCGCCGCACACCACCAGCGCCTGCGCGCGGCCGGGCTCGGCCGGTTGCGCCATCGCCCAGGCGATCCAGCGCGCCATCATCTGTTCGCGCGCCTGGTTGCCCTGCGAGCCGGCGTCGTCGCCGCGCAGATGATCGAAGTAGGTGCCAAGGCGCTGCGCCAGTTCGGCCGCCTCGCAGCCGTCCTCGAACAGGTGGTCCCACAGCGCGTCGCGGCCCTGCACGGAAAGTTTCTCGGTCAGCGCGCGCTCGTAGGCTTCGGCGCGTTCCTCATGTGCATGGTCGGCCACGTCGGCATAGCGGTTCTCCATGTGCGAGAAGGCGCCGTGCCACGCGGGCAGGTCGATGAAGCGCACGGCCGCGCCCACCTCGCGCGCCACCACCAGCGCCTGCCACTCGGGCGAATGCTCGGCAAAGGGCGACCACGAGCCGTGGTGCCGGGCGTCGCCCGACAGGTAGCTGTAGATCGCCACCGGCAAGCGGTGCGGCAGGTACAGCTCGTCGAGCCGCTCGTTGAAATCGGCCGGGCCTTCGATCAGCACGAACGCCGGGCGCAGCGTGCGGATGCGCTCGGCCACCAGCCGCGCGCAGGCCGGACTGTGATGGCGCACGCCGACGATGTGGGGCTGTGTCATCGCGGTATGGTCAGGGCAGGCGGTGGCGCGCTTCGTAGTACGCGCGCCAGTGGGCACCGTTGCGCTTGGCCGCCTTCTGCTCGAAGTAGCGCCGCAGCTTGGCGCGGTCGTCCGCGTTGTCCTTCACCACCGTGCCGGCGATGCAGTCGACCAGGTCGGCCGGCGAGCCTTCGCGCTGTTCGAGGAACCAGGCACGCACGCCCACCGCATGCGCCACGTTCACGGCTTCGGCGGTCGACATCACGGCGGTGAGCTTGTCCATCGCGCCGTCGTTGCCCCCGTTGCCGTTGCCTTTTTCGGCCTTGCCCGGTGCGCCGCGCAGGTCGCGGAAGGTCGACACCAGCAGCTCCAGCACCGGCGCGGGCACGGTCTTCGGAATGCCGCTCTGCGCGAGCAGCCGCGCGGACGATTCCTGCACCAGCGCCAGTTCGCGGTCGAAGTCCAGGATGGGGAACACCGTCTCGAAGTCGAAGCGCCGCTTCAGCGCCGCGCTCATCTCGTTCACGCCGCGGTCGCGCGTGTTGGCGGTGGCGATGATGTTGAAGCCCTCGCGTGCGTAAAGCATGCCGTGCTCGCCCGAGAGCTCGGGCACCGCCATCACGCGGTCCGACAGCATGCCCAGCAGGCAGTCCTGCACCTCCAGCGGCGCACGCGTGATTTCCTCGAAGCGCACCACCTGGCCGCGCTGCATGCCCAGGTACAGCGGCGCGGGCACCATGGCGCGCGGGCTCGGGCCTTCGTTGATGAGCAGCGCGTAGTTCCAGCCGTACTTGATCTGGTCTTCGGTGATCGACGCGCCGCCCTGGATGGTGAGCGTCGAGATGCCCGAGATGGCCGTGGCCAGCAGCTCCGACAGCATCGACTTCGCCGTGCCCGGCTCGCCCACCAGCATCAGCCCGCGGCCGGTGGCCAGCGTGACGAGCATGCGCTCGATGCTGGCCACGGGCGCGACGATCTTCGGCGCGATGCCGAGCGCCGCGTCGCCCAGGATGAACGAGCGCGCGGCTTTCAGGCCCAGTGCCCAGCCGGGCGGGCGCGGGTCGGTGTCCTGCGCCTGAAGGCGCGCGAACTGATCGGCGTGGAGGATTTCCGCCGGTGGGCGCTGCAGTTGCTGCGATGCCGTACCGGAGGCGTCTTTGGTCTTGTTCGATGTGGCCATGTGTGTGTCGTTCAGGCCCGCAGGCCTTCCATGTCGCGGATCAGTTCGCTCGCGGAAATCGGGTCGAGCTGGTTCAGCGTTTCCGCATCCTGCATGTCGCCCCAGCCCGAGGGCTTGCCGACCTGCACCTGGCCCAGCGTCTGCTCGGGGTACTCGTCCACCATGCCGACGATGATGCCGGGGTCCAGGCTGAGCTCGATCACGCGGCTCGTGCCCAGCGGCTTGCTGAAGTACCAGATGCAGCCCGCGTCCTGCGCCTGGCCGCGGCGCCAGCCTTTGTTGGCCAGCCCCAGCACGCGGCCCGTGGGCACCTTGACGTCCTTCCAGCGCTCCAGCTTCAGGCTCTTCTTCTCTTCGTCGGTCAGCGTGTACACGTCGCGGCCGATCTGCGCGAAGGGCTGCAGCAGCTCGTAGTCGGCGAACACCTGGCCGAAGGCCGCGGCGTCGGCGGCCGGCAGGTCCAGCGCATGCGGCACGCCGATGCGGATGTTCGAGCCGTGGCCCGGTTCCGGCAACTCGAACGCGTCGTCCTCGGCCGTGGTGTAGCTGCCGTCCTCCGCCACGCGGAAGCACGCCTGCAGCGTGCCGCCGTAGTTGGCGTCGCCTTCCACCGCATACACGCCCCAGATCAGCCGCTGCACGATGTGGCGCACCAGCGGATGCTCGACCAGGAACATGCGAAACACCTCGGGCGTCCAGCGCCGGCGCGCGCACATCGCCACCTCCAGGCGCAGCAGCTGCTGGCTGGCGATGGTGCGTGCGTCCTTCTTCAGCAGCTTGAAGCGCTCGACGGCCTCCTTGCTCAGCTCGGCGTCGTCGGTCTTCTTGGGCTTGGGCAGGTCGGGCAGGCGGGCGCCGTCCACACCGTCGGTGGTCTCGCGCACATACGGCTTGAGCGTTTCGTCGAAGCCCACCTTGAACGCGCGCGGGCCGAAGTCCAGCCGCATCGTGCCCTGCTCGTCCAGGCCGAGGTCGGGCGCGAGCCGGTCTTCGAGCTCTTCGGTGCTCAGGCCGCGCGCTTCGGCAATGGCGTCGATCTTCTCGCGCGCCTTGTCCTGCAGGCCCTTGAACTTGACCTTCTGCGCAATGCCGTTGAGAAGCATCAGCGCCACGTCGCTGCCGATGGTGGCCAGCACGTCCAGCCCGGTCACGGCGCGCGCATGCGCCGCCTCGCCGGGCCACGCGCGAATGAAGGGCGTGAGCTTGCGCGCGGTGTCGTCGTTGCCGAACTGGCCCAGCATGGTGAGCGCCCAGCCTTCCTTGCTCGGGCCGCCGGCTTCGAGCCAGGCGGTGAAGGCGTCCCAGGCGAACTCGGCCAGCGAGACGGCGTCGCAGGCTTCCCTGACCACGGCGATGCCGCCGTAGACCTCTTCGTTGGTCGGGAAGGTCAGCATCTGGCCGAGGTTGTCGAGTGCGTCGTCGGGCAGGGCCTTGCCGTTCTTCAGCGCGGGCCGGCGCCAGCCGCGCGGCTGCCAGAACTCGGGCAGCTTGGCGCGCTTGGTGGGGAAGCGGTCGAGCGGGCTTTCGTCGAGCACGGCGCGCAATGCCTCCACCACTTCGGGCTTGCCGTAGCGGCCGGCCACCTCAAGCAGCAGCGCCTCGTGGCCGTTGGCCTGCAGCAGGCGCAGCGCGGAGCCGGCGCAGTCGCGCGCCTCGCCGGCCTTGCCGAGCGCGGGTGCAATCAGGCCGCAGGCGGTGTGCTCGGGGTACTTCAGCAGCCAGGCGCGGCCTTCGGCGCGCAGCGTCTTCAGCTTGGCGAAGGCGCGTGCTGCGGGCATGGCCAGTTCGGCCGCGCCGTAGTTCAGCGCATACGAGAGGTTCTCGGTAGGCTTGGTGCGCACCATGGCCACCAGGCCCGGCAGCACGGCCAGGCCGTGGGTGGCCAGGATGAGCCCGATGTCGTCGCTCTCGGCCTCGCCGGCCACGGCATTCCAGAACGGCACGCCGACGGCGGCCGGCAGCAGCGCGGCATAGGCCGAGTCGAAGCGAAACCAGTAATAGCGCTCCTTCTTGCGCTCGGCCACCATCGCGCGCCAGTGGGTGATGAGCGCGTCGGCGTCGCCGGCCTTCACGGCCTCGGCCGCCAGCTTGCCCAGCGGGCCGATCGTCTTCTGCTTCGACTTGTCGAAACCCAGTTCGTCCATCAGCACCGACAGGTCCTGGCGCGCCGATGCATGGCGGTTCATTTGCCAGGAGTTGATGCGCAGCGCCTTCTCGCGTTCGCCTTCCTGCCATTGCTCCACCGGCGTCGATGCCAAGGGTTCCAGCGCGAGCGCGCCGGCCGCTTTCTTCTGCACCTTGGCCAGCCACGGCGGCGCCACCAGCACGCCGGGCAGCTCGCTCGCCTCGGCCACCTCGGTGGGGCCGGCCAGCAGCGCCAGTTGCTGGTCGATCACGGCCTGTGCGCCCGCGTCGAGCCAGGGCCGCAGCGCGGGCAGGGCCGCGCCGTGCGCGCGCAGCAGCCGCGTGAGGCTGGGCTTGACGAGGTTCGCGTCCTTGCCGCCCGACGCGACCAGCCGCGACAGCGCGGGAATCGCCGCCATCGGCCAGCGGTCGACCGACAGCGCCAGGCGTGCCAGCGCGCCCTTCGACGTGCTCGCCACGCGGGCCAGCGCCAGCACCGCATCGGGCGTGCCGATGCAGGCGAGCGCGTCGCCCGCGTCGTCGGTGGCCGCGCCGCGCTCCAGCACAGGAACCGCATCGACGCCCCGCTCCTGCGCCAGCGTGCTGGTCATGGGGCCGCTGCCCCAGAAGCCGCTCGAATAGCTCAGCCGCACCTTGGCGGCCAGCGCGACGGCGTCGGGGTCGGTGGCGGTCAGCTGCAGCCAGTGCATCGTCTCGGGCGCGGGCTTCGCGGCCGCGAGCACATGCACCAGCGCGTTGGAAATTTCGGGCGCATCGGGCAGCAGCATCGCCAACGCGGGCTGGCGGCTCGGGTGCACGCGGGGCAGGCCGGCCTCGATGCGGTCGCGGCAGTCCTGCCAGACCTCGGGCGCGGCCAGCGCCAGCTGCGCGCGGAAGGCCTGCTCGCCTTCACCCAAGGGGCCGTAGTAGGCGCTGCCCATCTGCTTGGAGACGCTGGCGCTGAAGCTGTAGTGGTGCTTCTTGGCCGCCCGGTCGTAGTCGGACTGCACCTCGATCTGTTGCGCGGCCAGCAGGATGTCGACCGCGCCGGGCAGGCCGTACTGCGCCGCCAGGTAGGGCACCAGCTCCGCGCCCATCTGGCTGTTGCCGTGGTTGCCGCTGCTCAGCGCCAGCGCCAGAAGCACGGTGTCGGCCTCGGCATCGGCCGCGGGAATGGGCTGCGTGCTGCGCTCGATCATGCGCTGCGTGGCGTCGCGCAGCACCGCGTCGGTGCCGGTCATGTTCACGTGGAGCTCGAGCTTGCGGCGCACCGGCAGCCAGGCCGCGCCCACGCTCACCGGCGGCTCCAGGGGCTTGGGCGGAAACCGGCGCGAGGGGAAGGCTTCGCGCAGCATCTCGGGCGACAGCCGCACGGGCGTGCCGGCGGCGAGCCAGGGCGGTGTGTCGGCGCTGACGGCGGCTTCCGAGGCCGGTGCGGACGAAGCCGCGGCCTGCGTGGTCGAGGCCGAGGTGCCCAGTTCCTTCGCGATGGCCTGCGCGTCCTTGGGTGGCGAGCAACTGGTGCCCCAGCCCTCCAGCAGACCCGCGGACTGCAGCCGCTTGAAGGCGAGCGCGGCGCCTTGTTCGCTCACGCCGTGCTGGCGCTTGAGGCTGGCGGGCGAGAGCGTGTCCTTGCGGGTGAGCGTGCCCTCTTCGATCTGCGAGCGCACGCTTTCGAACACGCGGTCGGCCTGGCTGTCGATGCCTTCGGCGGGCGCGTCCGCCGCTGCGGTGTCGCTTGCCGGCGCGGCCTTCGCGGCCGATGCGGCCGTGGCCTTTTCCGGTGCCGCCTCGGCCTTCGGCTTGGTCTCGGGCTTCGTCTCGGCCTTTGTCTCGGCCTTCGCCTCGGTCTTGCCGATGGCCGCACCCGCCGCCACGCCCACTTCGCTGTAGCCCTTGCCCGTCTTCTCGGCCACCAGCTTGGTCAGCGCGGTGGCGGCCTTGGTGGCGTCGGCGAACGACTTGGTCTGGCTCTGGCCCGCGGTGCCGATGCGGCCCCAGCGGATGTTGAGGTCGGTGTCCGACTGCTCCACTTCCCAGAATTTGCTGGCGGTTCCTTCGATCAGTTCAAAACGGCGCATGGAAAAAACGTCCTCCTGTGATGGCATGGAGCGCCCGCGCGCGATGCGCGCAGCGCTGGATGTGGGGCGGATGAATGAGAAGGCCCTGACAGGCCGGACCTGTCAGCCACGCGAAGGCGGTGCCGTCGGTGGTGCTGAAAAAACAGGCAGTGCGAAAGCATGGAATCTCATGCCTGAATCATGCACTGTGCCTCGCGGTGCGCGAGGTAAGAAGAAGGTTCGAAAGCCGGACGCGCCGCTGGCAGGCCTCGCGCGCAATTGCTGTCAGCCCTGTGCCGCGCTTCCCGAATTTTCCCCGGCGAACGCATAGGACGGCCCCATGCGCTGCCGCTTGCAATGGCGCAGTGCGCGATCGGCCGATTCGAGCAGGCGCGCCAGCGTGTCGCCGTCCGCAGGGTGGCATGCGATGCCCATGCTGAGCTCGCCGCCCGCGAGCAGCCGGCCTTCGAAGGCCACCGGCGTGGCGCCCGCGGTCTCGATGCGGATCGCCATCTCCGCGAGTTTCTGCCGCGCCGGGTTGCCGGCCAGCAGGATCGCGAACTCGTCGTCGCCCAGGCGGGCCACCATGTCGTCGGCGCGCACCTGCTGGCGCAGGCGTTGCGCGATGGCGGCCAGCACCGCGTCGCCGCCCGCGCGGCCGTGGCGTTCGTTCACGCGCTTGAAGCCGTTCAGGTCGACCATCATCAGCGAGAAGGGACGGCCTTCGCGCAGCCATTCCGTGCCGCGGCTTTCCAGGCCGGCGCGGCTGGTGGCGCCGGTGAGCGCGTCGGTGCCCATGGCGCCCATCAGGGCCTGCGTGCGTTGTTCCAGCGCCTTCTCGGCGCGCAACACCTGGCGGATGCGCGCGGCCAGCGCCAGCGCCAGCAACGCGAGTTCGGCGATCACGGCGGCCTGCGCGGTGTTCATGCGCAGGGCCGTCCATGGCTGTTCGGCCCAGGCCGGCAGCGGCGTGGCCGAGATGCCGGCCAGCAGCAGCACGGCACCCGCGCAGAACAACGCCACCGTCCAGGGCAACGCGCGCCGCGCCAGCAGCGCACCCACCGCGAGCAGCACGGTGGAGGCCACCACCAGCCCCTGCAGCGCGCGCAGCGTCCAGCCCAGCCGGGTGTCGAGCGCGGCAAAGAGCAGGGTGACGGCGAGCGCGGCCAGCAGCACCAGCGCGGCCTTGTCCAGGCGCGGCGCGAAATGCCGCATGCGCAGCAGCTGCCGCGCGAACTGCAGCCGGCACGCGGCCCACAGCACCAGTGCCGCGGCCGGCCAGTGCGCGAATGCATCGTGAGGCGACAGGCTGTTCCATCCGGCAAAGGCGGCCAGCGCGAAGCCGCAGGCCAGCACGTACCACACATGGATGAACGTGCCGAACACCAGCAGCAGCACGAGGCCGCAGACCATCAGGCCCGCCAGCAGGCCATGGCTCGCACCGTCGGTCATGAGCGACGGTCCTGGGTGGAGGGAAAGCGGGGGCAGGGGCTGGGCGGCATCCGGGTAAGTCGAGGCACGGGCACTGATCAAAGACGAGGTCTCCGATCGTATGCCCGAAGCGCCCACCGCCTATGCGCTGCGTCTCAGAAACCCTCAGGCCGCACCCACGCTGCCCGTCACCGGCAGCACGATGCCGGTGATGTAGCTGGCGCAACTCGGCGCCGCAAGGAACACGTAGGCCGGCGACAGTTCCTCGGGCTGGGCCGGCCGCTTCATGTCGGTGGCCTTGCCGAAGTTCTTCACGTCCTCGGGCGCCTTGTCGGCGGGGTTCAGCGGGGTCCACACCGGCCCCGGCGCCACCGCGTTCACACGGATGCCCTTGTCCAGCAGGTTGCTGGCCAGCGCCTTGGTGAAGGCGTGGATGGCGCCCTTGGTGGTCGAGTAGTCCAGCAACTGCGCGCTGCCTTCCAGCCCGGTGACCGAGCCGGTGTTGATGATCGAGCCGCCCTTGCGCAGGTGCGGCACCGCGGCGCGCGCCATCTGGAAGTAGCCGAACACGTTGGTTCGCAGCGTGAGGTCGAAGCGCTCGTCGGTGATGTCCTCGATGGACGCCGCGTGCAACTGGAAGGCGGCGTTGTTGACGAGGATGTCGAGCTTGCCGAAGGTCTTGACGGTCTTGCCGACCGCCTTGTCGCAGAACGCCGGCTTGCGCACGTCGCCCTTGACGAGCAGGCAGCGCGCGCCTTCGGCTTCCACATGGCGCCGGGTCTCCTGTGCGTCGGTGTCTTCGTCGAGGTAGACGATGGCCACGTCCGCGCCTTCGCGTGCGTAGAGCACCGCCACCGCGCGCCCGATGCCGGAGTCGCCGCCGGTGATCAGCGCGGTCATGCCCTTGAGCTTGCCGCTGCCCTTGTAGTCCGGCGCTTCGAAGCGCGGCCGCATCGCCATGCCGGCTTCGTGGCCGGGCTTGTCCAGGTGCTGGGTCGGCAACGGCGTGGCGGGTTGCGGCCGGGGGCCGGCCTGCACCGCTGCCTTCTTCGCTTTCTTCTCTGTCTTTTTCGTGGCCGCAGGCTTGGCGCTGTCCCGCGCGTCCTGTGTGCGCTGCGCGGCGCGGGCGGTGGTGCTGGCTGACTTCATGGACGGCATCTCCTGTGGTAAATGACCACGGTAGAACGCGTGCGCCCGGCGCGGCCGTAGGAGTCCGCCGCCAAAACGCGCCCGCCACCCCCGGCCCGCCGACCCGGCCTGATTGCCGACCCTCTTTCAAGCAGTGCCGACGCCAACCTACGCGTGGCGCGGCGGCCGGCGGGCGATAAACACGCTGCCATGCCAACGCCCCAGCAACAGCCGCAGAAGAATCCGTCGATCGGTGAGCTGACCCACCGCAACATCGAAGCCATCCTCTGCCTGGAGGAGGGCAACCGCCGCTCGAAGCCCGCGCTCTACAAGCTGGTGGCGCGCATGTCGCGCTTCTGCGGCACCGTGGCCTTCCTGTGGTGGAACCTGGGTTTCTTCGCGCTGTGGATCGTGCTGAACCAGTGGGTGTGGAAGATCGACCCGTACCCCTTCACCTTCCTGCTGTTCCTGGTGTCGATCGAGGCCATCGTGCTGGCCATCATGATCCTCATCAGCCAGAAAATGTCCGACGAGGAGAACGAGCGCCGCCACCACC
This sequence comes from Variovorax sp. 10N412, assembly GCF_056394985.1. NCBI lineage: Bacteria > Pseudomonadati > Pseudomonadota > Betaproteobacteria > Burkholderiales > Comamonadaceae > Variovorax > Variovorax sp. 10N412. Next base: position 143,168 of record NZ_JBFTIO010000009.1, read on the forward strand.
TGGACCTTCAGATCAACCTGCTGAACGAGCGCGAGATGACCGCCATGCTGCGGCTGGTGACCCGCATGGCCGAGAAGATGGAACTGCCGCCCGAGGCCGACGACGAGGTGAAGGCGCTGACCGAACGCACCGACCCGGGCAAGGTGCTGCACCAGATCGTGTCCGCCGAGGCTGCGCACGGCAAGGGCGCCTGAAGCGCCCCTTGCGCCCCTTGCGCCCCTTGCGCCCCATGCGCCCCATGCGCCGCTTTGCGCGCTGCAACCGGAACTAGAACTCCGCGCCTTCGACCAGGAAGCGCAGCCGCCGCACGCCCTGCCACTCGTCGGCATCGAGCCGGAACGCCAGCATCACCTTGGGCGGCAGGGGCTCGGTGTGGCTGAACCAGATCGCGTCGATCGGCTGCCCTTGGTGCCTGAGCTTGAGCGACAGGTGCTTCTCGCCCACCAGGCGCTGCGACACCACTTCCACCTCTTCGCTGAAGGTCGGCGGCGCGAAGCCCTGGCCCCACACCTCCTTGTGCAGCGTGTCGACCAGGTCGATGCGCATGTACTCGCGCGCGATCGGCCCGTCGGTCTCCAGCTGACGCGTGAGCGCCGAGGCCGCCAGCCATTCGCCCGCCACCTGCGCCAGGCCCTGCTCGAAGGTCTTGAAGTGCTCGCGCGCCACCGTGCAGCCCGCGGCCATCGCGTGGCCGCCGAAGCGCAGCAGCACGCCCGGGTGGCGCTTGGCCACCAGGTCGAGCGCGTCGCGCAGGTGAAAGCCCGGAATCGACCGGCCCGATCCCTTGAGCTCGTGCTCCTTGCCCGGCGCACCGCTCGCGGCAAAGACGAAGGTGGGGCGGTGAAAACGGTCCTTGATGCGCGAGGCCACGATGCCGACCACGCCTTCGTGGAAGTTGGCGTCGAACACGCTGATGGCCGGCGGCGGGGCTTCGATGCCTTCACCATCCGCGGCGAACAGCGACTCGGCCAGCAGCAGCGCCTGGTCGCGCATGCCGCCTTCGATGTCGCGCCGCTCGCGGTTGATGCCGTCGAGCATGCGCGCCAGCTCTTCGGCGCGGCCCGCGTCGTCGGTCAGCAGGCATTCGATGCCCAGCGTCATGTCGGCCAGCCGGCCGGCCGCGTTGATGCGCGGGCCCAGGGCAAAGCCGAAGTCGAAGGTGGTGGCGGCGGACGCCGTGCGGCCCGCGGCCTTGAAGAGCGCGGCCACGCCGGCCGGCATCGAGCCCGCGCGGATGCGGCGCAGGCCCTGCGCCACCAGGCGGCGGTTGTTGGCGTCGAGCTTCACCACGTCCGCGACCGTTCCCAAAGCCACCAGCGGCAGCAGCGCATCGAGCTTCGGTTGCGTGGCCACGTCGAACACGCCGCGCTTGCGCAGCTCGGAGCGCAATGCGAGCAGCACATAGAACATCACGCCGACGCCGGCGATGCTCTTGCTTCCGAAGTCGCAGCCCGGCTGGTTGGGGTTGACCAGCACATCGGCCACGGGCAGCTCGGGGCCGGGCAGGTGGTGGTCGGTCACCAGCACCTGCAGGCCGCGCGCCTTGGCGGCGGCCACGCCGTCGACGCTGGCAATGCCGTTGTCCACGGTGATGAGCATGTCGGCGCCGCTGTCGGCCACGCGTTCGGCAATGGGCGGCGTGAGGCCGTAGCCGTCGACCACGCGGTCGGGCACGAGGTAGCTCACGTGCCTGGCGCCCAGCAGGCGCAGGCCGCGCACGCCGACCGCGCAGGCGGTGGCGCCGTCGCAGTCGTAGTCGGCCACGATGCACAGGCGCTTGTCCTGCGCGATGGCGTCGGCCAGCAGCACGGCGGCGGCCTGCGTGCCGCGCAAGGTGTCGGGCGGCAGCAGGCGCGCGAGGCCGTCGTCGAGCTCGTCCTTGGCGCGCACGCCGCGTGCCGCGAACAGGCGCGCCAGCAGGGGGTGCACGCCCGCCTGCTCCAGTGCCCAGACCGTGCGCGGCGGGATTTCTCTAGCTATGATTTTCATAGCGAGTCCAGCACGACCGACGCGCGTTTGCGGTCGAAAAGGCTCCTGGCCCAGCGCGCCAGGCCGCGCGGCTGCACGGTGTAGCGCTGCGCGGCCCGGTCGCCGCACAGCGTGAGCGCCACGTCGGCGCCGCGCGTGTAGTCGGCCAGCAGCGTGGCAACGGGGCCGGCGTCCAGCGCCTGCCACGCTTGTGCCCAGCCGGCGCCGTCGTCGCGCAGCGAGGCCACGCGCAGCGCGTCGCTCACCTCGGGCGCGGGGCCGGTCGGCGACGGCGTTTCTTTCAGCGCGCCGGTGCCGCTGAGCCAGAACGAGTTGATGGGCGGCACGCCGCGCGCGGCGCGGTCGTCGTTCACGCGCTCGGTGTACAGCAGCATCTGCATTTCGTTCTGCAGCCGGCGCAGCGAGCGCGCGGCGTCGGCCAGCGGCGACCACTGCGAGATCGGGTAGCCCACCGCGCGGTCGATGGAGGCGGTGGCCAGTCCGTCGAAGATGCGCGCGCGCGCCAGCCAGCGGCCGGGCACGGGAGACGCGTGCAGCGCAATGCCGTCTTCCTCGAAGAAGGGGCGCGCCACGGCCAGCAGCGCCGCCGATTCGGCCGCGTCGATCTCGATGGCGGACGGGTCGCCCAGCGCCACGTCGTCGATGCCGACCTGCCAGTTGCACAGCGTGACGAGGCCCCAGCCTTCGGTGTCGTCCGGCGTGGCGATGCCGAGTTGCCGCGCCTCGAAGGCGGCCCAGGGGATGCAGCCGTCGGCCGCCTGAATGCCGAGCGCCCGCGCCAGCGCGCGTTCGTGCGGCGGCGAGCGCGTGCTGTCGTCCTGGGTGTCGGTGTCGGCGAGGGTCAGTCGCAGCAGCAGGGTTTCGAGGTTGGGCAGCCGCAACGTGGGCAGTGCCGCGCGGCAAGCCGGGGAACCGCGGCCGGCGAAAGGGATCAACAAATGACGTGGGAGGGTTTCGGCCATCTCCCTATTGTCCGGGAAGCCCTGAGGTCATCCGGAATGCCACAATTCCGACCCTATGCGATTTCCCTATGAACTGCAGCTCGGCTGGCGCTACACGCGCGCAGGCCGGGCGACGCGGCGCAACGGCTTCATCTCCTTCATCTCCGGTGTCTCGATGCTTGGCATCGCCCTGGGCGTGGCGGCGCTGATCATTGTGCTCAGTGTGATGAACGGCTTCCAGAAAGAGGTGCGCGACCGCATGCTCGGGGTGGTGTCGCACATCGAGATCTTCTCGCGCGACGGCCAGGCGCTGCAAAGCCTCGACCAGATCATGGCCGCGGCGCGCAAGAACACCGAGGTGGTCGGCGCGGCGCCCTTCATCAGCACGCAGGCGCTCATTGCGCGCGGCGAGGACATGAAGGGCACCATCGTGCGCGGCATCGACCCCAAGCTCGAACCCGAGGTGACCGACATCAACGGCATTGCGTCGAGGGGCACCTTCGACAAGCTGGTGCCGGGCGAGTTTGGCATCGTGCTGGGCGCCGAGCTGGCGCGCTCGCTGTTCGTGCAGCCGGGCGACCAGGTCACGCTGGTGGCGCCGGGCGGACAGGTCACGCCGGCCGGCGTGGTGCCGCGGCTGAAGCAGTTCACCGTGGTCGGCACCTTCGACTCGGGCCACTACGAGTACGACTCGGCGCTGGCCATGGTGCACGAGCAGGACGCCGCCAAGGTGTTCCGCCTCGAAGGCCCCACCGGCATCCGCCTGAAGCTGAAGGACCTGAACGAGGCGCGCGACGTGGCCGACCAGCTGGCCGTGAGCCTGCCGGGCGAGTTCCTCATCCGCGACTGGACGCGCCAGAACAAGACATGGTTCGCGGCCGTGCAGGTCGAGAAACGCATGATGTTCATCATCCTCACGCTCATCGTGGCGGTGGCGGCGTTCAACCTGGTCTCCACGCTGGTGATGACCGTGACCGACAAGCGCGCCGACATCGCCATCCTGCGCACGCTGGGCAGCTCGCCGCGCAGCATCATGGCCATCTTCGTGGTGCAGGGCGCGATGGTGGGCGTGATCGGCACGCTGGCCGGGCTGCTGCTGGGGCTGGGCATCGCCTACAACATCGACGTGATCGTGCCCTTCCTGGAGCAGCTGTTCCACGCGAGTTTCCTGCCGAAGGACATCTACCTGATCAGCAAGATGCCGAGCGATCCGCAGCAAAGCGACATCCTGCCCATCGCGATCATTTCCCTGGTGCTGGCCTTCGTCGCCACGCTGTACCCGAGCTGGCGCGCCAGCCGCGTGAACCCGGCCGAGGCCCTGCGCTATGAGTGAAGTTGTTCTGAAGGCCCGTGGACTGACCAAGCGCTTCCACGAGGGCCGGCTCGACCTGACCGTGCTGCACGGCGTCGACCTCGACGTGCACGCAGGCGAAACGCTGGCCATCGTCGGCGCATCGGGTTCGGGAAAGAGCACGTTGCTCCACCTGATGGGCGGACTCGACGCGCCCACGGCGGGCAAGGTCGAGCTGCTCGGCAAGGACATCGCGCATGCGGACGCGGCGGAGCAGGGGCGCTTGCGCAACCAGCACCTGGGCTTCGTCTACCAGTTCCATCATCTGCTGCCCGAGTTCAGCGCGCTGGACAACGTGGCGATGCCGCTGAAGATCCGGCGCGTGGAGCCTGCCACGGCGGCGCAGGCGGCCACGAAGATTCTCCAGAGCGTGGGGCTGGGCGAGCGGCTGCACCACCGGCCGGCCGAGCTGTCGGGCGGCGAGCGCCAGCGCGTGGCGATTGCGCGCGCACTGGTCACTCAGCCGGCCTGCGTGCTGGCCGACGAACCGACGGGCAACCTCGACCGCAGCACGGCGGACAACGTGTTCGAACTGATGCTGGACCTGGCAAGGCGGCATGGCACGGCGTTCGTGATGGTCACGCACGACCAGGACCTGGCGAAGCGGTGCGATCGGGTGCTGCAGCTGGTGGCCGGGCGCCTGGCCGGCTGATCGAGGTTTTTCTCCCTCCCCCGCTGGGGGAGGGCCGGGGTGGGGGCCCGCGGCCTTCAACGCCATGCAGCCTTCGAGGCCGCGCGTGCCCCCATCCCAACCTTCCCCCAGAGGGGGAAGGAGCCAAACCAAGACGGGAGCGACGTCAGTTCGTCGCGTTGCCTTCTGTTTTTCTCCCTCCCCCGCTGGGGGAGGGCCGGGGTGGGGGCTCGCGGCTTTCAACGCCATGCAGCCTTCGAGGCCGCGCTGCCCCCATCCCAACCTTCCCCCAAGAGGGGGAAGGAGCCAAACCAGGACGGGAGCGACGTCGGTTCGTCGCGTGCCTTCTGTCTTTCTCTCTCCCCCGCTGGGGGAGGGCCGGGGTGGGGGCTCGCGGCCTTCGACGCCATGCAGCCTTCGAGGCCGCGCTGCCCCCATCCCAACCTTCCCCCAGAGGGGGAAGGCGCTAATTCAAAGGCAGGGCTTCTTCTTCGGTCTGCCGCGCATCCAGCGGCAGCACGCACAACACCTTGCCGCCCAGCGTCAGCACCAGCCCGAGCCGTCCGCCCATCTGCACCACCTGGCAGACCGCGCGGGGCGCGTCCGACCTGGGTGCCATGGCGGCCGGCACCGCGACCGCACGCAGCGGCGGCTGCCGCAGCATCGCGAACAACGTTCGCGCATCGCAGTCGCTCAGCGCCTGCCGGTACGCCTGGAGGGCCGCTTCCGATCCGGTGTCTTCCCCGTCCCGGTCCTCTCCGTCCTTGCTCTGGCGCAGCCGCAGCAGCGCGCGATGCAACTGCTGCCGGCAGGCTGCCTCGGTCTTGCCGCTGGCCTGCGCAATCTCCTTGAAGCTGGCCTCGAAGACTTCGCGCAACAGCACCGCGGCACCATCGGCCGGTGACAGCCTCGCGGCGATCGAGCGCAGCGCCTGTTCGATGGACTCGGCCTGCGCCGCATCGGCTTCCGCCGAAGGTGCTTCGAGCGTGAGCGGATCGGCATCGCGCAGCCAGCGCTGCATCCAGTTGTCGCGCCGCAACCGGTCTACCGCAAGGTTCTGCATCACCGTGGTCAGCCACGCCTGTGCCGAATCGGGCGGCTGCATGTCGCCGGCTTCGAGCGCGCGCAGGTAGGTGTCCTGCACCACGTCCTCTGCTTCGGCCTGCGTGCCCAGCATGCGCGCCGCCGCGCGAACCAGCCGGGCTCGCAGCGCCGGGAATTGCGAGAGATAGCGTTCATCGAGCATCGGCGCAGCTTGCCACAGCAGGCGCGATGTCACGAAACTGTGGGCTTGTTCGTCAAGACAGTCCAACCACAGGAGCTTTCTTCATGCACCCGATGTTCTCTCTGGAATCCGACGACGACACCAAGCCCGCCGCCACCGCCGAGCCGCGCAACTCCTACCTGGAAGAAAAGGCGTTCAAGTCGCGCACGCTGCTGATCTTCGGCAGCATCACCGACGCGGTGGCCGCCGACGTGACGCGCCGCCTCATCGCGCTGGACGCCGACAGCGCCGACAAGGCCATCGACATCCTCGTGAGTTCGCCGGGCGGGCACCTGGAATCGGGGGACGCGATTCACGACATCGTGCGCTTCATCAGCGCGCCGGTGAACATGATCGGCACCGGCTGGGTCGGCAGCGCGGCCACGCACCTGTTCCTGGCCGCGCCGCGCGAGCGCCGCGTGTGCCTGCCCAACACGCGCTTTCTCATCCACCAGCCCAGCGGCGGCGCGGGCGGGCAGGCGACCGACATCGCCATCCAGGCGCAGGAAATCATCAAGGCACGCCTGCGCATCGCGCACGAGATCGCGCGCGAGACGGGCAAGCCGCTGGAGGTGGTGATGGCCGACATCGAGCGCGACCGCTGGCTGTCGGCCGAGGAGGCGGTGGAATACGGGCTGGTCTCGCGCATCATCCAGCGCAAGACCGAGCTGAAGTAGCGGTTACTTCGGCTTGTAGGCCACCACGTCGATCTCGACCTTGGCATCCACCATCAGGCGCGCCTCGGTGGTCGAGCGCGCCGGCTTGTTCTCGCCGAAGTAGCTCATGTAGATGCGGTTGAAGGCACCAAAGTCGCGCGCGTCGTGCAGCCAGACGGTGCTCTTGCACACGTCGTCGAGCGTGGCGCCGGCCAGCGCCAGCACGGTCTTGAGGTTTTCCATGACCTGGCGCGTCTGCGCCTCGATGCCGCCCACCACGATCTCGCCGTTCTTGTCCGCGGGGACCTGACCCGACACATAGACGAAGTCGCCGGCACGCACGGCCGGGGAGAAAGGGCGCACCTGGCGGTCGGAGGCGAGGGGCGGGGCGCCGAGGTATTCGAGAGGCATGAGGGCTCCTTGAGAGGGAAGAAATCGGGTGATCGAACAGGAAGGAAACGCGCCGCGAGTATCCCTCCAATCTGAAAATCTATTTCAGAATAACCCCTGAGCAAGGGTTAACACGGATGATTTGGCATGGATAGTGCTTCAGAGTCCGGGCAAGAAAGAAAATTTCTTTCAAAACCCGCCCGTTCGAGGCGCCCGCCCCAAGAAGGAGTCCTCATGCCCCACATCGGTCCAGTCCAGCGTCTTTCGTTGCCCCTGTTGTCCAGGCGCAGCCTGCTGGGCGCCTCCCTGCTCGCGATGCTGTGCGCCGCGCTGCCTTACCAGAGCGCCCACGCACAGGGCCCGCGCAACTTCGCCACGCTGGCGATGGTGGCCGAGCCGCAGACGCTCGACCCGATGGCTTCGACCGCCGACCTGGTCGGAACCATCATGCAGCACGTGTACGAGACGCTCTACACCTTCGACGCCAAGTGGAACGTGGTGCCGATGCTGGCCGAGGGCATGCCGAAGATCTCGGCCGACGGCAAGACCTACGCCATCACTTTGCGCCGCGGCGTGATGCTGCACAACGGCCGCGAGCTCACCGCCGACGACGTGGTCGCCAGCCTGCAGCGATGGATGGAGCAGTCGCCGCGCGGCAAGGCGGTAGGCAAGGAAATCGACAGCCTGAAGGCCAAGGGCCCGCTGGCGGTCGAGGTGGTGCTGAAGGAGCCCTATGCACCGCTGCTGTCGCAGCTCGCGCTGCCCAGCGGCATGGCCGCCATCATGGCCAAGGACTCGATCGCCTCGCCGCTGAAGGACTTCGTCGGCACCGGCCCCTACAAGTTCAAGGAGCGCCGCCCCGACCAGTTCGTGCTGCTCACGCGCTTCGACAAGTACGCCGCGCGCAAGGAGCCCGCGAGCGGCTACGGCGGCAAGCGCGAGGCGGCCATCGAGGAGCTGCGCTTCGTGCCCGTGCCCAATGCCAGCACGCGCGTCGAAGGCGCGCTGGCCGGGCAGTACGACTTTGCCGACCTGCTGCCGGTGGAAGCCCTGCCGCGCCTGGAGAAATCGGGCGGCAAGACGGTGCCGATCATGACGCCCTCGTTCGGCTTCCCGTACCTCGTGCTCAACACCAAGGAAGGCGTGGCCGCCAACCCGGCCCTGCGCCAGGCGATTCAAACCGCGCTGGGCGAGGGCGAGATGCTCGCGGCCGGTTTCGGCGACACGCGCTTCTTCGCGGCCGAGGGCAACCACTTCCCGAAGGGCTCGCCGTTCTATTCGACGGCCGGCACCGACCAGTACAACCAGCGCAACGCGCCCAAGGCCAAGGAGGCCGCCGCCAAGGCCGGCTACAAGGGCGAGCCCATTCGCGTGCTCACCAGCCGGCAGTACGACTTTCACTACAACATGTCGCTGCTGATGGCCGAGCAGTTGAAGCGCGCCGGCTTCAAGGTCGACCTGAACGTGGTCGACTGGGCCACGCTGGTGCAGCGCCGCAACGACTCCAAGCTGTGGGACATCTACGTGACCCATTCGGGCCAGTTCCCCGAGCCCATGCTGTCGCCGCCGCAGCTCGGCGACGGCGCGCCCGGCTGGTGGGACACGCCCGCCAAGAAGGCGGCGCTGCAGGCCTTCAACGTCGAGAGCGACCCGGCCAAGCGCGGCGCGCTGTGGGGCAAGGTGCAGCAGGTGGTCTACGAGGAGGTGCCGTACATCAACGTGGGCAAGTTCAACGGCCTGTCGGCCAGGAGCCCGGCGCTGGACAACTACACGCCCGCCACCTGGCCGTTCTTCTGGAACGCGAAGATCAAGTAAGCCCGCAAGGACCCCCGCCATGCCATCGCGTCGCCAACTTCTGCAAGCCAGCGCACTGGCCTCCGGCCTCGGAGCCTTGGGCCTCACGTCCACTGCCGTCCGGGCCGCAACGTCCGGCCCTGTCTACGCCTACGTCGGCACCTACAGCGACGGCGGCAAGCCGTGGCGCGGCGGGCGCGGGCTGGGCGTGCACCAGTTCGTGCTCGACGGCGCGACCGGCGCGCTCAAGCCCATTCCCGGCGCGCCGGCGGCGGTGGCCGCCGCGGGCGAGAGCGCGAAGCTGCGCAACCCCGCATCGCTCGCGCGCCACCCGAAGCTGCCGATGCTTTACGCGGCCAACGAGTTCGAGGCCGGCTCGGTCTCGGCTTTTCGTATCGGTGCCGACGGCGCCCTGTCGTTCGTGTCCGAGACGCCCTGCGGCGGCAAGGACCCGGCCTACATCAGCGTGCACCCCGACGGCCGCTTCCTCTTCACCGCCAACTACGCGAGCGGCGACGTCAGCGTGATCGCGTTGCGCGCCGACGGCACGCCCGACGCCGACACCGCCGCCGTGGTCTACAAGGACATCGAGGCCTGCGGCGCCGGCACGCCCTGCAAGCCCGGCGCCGACGTGGTGCCCGCCGCCGCCCGCTCGCACGAAGGCTTCGCCACCAGCGACCACGACGGCCCGCATGCGCACATGGTGCATGCCGACCCGAAGGGCAACTTCGTGCTGGTGGCCGACCTGGGGCTGGACCGCGTCATCTCCTACCGCTTCGACCGCATCACCGGCGTGCTGAGCCAGCCGAGCACCGTGGCCGTGTCCGAGAGCTCGGGCGCGCGGCACTTCGTCTTTCACCCGAACGGCAAGTGGCTGTATCTGGTGAACGAAGAGGCCTCGACCATGGCCTTCATGCGCTACGACAACGCCACGGGCGTGCTCGCGCTGGTGAGCGAGACCTCGGCGTTGCCGCAAGGCTTCAAGGGCACCAGCTACGCCTCGGGCATCCGCATGCTGCCGGACGGCCAGCACTTCGTGTCGCTCAACCGCCTGCACGATTCGATCTCGCTCTTCAGGATCGACGCGCGCACCGGCGCCCCCGCGCTGGTGCGCGAGGAGTGGACGCGCGGCAACTACCCGCGCAGCTGCACGCTCGACCCGAGCGGCCGCTTCCTCTACGTGTGCCACAACAAGCAGGGCGACAACGTGACGGTGTTCCGCGTGCGCAAGGGCGACATCCGGTTCACCGGCCAGTACGTGGCGGTGGGCAGCGCGTCGGCCATCGAGTTCTCTGCGTGATGAAAAGCGCTCCGCTTCGCTACATCGCCTCGCGCGCGCTCGGCATGCTCGTGGTGCTCGCCCTGGTGGCGGTGATCGTCTTCGTGCTCACGCGCGCGGCCTCGGGCGATCCGGTGTCGGTGCTGCTGGGCGACCAGGCCACCGCGGCCGACATCGCCCGCGTGCAGAAGGAATACGGGCTCGACAAACCGCTGCCCGTGCAGTTCGGCTACTGGCTGCGCGAGGTGCTGCAGGGCAACCTCGGCACCTCCATCTTCCTGCAGCGCCCGGTCACGCAGGCGCTGTGGGAGCGCGCCGAGCCGACCACGCTGCTGGCGCTGATGGCGGTGGCCATCGCGGCGCTCATCGGCGTGCCGTGCGGCATCGTCTCCGCCGTGTTCCGCGGGCGCGTGGTCGACCAGCTGTTCACCGGCATCGCGATGCTGGGCGCCAGCATTCCGAGCTTCTGGCTCGGCATCGTGCTGATCCAGATCTTCGCGGTGTCCTTCGGGTGGTTCCCCGTGTCGGGCTACGGCGCACCCGACGCGCCGCTGGCCGAGCGGCTGCATGCGCTGGTGCTGCCGGCCGCGGTGCTGGGCCTGCTGAACTCGGCGCTCATCATCCGCTTCACGCGCGCCTCGATGCTCGACGTGCTGGGCGAAGACTACGTGCGCACCGCGCGCTCCAAGGGCCTGAGCGAAAGCACGGTGGTGCTGAAGCACGCGCTGCGCAACGCGCTGGTGCCCATCGTCACGGTGATCGGCCTCACGGTGGCGCTGATGATCGGCGGCGCCGTCATCACCGAGACGGTGTTCGGCCTGCCGGGCGTGGGCAACCTCGTGGTCAGCGCCGTGCTGCGGCGCGACTACCCGGTCATTCAAGGTGCGCTGCTCGTGATTGCGGCGATCTACGTGCTGATCAACTTTTCCATCGACCTGCTCTACGCCGTCGTCGATCCGCGCGTGAAGGTCTGAGGAAAGAAAAATGCAAATGCCTCGCATGCTCCGCCAGCTGATGCATCGCCGCATCGTGATGGTCTCCGCCCTGGTGCTGCTGGTGATCGCCATCCTGGCGATCGGCGCGCCGGTCGTCGCCTCCATGGACCCGAACGACACGGCGGTGCTCGACCGCCTGAAGCCGCCGAGCGCCGCGCACCTGCTGGGCACCGACGAACTGGGCCGCGACATGTATTCGCGCATCGTGCACGGCGCGCGCTATTCGCTGGCCATCGCGGCGCTCACCGCGCTCGGTGCCGTCATTGCAGGCACCGCGCTGGGCCTGATGGCCGGCTTCTTCCGCCGGCTCGACACGCCGCTGATGCGCGTGGTCGACGCGATGATGTCCTTTCCCGACATCCTGCTGGCCATTGCGCTGGTGGCCATCCTCGGGCCCTCGCTGCTCAACACGGTGCTGGCGCTGGTGCTGGTCTACACGCCGCGCGTGGCGCGGGTGGTGCGGGCCTCGACGCTGGTGGTGCGCGAACTGCTGTTCGTCGAAGCCGTGCGCGCGCTGGGCGTGCGCACCTCGCGCATCCTGTGGCGGCACATCCTGCCGAACCTGATGTCGCCGATCCTGGTGCAGGTGTCGTTCATCTTCGCGTACGCCATCCTGGCGGAGGCGGGGCTGTCGTTCCTCGGCGTCGGCGTGCCGCCCGAGATCCCGACCTGGGGCACCATGGTCGCGGGCAGCCAGCAGTACGCGCACCAGGCCTTCTGGGTGGTGCTGTTCCCGGGCCTGGCCATCATCTTCACGGCGCTGTCGCTCCAGTTGCTGGGCGACGGCGTGCGAGATTTGCTCGACCCGAAACTGAAGAAGACCTCGTGATGACGAACACAACCCCACGTCTCACGGTCAGCAACCTGAGCACCAGCTTTCCCACCGAAGACGGCCTCGTGCGTTCGGTGGCCGACGTGAGCTTCTCCATCCAGCCCGGCAAGACGACCGCGCTGGTGGGCGAGTCGGGCTCGGGCAAGTCGGTGACCAGCCTCACGCTGATGCGCCTCTTGCCCAAGACGGCCAACGCGCAGGTCAGCGGCAGCGCCTCGTTCGTGACGCGCGAAGGCAAGACGCTCGACCTGCTGCAGATCGGCGAACGCGAGATGCGCTCGCTGCGCGGCAACCAGCTGTCGATGATCTTCCAGGAGCCCATGACCAGCCTGAACCCGGTGTTCACGATCGGCGAGCAGATTGCCGAGAGCGTGCGCCTGCACAAGGGGCTCGACCGCAAGGCGGCCATGGCGCATGCGCTGCGCATGCTGGAGCTGGTGGAGATTCCGGCCGCCGCGCAACGCATCCACGAGTACCCGCACCAGCTGTCGGGCGGCATGCGCCAGCGCGTGATGATCGCGCTGGCGATGGCCTGCGACCCGACGCTGCTGATCGCCGACGAGCCCACCACCGCACTGGACGTGACCATCCAGGCGCAGATCCTCGAACTCATGCGCCGGCTGCAGGCCGAGACGGGCATGAGCATCCTGTTCATCACGCACAACCTCGGCGTGGTCGCGCACCATGCGGACGACGTGGTGGTGCTGTATGCGGGCCGCGTGGTTGAGAGCGCGCCCGTGCGGCCGCTGTTCGCGCAGCCGGAGCATCCGTACACGCAAGGGCTGCTGGCCTGCCTGCCGGGCAAGGCGCGCCTGCCGGGACAGCCCCGCCCCAAGCGCCTGTTCGCAATTCGCGGGCAGGTGTCGAGCCCGCTGGCGCCGCCGCCGGGTTGCGCCTTCGAGCCGCGCTGCGACCTGGCGCTGCCCGAGTGCAGCGCGGCCATGCCGCCGCTGATCGAAACGCACCATGGCCGCGAGGCGCGCTGCGTGCGCGTGCAGGCGGCGCAACCGTTGCCGAGAGTCGCATGACAAGCGCGCTGCCTGGCGTGTTGCTCCTTCCCCTTCCGGGGGAAGGCTGGGATGGGGGCAAGCGGCGTTCGTTCGGCGCAATGCTTCATCCAGTGCCGTCGTGCCCCCACCCCAACCCTCCCCCAAAGGGGGAGGGAGCCAGTACAACATCCCCATGACCACCGCCGCCCCCCTCATCGAAGTCCGCGGACTCAAGAAATACTTCGGCAGCGGCGACCGTCCGGTGCGCGCGGTCGACGACGTGTCGTTCGCGATCCAGCCCGGCGAAACGCTGGGCCTGGTCGGCGAATCGGGCTCGGGCAAGAGCACCATCGGGCGCACCGTGCTGCGCCTGCTCGAACGCACCAGCGGCCAGGTGCTGTACCGCGGCGAAGACATCGGCGCGCTGTCGGGCGAACGCATGCGCAAGCTGCGCAGCAAGCTGCAGATCATCTTCCAGGACCCGTACGCCAGCCTGAACCCGAAGATGCGCATCAGCGCCATCCTCGGCGAGGCGCTGTCCACGCACGGCCTGCACAAGGGCGCGGCCGCGCGCGACAAGCGCATCGCCGAGCTGCTCGAAACCGTGGGCCTGCGCGCCGAGCATGCGAGCCGTTTTCCGCACGAGTTCTCGGGCGGGCAGCGCCAGCGCATCGGCGTGGCGCGCGCGCTGGCCGTGGAGCCCGAGTTCATCGTGGCCGACGAGCCGCTGTCGGCGCTCGATGTGTCCATCCAGTCGCAGGTCATCAACCTGCTGGCCGACCTGCGCGAGCGGCTGGGCCTCACGATGCTCTTCATCTCGCACGACCTCGACGTGGTCGAGTACCTGTGCGACCGCGTGGTGGTGCTGTACCTGGGCAAGGTGATGGAAGTGGCCACCACCGACGAGCTGTTCGCGCGCCCCTCGCACCCGTACACGCAAGCCCTGCTGGCTGCCAGCCCCAAGCCCGACCCCGAGGTGGCGACCGAACGCATCGCGCTGAAGGGCGACATTCCGAGCCCCATCTCGCCGCCCTCGGGCTGCGTGTTCCGCACGCGCTGCCCGCATGCCATCGAGGCCTGCGCGCAGACCGTGCCGCCGCTCGACGAAATTTCCACCGGACACTACAGCGCCTGCATCCGCAAGGAACTGCTCTCCAACATCACCGCATGACCATGACCGACAAAGCCGCTGCCGCCGACGCCATCGCCTCCGACTTCAACGACCCGCTTCTGAGCGACCGCTTCAAGGGCTACCCGCGCACCCAAGCGCCGCGCCGCCGCAGCGAAGTCGGTGCCGCCGGCTGGAACGTGCTGGCCGGCGACCTGCCGCTGCCGCTGGCCGTGCTCAAGCGCGAGGCGCTCGAACACAACCTGGCGTGGATGCAGGCGCGCGTGCGCGAGTGGGGCATCGACCTGGCGCCGCACGGCAAGACGACCATGTCGCCGCAACTGTTCCAGCGCCAGCTCGACGCGGGCGCCTGGGGCCTGACCTTCGCCACTGTCACGCAGCTGGCCGTGGGCGTGGCCGCCGGCGCGCGCCGCACACTCATCGCCAACCAGGTGGTGAGCGACGAAGACCTGGGCGGCATCCAGCTGCTGCTGCGCGCGAACGCCGGCCTGCGCATCGTGTTCCTGGTCGATTCGCTCGCGCAGCTGGCCTTGATCGAGGACTGGACGACCCGCCATGCCGGCAGCGTGCCCTTCGAGGTGATGCTGGAGATCGGCGTCGAAGGCGCGCGCACCGGTTGCCGCACGCATGAGGAAGCCATTGCGCTCGCCACGCGGCTGCGCGCCAGCGGCGCCACCCGGCTCGTCGGCATCGAGACCTACGAAGGGCAGGGCGCCACCGGTGCCAGCGAGCCCGACGCGGCCTATGCGAAGACGCTGATGGACCGCGTGGAAGCCGTGGCGCGCCATTGCGACACGCACTCGCTCTTCGAGACCGACGAGGTGCTGGTCTCCGCCGGTGGCTCGGCCATCTTCGACCTGGTGGCCGGCCGCCTGAAGCCCGCGCTCGGCGCACCGGTGCGCGGCCTGCTGCGCTCGGGCTGCTACGTCACGCACGACCACGGCTTCTACAAGCGCATGGTGAGCGCGGTCGACGAGCGCCTGGGCTGCGGCTGCGGCGAAAGCCTGGTGCCCGCCATGGAGGTGTGGGCCACCGTGCAGTCGCGCCCCGAACCGGGCCTGGCGATTCTTGCGGTCGGCAAGCGCGACATCTCCTTCGACCTGTCGCTGCCCGTGCCCATCGCGCGCGCGGCCCGCGGCGCGCTCGAAGCGCAAGCGGTGCCCGCCGGCTGGAAGATCACCGCGCTGAACGACCAGCACGCCTACCTGCGCTGGGACGCGGGCGAGGAAGCGCAGGCCCCCGTGGTCGGCGAGCGCGTCGGCCTGGGCATTTCGCACCCCTGCACCACCTTCGACAAATGGCACTGGATGCCCGTGGTCGAAGAGAACTACCGCGTGAGCGACGCCGTCGCCATGCACTTCTGAATCCGCACCGATGACGCCCTCCCTGCTCCAGAAAATCGCCGAGCTGCGCAGCAGCGCCCCGGCCACGCGGCGCGCGATTCTCGACCTGATCCTCGAAGACCCCGACCGCGCGCTCGAAGAAAGCTTCGAGCAGCTGGCCGAGCGCTCGCGCAGTTCGGTGCCGACCATCATGCGCACCTGCCGCGACCTGGGCTTTGCCGGGTTGCGCGAGTTCAAGCTCGCGCTGGCGCAGGAACTGGCGCTGGGCGGCTCGCCGCTGCACCGCCGCGTGAACATCGAGGATGCGGCCGACGAAGTGGTGGGCAAGATCGCGCGCAGCGCGGCGGCGTCGGTCTCGGGTGTGCGCGGACAGCTCGACATGCAGGTGCTCGAAGGTGCCGTGGCGGCCATTGCGGCGGCGCCGCATGTGGACATCTACGGCGCGGGCGCCACCTCGTGGTTCATGGCCAACGACCTGCAGGCACGGCTGTTCCGGCTCGGCCTGTCGGCCAACGCCTGGGCCGACTACCACCTGCAGCAGGTGGCCGGTGCGGCGCAGCGTCCGGGCGGCGTGGTCATCGCCATCTCGCACGTGGGCGGCATGCCGTCGCTGCTCGACGCGGTGGACATCGCGCGCGGGCAGGGTGCCCAGGTGGTCGCGCTCACGCGGCCCGGGACGGCGCTCGCGGCCAAGGCCGACTTTCTGCTCGGCCTGTCGGTGCCCGACGACGCGGTGATGCACGTGGGCATCGACGCTTACCTCACGCACCTCACGGCCATCGAGATCCTCACGGTGCTGGTGGCGCAGCGCCGCGGCGAGCCCGCGGTGCAGCGCCTGCAGCGCGCACGCGAGGCGTTTCAGCGCCACGGCATCGACGCCTCCACGCACCCGCTGCAAAGCTGGGACGGCGGCGGCATCAACAGCAAGAAGGCCGCACCATGAACGAGACCGCCAGCAAAGCCGTCCTGCTCGAAGCGGGCCTGGTGGTCGACGGCTCGGGTGGGCCGTCGTGGCCGGGCGACGTGCTGCTGCGGGGCGACCGCATCGTCGCGCTGGGCGAAGGCCTGCGCGGGCGGCTGCCCGACGGCCTGACGCTGGCCGACCTCGACGTGGTCGACTGCCGCGCCAAGGTGATCGCGCCCGGCTTCATCGACGCGCACACGCACGACGACGCCATCGTGCTGCGCGACCCGCTGTGCCTTCCCAAGGTGTCGCAAGGCATCACCACGGTGGTGACGGGCAACTGCGGCATTTCGCTGGCGCCGTACCGCACGCCGCAGTCGAAGCCGCCGCTCACGCTGCTGGGCGCCGAATCGTTCCAGCACGCGACCATGGCCGCGTACCGCGCGGCGGTGGACGCTGCGCAGCCCGCGCTCAACGTGGCCGCGCTCATCGGCCACACCACGCTGCGCTTCGCGACCATGCAGGCACTCGACCGCCCGGCCAGCGGCGACGAACTCGCGCGCATGGCGGCGCTGCTCGACAGCTGCATGGCCGACGGCGCGCACGGCATGTCCTCGGGCCTGTTCTACGAAGAGGCGTTTGCGGCGCCCGCGGAAGAGGTCACCGCGCTGGCCCGCGTGGTGGCGCGCCACGGCGGTGTGTATGCCACGCACCTGCGCAGCGAGATGCAGCAGATCATCGAGGCGCTGCACGAGGCCGGCGACTCGGCCTTTGCGGCCGGCGTGCCGCTCGTCATTTCGCACCACAAGTGCGCCGGCCCCGCCAACTGGGGCCGCACCAGGGAAACCCTGCCGCTGATAGAAACACTAGCGCAGCGCCAGCAGATCGCGATGGATGTCTACCCCTATGTGGCCGGCTCCACCGTGCTGCGCGAGGACCTGGTGGACGGCGTGATCGACGTGCTGCTCACCTGGTCCGACCCGCACCCGGAGATGACCGGTCGCCTCGTTTCCGACATCGCGCGCGAGTGGGGCACCACCGAACAGAAGGCCTGCCTGCGCCTGAAGCCCGGCGGCGCCTGCTACTTCCAGATGCAGGAGGAAGACGTGGAGCGCGTCATTGCGCACCCGCTCACCATGATCGGCAGCGACGGCCTGCCGCACGACCGCCATCCGCATCCGCGCCTTTGGGGTGCCTTTCCGCGTGTTCTGGCGCGCTACTGGCGCCAACGCCGCCTTTTCACGCTGGAGCAGGCCGTGCACAAGATGACCGGCATGACCGCGCGCAACCTGCGCATTGCCGACCGCGGCCTGCTGCGGGCCAACGCCATGGCCGACGTGGTGGTGTTCGACCCCGAGACCATCGCCGACACCGCCACCTACGACCGGCCGCATGGCGTGAGCCTGGGTGTGGAGCGGGTGTTCGTGAACGGCGTGCTGGCCTACCGCGGCGGCGAGGCCGAAGCGCGTGTGCTCGCTCGGGCGGGCCGGATGCTGACGCGCGGCGCCTGAAAGACCGCGACGTCAGGCTGGTTGCTGGCCCTGCCGGTCGAGCGACGGGCCTAAGCTATCTGAAAGTACTAACAGTACGATAGAAAATGCGTCACACTGGCGCCAGATGGGCGGACCTCTACGTGACAGGAGCGACCATGGACAAGGACGCGAACAGCCTCGGAGCCGACTACGAACAGTGGCAAAAGCTCACGGACGACTACGAAAAGGCGCTCGACGCATTGGCTCGTGGCGAGACCGGTGCACGTGAGCATGCGATTGCTCTTTCCTTGGCGCTGCGGCGTCTGTACCCCGTACAGAACGTCAGCACTGTGAATTAAATGCTTCGCCTGCTGGAGCGTTACGGACAGAATCGCTATCGTCGATTGATTTTCTATCTCGATGAGGGCATAGCCTCTTGGCTGTGAGCATTCATCAACTTATTCGCGAAGGTCGAAAACGTCTCGGGATGAGCGAGCAACAGTTTGCTGACGCCGTCGGAGTGAGCCGTGGTGCCGTACAACAATGGGAAAAGGCCGGCGGAACCGCACCGAAGCGAAGCAACCAGCCGCGCGTCGCCGAGCTGTTGGGTGTCTCGCTGGCCGAGTTGGTCTCCGGCGGCACCAACATCAGCCCGGGCTTCGACATGCGCGCTGAGGTGCCGCTGGTGTCCGAAGTCGAGGCGGGCAACTACACCGTCATTGACAACTTCAAGCCCAAGGGCCGGTTCGAAACCGTGCCCGTCACGGTGCCGATCAAGCGCCACACCTATGCGCTGCGCGTGCACGGCGACAGCATGGTGAGCGAGACCGGCGACTCGTTTCCCGATGGCTCGCTGGTCATCGTCGAGCCCGAGATGGCAGCCTTGCCGGGCGACTACGTGATCGCCATGAACGACACGAACGAAACCACCTTCAAGCAGCTCATCCGTGACGGCGGCGACCTCTATCTCAAGCCGCTCAACACGCGCTATCCCATCAAGCTGCTCGGCAGCGCCACCGTGATCGGCGTGGTGCGCGAGTTCACCAAGCGCTTTCGGTAGCCGCTTTTCATTTATTTCCAGATAGATTTGCCTGCGGGCCGATGAATTTGCTATCGGTGTCCGCGATCCGGCGGTAGGCCGTCATGGGTCTGTCACCTCGGGTTCACAGAATCGGGCCGCCTGCGGCGGTGGCGGGCCACGCCTGCACGGGCGTGCCCAGTCTCTTTTTCCTGTGGACTTTCATGCATCACAACTTTCGATGGACCTGCGCGCGCGCCGCGGGATTGGCCGGCCTTGCGGCCTTGTCTCTGGCAGCTTGCGGCGGCGGTGGGGGAGGAAGCGGCTTCGTGCCGGTCAGCGCCCCTGCTGCGGGCGCCCCCGGCGCCGGCAATCCGGACGCCCCCGTCGTGGCGCTCCAGCCGCTGGCGGGCGGTTCGCAGTACACGGGCACCGCCAGCTTCGGCGACACCGTCTCCATCACCCTCGACCAGCCCGCGGCCGGCAAGCTCACGCTGCGCTTCGTCGATTCGCGCTTCGGCCTGGCCGGCGCACTGAGCGCCAGCTACACCACCCAGCCCGACGGCTCGCTGCTGGCTGGCAACTTCGCCGTGGTGGCCGGCAGCGGCGTGCCCGATGCGCTCGCCGCCGCGCTGCCCCGCCTGGGCCTGCGCTTCCAGCTCGACGGCGGCCTGCTCAGCGGCTCGCTGGCCCAGGTGCCCAACCTCAAGGCGGCCGATGGCTCGCTGCTGCAGGGCGAGATTGCCGCTTCGAACCAGGGCGTGGCCGACGTGGCCCGGCTGGCCGGTGTGTACAGCTTCGTCAGGCTCACCACCGCCTACAACGCCAAGGGCGTGGCGCAGGCGGGCCCCGAGTCGGCGTTCGGCCAGTTCAATGTGGCGGCCGACGGCAGCGTGCGCGCCTGCCTGGGCCAGGCCTATGCAGACACCTGCAGCACCGCACGCACCGGCAAGCTCGCGGCCGAAGCCGACCAGGCGACCTACCCGGGCGCGCTGGCCCTGACGCTGGACGGCCAGCGCGTCGGCCGTGTCATGGTCAATGCGCAATCGGGCGCGGCCACGTTGCTCGCCGATGAGTTCACCACCGCCGCCGACGGAAGCTTCCGCACCGGCACCTGGGTGCTGCAGAGCGCGTCGATGGCCTTGCCCGCCACCGCGCTCGACGGCGAATGGCTGTGCAGCCAGCCCGCGCTCGATGCCACCACCGGCGCGGCCACCGGCCGCACGCAGCGCAACTTCGTGTCGGTGGGCCAGGGCCTGCTGCAGACCGACACCATCGACTACGACGTGAAGCTCGGCGCGGCGGGCACCAATGCCGTGAACGGCCTCGTCACCGGCCAGTGGGCCGACAGCCAGAAGGCCGCGCGCGTGCTGCTGCCCGTGGGCAAGCAGACCGTGTACTACGTCGGCACCGGCAGGGATGCCGCGGCGTCCACCAACTTCTCGGGGGTATGCCGCATGCTGCCGGTGCAGCCCGTCATCGGCACCTACGCATCGGCGCCCACCACCGGCACCGCCGTCATGGACATCCGCATCGGCGACGCGCGCCCCACGCAGCCGGCCATCGGCTACGACCAGGTCTATTACAAGCAGGCACGCTACCGCAACAACGCCAACGGGTCGACGCAGTGGAAGAAGGAGTTCGACGACTATTGCGAAGCCCGGGGCCTCACGGACGGCGCCAAGGGCTCGACGGTCATTGCGGGCACCTCGCTGCTCACCGACCCCACCAGTTTCACCTGCTCGACCAAGAACGCCTTCGACCAGAGCGCGCTGAAGTCGGCCGTGGTCGGCCCGCGCGGCGTGCTGTACCTGACGGACGGCCACCACACCCTCACCAGCTTCTGGGAGGCGCCCAACGGCGGTGGCGCCGACGTGAAGGTGCCGGTGGTGATGAAGGGCAACTTCATGGACCAGAACAACGCCACCTTCTGGCGCGGCATGCGTGCGAACAAGACGGTGTGGCTCAAGCTGCCCGACGGCCGCGCCATCACGCCGGCCGACCTGCCGCAGCAGCTGGGCCTGGGCAACGGACTGCAGGACGACCCGTACCGCGCGCTGCTGTATTTCACGCGTGACATCGGCTATGCGCAGCCCGCCAACAGCACCGAGTTCCTGGAGTTCTACTGGTCCGAATGGCTGCGCGCCGCGCCGCAGAACCTGCAGCTCTCGGCCTACACGCTGACCGATGCCGCGAGCTACCTGCAGGCCATCCAGACCGCGTCGAACCTGATGGTCGCGACGCCCGACACCACGCCGATCGGTTCCTCGGGCCTCACCGCGCTGCAGATGGGCAAGCGCGCGAGCTTCGACAGCGCCGCCTTCGCCGACCTCAACACGCCGGTGACGGCCGCGAAGCCGGGCAAGCTGGCGTATGCGTTGAGCTACCGGGCGTCGCTGGCGACGAAGTAGGCCGGCAAGGCAGGCGCCTGCTGCCGCTAGCATGTGGGTCCACGCCCCGGACCTTCCAGCCCTCATGCACAAAGCCGCGCAGCACCTCGTCTTCGATGCCGATGACGCTCGGCGCCCCGGCCCTCCCGTCGTTCAGTTGATCGGCCCCGGCGGTGCCGGCAAGAGCACCGTCGGGCGTGTGCTGGCCGAACGGCTCGACTGGCAGTTCGTGGACCTCGACCAGCAGTTCATGGCGCGTGAAGGCGACATCGCCAGCTACATGTCGGCCCACGGCTATGCCGGCTACGCGAGACGCAACCTCGCTCTCCATGCCGAACTTCGGCGCGTCTTCGTGGCATCGACCGTCCTTGCACTCTCGTCCGGCTTCATGACGTACCCCGCAGAAGCGGGGTCGGGCTATGCACAAGTTCGAGCGAGCACGGAGCACGACGCGCTGACCTTGTTGCTGCTGCCGTCGTTCGACCTCGAGCAATGCGTCGAAACCATCGTGGGACGGCAGCTGTCCAGACCCTACCTGCCGGGCAACGCAGCGAGCGAGGCATCACGAATCCGCGAGCGCTTTCCGTCGTTCATGGCCTTGCGGTGCGCGCGATTCCTCAACAATGGCGCTCCGGACGAGGCGGCCTCGCAAATGGCCTGCTTCGTGCGCGAACGTCTCGGGCTCACCGGCGCAGCGTCTACCGGTCCCTGAAGGAGGCACCCATGAGTTCTCGAAGAAGCATTGTTCTGGCCGGCGGCGGGGCCCTGCTGGGCGCCGCCGCAGTCGGTTGCGCCGCCGCGTCCGCGCAAGGAGCCGCGACGCAGCACCTGTCCGCCGAACACCTCGATGAGGTGTTGGACGCGGGCGGCAACGTGCCCGCGCTTCGCGCGCTCGTCGTCATGCGCGATGGCGTGCTGGCCGGCGAGCGTTTCTACGCGGGCGCATCGGCGAACGACCTGCTGGCCGTCAACTCGGTCACCAAGAGCGTTTGCTCGATCCTCGTCGGGCAGGCGCTACAGCAAGGAAAGATCCAGGGTCTGTCGCAGACCGTGGCCCAACTGTTGCCCGACGCTTCGCGCACGGCACTCGATGCACCGGCCACCCGCGTCACGTTGCGGCAGATTCTCACGGGCACCACCGGCCTCGCCTACGACTGGCGCACGCAGATCAACCCGCTGTTCAATGCGCCGGACCCCACCGCCTATGTGCTGGGCCTGCAGGCCGACGGCACGGCACCGGGCACTTGGTCGTACAACGATGCGGCCGTGTCGTTGCTGACGCCGATTCTGGAGGGCGCGCACGGCATGCCAATTGCGGATGTCGCCCGGCGCGACCTGTTCGCACCGCTGGGTATCGAGCGCTTCAGCTGGCGCACCGACAAGTCCGGTCATTCGACGGCCTACATGGGGCTCAACCTGCGCACGGGCGATCTCGCCAGGCTGGCATGGAGCATGGCCGACGGCGGTCGATGGAATGGCGCGCAGGTGGTGCCCGCCGATTGGGTGTCGGACAGCACGCGGCGACACGGCCCTGCGGCGTGGCGCAATCCACCGATCAGCGACACAGGCTATGGCTACCTCTGGTTCACCGGTACGCTCGACGGACGCGAGGTGGCTTGGGGATGGGGCTATGGTGGGCAGTTCGCATTGCTGGTGCCGTCGCTGCGGCTCGTGGTGGCAACCGCCGCCACTTCGCCGCCGCCCAGGGAGGTGGCCACGCAGACCGCAGGCATCGCCAGGCTGGTTCAGCAGGTGGTTGCCCTGGTGGCCACTTCCTCCTGACGTTCAGCCCGGCGAAGCCTCTTCTTCCCCCTGCGCCTGGAACATCCGCGTGAAGTCGCAGCATTCCTGCGCCAGCATCACGATGGACGAGGTCAGCGCGCTGCGGTGCTCGCCCTTGTGCATGGCCACGTACCG
Source organism: Variovorax sp. 10N412 (assembly GCF_056394985.1). Lineage (NCBI taxonomy): Bacteria > Pseudomonadati > Pseudomonadota > Betaproteobacteria > Burkholderiales > Comamonadaceae > Variovorax > Variovorax sp. 10N412. The sequence continues at coordinate 166,452 of NZ_JBFTIO010000009.1, forward strand.
AACCACGGGCAGGGCGGGCGTCACCTCGATCACCGCGAGCATGCCCGCATCGACCATCGGCGACAGGCATTCGCGCGGCAGGTAGCTCACGCCCAGGCCCGACACCGTGAGCCCGGTGAGCGCCACCAGGTTGCTCACCACGATCACGTTGGCCGGCTGCACGCCTTGCTCCTTCATCCATGCGTCGTAGGCACGCCCGGTGCCCGAGTTGTTGCCCTGCACCAGCATGCGGTGTCGCGCCAGCTCGTGCAGCCGCACGCTGCCGGCGGCCGATGCCGCAGGCACCACGCCGGGCTTGCACATCCACGCGCTGCGCACCTGCCCGATGACCGTGTGCGGCAGGCGCGACTCGGCGAAGGTGTCTGGCACGATGACCAGGTCGAGCTCGTCGGCCAGCAGCTTGTCGCGCAGCTGCAAGCTGTCGTCCACGTCGGGCTCCAGGATCACCTTGGGGTAGTGCTGCTGGATCAGCCCCACCAGCCGCGGCAGCCAGGTCATGGCGGTGAGCTCGGTCACGCCGATGCGGATGCGCCGTTCCACCACGCCGGGCTTGCCGAACTGCTCGACCGCGGCGTCGCGCTGTGCCAGCAGCTTCTGCGCGAGCACGAACATCTCCTCGCCCTTCTCGGTGAGCCGCGCGGTGCGCTGGCTGCGGTCGAACAGCGCGGTGTCGAACAGCAGCTCCAGCTCGTGCACCCGCTTGGACACCGCGGACTGCGAGGTGTGCAGCTGGTTCGCCGCCTGCGCAAAGCCGCCCAGCTGGCCGATCCAGTAGAGGGCTTCGAGTTGCTTGAAAGTCATCACGGTGCGGCACTCCGGCTGAAAGAACGCTTTTAGTCATGTGATTCGATCACAAAAAATCGCTTTTGGAAATTCATCGAGAGGCAGAAGATGCGGCCAAGCCACCCCTCATCCACCCTCCGTCCACTCTCTTCGACCCTTCAAGGAACGCCCGATGAACTTCAAGAAACTGCCCCTCGCGCTCTGTTTCGGCCTGGTCTTCGCCTGCGGCGCGGCCAGCGCCCAGGACGGCGGCACGCTGCAGAAGATCAAGGAGAGCGGCACGATCCAGATCGGCGCGCGCGACAGCCAGATTCCGTTCTCGTACAAGCTCAGCGCCGACAGCGCGCCCATCGGCTTCACCAACGACATCTGCCTGAAGATCGTCGACGCGGTGAAGGCCAAGCTCGGCCTGCCGAAACTCGAGGTGCGCTACACCATGCTGAACTCGACCAACCGCATTCCGCTGCTGCAGAACGGCACGGTCGACCTCGACTGCGCCACCACCACCAACACCACCCAGCGCCAGGCACAGGTCGACTTCGCGCCCAGCCACTTCGTGACCAACATCACCGCCGCGGTGAAGAAGGCCTCGGGCATCAATTCGCTGGGCGACCTCAACGGCAAGAACGTGGCCACCGTCTCGGGCAGCACCTCGATCCAGCTGCTGCGCGGCGCGCGCAAGAACGGCACCATCGAAGTCAACGAGATCGCCGGCAAGGACACCTCCGACGGCTTCCTGCTGCTGTCCACCGGCCGCGCCGACGCCTATGTGCTCGACGACGTGCAGCTCGCCGGCATGGTCGCCAGTGCCACCAACCCCGGCGAATACAAGCTGCTGAAGGAGTCGCTGCGCCAGGAGCCCTACGGCATCATGCTGCGCAAGGACGACCCGCAGTTCAAGGCGCTGGTGGACGAGACCGTCACCGGCCTCATGAAGTCGGGCGCCATCGAGCAGCTGTACACCAAGTGGTTCCTCTCGCCGATTCCGCCGAAGAACGCGAACCTGAACTTCCCCATGTCCGACGCGGTGCGCGAGATCTACAAGAACCCCAACAACAAGGGCGTCTGAACGATGGCTTCCCCGCACGCACAACACCCCCATGGCCTGGCTTTTTCCGATGCGCTGATGCGCGAGGTGCAGCAGCGCTTTCTTGGCGTGGACCATGACCACCACGGCCGCGAGCGCCTGTACTTCGACAACGCCGGCGGATCGTTCCGCCTGAAGGCGGCGGTCGAGCGCTTCGCGCAGGTCGACGCCATTCCCGACAACGCCGAGCGCATCCACGCCACGGCCGTCGAGCTGCAGGACATCCAGGCCCGGGGCAGCGACGACCTGCGCACCATCCTGAATGCGAAGGGCGGCAGCGTGTACGCCTCGCTCACCGCCTCGGGCGCGATGTTCGACATGGTGCGCGCCATTGCCGAGAACGTGCCGGGCACGAACATGGTCACCACCGTGCTCGAGCATCCCTCGGCCTTCGACGCGATGAGTCTCTATGCCCAGCGCCTGGGCCGCGAGCTGCGCGTGGCGCCAAGCAACCCCGTGACCGGCGGCGTCGACGTGGAAGAGATCGTGCGGCTGGTCGACAAGAACACCTGCCTGCTCAACGTGATCTACGCGTCGAACATCTCCGGTGCCAAGCTGGACATGGAGGAGATCGTGCGCCGCGCGCGCGCCATCAAGCCCGACCTGTACATCGTGGTGGACGCCGTGCAGCATGCGCCGCACGGCCTCATCGACCTGCAGAAGACGCCGGTGGACGGCGTCAACATCGCGCCCTACAAGTTCTTCGGCTGCCGGGGCTCGGGCTTGTCATGGATGTCCGAGCGCGCGGCCGTGCTGCCGCACCACAAGCTGGCCGCCAAGAAGCCCGACTACTGGGACCTGGGCAGCTCGGCGCCGTGGCAGTTCGCGGTGCTGACCGAAATCGTCGACTACGTGTGCTGGCTGGGCGGCAAGTTCACCGAGACGAGCGATCGACGCGCGCTGTTCGTGGCCGGCATCACGCACATCGAGCTGCACGAGCGCGCGCTGCTCGCGGTGCTGCTCGACGGCAACGCCAACGCGACCGGCATGCGCGAGATGCGCGGCGTCGAGGTGTTCCTCGACCACGAAGACCTGACCCGGCGCGACCTGATCCTGGGCATCGGCTTCGACCACATCGACTGCACGCAGGCCGTCGTGGAATACGGCAAGCGCGGTGTGACGGTGTACGAGCGCGTGGCCACCAGCCTGTATTCGAAGCGCATGCTCGAATCCTTCGGCCTGGCGGGCACCGTGCGGGTGTCGCCGCTGCATTGCAACTCGGTGGCGGACATGGAGAAGTTCCTGCGCATCACGCAGGAGATCGCGGCTCAGCAGGGGCAGTAGCGCGGTGTTGTCCGCACGGTCATCCAGCGTAGCTCCATGAAGGCGCCCGCGGCCGCAAGACCGCCGAAGCGCCCGTAGCCTTCTTGCGCTGTCGAGCGCGGTGCTGGCGAAGGGCGGTGTGGCATTCTTGGACATGGCCAACCGCGCATACCTGTTCAACACCTCCGTCCCTGTCTGCGATCGCATCCACCTGCATGAGGCATCTGCGCGTGACGGATCGCCTTATGCGGCAGTGGCCGAAGGTGCCAATCAGATCCCGGCGATCTGGTTCTTCTGCTTTCGCAGGGAGGACCTGATTCCCGCAACCCTGACCTTCAGGCATGGGGCCGGCGTCGTGCACCAACAGATTCTTCTGCCATGCGTACCCGTCGAGAACGCGGTGCGCAACCTGGTCGCGGCCCGCGCGTTGCTTGATGCATTCGTCGGAGACCGGTCGCGGGTCGAGGACTATTGGCAAGCCGCCGTCGATGCGTTGCGCGGGCTCTCGCTGCCATATCTCGCCATGGACCCTACGGAAGTTTTTCTGCTCAACGATCCAGAGGAAGAGGCGCTTACTTTCGTGAAAGCCTTTGAAGGTGGCGAAGCAGCATTCGAGGCCGTCAGGTTGCTGTCGTTCTATGAAAGGGACCAGGCACCGTATACGTACAAGGAGTTCATGTCGGGGGTCGTGCTGGACCATGCGGTTCGACGGCGCAACTCCGCAGCGCTCCTCGGGGGCTTCGTCACCGCACCTGAAGCTCCTGTCGATGCTGTGCCGATGCCGATGCCGATGCCGATGCCGATGCCGATGCCGATGCCGATCGTGGCTCGACCCGATTTCACCCGCGCGTCCGTGCCGTCCATCGCGATGACGCATGCGCCTGCATCCGTTTCTTTCGATACGGCCGCCATTGCGGCTTCCGTCCGGCGGGCTTCCAGGCCGCATGGCGCGCACGAGACAAAGGGCGACGCCAAGCCGAAGCCGTGGTGGAAGATCTGGTAAGGGCCGAACCGGGCGTTCTCGCTCACTGCACCGCGTCGTCCACGCTCCACGGCGCATACACGTCCGCATGCAGGTCGGGCGAATTCACCTTGGCCAGCAGGTCGCGCACGTCGTCTTTCACACGCGCCAGCGACAGGCGCGCGCCGCGCACGCGCACGTAGGCCGCGAAGTCGCACAGCGCCTCGATGCTGGTGGCGTCGAGGTCGGGCGACTCCTCCAGGCTCAGCACCATGCGCTGCAGGCCCGGCATCGCATCGACGCGCGCACGGATCGACGCGAACACCGCATCCGCATTGCCGAAGAACAGCGGCACCTCGGGCCGCGCGATCAGCGTGTGCGGCGGCACCACGGCCTCGGGTTGGCGGGCCGTGTCGACGTAGTCGTGGCTCTGGCCCAGCCGGCCGAGCCAGCTCACCGTGGTGCGCGAGAAGCCGCGCAGCAACAGCAACAGGCTCACGCCGATGGCGGCCAGCAGCCCGTCGAGCACGCCCAGCAGCAGCACGGCGGCCACCGCCACGAGTGCCACCAGCCGGTCGCGCCGCCACTGGAAGTAGGGCCGCAGCGCGGCCGGGTTCAGCGTGTGGCTCACCGCATGGATCACGATGGCGGCCAGCAGCGGCTCGGGCGTGTGCGCGATCCACGGCAGCAGCGTGAGTACCGCCACCAGCACCACCAGCCCCGCGACGATGCCCGCCGCGCGGCTCTGCGCCCCGGCCGACTCGTTGGCCGAGGTGGCCGAATAACCCGCGCCCACCGGCATGCCCTGGAACAGCGCCGAGAGCAGGTTGGCGCCGCCCAGCGCCAGCAGGTCGCGGTTGGCCGACACGTTGTCGCCGTGGCGCAGCGCGAAGGTGCGGATCGAGCCGTACGACTCGGCGTACAGGATCAGCGCCATCGCGAAGGCCAGGCCGCCCAGGTTCTGCCACTGCGCTCGGTCGAGCACGGGCACGCGCGGGTGCGAGAAGTCCAGCGAGATGGTTCCCACCGCCGCCACGCCCCAGGCCTGGCACAGCCCGCTCACGTCGAGCGCGATGCCGCCCGCGATCACCAGCAGCGCGGCCGGCACCGCGCGCCAGCGCGCGAGACCCCGCAGCAAGGCGAGCGCGACCAGCGCCATGGCCGCGCCGGCCAGGTTCCAGTGCCGCCACTCGCCCAGCAGCCCGCCGGCGAGCCGGAAGAAGTCGCTGTGCGCCGGCTGCACCGCCAGCACCTTGGGCAATTGCTTCACCACGATGGTCAACGCCAGCCCGAGCGCGAAGCCGCGCAGCACCGGCTTGGCGATGAGGCTGGACACCGCGCCGAGCTTCGCGACACCCGCGACGACGAAGAACAGGCCCGCCAGCAGCACGATGCCCGCGCCCATCGCGAGCCGCGTGACGGCGTCCACGCCCGTGACCGACATCGTGGCCGCGAACAGCACCGCGGCGGACGACGAGGTGGCCGAGACGATCGCGAAGCGGCTGCTGCCGAAGAGGCCGTAGACCAGCAGGCCCGCGAACAGCGCGATCACGCCGGCCTGCGGCGGCAGGCCCGCGATGCTGGCGTACGCCACGGCCTCGGGCAGCAGCAGCCCCGCGATGGACACGCCCGCCACGAGGTCGGCGAAACCGGGGCGGCGGGAGGCGGTGCTCCGCGGCGGGATTGGCGGGATGGGCGTGGCGGGCGGCGTGGCTGCGGTCATGAAGGAGTGGGGTGTTGCCGCCGCAAGCTATCAGGCGCCGGCGGACCGGAAGCTGACGGCATGCGCCATGTGCGCAGCCCCCGCGGACCGCAGGCCGTTGAGCCCCGCGGGGTCGTAGCGCGCAATGCCCTGGTGCCCGTCCAGATCTTCCTTCAGCCGCAGGCCGGTGTCGAGCAGCAATGCCTGCAACGCCGCGGGATCGAAGCCCGACAGGAAGGACTCTCCCGCGGCCGACACATCGCTGCGCAGCTTGCGGAAGGCCTCCGCGCTGGCATGGCCCGGGGCGAGGGCGGCTTCGTCGATGTAGGTGAAGACCAGTTCACTGTGAGCGGACGTGCACGACGCGATGGAGCGCAGCGCTGCCAGGTTCGCCTCGCGCGTGAGGTACACGGTGACCCCCAGCCACGAGAAGAAGGCCGGCCGGGTCGGGTCGAAGCGCGAGCGGGCCAGCGCGGTGCCCAGGTCTTCTGTGGCCAGGTCCGCCTCGATGAAATGCACCGACGGCGACGCGGCCACGCCGCACGCCTGCAGGCGCTGGCGCTTCAGGCGCTGCGTGTCGGGGTGATCGACTTCGTAGATGTCCAGTGCGTGCGCCCATGCGGGCCGGCGGCACACGAAGCTGTCGAAGCCCGCGCCGACGATCACGTACTGCGCCACTCCCTTTGCCACGGCCGCCTGCAGCGCGTCTTCGGTGTAGCGCGAGCGCAGCACCACGTCGGCATACGCCGCGTTCGCGCGCCACACGGCGTCCAGCACGCTGTCGGATGAAGAGGCGGTCTTGGCCTCGGCCTCGGCCTTGCCGGCTGCTGCGTGCCGTGCCATCGCCCGTTCGCGAAAGGCCGCGCGCACGGCCTCCGGCACCAGGCGGTCGCCCCATGGGTCGTCCAGCAGCGGGGCGGGGTCGCAGCGCGAATGCAGTGCGCGCATCAAGGACGTGGCGAGGGCGGTGCGGCTGGCTTTCGAGGGGGTCACTGGGGCGGGCTCCAACGTGGAATGGGTGCGCAGTGTGCTTTGCCGGCGTGCGTGTGTACAGCGCGTCGTTTCAAGCAGGTCCCATGGCATCTCGAAGCTGCAGTGAATGCTTTAGAACGGGTCGCTTGCGATGCGGCGACAAACTTAAATCTTCCAGGCTAAGCCCTTCGTACGAAGTTCGTTTTTCACTCGGAAAATGAGGCCTCGACTGACACGCCAGGCCTCGGGAACGACGCAATGCGCTGGTATGGTGCGCGGGTAGTTTCTTGTTCGCCCGTGTCCTTGCATCGGGCCCGCCACATGCCCATTCGCCACGCCAGAATCTTTCCTCGTTACTCGTTCTATTGCGTCCTCGGCGGTCTCGCCGCCATCTATGTCTTCTGCGCCATGATGCTGGTGCCGATCAAGGTCTACATCCTTCCGTACCTGATCACGCCGGACTTCATCCGCTACAAGGGCGCGATCGTCGTTCTGTTCCTGGCCATTCCCGCGGCGATCTACCTGATCTGCTGGAAGGGCAGCGACTTCTTCGCGTGGTTGCGCACGCCCGAAACGCTGACCGTCGGAGGGCACGGCCTGCAGCTCGGCGAACGCACGCTGGCCTTCGCGGACGTCACGCGCTTTCGCCATCGCCACAACCGCAACCACGTGCTGCTCACCACGCGCGACGGCAAGACGCTGCGCCTGCGGCTCGATCTGTGGGACCAGCCGGACGCGCTGCTCGCCGAAGTGGAAGAGGCCGTCGGCGACACCATGTCGCACGACGTGGAGCGCCGCCTGCATGCAGGCGAGACGGTGAAGTTCGGTGCGCTCGGCCTGCAGGCCGAAGGCCTGGTGCACAAGGGCCAGCTCATTGCGTGGTCGAGCATCGACACCATCCGCACCCAGTCCGACGAGGAAGGCATGGACGTGGACGAACACCTGGTCATCGTCGCCAGCGGCAAGACCCGCAAGATCGATCGCTCGAAGATCGACAACGAACCCGTGCTCATGGCCTGCCTGATGCAACGCCTGCCCGCGCACTGAATCGTCTTCGTCGCCCTTCAGCCCTTTTTTCAACCACTCCAACAGACGCACACAGCGAACACCACAAATGGAAATCTACAGCTCCGCCGCACAGCAAGAAAAGACCCGCCAGGACCGTCCCGTGTTCTATTCCCGCTCGCGCCTCATCGGCGGCACCGTGCTCTGGGGCGTGGTGACCCTGGTGCTGGCCGTGCTGTGCATCCGCGCGCAGGACAAGAACATCGGCATCCTCATCGCGGCCTGCTTCGCGCTGCTTACGGCGTGGCTGACCTTCAAGTGCTTCAACACGCTGCGCAACATCGCGACGCCGGCGTTCGTGGTCGGCCACCAGGGCCTGACCTTCGAGAACGGCATGGTGCTGCCGTGGGGCAACATCGTCGAGAACACATGGGTGAACCAGAGCTACGTCGGCATTCCGATCAGCCGGCAGATCCAGATCAGGACCGACCTGCCCAAGCCCAAAGCACGCGTGCTGCGCCGCGCCACGGCGCTGGAGATTTCGGGCGACGAGTACCTCGCGCTGTGCGATGCCTACCGTTGACGAAGCGCTGACTCCTGCATGAACAACGCGCAGCACCGCCAGAGCGTTCCGCTCGACAAGGCCTACCGCCTGATGAACCACGGCCCCACCGTGCTCGTGAGCGCCGCGCACGGCGGCCAGCGCAACATCATGGCCGCGGCCTGGGCCATGCCGCTGGACTTTGCGCCGCCCAAGGTGGCGGTGGTGCTCGACAAGAGCACCTGGACGCGGGTGCTGCTCGAAGGCGCAGGCACCTTCGCGCTGCATGTGCCCACGCGCGCGCAGCTCGACCTGACCGAGGCGCTGGGCAGCAGCTCGGGCCGCGAGCTCGTCGAGACCTCGGGCCGCGACAAGTTCGCCGCCTACGGCCTGGAGACCTTCGCGGGCAGTGCCACCGGCGCGCCGCTGCTCGAAGGCTGCGCGGCCTGGCTCGAATGCCGGCTGCTGCCGGAGCCGCACATCCAGGATCGCTACGACCTGTTCCTGGGCGAGGTGATCGCCGCGCAGGCCGATGCGCGCGTGTTCGCCAACGGGCGCTGGAACTTCGACGGCCACGACGAACTGCGCACGCTGCACCATGTGGCAGGCGGGCACTTCATCGTCGACGGCGAGGCGGCCGATGCGCGGGCGCTGCCGCCCACGGCCTAGTTCTCAGGGGCGCCCGGCTCAGGCCGAGTTGCTCCGCGCCGCGCGCGGTACCAGCATCGCGCGCAACACCACCACGCCGCACACGGCCGCCGCCAATGCCAGCAACACGGCCCACAGCAGGCGCGAGGGCGATGCGGCCTCCAGCCAGTCGGCCAGCAGCAAGGTGGTGGTGTTGTAGGTGGCGTGCAGCGCAATGCACGGAATGAGCGAGCGCGTGCGTTCGTACAGCCAGGCGAGCACCGTGCCCATCACGAAGCCGACCACGAACTGGTAGATGTTCATGTGCGCCGCGCCGAACAGCAGCGCCGACATGCAGATGGCCTGCCAGCGCGGATAGCGCTGCAGGAAGCCGCGCAGCACGATGCCGCGGAACAGCATTTCCTCCAGCAGCGGCGCCATCACGCACACCGCCAACACGGCCGCCACGCTGCCGTCGGCCATGCGGCTGAAGAACGACTCCTCCCAGCGCGACAGCGGCACGATCGCCATCAGCAACTGCAGCGCGGAGGTGATGGCGAGCAGCAGCGCCGGCACCAGCAGCAGCACCGGCGGCACCACCAGCATCAGCATGGTGCCCGGGGATGAAGGCGAATGATGGAAGAGCTCGCGGTAGGTGAGCTTCTGGAAGTGCATGACCACCGCGAACACGCAGCCGTTGCCCAGCACGGCCGAGAGCACGCCAATCTGCATGAGGTTCAGGCCGAGCCAGCCATTGGCGTCGCGCAGCGCGGCACCCACGACGAACTCGCAGAGGAACAGGGCCACGAACAGCAGGGCGGCTTGCGCGAGCGAAGGGAAGGCCGCGCTTTTCGGGGAGGGCATGAGGGGGTGCGCCGGTGGGCGCCAGGGGGACGGTGGCGCGGATGTTACGCGACTGCCCGGGCGGCTCAGGGGCTCGCCAGTGTCCCGTTGCGCAACAGCTGCGAGAGCGGCGACAGCCAGATGCCGCCCGGTTGGCCGGGCAGCGGCAGCACCAGCTCGCGCAGCACGGCGTACTCGCGCAGCCGCGCCGGTCCGTGCGGGTCGCCGGGCATGATGCCGGCGGCGGGATGGCACATGAGCACGTCGCCGCTGCCGCTGGCCGAGAGCCATTCGGCCAGCCGGCGCGCATAGTCGCCGGCGTCGCCCGAGAAGTCGTACACGCCCAGCAGGTGCCGGCTCGTGGGAATGCCGTGGCGCGCCGCGAGCGCGGCCAGCCGCGCGCCGCCCAGCGCGTGGATGAGCCTGGCCTTCCAGCGGTCGGGCCCCTGCAGCCAGCCCGGTGCGGTGCATCGCAGCCAGGGCGGCGAATCCGCGTAGCGCCGCACGATCTCCTCCACCAGCAGCTCGCGCACCACCGGGAACTGGTGCACGTGGCGGTGCCCGTCGATGAAGGCCGGCGCGCGGCCCATGGCGTCCTCGAAGCGTGTCATCTGGTCGCGGATGTCGGCCTTCAGCCCCGCCGCGAACACCGTGCGCGTGAAGGTCCGCGCGAGCAGGCCGGCCAGGCCGGGCTCGTGCCCGTCGACCTGCGACGGCCGCGTAAGGTCCAGGTGCAGCCCGACATCGAGCCGCGCGGGCGAAATGCGCCGCAGCGCCTTCGCACCGGCCAGCCAGGCACTGCGCCGCACCATGCCGCCGGTGGCGGAGATCTTGCCGCGCTCGGCCAGGTCGACGACGGCCGCGTTCACGCCCATGCTCAGGCCGAAGTCGTCCGCGCACACGCAGAGGCACGCGCAGATGCGGCGCGCCGTGGCGGGGTGCATGCCGGCCTTGTCAGTCATCGCCGCCGGCGCCCGGGGGCGGTGCGCCGGGTGCGGCGTCCAGGCAATGCGGGTCGCTGGTGGCGCTGCCCGCGAAGCGCCACGCGGCCAGGGCATGGTTGACCGCCAGCAGCCGCGCGCGAGCCAGCCAGGGGTTCGCCAGGTGCGCGGTGTTCGCGCCCACGATCCAGGTGGCGCGCGGCACGCAGAGCGTGGAAGCCAGCTGCGTGCGCTCGAGCAGCGTGGCGGCGGCGCGCGCCGGCTCGAAGCGGCCGGCGTCGAAGATCTCCTTGCGCCAGTTGTCGCGGGTGTCGCGGGCCGCCGCCTGCCAGTCGTCCGACACCAGCACCGGCTCGCGCAGGTTCCAGTAGAACGGAATCTCGTAGTCGTAGCTGTCGAGCATCAGCACCCGTTCGCCGGGCGCCACCGACGCGCCGGCCGGCAGGCGCAGGTGCGCGCCCGGTGGCGTCGCATACACCGCTACGGCGACCACGCAGGCCACGCACAGCGCCGCAGACGCCAGCGTGGTGGCGCGCACCTTGGACAACAGCGATTCCGGCGTGCGGCCCGCGAGCACGCGCTGCGCGATCAGGTACGCCAGCGGCGGCAGCGCCGGCAGCACGTAGCCTACGAGCTTGGAGCGCGGCATCGAGAAGAACACCACGATCACCGCGAGCCAGATCCACATGAGCACGTCGATGTCGGCGCGCCTCGGGCGGGTGCCGTCGTCCTTGCCGCGCGGCACCAGCACCCACGCGAACCACGGCAGCGTGAGGGCGGCCAGCACCGGCAGGTAGAACCAGAAGCCGTGTTCGTTGTTGAAGCCCGACGAGGCGAAGCGCCGGAAGTGCTGCGTGACGACGAAGTAGTCGAAGAACCCGGGGTACTTCATCTGCATGGCCACGAACCACGGGCCGGCCACGGCCAGCAGCACGGCCCATCCGGGCAGCCACAGCGCGAGCTTCAGCGCCGCGAGCCTGCGCGTCGCCGCGCACCAGATGGCGATCACCATCGCGGGCAGCACCAGCCCGATGAGCCCCTTGGCCAGCAGCCCGGCCGCGGCGAACAGGTAGGCGCCCGCGAGCAGCGCGCGCCACGGCTCGTCGCGCCCCTTCGCCAGCGACGCGCCTGCCGCCAGCAACACCGTGCACGCGATGCAGCCCGCCACCAGCATGTCGAGGTTGGCGAACTGGGCGCCGAAAAAGAAGAAGGGGGTGGTCACCAGCACCACGGTCGACAGCAGCGCCAGGCGCACGTTCGACCAGCGGCGCAGGAACATGAACAGCCCGGCCGCCGCCGCGCCCGCGCCCAGCACGGACGGCAGCCGCGCCGCCCATTCCACCGGCCCGGCCAGCGCCATCGCGGCCGCGCCGATCCAGTAGAACAGCGGCGGCTTGTGGAAGAAGGGCAGGCCGTCGAGCCGCGGCACCAGCCAGTCGCCCGAGTGCAGCATGGCCAGCGCGATGCCGCCGTAGCGGCCCTCGTCGGGGGCCATCAGGGGACGCACCCATGCCGTGGCCAGCAGCCACGCGAAGAGCGCCGCAATGAGCCACAGGGGCTGGGGCGCGGTCCACCAGCGAGAGCCTGGTTGCCTCATGGGTTCTCGGTCTCCAGGCCGGCGCCGTCCGTTCGGCGCACCACGTACAGCGGCCGGCCCTTGACCTCCTCGTAGATGCGCGCGATGTACTCGCCGACGATGCCGGTGGAGATCATCTGCACGCCGATGAAGAACATCAGGCTCACCACGATGGTGGTCCAGCCGGAGACCGCATTGCCGAACAGCAGGTGGTCGACGGTCACGTAGATGCCGTAGGCAAAGGCCGGTACCGCGAACAGCAGTCCGACCACGCTCACCATGCGCAGCGGCCAGGTGGTGAAGGCGGTGAGGCCGTCCAGCGCCAGGCGCACCAGCCGCCGTGCGTTGAAGCTGCTCACGCCCTCCGCGCGCGGCGCGGGCGTGTACGGCATGGCCACGGCGCGAAAGCCGACCCAGGCGTACAGGCCCTTCATGAAGCGGCTGCGCTCGGGCAGGCTCATGAGCGCGTCGACCACCTTGCGGTCCATCAGGCGGAAGTCGCCCGCGTCCTTGGGCACGGCGAAGCGATCCGACGCGTTGACCAGGCGGTAGAAGAGCTTGCTGCCGAGCTGCTTGAAGCGGCTTTCGTCGCTGCGCTCCTCGCGCACGGCGTACACCACTTCGGCTCCGGCCACCCACTGCGCGATCATCTGGTGGATCAGGTCGGGCGAGTGCTGGAGGTCGCCGTCGAGCAGCACCACGGCGTCGCCGGTGGCCGCCGCCAGGCCCGCGGTGATCGCGGCCTCCTTGCCGAAGTTGCGCGACAGCGAGATGCAGCGAAAGCCCGGGAGCTCGCACCATGCGCGCGCGACGTCGGCGGTGTCGTCGGTGCTGCCGTCGTCCACCACGATGATCTCCCAGCGCAGTTTCGTGGCACAGAGGATGTCTTCGAGCCGCGGCAGCAGGTGGCGCAGGTTGGCGCCCTCGTTGAAGCAGGGGATCACGCAGGAGATGCTGCGCGTGTCGCCGGCCGGCGCACGCGGCACGTCCGTGCGCGAAGCGGGCGTGGGCACCCGCGACAGCGCGGGCGGGGCACCCGCGCCGATACCGGCGCGCGCATGCCGGGCGTTGGCAGAAGAAATCATGGATGCCTCCGGAACGATGCGGCCGCGGTCTTCCTGTCGCGCGCGCGGCCGGCTTGCGACGTCGGAAAAGAAAGGAAGCGGTGTGCCAGCCACTGCGCGCTGCGCAGCGCGCCGGCCACCAGGCCGCCGAGCAGCAGGCCCGCCACAATGTCGAGCGGAAAATGAACGCCCACGTAGATGCGCGCCCACCCGGTGGCCGCCGCCAGCGCCAGCAGCGGCAGGCCCAGCCTGCGCAGGCTGGGACGCAGCATGAAGGCCAGCGCCACCATGAACATCACCGACGCATGCGTGCTGGGCAGCGAGCCACGCCCGGCGTGCGCGATGTACGAGGGCGCCAGGCCCAGCACGAAGGGCCGTGGAACGTCGAGCGACGCGCCGATGGCGTGCGCCAGCAGCGAGGTCAGGCCCGCCGCCGCCGCAACGACGAACAGCCAGGCACGGTCGGTGGGCTGGCGCCACAGCGCCACCGCGACGATGCCGGCGCTCGCCCAGGCGCCCCACAGCGCGAAGCCCGACGCCACGGACAGCACCCACGGCGTGGGCTGGCTGCCGGCGGCCAGCCATTGGAAGAGTGCGATGTTCAGCGCGTTCATGGGGCGACCCCGGACAGGCGAGCGAAGACGACAGGCGCGCGAGGGCGCCCGGTGCGGCGTGCGCACCAGAAGAAACAGGACATGGTCTGGACCTTTTCGATGAGAAAGAGGCCGCGCTGCGCGATGCCGCGTGATGCGACGTGATGCAGCGAGGCGTTGCGGCGCACGCGGCGCCGGATCGCTTCTCAGACCGGGGAAGGTGGGGCGGTGGTGGGCGGCAGGCGCCGCCAGGGCGCCGCGGTGGGCGGCGCGCCGCCGGGCGGCGTTACATGCTCGGGCACCTTGCGCACGATGGGCACGACCAGCCGCGCCATCGCCAGCACCAGCGGCAGCATCGCCAGCACCAGGGCCATCAGGGCGCCGAGTGCGAAGCTGAATGCGTCGGGGTGGTCGATGCTCGCCGGCGCCTGCGCGAACACGGTGGTCTCGCGGTCCGTCGGATGGTCGGCGCGGTCGTCGGCCTCGAACTGGGCGGTGTCGCTCAGGCTGCGCACCCGCAGCATCGGCTCGTCTTCCAGGCCGTCGCAGCGGAAGTGAACCGCGATGAAAGGCTGAAGGAGCACCAGCAGCATGCCGAGCACGCACCACGCCTTGCGGTGGGCTTCGGCAAGACGGCGGACGCATGCGAGGAACATGCGCGGATGCTAGGAGCGCCGTGTGAACGCAACCTGATCGTGCGGGTCAGCGTCCCGCAAGGTTGCCGGCGAGGCGCGGTGCGACGTGCGCGGTGCGCGCGCTACAGCAGGAAGGGAATGAAGCGCCGCGTGCCGCGCATGTACGCGCGGTAGTCGTCGCCGAAGTGCGCAATGCACTCCTGCTCGTCGCGCAGCGCCGTCAGAAACAGCAGCACCGTGGCCGCCAGCACCAGCGCCAGCGTGAGCCAGGTGAACTGCTTCAGAAAGGCGCCCCACGCGAGCAGCAGCAGCGCGGTGTACATCGGATGGCGGATGTAGCGGAAGGCGCCCGTCTTCACGATGGACGAGGTCTTCTCGAAGCCGTAGAGCGCGGGGTCGTCGCTGCGTGCCTCGGTGGGCTTGCCCACGGCCCGCAGCAGCCGCACCGCATGAATGGGCAGCCAGATCGACAGCACGAAGAAGGCTGAGGAGACGATCTGCTTCGGCGAGAACGGATCGTCGTGCCACATGGGCAGGTTCACCACGATCAGCACCAGCATGCATTCCCACGCGAAGAAGCGGTAGAAGCCGTGCGAACCGGGCTGGCTCAGCGGGCCGCGCGACACGTACAGCAGCGCGGCCGTGCCGGCGACGAACAGGAAGAGCTGGAACCAGAAGAGCATGGCGGCCGAATTTACACGGCCTTGCCCGTGCGGTGGCGCTTCAGGCGCCCGGTGCGTCGGGTTTCTTGGACACCAGCGTCAGGATGTCGTAGCTGGCCACCAGCTCGCCGTCCTGGTTGGTCACCTCCACGTCCCAGGCCACCACGCCCTGGCCCTGGCCGCTGGCGTCCTTCTTGTTGCGGTCGATCTTGCGCTTGCAGGTCAGGCGCGCCTGGATGGTGTCGCCGATGCCCACGGGCTTGGTGAAGCGCAGCGTGTCCAGGCCGTAGTTGGCCAGCACCGGGCCCGGCGACGGCGACACGAACAGGCCGGCCGCCGCCGACAGCACGAAGTAGCCGTGCGCGATGCGCTTGCCGAACGGACTCTGCTTTGCGGCCACCTCGTCGAAGTGCATGTAGAAGTAGTCGCCCGAGATGCCGCCGAAGGCGACGATGTCGGCCTCGCCCACGGTGCGGCGGTGCGTGAGCAGCGAATCGCCCACGCGCAGGTCTTCGAAGTAGCGGCGGAAGGGGTGCACCTCGCTCTCGCGCACCGCCGCGCCGCGCACGTGTTCGCCGGTGATGGCGGCCAGCATGGTGGGCGAGCCCTGCAGCGCGGCGCGTTGCAGGTAGTGCTTCACGGCGCGCAGGCCGCCGAGCTCTTCGCCGCCGCCGGCGCGCCCCGGGCCGCCGTGCTTGAGCTGCGGCAGCGGCGAGCCGTGGCCGGTCGATTCGGCGGCGGCTTCGCGCTCCAGCACCAGCAGGCGGCCGTGCCACGCGGCGGCCACCGGAATGGCCCTGGCCGCGATGGCGGGGTCGCGCGTGACCAGGGTGCCCACGAGGCTGCCGCGGCCGCGCGCAGCCAGCGCCAGCGCCTCGTCGATGCCGTCATAGGGCATCAGCGTGCTGACCGGGCCGAAGGCCTCGACGTCGTGCGCGGCGTCGTGTTCGAGCGGCTTGCGGCTCAGCAGCAGCGTGGGCGCGAAGAAGGCGCCATCGGCCACGCCGTCGCCTACGGGGGAGAAGCCGTCACGCTCGCCGTACACCAGCTCGGCGCCCTGCATCAGCGTGGCCACGCGTTCGGCCACGTCGGCCTGCTGGTCGCGCGAGGCGAGGGCGCCCATGCGCACCTCTTCGCGCGACGGGTCGCCGACCACCACCTTGGCCAGCCGCGCGCGCAGGCGCTCGGCCACCGCGTCCAGATGCTGGCGCGGCACGATCGCGCGGCGGATGGCCGTGCACTTCTGGCCGGCCTTGATGGTCATCTCGCGCGCCACCTCTTTCACGAAGAGGTCGAACTCCTCGTCGTCGGGCGTCACGTCGGGCGCGAGGATGGCGCAGTTGAGCGAGTCGGCCTCGGCGTTGAACGGAATCGACTGGCGGACCAGGTTCGCATTCACGCGCAGCTTGGCCGCCGTGTCCGCAGAGCCGGTGAATGTGACCACGTCGGGGCCTTCGAGCCGGTCGAGCAGGTCGCCCGTGCTGCCGATGACCAGCTGCAGGCTGCCCGCGGGCAGGATGCCCGACTGCACGATGAGGCGCATCAAGGCTTCGGTGAGGTAGCTGGTGGCCGTGGCCGGCTTGCCGATGCACGGCATGCCCGCGAGGAAGCTGGGCGCGAACTTCTCGAGCAGGCCCCACACTGGAAAGTTGAAGGCATCGATGTGCACCGCGACGCCGCCGCGCGGCACCAGGATGTGCGTGCCCGCGAAGCCGCCCTTTTTGCCGAGCGGGAAGGCCGGGCCTTCATGCACCAGGTTGCCCGAGGGCAGCTCGTTGGTGCCGATGCCGGCATAGGCGCTCAGCGTGCCGGCGCCGCCTTCGATGTCGATCCAGCTGTCGGCGCGCGTGGCGCCGGTGTGGGCCGAGACGGCGTAGAGCGCTTCCTTGTTCGCGGCCAGGTACTTGGCCAGCGCCTTCAGGCGCTCGGCGCGCTGCTGAAAGTCGAGCGCCATGAGTGCGGGAATGCCGGTGCGGCGCGCGTAGGCCAGGGCTTCGGCGAAGTCGATCGCCTCGGCGTGCGTGCTGGCCACGGGCTGGCCGTTGACGGCGCTGCGCAGCTGCTGCGCGGCCTGCTGGCCGATCCAGCGGCCGGCGATGTAGCTTTGGAGGGTGGTGGTCATGGTGCGTGTCCTTTGACTGTGTGTTGCCTTGCTCCTTCCCCCGTTGGGGGAAGGCGGGGATGGGGGCAAGCGGCGTTGGTGCGGCGCGATGCTTGATCGATCGCCGCGTGCCCCCACCCCGACCCTCCCCCGGAAGGGGAGGGAGAAATACCGTCAATCCTTCTTGCCGATGCCCAGGTACGTATCGATGATCCGCTGGTCGTGCAGCAGGTCGCGCGCCTTGCCTTCGAGCGCCACGGCGCCCATCTCCAGCACATAGGCGCGGTCGGCCACCTGCAGCGCGGCGCGCGCGTTCTGTTCCACCAGCAGCACCGACACGCCGTGGCTCCTGAGTTGCGACACCACGCGCAGCACTTCGCGCACCACCAGCGGCGCCAGGCCCAGCGAGGGTTCGTCGAGCATCAGCAGGCGCGGGCGCGCCATCAGCGCGCGGCCGATCGCCAGCATCTGGCGTTCGCCGCCCGAAAGTGTGGAGGCCATCTGCGGCTTGCGCTCGCGCAGGCGCGGAAAGATCTCGAACACCTCTTCCATGCGCGCGCGCTGGTCGCGCTTGCCCTTGCGCCACTGGTAGAAGCCGCCGAGAAGCAGGTTGTCTTCCACCGACATCTCGCCGAACAGCTCGCGCCGCTCGGGCACCAGCGCCACGCCGCGCGCCACCATGGTCTCCACGCCGGGGCGCGCGATGCGCTCGCCGTCCAGCGCGAGCTGGCCGGTGGACGGCAGCAGGCCCATGGCCGCGCACAGCAGCGTGGTCTTGCCCGCGCCGTTGGGGCCGATGACGGTGACGATCTCGCCCTCGTTCACCTGCAGGCGCACGTTGTGCACCGCTTCCACGGTGCGGTAGGCGACGCAGAAGCCGTCGAGTCGAAGCAAAGGGTGGCTCATCGGGCGTCTTCCAGCAGTTCGTCGTCGGCGCCGCCCAGATAGGCTTCGAGCACGCGCGGGTTGGCCTGCACTTCGGCCGGCGTGCCGGTGGCGATGACGGTGCCGAATTCAAGCACCGTGATGCGGTCGGCGAGGTTCATCACGAACTCCATGTCGTGCTCCACCACGAGGATGCCCAGGCCTTCGGCGCGCAGCTGGCTGAGCAGCACGGAGAGCGCGCGCTTTTCCAGGTGGCGCAGGCCGGCGGCGGGCTCGTCGAGCAGCAGCACCGAGGGCTGGCCGGCCAGTGCGCGTGCAATCTCGACAACGCGTTGCTGGCCCAGCGACAGCGATGCGGCGGGCGTGTCCGCATGCGCGCCGAGGCCGCAGCGTTCGATCTGCCTGCGGGCCTCTGCCATCAGCGCGGCCTCTTCGGCGCGGTCCAGCCGCAGCATGGCCGCGAGCCAGCCGCGCCTGGCGCGCAGGTGGCCGCCCAGCGCCACGTTCTCGACCACGCTGCGCTGGCCGAGCAGGCGCACGTGCTGGAAGGTGCGGCCCAGGCCCAGCGCGGCGAAGGCGCGCGAGGGCCTGGTGGCCATCGACTGGCCCGACAGCCGCACTTCGCCCGAGGTGGGGTCGTCCACGCCCGAGATCATGTTGAAGAAGGTGCTCTTGCCGGCGCCGTTGGGGCCGATCAGCGCATGGATCTCGCCGGCCTTCAGCGTCATCGAGATCGCGTTGTTGGCGACAAGGCCGCCGAAACGCTTGCTCACGTCGCTGGCCTGCAGCAGCATCTCGCCGCTGGCGGGCAGGGTGCGCTGCGCGAGCTGCACGGCGGGCGTCTTGCTCGATGCCGACGATGCGGCAGGCGACTTGCTCGTCGTGTCCTCGCGCACCCAGCGGCGCACCAGGCGCGCCAGCGTGGGCCACAGGCCGTCGGAGAAGCGCTGCAGCACGAAGAGCATCAGCAGGCCGAACACGATCACCTCGAAGTTGCCGCTGGTGCCCAGCAGGGCGGGCAGCACGTCCTGCAGCTTTTCCTTCAGCAGCGTGATGAGCGTCGCGCCCAGCACGGCGCCCCACAGGTGGCCCGCGCCGCCGACCACCGCCATGAACAGCAGCTCGATGCCGATGTTCAGGTTGAAGGGCGTCGGGTTCACGAAGCGCTGCAGGTGCGCATAGAGCCAGCCCGACACCGCCGCCAGCAGCGCGGCCAGCACGAACAGCTTGATGCGGTGGCGTGCCGTGTCCACGCCCATCGACTCGGCCATGAGCCGTCCGCCCTTGAGCGCGCGGATGGCGCGGCCTTCGCGCGAATCGAGCAGGTTGTGCAGCGCCCACAGCGCCAGCAGCAGCACCGCCCAGATCACCACGCCCAGCATGCGCGGCGTGGCCAGCGACACGCCCGCGACGACCAGCGGCGGCACGCCGGTGATGCCGGTCTGCCCGCCCAGGAAATCCATGTTGCCCAGCAGGTAGTACAGGCTCAGGCCCCACGCGATGGTGCACAGCGGCAGGTAGTGGCCCTGCAGCTTGAGCGTGACCGCACCCAGCGCCCAGGCCAGCGCGAAGGTGAACACCAGGCCCAGCAGCAGGCCGGCCCAGGGCAGCAGCGCCGGACTCAGCGCGCCGCCCAGCCAGGCTGCGGCCGTGGGCGAGGTGCAGATCCACGCGGTGGCATAAGCGCCCATGCCCACGAAGGCGGCCTGGCCGAAGGAGGTCATGCCGCCCACGCCGGTCAGCATGACCAGGCCGGCCGCCACCAGCGCATAGAGGCCGATGTTGCTGAGCACCGAGACGGTGAACTCCGGCAGGAAGCCCCAGGCCAGCGCCAGCAGCACCACGCACGCCAGCGTGAGCTGGCGCGGCGTGACCAGCGGCTTGCCTTCGGGCGGTGCGGACGCCGCGAGGTTGTTCGAAGACGCGCTCATTCCTCGTCCTCCACATGATGGCTGCGGAGCGAACGCCACCACAGCACGGGAATGATCAACGTGAAGACCAGCACTTCCTTGAACGGGCTGGCCCAGAAAGAGGCGAAGGCTTCCAGCTGCCCGACCAGCAGCGCGCCGGCCAGCGCCAGCGGATAGCTCGCCAGCCCGCCGACGATGGCGGCGACGAAGCCCTTCAGGCCGATGAGAAAGCCGGTGTCGTAGTACACCGTGGTGATGGGGGCGATCAGCAGGCCCGAGATGGCGCCGATGAGCGCCGCGAGCGCAAAGCTCAGGTCACCCGACAGTTCCGTCGGAATGCCCGAGAGCCGCGCACCCACGCGGTTGATGGCGGTGGCGCGCAGCGCCTTGCCGACCATCGAGCGGCCGAAGAACAGGAACATGGCAATCACCAGCAGCAGCGTGACACCCACCACCACCAGCGACTGCCCGCTGACCGGGATGCCGCCGATGTCGAAACGCGCGTCCGAGAACGCCGTGGTGCGCGAACCTTCGGCACCGAAGAAGAGGAGGCCCAGGCCGACCAGCACGCCATGCAGCGCGACCGACACGATCAGCAGCATCAGCACGTTGGCGTCCGCCAGCGGCCGGTAGGCCAGCCGGTAGAGCAGGGGGCCGAGCGGCATGATGAGGAGCAGCGTGGTGAGCGTCTGGCCTGCCATGGAGGTGGGCTTGAGCAGCAGCACCAGCGCGGCGGCGGCCGCCGGCAGCACCACGCACCATGCGAGCGCGGAGGCCCAGTCGACCACCGCGCCGCGCTTCCAGCGCCAGAACTCGACCAGCAGCACCGCGACGGCCAGCACCAGCAGCAGCCACAGCGTGGCCGGCACGCGGCCGGCCTGCAGCATCGCCATCGAGAGGGCCCCGAAGGCGACGAACTCGCCTTGCGGAATGAAGATCACGCGAGTGACCGAAAACACCAGCACCAGCGCGAGCGCCATCAGTCCGTAGACCGCGCCGTTCACGATGCCGTCCTGCCCGAGCAACAGGGCAATCTGCAAATCCATATAAAACCTTCGGGCTCGGCCCTTGTATCGAGTCAGTGGAAGCTGCAGGCGCAGTCAACCGGTGTTGCTGCCTGGCTCCTTCCCCTTCCGGGGGAAGGTTGGGATGGGGGCACGCGCGGCCTCCAAGGCTGCGCGGCATCGAACGCAGTCAGCCCCCACCCCAGCCCTCCCCCAGCGGGGGAGGGAGCAAGGCGGGAAAACTCAGGGCTGGTATTTCCAGGCGTTGTTTTCGATCTTCACCATCACGCGGGCGCGTTGGTCCAGGCCCAGGTGGTCCTTCTCGGTGGTGTTGAACACGCCGTGCGCGCCCGCCACTTCCTTGGTCTGCTCCAGCGCGTCGCGCAGCGCGGCGCGGAACTCCGGCGTGCCGGGCTGCGCCTTCTTCAGTGCGATGGGAACGGCCGAACTCATCAGCAGGCCCGCGTCCCAGGCGTGCGCGCCGAAGGTCGACACGGTGCCCTTGCCGTAGGCGGCTTCGTAGGCGGTGACGTAGGCCAGCGCAGACTTCTTCACCGGGTTGGTGGCGGGCAGCTGCTCGGCCACGAGCACCGGGCCCGCGGGCAGGAAGGTGCCTTCCACGTCCTTGCCGCCCACGCGCAGGAAGTCGGCATTCGCCACGCCGTGCGTCTGGTACATCTTGCCGGTGTAGCCGCGCTCCTTGAGCGTCTTCTGCGGCAGCGCGGCCGGCGTGCCCGAGCCCGCGACCAGCACGGCGTCCGCCTTGCTGGACATGATCTTCAGCGCCTGGCCGGTCACCGAGGTGTCGGTGCGCGAGTAGCGTTCGTTGGCGACCACGGTGATCTTCTTCAGCGCGGCGGCCTTGGCGAATTCTTCCGACCAGCCTTCGCCGTACGCGTCGGAGAAGCCGATGAATGCGACCGTCTTCACGCCGTTGGCGGCCATGTGCTCTGCAATGGCCAGCGACATCATGATGTCGTTCTGCGGCGTCTTGAACACCCACTTCTTCTTGGCGTCCATCGGCTCGATGATGCGGGCCGACGCGGCGATGGAGATCATCGGCGTCTTGGCCTCGCTCGCCACGTCGATCATGGCCAGCGAGTTGGGCGTGGTGGTGGAGCCCAGGATGATGTCTACCTTGTTCTCGGCGATGAGCTTGCGCGTGTTGGCCACGGCGGCGGTGGTGTCCGACGCGTCGTCCAGCACGATGTAGTTGATCTTCTGGCCCGCGATGGTCTTGGGCATCAGCGAGATGGTGTTCTTCTCGGGAATGCCGAGCGAGGCGGCCGGGCCGGTGGCCGAGACCGTCACGCCGACATTGACGTCGGCCCAGGCCGCGGCGGCGGTGGCGCACAGTGCGGCGATCAGCAGGGGCTTGAAGAATTTCATGGGTGGTTTGTCTCCGGGTTGAATAAACGTTGAGGCCTGAAGTATCTCAGCGCTCGTCGAACGAAAGCGTGACGCGTTCGGTCAGTGGGTGGGCCTGGCAGGTCAGCACGAAACCCGCGGCCACTTCATTCTTGTCGAGCGCGAAGTTTCTTTCCATGCGGACTTCCCCGTCCACGCATTTGGCGCGGCAGGTTCCGCACACGCCGGACGTGCAGGAAAACGGCACTTCGAGCCCGGCAGCCGACGCCGCGTCGAGGATGCTGGGCTGGCCTTCGGTGAAGGTGATTTCGCGCTGCAGTCCGTCGCGCACGATGGTGATGCGCGCCTGCTTCGCGTCGCCGGGCAGCGCTTCGTGCACCACGGCACCCACCTGCTCGGCCGACGTCGTCGAGGTCAGCGCAACGCCGAAGCGTTCGATGTGGATGCGTTCCTCGGGCACGCCGGCCGCGAGCAGTGCGGCCTCGGCCTCGTCGTTCATCTGGAACGGGCCGCACACGTACACGTGGTCGATGCGCGCGGCGGGCACCACGCTCTTGAGGAACTCGCCGATCTTCTCGCGGTTCATCACGCCGAAGCCCAGCGGCGAATCGGTGTGCTCGTCGGAGAACACGTGCTGCAGCACGAGGCGGGTCATGTAGCGGTTCTTCAGGTCCTCGATCTCTTCCTTGAACATCGTGGACTGGAGCTGGCGGTTGCCGTAGATCAGCGTGAAGCGGCTGTGCGGCTCGCGCGCCAGCACCGTCTTCATGATCGACAGGATGGGCGTGATGCCGCTGCCGCCGGCAATGCCGACGTGGTGGCGCGCGGCCTGCGGCTCGATCGGCACGAAGAAGCGGCCTTGCGGCGCCATCACCTGCACCTCGTCGCCGGGCTGCAGGTGGGCGTTGATCCAGTTGGAGAACACGCCACCGCGCACCTTGCGCACGCCGACGCGCAGCTCGCCGTCGTCCAGGCCGGCGCAGATCGAATAGGAGCGGCGCAGGTCCTGGCCGTCGATGTCCTTGCGCAGCGTGAGGTACTGGCCCTGGGTGAAGCCGAAGACCTGCTGCAGGTCGCCGGGCACGTCGAAGGAGACGATGACGGCCTCGGCCGTGTCGGGCTCCACGGCCTTCACGCGCAGGGGATGGAAAAGGGTGCTCATCGTGGACATCGTGGGCTCAGATCGGCTTGAAGTGGTCGAAGGGTTCGCGGCAGGCCATGCAGCGGTACAGCGCCTTGCACGCCGTCGAGCCGAAGGCCGAGAGCCGCTCGGTACGCTCGCTCGCGCAGCGCGGGCAGGCGATGCGCTCGCCGGAGATGCGGCCGAAGAGCTTGATCGGCATGGCGGTGCCGGCCGCGGCTTCGGGTGTGAGGTGGGCCGGCGGCGCGATGCCGTAGGCCTTGAGCTTGGCGCGGCCTTCCTCGCTGATCCAGTCGGTGCTCCACGCGGGTGCGCGGCGCAGCGTGGCGCGGGCGTGGCCGAGGCCGGCCTGTTCGATGGCGGCCAGCACGTCGTGCTCGATGGCCTCGGTCGCGGGGCAGCCGGAGTAGGTGGGCGTGAGCACGATCTCCAGGCCGTCGTCGTGGTCGATCACCTCGCGCACGATGCCAAGGTCGCAGACCGACACGGCCGGCACCTCGGGGTCGAGCACGGTGTGCAGCACGGCCCACGCGGCATCGACGCGCGAGGCGGTCATGGCGGTCGCGGCGTGGGTGTTCACCACACGCCCCCGGGGTAGCTGCGTTGCAGGTGCTGCATCTCGGCCAGGATGAAACCCATGTGCTCGCTGTGTACGCCCTGCTTGCCGGTGCTGCGGAAGGCGGCTTCCTTGGGGCTGGCGAGGCCGGCGGCGTCCAGCACCTGCTGCATCTCCGCAAGCCACGGTTCGCGCAATTCGCTCCAGGCCGGGCCCAGGCCGCTGGCGCTGGCTTCGGCTTCCACCGCGTCGCTCTCGAACAGCTCGGGCATGTAGAGCCACAGCTGCTTGAGCGCCTTCTCGGTGCGGCGGCGCGATTCCTCGGTGCCGTCGCCCAGGCGGATCACCCAGTCGCCCGAGTGCTGCTGGTGGTAGCGCGCTTCCTTCACGGCCTTGCCGGCGATGGCCGCCACTTCGGCGTCGCTCGACGTGGCCAGGCGCTGCCACAGCAGCTTGAGCAGGGTCGACACCATCGTGTTGCGCACGACGGCGAAGGCGAAGTCGCCGCGCGGCAGTTCGGCGATGGTCAGGTTGAAGTAGTCGCGCTCGTCGCGCAGGTAGGCCAGCTGGTCTTCGTCGTGCACACGGCCCTCGTCGCCGCCCGCGCCTTCGAGCTTGCCGGCGTGCGTCAGCAGCGCGCGGGCTTGCCCGACGAGGTCCAGCGCGATGTTGGCCATCGCGATGTCTTCCTCCAGCGCGGGTGCATGGCCGCACCATTCGCCCAGGCGCTGCGCGAGCACGAGGCAGGTGTCGCCGATGCGCAGCAGGTACTGCACGGCGGGCGTTCGGTTCAGTTCGATCGATGCTTGCATGGCAGTTCAGTCCTTGCTCACATGTGGTCCACGGACTTGGGCAGCGCGTAGAAGGTCGGATGGCGGTACACCTTGTCCTCCGCGGGGTCGAAGAACATGTCCTTGTCCCCCGGGTCGCTCGCCACGACCTGCTCGGAGCGCACCACCCAGATGCTGCTGCCTTCCTGGCGGCGCGTGTACACGTCGCGCGCCATCTGGATGGCCATCTTCGAATCTGCCGCGTGCAGGCTGCCGCAGTGCTTGTGGTCCAGGCCGGCCTTGCTGCGCACGAACACTTCCCACAGGGGCCATTCTTGTTTTGCTTCAGTGCTCATGCTGCTTCCTTCATCGGTTGTTTGTTGGCGTGCGCCATGGCGGCTTCGCGCACCCAGGCGCCGTCTTCCCAGGCATCGACGCGGGCTTGCAGGCGCTCGCGGTTGCAGGGGCCGTCGCCGCCGATCACGCGCCAGAACTCGCTCCAGTCGATGGTGCCGAAGTCGTGCGCCTGGCGCTCCTCGTTCCACTTCAGGTCGGGGTCGGGCAGCGTCACGCCGAGGATGGCGGCCTGCTCCACGGCGGCGTCGATGAACTTCTGGCGCAGCTCGTCGTTGCTGAAGCGCTTGATGCCCCAGCGCATCGACTGCGCGCTGTTGGGCGACTGGTCGTCCGGCGGGCCGAACATCATGATCGAGGGCCACCACCAGCGGTTGACTGCGTCCTGCACCATCGCCTTCTGCGCGTCGGTGCCGTGGGTCATCATCGTCAGCAGGGCTTCGTAGCCCTGGCGCTGATGGAAACTTTCCTCGCGGCAGATGCGGATCATGGCGCGCGCGTACGGCGCGTACGAGCAGCGGCAGATCGGCACCTGGTTCATGATGGCCGCGCCGTCCACCAGCCAGCCGATGGTGCCCATGTCGGCCCAGGTGAGCGTGGGGTAGTTGAAGATCGAGCTGTACTTGGCCTTGCCGGTGTGCAGCGCATCGAACATCTGGTCGCGCGAGGTGCCCAGCGTTTCCGCCGCGGCGTACAGGTAGAGGCCGTGGCCGCCTTCGTCCTGCACCTTGGCCAGCAGGATGGCCTTGCGCTTCAGCGTGGGCGCGCGGCTGATCCAGTTGCCCTCTGGCAGCATGCCGACGATTTCGGAGTGCGCGTGCTGGCTGATCTGGCGCACCAGCGTCTTGCGGTAGTGCTCGGGCATCCAGTCCTTCGCCTCGATGAAGTCGCCGGCGTCGATGTGCGCATCGAAGCGCGCCTCGAGCTGCATTTCGTCGGCCGAACGCACGGCCTTCTTCTTGTCGTCGCCGGCGTCCTTGCCCATGGTGTCCATCGCTTGGGTGTACATGCGGGTGTCCTTTCGGTGGGATGTGAGGGGCGGCTCAGCGCGCGCGCGTGTCGATCACGCGGCGTGCCTTGCCGGTCTGGGTGCGTTCCATCTCGTTGGGCGCGTGAACCACCACGCGCGTGGAGATGCCGATGAGCGTCTTCACGCGGTGCTGCACCCATTCGCCGATGGCGGCGCGGTCTGCCGACGCGGCGTCGGCGGCATTGAGCTCGCAGTGCACCTCGACTTGGTCGAGCTTGTCGGCGCGGCTCACGTGCACCTGGTACAGGCCCGACAGCGCCTGGTGCGCGAGCACGATCTCTTCCACCTGCGTGGGGAACACGTTCACGCCGCGGATGATCATCATGTCGTCGCTGCGCCCGACGATCTTGCCCATGCGGCGGAAGGCGCGCGAGGTGGGCGGCAGCAGGCGCGTGAGGTCGCGCGTGCGGTAGCGCACGATGGGCATGGCTTCCTTGCTCAGCGAGGTGAACACGAGCTCGCCTTCTTCGCCGTCGGCCTTCAGCTCGCCGGTCTCGGGGTCGATGATCTCGGGGTAGAAGTGGTCTTCCCAGATGACGGGGCCGTCCTTGCTCTCCACGCATTCGCTGGCCACGCCCGGACCCATCACTTCCGACAGCCCGTAGATGTCGACCGCGTCCAGGCCGGCCTTGGCCTCGATGTCGCGGCGCATGGCCTCGGTCCACGGCTCTGCGCCGAAGATGCCGACCTGCAGAGAGCTGTCTTTCGCGCTCAGGCCCTGGCGCTCGAACTGCTCGATGATCACCTGCATGTAGCTGGGCGTGACCATGATGATGTTCGGCTTGAAGTCTTGAATGAGCTGCACCTGTTTCTCGGTCTGCCCGCCCGACATCGGGATGACGGTGCAGCCCGCGCGCTCGGCGCCGTAGTGCGCGCCCAGGCCGCCGGTGAACAGGCCGTAGCCGTACGACACATGGATCATGTCGCCGGGCCGCCCGCCCGCCGCGCGGATGGAGCGTGCGACCAGGTCGGCCCAGGTGTCGATGTCCTTCAGCGTGTAGCCCACCACGGTCGGCTTGCCGGTGGTGCCCGACGACGCATGGATGCGTGCCACCTTCTCGCGCGGCACGGCGAACATGCCGAAGGGGTAGTTGTCGCGCAGGTCGCTCTTCATGGTGAACGGAAACTTCGACAGGTCGGCGAGCGACTTCAGGTCGTTCGGGTGCACGCCCTTGGCGTCGAAGGCCTGGCGGTAGTGCGCAACGTTGTCGTAGGCGTTCTGCAGCGTAGCGCGCAGCCGGGTGAGCTGCAGCGCGGTGATCTCGTCGCGGCTGGCGGTTTCGATGGGGTCGAGGTCGCCGGGGGCGGGGTGTTTCACGGTCATGGGTTTGCTCTCCTCAGGCTGCGACAGCGGGGCGGCCCTTGGCCGTGTAGGAGCGCCCGCGGAACATCGCGATGCGCTCGCCGCGCTGGTTGGTGATTTCGGTGTCGTACACGCCGGTGCGCCCGGCCTTGGACACCTCGTGGCAGCGCGCGGTGAGCAGGTCGCCCTCGCGCGCCGGGGCGATGAAGTCGATCGAGAAGCCCGAGGCCACGGTCAGCTCGTTGTACGAGTTGCATGCAAAGGCGAAGGTCGAGTCGGCCAGCGTGGCCATGAAGCCGCCGTGGCAGGTGGCGTGGCCGTTGAGCATGTCGGGGCGAACCTTCATTTCGAGCGTGGCCTGGCCGGGGCCGACCTCGACGACGCGCATGCCCAGGCCCTGGGTGGCGTTGTCGTTGGCGAACATGCCGTCGCGGACGTACTCGGCGGTCTGCTGCGGGGTGCGGGTGGCGGGCGTGGTGTCGGACATGGCTCAGCGGTCCTTGAACACCGGGGCGCGCTTGGCGCGGAAGGCCTCGACGCCTTCGCGGTAGTCGTCGGCATTGCCCAAGTCGCGCTGCAGCCGGGCTTCTTCGGCGAGCGCGGTGTCCAGGTCCATGTCCTGCGCGGCGGCCATGGCCTGGCGCGTGGCGACGAGGGCACGCGTGGGCATGCCGGACAGCTTCAGCGCGAGTGCTGCCGTGGTGTCGCCGAGTGCCGCGTCGTCCACGCACTGCCAGATCAGGCCGATGCGGGCGGCTTCTTCCGCTGGCAGCTTGTCGCCCAGCATCGCGATGCCCAGCGCGCGCGCCGAGCCCACGAGGCGCGGCAGCAGCCAAGTGCCGCCGGTGTCCGGCAGCAGGCCGATCTTGGTGAAGGCCTGGATGAAGCTGGCCGAGCGGCCGGCCACCACCAGGTCGCAGCACAGCGCCAGGTTGGCGCCCGCGCCTGCGGCCACGCCGTTCACCGCCGCGACCACCGGCACCGGCATCGAGCGCAGGCGCGCGACCAGCGGGGCGTAGTACGTGGAGATGACGTGGCCCAGGTCCTTGGGTGCGGCGCCGGGGGTGGGGTCGGGGGCGACCGAGGGGTCGGCGAGGTCTTGTCCGGCGCAGAACGCGCGACCGGCGCCCGTGAGCACCACGCAGCGCACGCCGTCGTCGCGGGCGGCCGACTCGAGGGCCGCCAGCAGTTCGGCGTGCAGTTCGGTCGTGAAGCTGTTGAGCGCCGCGGGGCGGTTCAGGCTCAGCGTGCGCACCGCGCCGGCGTTGCTGATGAGTACCAAAGGCTCAGTCATGCGTGTCTCTTTCATCCTTCGTGGGAGGCCGATCAACATGCAAACACTATTGACCGACCGTTCGGTTGATTTTAGGATCGACCTCGATGACAGCACAAGCGGCGGCGGTTTAGGGCAAACCCTAGGCCTCGAACCACCAACGCGCGCACCCCACGAAACAAGGAGACCGGATGCCCAGCTATTCCATCGACGGCGTGATTCCCGTCGTCGACCCGAGCGCCTACGTGCACCCCACGGCTGTGCTGATCGGCGACGTGATCGTCGGCCCGCGCTGCTATGTGGGCCCCTGCGCCAGCCTGCGCGGCGACTTCGGGCGCATCGTGCTGGAGGAGGGCTCCAACGTGCAGGACCATTGCTGCATCCACGGCTTTCCGGAGAACGACACCGTGGTGGAGGTCAACGGCCACATCGGGCACGGCGCCATCCTGCACAGCTGCATCGTGCGGCGCGACGCGCTGGTGGGCATGAACGCGGTGGTGATGGACGAGGCCGAGATCGGCGAGAAGGCCATCGTGGCGGCCTGCGCCTTCGTGCCGGCCGGCATGAAGGTGCCGCCGCGCTCGCTGGTCGCGGGCATTCCGGCGAAGGTGAAGCGCGAACTGAGCGACGAGGAAATCGCCTGGAAGCTGGAAGGCACGCAGACCTACCAGGCGCTCACGGTGCGCAGCCTCGCGAGCCTGCATGAGGTCGCGCCGCTGGCGCAGGTGGAGGCCGGCCGCCCGCGCCTGCCGCAGGCCGAGGTGCGCTCGCTCATTGCCACCAGGCGAGGCGAGGGCGGCTGACCCGCGCCGGGCTTCGTGCAAGATCGCGCGTTGCCCTCAACCTTCCAACCCAGGAACCCGACCCGATGCCGCGTGGAAGATCCGCCACCTACGACGACCAGCGCGAACTGATCCTGGCGCAGGCCGCCCAGCTGTTCGCGCGCAGCGGCTATCCGGCCACCTCGATGAACCAGGTGGCCGAGGCCTGCGGGCTCTCGAAGGCGACGCTCTATCACTACTACAAGGACAAGAGCAGCCTGCTGATCAGCATCGCCGAGACGCATGTCTCCAAGCTGGCGGCGCTGGTGGCCGAGGAAGAAGCCTCGACGCAGACCGACGAGGAGCGCCTGCGCCGCTTCATCTACCGCATCGTCGAGGAATATGCCGGCGCGCAGGACGCGCACCGCGTGCTGACCGACGACGTGCGCTTTCTGGAAGAAGCCGACCGCGAGCGCGTGCTCGACCAGGAGCGCAAGGTGGTCGCGGGATTTGCGCGCGCGGTGGCGGCGCTGCGCCCGGGCACGCCGAGCGACGACCTGGCCAAGCCGCTGACCATGCTGCTGTTCGGCATGATCAACTGGATGTTCACCTGGATGAAGCCGAACGGAAAGCTCGACCACGCGGCCATTGCGCCGATCGTGGCCGACCTGTTCCTGGGCGGCATCGGCGCGGTGAAGTCGCCGGACTACGCGGCCATCGAGGCCGCCCCGACCGATCCTGCCGATCAGGCCGTCGCCAGGTAGCGCGCCGCCGGCTTGCTGGTCTGCGATGCGGCGAACAGCTTGGCGCCCGCATCGACAAAAGTCGCGAGGAGGGCGGCATCGTTCACCGACGGCAGGGTGATCGGCTCGCCCAGGTCGAGGCCGGCCAGGGCGGCGTCGACGCAATCTTCGGCGGCCATGATGGTGCCTTCGGCCAGCGCCGACATCGGCACACCCGAGAGCTCCCAGATGTCGGTGGCCGTTGCTGCCGGCAGCACCAGCTGCACCTTCACGCCGGTGCCCGCCACCTCGTCCTGCAGCCCGCGCGTGAACGCGACCACGAAGGCCTTGGTGCCGCTGTAGATGCTGCTGATGGGCAGTGTGTGAAAGCCGAGCACCGAGCCGATGTTCACCAGCGTGCCGCGGTTGCGTGCCTTGAAGGCGGCCAGCGCGGCGTGGCTCAGGTGCGCCAGGGCGTTGATGTTCACGTCCAGCATGCTCTGCAGTTGCGCGGTGGTGGTCTGCGCGACGGGCGCCAGCGTCGAGAGGCCGGCGTTGTTGACCAGCAGCGTGACCGAGGCGTCTGTGGCCAGGACGTGGGTCACACGCGCAAGGTCGTCGTCGTCGGCGGCCAGGTCGGCGGCGAGCGTCTGCACTTTCACGCCGTACCTGGCGCGCAGGGCGGCCGCGACTTCTTCCAGCAGGTCGGCGCGGCGCGCCACCAGCACCAGGTCGTGGCCGCGGCGGGCCAGGCGGTCCGCGTAGATCTTGCCCAGGCCGGCCGAGGCGCCGGTGACGACGGCAGTGCCGAGGGTTGCTTGTTCGCTCATTTCGATTCCATTCAAAGGTAGGGTCAGGGGGATGTGGCTTTAAGCATGATGACCATCATGTTTGGCGGGTCGAAGCATGATGGCTATCATGCTTGGCGTCAAGCCAGCCACCGAAGTACCCAGGAACGGAAAGAGGTCACATGCGATACCCCGCAGCGGAAACCGCCGAAAAGCACCAGAAGATCCTTGCCGAGGCCTCGCGCCTGTTCAAGAAACGCGGCTTCGACGGCGTGAGCGTGAGCGAAATCATGAAAGCCACGGGCCTCACGCACGGGCCCTTCTACAACCACTTCGATTCGAAAGAAGCGCTCATGGCCGAGTGCATCGCCCACTCCGGGAGCGCCGCGCTGGCCGATCTCGATGCGGCCGGCGAAACGCCCGAAGGCATGCGCGCCTATGTGCGGGACTACCTGAGCCCCGACCACCGCGATGGTCGTGCCGATGGCTGCCTGGTGGCGGCGTTCGCGGCGCAGTCGGGAACCGAGAGCAGCGGGGGCATCAGCGTGCCGCTGACGACCTATCTCCAGTCGGTCATCGACCGCTTCACCAGGAACTTTCCGTGGCGCGCGAAGAAGAACGCACGGGGCGACGCGATCCGCATGCTGGCGTCGATGTACGGCGGCGTGGTGCTGGCCCGCGCCGTGGACGACGAGGCCCTGTCGGAAGAAATCCTGCGCGAGGTGCTCGCCGGCCTGCAAGCCGCGCCCAAGGCCTAGAAGGCGCCTAGAGGATGCGGTTGAACCACAGCAGCGACAGCCCCGCCGACAGCAGCGTGAGCACCGCCGCGCCGAGCGCGAACAGCGCCGAGATTTCCGTTTCCTTCTTCTCCACGGTGAGCTTGGAGCTCAGCGTGTTGTAGACCTTCTTCAGGTCGCTGGCGGTGCCTGCGTAGAAGTACTCGGCATTCGTCTTGTTGGCGATGGCCTTGAGCGTGTCCTCGTCGAGCCGCACGCGCATCGACCAGCCTTCGAAGCCGATGGTCTCGCCATCGACGGTGCCCACGCCCACCGTGTAGATGCGCACGCCGCGGTCGGCCGCGGCCTTGGCGGCGTCGAGCGGATCGACGCCGGTGGTGCGCTGGCCGTCGGTCAGCATGATGATCGCGGCCGAGGTGAACGAGCCGGGCGCCACGGGCGTGAAGTCCTTGAGCTTTTTCTCCGACTGGTCGATGGCCGCGCCGCGCTGGCGGCTCGGTGCGTTGAACTGCTCCACGTCGAGGCCCGCGTCCGGGAACAGCGTGGCCAGCGACACCACGATGGCGTTCCCCGTGGCGGTGGCGCGCTGCAGCTGGAAGCTGTCGATGGCTGTCACCAGGTCTTCGTGGTTGGTGGTGGGCAACTGCGCCACCTGCGCGCTGCCCGCGAAGGCGACGATGCCCACCTTCACGCTGCGCGGCAGGTCCTTGATGAAGCTCTTGGCCGCCTCCTGCGCCGCCACCAGCCGGTTGGGCAGCACGTCGGCCGCGCGCATGCTGCCGGACACGTCCATCGCCAGGATGATGGTCTGCTGGTTCGACGGCAGCACCACCACCGCCATGGGCCGTGACGCGGCGATCAGCATCGCGGCCATGGCCAGCAGGAACAGCAGCGGCGGCAGGTGGCGCCGCAGGCTCTGCCCGGGGCCCATGGCCTCGCGCACGATCGACAGGCTGGCGTAGCGCACCGCCATCTTCTTCTTGCGGCGAATCAGCCAGAGGTACAGCAGCACCAGCAGCGGCAACGCCGCCAGCAGCCAGAGGAATTGAGGCCAGAGAAAGTTCATGCTGCCACCGCCTTCGCGCCTGCGGAGCCGATGCGCGTGCGGCGCTTGCGCAGATCGGCAAAACGAATGATGGCCTCGACCAGGTCGTCGCTGGTCGACAGCTCGAGCGCATCGACGCCGGCCTTGGCCAGCGCGGCACGCAGGGTGCTTTCGCGCTCGGCTGCCAGGCGAGCGAAGCGCTTGCGAAAGCCGCTGTCGTGGGTGTCGACCCAGAGCTGCTCGCCGGTCTCGGCGTCGCTCAGCGGCACGAGGCCGAGGTCGGGCAACTCGAGTTCGAGCGGGTCGAACAGGCGCACGGCGATCACCTCGTGGCGCTGCACCAGCTGCCCCAGCGGCTTTTCCCAGCCGGGCTCGCTCAGGAAGTCGGACACCACGAACACGGTGGAGCGCCGCGGCATGAGGTTGGCGGCGGACTTGAGCAGGTCGTCCAGCCGCGTCATGCCTTTTTGCGCGGGCACCGCGTGGGCCTGGTCGGCGCGCCGTTCCATGGAATGCAGCAGGTGCAGCACGTGGCGGCGTCCGCTGCGCGGCGGAATCACCGCTTCGAGGTCGTTGCCGTACACCAGCGCACCGACCCGGTTGCCGTGCCGCGTGAGCAGCCGCGCCAGCACGCCGACGAAGCCGGCGGAAATCTCGCGCTTGGCCTTCAGGCCCGAGCCGAAGTCGACCGAGCGGCTCAGGTCGAGCACGAACCAGGCGGCCATCTCGCGGTCTTCGGTGAACACGCGCACGTAAGGCGTCTGCAGCCGCGCCGTGACGTTCCAGTCGATGTGGCGCACGTCGTCGTGGTGCTGGTATTCGCGCAGGTCGGCCAGGTCGAGGCCGGCGCCACGCATCAGCGTGCGGTAGTCGCCCTGCAGCAGGCCGTCGAGCCGGCGGATCACGGTCCACTCGAGCCGGCGCAGCGCGCGCTCGGCGCCGCCGGCCACCACCGCTTCGGCAGCCAGCCGTTCGTCGTTCGCGGCCGCAGGGGCCTTACGCCACCAGCTTTTCATGCGATTCAGGGCACACCGCGGAACCGGCTTTGCCGGACCGCAGGTGTTGCCCCCTGCAAGGGGGAAGGCGTAGCGACACGAAGTGCGCGAAGACTGGGGGTGTGCTCATTTCAGGCCACCAGCTTTTCATGTTCCAGGGGTTTGGGAGGAGCAGGGACGGCACGCATGATCTTCTCGATCAGGCTGTCGGGCGTCAGGCCTTCGGACAGGCCTTCGTAGGAAAGCGTCACGCGGTGGCGCAGCACGTCGGGCACCAGCGCGGTCATGTCCTCGGGCAGCGCATAGCTGCGCCCGCGCAGCATGGCCAGGGCACGCGCGCCTTCGGTCAGGCTGATGCTGGCGCGCGGGCTGGCCCCGAACGTGATGAAGCGGCGCAGGTCCTTCAGGCCGTGCTTCTCGGGCGTGCGGGTGGCCGACACCAGCTTCACGGCGTACTGGATCAGCGAAGGGTCCACGTACACGCGCCGCGTCTCGGCCTGCAGCGCCGCGAGCTGTTCGGTGGTGGCGACCGCCGTGGCCTCGACCGGCGGGCCGATCACGCGCTGCACGATCACGAACTCTTCTTCGTCGGTCGGGTAGTCGACCAGCACCTTCATCATGAAGCGGTCGACCTGCGCCTCGGGCAGCGGGTAGGTGCCTTCGGTCTCGATGGGGTTCTGCGTGGCCATGACCAGGAAGGGGCGCGGCACCTTGTGCGTTTCACCGGCAATGGTGACCTGGCGCTCCTGCATCACCTCGAGCAGCGCGCTCTGCACCTTGGCCGGCGCGCGGTTGATTTCGTCGGCCAGCAGCAGGTTGGCGAACACCGGGCCCAGCGAGGTGCTGAACTCGCCCGTCTTCTGGTTGTAGATGCGCGTGCCGACCAGGTCGGCGGGCACCAGGTCGGGCGTGAACTGGATGCGCTTGAAGTGGCCGCGCACGGTGTCGGCCAGCGTCTTGATGGTGAGGGTCTTCGCCAGCCCCGGCACGCCTTCGACCAGCAGGTGCCCGCCCGCGAGCATGGCGACCATCACGCGTTCCAGGAAGCGGTCCTGGCCCACGACCACACGCTTGACCTCGTAGAGGATCTGCTCCATCAGTTCGGCGGTTCCGGCGGCGGTGGCGTTGGAAGTCTCTGTGCTCATGCGAAAGGCTTTCGTGGAGTTTCGTAGACGGAACGAAGAATCAGAACGGCGGCGACCCGGCGGCGGAGGCCGCGTTCTCTATGGGCACCGCGAAGCCGATGCCGATGAAGGTGCGCTGCTGCGTCGGGTTGAGGATGGCGGTGACGATGCCCAGCACCTCGCCGTCCATGTTGATGAGCGGGCCGCCCGAATTGCCGGGGTTGGCGGCCGCGTCGAACTGGATCAGGTTGCCCAGCTCCTGCTTGCCCTCGGGCGAGCGGAACGAGCGCTTCAAGCCCGACACCACGCCGGCCGACACCGACGGCCCGATGCCGAACGGAAAGCCCACGGCCGCCACCTGGTCGCCGGGGCGCAGGTCGGCGGTCGAGCGCATGGTGGCGGGAATGAGGTCGTCGGGCACCTTCTGCGCCTGCAGCACCGCCAGGTCGTTCTCGGGCTGCACGCCGGTGATGGTGGCAACGGCCTCCAGGCCGTCGAAGAAGGTGACCTTGATCTTGTCGGCGCCCGCGACCACGTGCAGGTTGGTGAGGATCACACCCTTGTCGACGATCACCACGCCCGTGCCCACGCCGCGCTCGACCTCGCCGGTCGGCCCACCGTCGTTGGGCGCTTCGGGCGCCTTGCCCTTGGCCAGGTTGCGGCCGCGCTTCTGGGTCTTGGCTTCGGGGGTGTTCTTTTCTTCGCCGTAGCTCACCACGCGCACCACGGAAGGCCGGATGATGTCCGCCGCCTTGGACGCGGGCGAGGGCAGGGTGTTGGTCTGCAGCGTGCGCAGCACGGCCGCGTCGATGTCTTTCTGGGTGAGGGCCTTGGCGCCAGGGCGGGGAGCCCAGATGGCACCGCCGACCAGTGCGGCCGACAGCACGACCAGCAGTGCGAAGCTGCGGCGTCCGGGTTGCCAGCCTGTCTTCTTCGCCGTCGCGGCCTGAACGACGGGGGCGGCACTGGCCGAACCCGCTGCGCCGGTGTCGACAGGCGATGCTGACGCCTGCGCGCTATCGGCCGCCTCTGCGGCCGGTGGCGGCGTGCGTGGCGAACGGCTGTAGAAAGCAGGCCTGCGCATCGGAGCACCTCCGGCAAAAAATATCGCGTGAAGGAGTTCACGGTAGCACGCTTTCCGCGGCCGTGCATCCCTTCGGGCATCATCGCCCGATGGCTACCTTCGTCGATACCCATTGCCATCTGGACGCGCCCGAGTTCGGTGCGCAAATGCCTGAAATCCGCGCCCGCGCTGCCGAAAGGGGCGTGGCGATGTGCGTCATTCCTGCCGTGGCCGTCTTCAATTTCACGACCGTGCGCGCGCTGGCCCACGCCCAGGGCGACGCCTATGCGCTGGGCATTCATCCGCTGTGCACCGCAGAGGCCAAGGACGAAGACCTCGCCACGCTCGACGCCGAACTCACCGCGCACCGCGGCGACCCGCGCCTGGTGGCGGTCGGCGAAATCGGGCTCGACTACTTCGTGGAAGGCCTGGACGGCCCGAAGCAGGAGCGCTTCTTTCACACTCAGTTGCAACTGGCACGCAAGCACGGGTTACCCGTGCTCATCCATGTACGCCGCTCGGTCGACAAGGTGCTCAAGCACCTGCGGCAGACATCGGGCGGCCAGCCGTGGCAGGGCATCGCCCATGCCTTCAACGGCAGCGAGCAGCAGGCCCGGGCCTGCATCGCGCTGGGCCTGAAACTGGGCTTCGGCGGCGCGGTGACCTTCGAGCGCGCGCTGCAGCTGCGCCGGCTGGCCACCACCTTGCCCCTCGAATCGATCGTGATGGAGACCGACGCGCCCGATATCCAGCCGCACTGGCTCTACCGCACCCAAGCCCAGCGCGACGCTGGCGAACCGCAGGGCCGCAACGACCCCGGAGAGCTGCCGCGCATCGCCGGCGTGGTGGCCGGCCTGCGTGGAATCGGCACCGAGGAACTGGCCGAAGCCACGACCCGGAATGCGCTCGACACGCTGCCACGTCTGAAAAATCTCACACCGCTGTCGGAACGCCCGCCGCACCGCGCGTAGGCCAACGTCCCGACCTGCGCACGTGTGTGCAGATGCTGCGGATTTGCTGTCATCCTTGAGGTTCAGAAGTTCGTTGCTTAGACCAGTGGCAAGTCAGTCACTTCAAAAACTTCATCCAAACAGGAGCCTTTACATGACCACGTCTTTCATTCGCACCATGCCCGTCGTCCTCGCGCTGGCGCTCGCCTCCATCGGCGTGTCTGCCGTGGCGCAGACCACCGCTCCCGCCACCGCGGCAACCCCGGCCACGGCCGAGCCAACCACCGGCGAAAAGGTGAAGGAAGCCGGCAGCAATGCCGTCGATGCCACCAAGCGCACGACCAAGAAGGCCGTGAACGCCACCGAAAACGGCGCCGAAAAGGCCTGGGACGCGACCAAGCGCACCACCAAGAAGGCCGCCAATGCCACCGAAAACGGCAGCAAGAAGGCCTGGAACGCCACCAAGCGCACCACCAAGAAGGCCACCACCGCCACCAAGAATGTGGCCGAGAAGACCGGCGACGCAGTCGAAAACACCGGCCACAAGGCTGCCAACGGCATGCGCAGCACCGGCGCCGCCATCGGCGAGAAGATCCCCGGCACGGCCGAGAACGAAGCTGCCAAGAAGTAAGGCGTTTCGCCCGTCTCGAAGGAACCCGCCTCGGCGGGTTTTTTCATGGCCGCGACAGTGGCACGATGCCGTCCATGAACCCATCCGCCGCATCCCCGGCACCGGCCGCCGTGCTCACGGGCCTGGCACCCATCGTCTCGTCGAACACTGCC
Source organism: Variovorax sp. 10N412 (assembly GCF_056394985.1). Lineage (NCBI taxonomy): Bacteria > Pseudomonadati > Pseudomonadota > Betaproteobacteria > Burkholderiales > Comamonadaceae > Variovorax > Variovorax sp. 10N412. The sequence goes on from NZ_JBFTIO010000009.1 coordinate 204,370, forward strand.
GTCCTCGTGCTGGGCAGCTTCCCCGGTGTGAAGTCGCTCGAGCGGCAGCAGTACTATGCACACCCCCAAAACCAGTTCTGGAAGATCCTGCAAGCCGTGTGGCCCGACATTCCCCTGCCTTCGGCCGCCGACGGCTATCGCCAGCGCTGCCAGTGGCTGCTCGATCGCGGCCTGGGCGTGTGGGACGTGTACGGCGCCTGCGAGCGCGAGGGCAGCCTCGACTCGGCCATCCGCTCGCCCGTGGTGAACGACATCGCCGGGCTGCACCTGCCCCGGCTGGCCGCCATTGCGCACAACGGCGGCGAAAGCTTCAAGCACGCGCGCCACACGCGCACCCTGGGCGTGCCGGTTCATCCGCTGCCATCCACCAGCCCCGCCAACGCGTCGTGGAGCTTCGAGCGCAAGCTCGCGGCCTGGCGCGAGGTCTTCGCCGCCCATAACCTCGTCTGATGGCTTCGAGCAAAACTCCCGCCCAACCCCTCGTCCTTCCCGAAGTCAATTTCTCCGACTGGGGCGACATCCGCTACCTGCACCTGGGCACCGAATGGGTCCAGGGCTCGATGAAGATCGACGCGCCCTTCGAGATCGAACTCGAGTACGTGCAGCGCATGATGGCCTGGCTGCTGTTCGCCGACGGCAAGACCGTGGCCAGCCGCCACGCCATGCAGCTCGGCCTGGGCGCGGCCACGCTCACCAAGTTCAGCCGAAAGATCCTGCGCATGCGCACCACCGCCGTCGAACTCAACCCGCAGGTGGTGTCGGCCTGCCGCGGCTGGTTCAAGCTGCCGGCCGACGACCCGAAGCTGCGCGTGGTGATCGCCGACGCGGCCGCCGAGATCCGCAAGCCCGAGTGGCACCAGTCGGTCGATGCACTGCAGGTCGACCTGTACGACCACGAGGCCGCCGCGCCCGTGCTCGACAGCGAAGACTTCTATGCCGACTGCCGCGCGCTGCTCACCGAGGACGGCTGCATGACGGTCAACCTGTTCGGCCGCTCGTCGAGCTACGAGCGCAGCCTGGAGAAGATTGCCGCCGCCTTCGGCGCCAATGCGGTGTGGGCTTTCAAGCCCACGCGAGAGGGCAACACCGTGGTGCTGGCGCAGCGCACCGCCACCCGCCCCAAGCGAGACCTGCTGGTCGAGCGCGCGCAGACCATCCAGACGCGCTGGAACCTGCCCGCGCCCAAATGGCTGCGCGTGTTCAAGCCATTGCAGCTTTCGTTGTAAACCTCTCCAGGCCCATGCGCCAGCGGGCCGGTGAGTATCCCTGCAGAGGGCACAACCGCCGTGCCACCTGTCGCACAGGTGCTGAGGCTTGTCGTCTGTGAGAAGGCACAACTTGCCGCGTGTGGCGGGCGCGTCACGGCCGATCCGGTTGCAGAGGCAAAGCGTGTCGAATGGCACCCGGCGGGCTTGCCGAGTGCGTGCAAACCATCCAGACTCACTGGGCCTCGCCCGACTGCGCGCGAATCCCGCTGTCGCTGCAGTGGCCGAGCCCAGCTTTTCTTAATTCTTTCCGGTTCATGAGCGCTGTTCCTGCTGCTTCCGTTTCCACATCCGCCACGCCGCGCCATGAAGGCCCGCTCGACCTGCGCCGCATGATCGAATGGCTGGCCACCGACGGCGTCATTTCGCCGATGGAGGCCAAGCGCACCATCGCGCGCTGCGCGCAGGCCGAAAGCCGCCAGGCCCCGCTGGTGCGTCTTGCCAATGTGGCCATGACGCGCGAGAGCGACAACAAGCCGCTCGACATCGAAATGCTCACGCAATGGCTCGCCGGCCGCGCGGGGCTGGCCTACCTGCGCATCGACCCGTTGAAGGTCGACGTGGGCAAGGTGGCCGAGACCATGAGCGCGGGCTATGCAGAGCGCCACAAGGTGCTGCCGGTGCAGGTGCTGGCCCACGAGGTGGTGGTGGCGACGGCCGAGCCCTTCCTCACCGACTGGATATCCGAGGTGGAGCGACAGGCGAAGCGGGCGGTGCGCCGCGTGGTGGCCAACCCGGCCGACATCCAGCGTTACACGGCCGAGTTCTTCGCGCTCGCGAAGTCGGTTCGCGCGGCGCAGAAGGCCGGCGGCAACACCGGCGGCGCGAGCTTCGAGCAACTGGTGGAACTGGGCAAGAGCAACAAGCTGCTCGACGCCAACGACCAGAGCGTGGTGCAGGTCGTCGACTGGCTGTGGCAGTACGCCTTCGACCAGCGCGCGAGCGACATTCACCTGGAGCCGCGCCGTGAGCAGGGCGTGGTCCGCTTTCGCATCGACGGCATCCTGCATCCGGCCTACCAGATGCCCATGGGCGTGATGAACGCGATGGTGGCGCGCATCAAGCTGCTGGGCCGCATGGACGTGGTCGAAAAGCGCCGCCCGCTGGACGGCCGCATCAAGACCCGCAACATGCGCGGCGACGAAGTCGAAATGCGCCTGTCGACCCTGCCCACCGCCTTCGGCGAGAAGATGGTGATGCGCATCTTCGACCCCGACACGGCGGTGAAGGACCTCGACGCGCTGGGCTTCGCGCAGCACGATGCGCAGCGCTGGGAACAGCTGGTCACGCGGCCCAACGGGATCATCCTGGTGACGGGGCCCACCGGATCGGGCAAGACCACCACGCTGTATTCCACGCTGAAGCGCGTGGCGACCGAAGAGGTCAACGTGAGCACGGTGGAAGACCCGATCGAAATGATCGAGCCCGCGTTCAACCAGACGCAGGTGCAGCCGCAGCTGGACTTCGGTTTCACCGAGGGCCTGCGCGCGCTGATGCGGCAGGACCCGGACATCATCATGGTCGGCGAAATCCGCGACCTCGCCACCGCCGAGATGGCGGTGCAGGCCGCGCTCACCGGCCACCTGGTGTTCAGCACGCTGCACACCAACGACGCGCCGAGCGCCATCACGCGGATGATGGAGCTGGGCGTGCCTTCGTACCTCATCAACGCCGTGATGCTCGGCGTGCTGGCCCAGCGGCTGGTGCGCACGCTGTGCCCGCACTGCAAGCAGCCCGACGACACCATCACCCGCGAGAAGCTGGAGACCATCGTCAAGCCCTGGCAGATCACGGGCTCTGTGCGCGCCTACAAGCCGGTGGGCTGCGTCGATTGCCGCATGACCGGCTACATGGGGCGCATGGGGCTGTACGAGCTGCTGAGCATCAGCGAGGCGTTCAAGGCCCAGGTGACCAAGGAGCCCAACCTGTCGGGCCTGCGCAGGCAGGCCGTGATCGACGGCATGCGCCCGCTGCGGCTGGCCGGTGCGCTGCGCGTGGCCGAGGGCGTGACCACCATCGAGGAAGTGCTGAGCGCCACGCCGCCCCTCGAATAGAGTCCTCTTGTTTCCATATCGGCCGCCCTTCACGGGGCCACTGTGTTCTTTCGGGTTATCCCTAGGCCTTTGGTTAGTGGAATCCACATCAGCCTGACCGGTAGCTGACTCGACAATCCCGCATCGAAATTGTTCGAGGAGACTGTTCGTGAAGATCAAGAGTCAGAAAGACTTTTTTTCGGGTCTGATGTTCACCGTGGTCGGTGTGGCGTTCGCATGGGGCGCCACCACCTACACGGTGGGCTCGGGTGCCCGAATGGGCCCGGGTTATTTCCCGTTGATGCTCGGCATCCTGATGGCCGTCATCGGCCTGGGGATCATGTTCACCGGCCTGACCGTTGAAACCACCGACGGCGAAAAGATCGGCAAATGGGCCTGGAAGCAGGTCGTGTTCATCCTGGGTGCCAACCTGGCGTTCGGCGTTCTGCTCGGCGGCCTGCCGAGCCTGGGCGTGCCGGCCATGGGAATGATCATCGCCATCTACGCGCTGGTGATCATCGCCAGCCTTGCAGGCAACGAGTTCGACCTGAAGAAGGTGCTGGTCCTGGCCACCGTTCTGGCGGTGGGCAGCTACGTTGCATTCATCTGGGCGCTCAAGCTCCAGATCCAGGTCTGGCCGACCTTCATCACCGGCTGAGAAACAAGCGACTCACATCATGGAATTGTTTGAACACCTCTCGATGGGTTTTGGCGTTGCCTTTACCTTCACCAACCTGCTGTACTGCCTGGTCGGCTGCATTCTGGGCACGCTGATCGGCGTGCTCCCGGGCATCGGTCCGGTCGCCACCATCGCGATGCTGCTGCCCGCCACGTACGCGCTGCCGCCCGTGTCGGCGCTGATCATGCTGGCCGGCATCTATTACGGCGCCCAGTACGGCGGCTCCACCACCGCCATCCTGGTCAACCTGCCGGGCGAGTCATCGTCGGTGGTGACCGTGATCGACGGCTACCAGATGGCGCGCAAGGGCCGTGCCGGTCCTGCACTTGCTGCGGCCGGGCTGGGCTCGTTCTTCGCGGGTTGCGTGGGCACGCTGATCCTGGCTGCGTTCGCCCCGCCGCTGACCGAGCTGGCCTTCAAGTTCGGCCCTGCCGAGTACTTCTCGCTGATGATCCTGGGCCTGATCGGCGCCGTGGTGCTGGCTTCGGGCTCGCTGCTCAAGGCCATCGCGATGATCGTGCTGGGCCTGCTGATGGGCCTGGTCGGTACCGACGTGAACTCGGGTGTCGCGCGCTACAGCTTCGACATTCCGGAACTCACCGACGGCATCGGCTTCGTGGCCATCGCCATGGGCGTGTTCGGCTACGGCGAAATCATTGCCAACCTCTCGCGCCCCGACGACGAGCGCGAAGTGTTCACGGCCAAGGTTTCGGGCCTGTTCCCGACCAAGGAAGACTTCAAGCGCATGATCCCCGCGGTGCTGCGCGGCACGGCCCTCGGTTCGGCCTTGGGCATCCTGCCGGGCGGCGGTGCGCTGCTGGCGGCTTTCGCGGCCTACACGATCGAGAAGAAGACCAAGCTGAAGCCGGGCGAAGTGCCCTTCGGCAAGGGCAACATCCGCGGCGTGGCGGCACCTGAATCGGCGAACAACGCCGGTGCGCAGACCTCCTTCATCCCGCTGCTGACGCTGGGCATTCCGCCCAATGCGGTGATGGCGCTGATGGTGGGYGCCATGACGATCCACAACATCCAGCCCGGCCCGCAGGTGATGACCAGCAACCCCGAGCTGTTCTGGGGCCTGATCGCCTCGATGTGGATCGGCAACGCGATGCTGATCATCCTGAACCTGCCGCTCATCGGCATGTGGATCAAGCT
>NZ_JBFTIO010000010.1:0-207287 GCF_056394985.1 Variovorax sp. 10N412
CCATGACGATCCACAACATCCAGCCCGGCCCGCAGGTGATGACCAGCAACCCCGAGCTGTTCTGGGGCCTGATCGCCTCGATGTGGATCGGCAACGCGATGCTGATCATCCTGAACCTGCCGCTCATCGGCATGTGGATCAAGCTGCTGACGGTGCCCTACAAGTTCCTGTTCCCGGCGATCGTGCTGTTCTGCGCCATCGGCGTGTACTCGACCAACAACAACACCTTCGACGTGTGGATGGTGGCGGCCTTCGGCTTCATCGGCTACCTGTTCATCAAGCTCAGGACGGAGCCCGCGCCGCTGCTGCTGGGCTTCATCCTCGGGCCGATGATGGAAGAGAACCTGCGGCGCGCCCTGCTGCTGTCGCGCGGTGCATGGAGCGTGTTCGTCACGCGGCCGCTGTCGGCGGGGCTGCTGGTGGCCGCGGTGATGCTGCTGGGCATCGTGCTGCTGCCGGCCATCAAGGCCAAGCGCGAGGAAGCCTTCGTCGAAGAATAGGCCCGCCACCGGGGGCAACACCCGAGGCCCGGCAAAGCGGTTCCTCGGTGTTTCTGGAAGAAGCCCCTGGCTCGGCGCCTGGGGCTTTTTTCATTTCAGGAACGCGTCGTACGCCGTCTTCAGGATCAGCGCGCTCACCACCACGATGAACACCCCCCGCACGAAGCCGGCGCCATGCTTGAGCGCCACGCGCGTGCCCAGCAGGCTGCCGGCCACGTTGGCCACCGCCATCACCAGCCCGTAGTGCCACCACACGTGGCCCTTGGCCGCCAGCAGGATCAGCGCGGCGCCGTTGGTCAGGGTGTTGATGATCTTGGCGGAGGCCGAGGCGTTGAGGAAGTCGTAGCCCATCCAGCGCACGAACAGGAACACCAGGAAGCTGCCCGCGCCCGGCCCGAAGAAGCCGTCGTACAGCCCGATCGACAGGCCGATGGTGCAGGCCGCCAGCGTTTCGGCGCGGCCGGTGAAACGCGGCGCGTGCAGCCGGCCCATGTCCTTGCGCGCCAGCGTGTACAGAAGCACGCCCAGCAAGATGACGGGCAGCGCCCGGCGCAGGAAGTCGCCGGGAAACATCGTGACACCCCAGGCGCCCAGCATCGCACCGGCGAAGCCGAGCAATGCGGCCGGCCAGAGGGCCCCCCAGCGCATCTGCACCCGCTGGCTGAACTGGGCCGCCGCGGCGGCCGTGCCCCAAATGGACGCGCTCTTGTTGGTGCCCAGCAGGGTCGCCGGTGGTGCGCTCGGAAACACGGCGAACAGCGCCGGCACCAGGACCAGCCCGCCTCCGCCCACGATCGAATCGACAAAACCCGCAAGCAGCGAGGCACCCGTGACCACCAGCATTTCCATGGCGGCGATTGTCTCACCCGGAATGCTATTAAAAAAGTAGCGTCACACGCAGGTATGACAAGCGTATGGGGTGCATTCAGCTTGAGAAAAAAGGCCGGGCCGCGCCCTTCGGAACAGGCAAAAAAAAGACGCCGACCAGCGGCGTCTTTCAAGTTCGAAACAGGCATCTCGTACGGAGCCTTTGAAGATTTTTCTTGTTGATCGGGAAGTTGTCTCCTCGGACCCTCGGCAGTACGAGCAGGGCCCGTTCGCGAGTGGGCAGACTTTAGAGCGTGCACCGCGTCAGTGCATTGGGAATTACCCGCTTTGACTCAGGTCCGACACACGATTTGCGAACGAAAGTGTGTCGATGAGTTAACAAGGTGGCACGACTTGTGCACGTAAGGCAACAGTCCACAACTCGAAGAAGACAACGGCCATGGCCTTGGCAACGCACGCCTCCATCAGCGCGGCAGACACCGCGTGGATGATGACTTCGACCGCGCTGGTGCTGCTGATGACGCTGCCCGGCATCGCGCTCTTCTACGCAGGCATGGTGCGCCGCAAGAACGTGCTGGCCACCATGGCGGCCGTGGTGGCGATTGCCGCGGTGGTCTCGCTGACCTGGTTCGCGCTGGGCTACTCGCTGGCCTTCACGCCCGGCTGGCCCTGGCTGGGCGGGCTCGGGCGGTGGGGCTTCTCGGGCTTCGAGTACCTGAAGGAAGCGGGCCAGGTGGCGGTGAGCCATGTCGCGCCCAACGTGCCCGAGTCGGTCTACGCGATGTTCCAGCTGACCTTCGCGATCATCACCACCGCCCTGGTGCTGGGCGCCTTCGTCGAACGCATGCGCTTCTCGGCCATCCTGTGGTTCGCGCTGCTGTGGAGCGTGCTGGTGTATGCGCCGGTGGCGCACTGGGTGTGGGAGCCGGGCGGCTGGCTCGCGCAGATGGGCGCGCTCGACTTCGCCGGCGGCTCGGTGGTTCACGTCAACGCGGGCATCGCGGGGCTGGTCTGCGCCTATGCGCTGGGTCCGCGCAAAGGCTACGGGCGCGAGGCCTTCGAGCCCTACAGCCTGGCAATGACGATGATGGGCGCCGGCCTGCTGTGGGTCGGCTGGTTCGGCTTCAATGCAGGCTCGGCCGTGGCAGCCGACGGGCGCGCGGGCCTGGCGATGCTGGTGACGCACATCGCGGCGGCGGCCGGCGCCATGAGCTGGATGATCGGCGAGTGGATCGTGCGGCGCAGCCCCTCTTTGCTGGGCCTGTGCTCGGGCCTGGTGGCCGGGCTGGTGGCGATCACGCCGGCGGCCGGTTTCGTCACGCCGCTGGCGGCGCTGGCCATCGGCACCATCGCGGGGCTGGCGTGCTACTGGGGCGCCACCGGGCTCAAGCACATGCTGGGGGCGGACGACTCGCTGGACGTGTTCGGCGTGCACGGCATCGGTGGCATCGTGGGTGCGCTGCTCACGGGGGTGTTCGCCGATGCGCGCATTTCGGGCGTCACGGGCGACGTGCTGACGCAGGCCGTCGCGGTGGGAAGCGTGGCCATCTACAGCGCGACGGGGACGGCGGTGGTGCTTTGGCTGGTGCATGTGCTGGTGGGCTTGCGCGTCGACGCAAACAGCGAGCTGCTGGGCCTCGATCTTGCACAGCACAAGGAACACCTGGGGAGTTGATCTACCGTCGGAGGAACCATGCCATCCATGTCCGAAAGCGAACGCATCGCCCTCGCCGCCCGCCTTCATGTGGCGCTGCGGCGAAAGCATGGGCGCGTGACCGACACCGAGTGGATGGCAACCAACGCGGAGTACGCCGCCGAGATCGTGCGCATGACGCGCGCGCACGCCGCCGAAACCAAGGACGAGGAGCTCGACCAACTGGCCACGCGGCTGGAGCAGGCGATGGAGCCGCTGGCGCGCGCTGCCCGGCTGGCGGCGCGGCAACCCGACGGGCAGCCGCCGACGCCGCCGCCGCGGTACGTGGGCGGGTTGCGCTGAACGAACCCCGCCCCCCGATGCCGATTCCCGAACTCAGCCCGCAGCCAACGCCGCCTTGCGAATCGACTGCAGCGTGCTCCCCGGGGTGATGGCCTCCGGGTCCAGCAGGCAATGCAGGATGGCCGGCTTGCCGCTCGCTCGCGCGCGGGCCAGCGCGGGGCCGAACTCTTCGGTGTTCGTCACGCGCTCGCCGTGGCCGCCGAACACCTCGGCATAGCCGCGGAAGTCGGGGTTCTTCAACTGCGTGGCGCTGATGCGGCCGGGGTAGTGCTTTTCCTGGTGCATGCGGATGGTCCCGTACATGGCGTTGTCGAGCAGCACCACGAGGATCGGCAGGCCGTACTGCACGGCGGTGGCGAACTCCTGGCCGTGCATCATGAAGTCGCCGTCACCGGCAAACACCACCACCTCGCGCTGCGGCCACAAGCGCTTGGCGCCGACACCGGCCGGCAGGCCGTAGCCCATCGAGCCGCTGGTGGGCGCCAGCTGGCTGGCGAACGCGCGGAACGGCCAGAAGCGGTGCACCCAGGTGGCGAAGTTGCCCGCGCCGTTGCAGAAGATGGTGTCGGCCGGCAGCACCTCGCGCAGGTGCTGCATGACCTCGCCCATCTGCAGCGGACCCGGAATGCGGATCGGCGCCGGGTCGCTCCAGCGCAGGAAGTCTTCGCGCGCGGTCTTGGTCTCGGCCTGCCACGCGGGCGTGGATGCGGGGCGCAGCGCGGTCACCGCTTCGGCAAAAGCCTGCGGCGTGGCGTGGATGCCCTGCGCCGGGCGGTAGAGCTTGCCGAGTTCGTCCGCATCGGCGTGCACGTGCACCAAGGCCTGCTTCGGCTGCGGAATCGCCAGCAGCTCGTAGCCTTGGGACGGCACTTCCGACAGGCGGCCACCGACCAGCAGCACCAGGTCGGCATGGCGGATGCGCTCCAGCATGCGCGGGTTGGCGCCCAGGCCCAGGTCGCCGGCGTAGCAAGGGTGCTCGGCGGACATCAGCATCTGGCGGCGGAACGAGCAGTACACGGGCAGCGAGAACGCCGCCGCGAATTCCGCGAACTGCAGCGCGGCCTTTTCGGACCAGCGGCTGCCGCCCAGGATGACGACCGGGCGCAGCGCCTGCGCCAGGCGCTGCTGCAGTTCGGCGACCTGCGACGCACCCGGATGGGTTTCGGTCACCGCGTAAGGCAGCGCGTTCGCCACCGTCGCGGCCTCGGTCAGCATGTCTTCCGGCAGCGCGATCACCACCGGGCCGGGCCGGCCCGAGGTGGCGACGTGGAAGGCGCGCGACACCAGCTCCGGCACGCGCGCCGGGTCGTCGATCTGCACGACCCACTTGGCCATGGTGCCGAACACGGCGCTGTAGTCGAGTTCCTGGAAGGCCTCGCGGCCCAGCGCCTCGCGCGCGACCTGGCCCACGAAGAGCAGCAGCGGCGTCGAGTCCTGGTGCGCGATGTGCACGCCGGCCGCCGCGTTGGTGGCGCCCGGGCCGCGCGTGACGAAGCAGATGCCGGGCTTGCCCGTGAGCTTGCCCTGCGCCTCGGCCATCATGGCCGCGCCGCCTTCCTGGCGGCACACGGTCACGTCGATCGATGCGTCATGCAGCGCGTCGAGCACGGCAAGAAAGCTTTCGCCGGGCACGCAGAAGAGTTGCTGCACGCCATGGGTGATGAGCTGGTCGACCAGGATCTGGCCGCCGGTGCGGGGTGAGGTCATGCTTGTTCCAAAGGGCTGAAGGTATGGGGTGTTGCTCCTTCCCCCTCTGGGGGAAGGCTGGGATGGGGGCAAGCGGCGTTGGTCAGGCCGACAGCAACTGACATGCCGCGAGCCCCCACCCCTRCCCTCCCCCAGCGGGGGAGGGAGAAATGCGGGCTTGACGAAACGAAGACGCAGGGTATTGCTCCTTCCCCCTTTGGGGGAAGGCTGGGATGGGGGCAAGCGGCGCTGGTCAAGCCGACAGCAACTGACATGCCGCGAGCCCCCACCCCTACCCTCCCCCAGCGGGGGAGGGAGAAATGCGGGCTCGACGAAACGAAGACGCAGGGTATTGCTCCTTCCCCCTTTGGGAGAAGGCTGGGATGGGGGCAAGCGGCGTTGGTTGAGCCGACGGCAATTGACATGCCGCGAGCCCCCACCCCTGCCCTCCCCCAGCGGGGGAGGGAGAAATGCGGGCTCGACGAAACGACGACGCAGGGTATTGCTCCTTCCCCCTTTGGGGGAAGGCTGGGATGGGGGCAAGCGGCGCTGGATGAGCCGGCAGCAATCGACATGCCGCGGGCCCCCACCCCTGCCCTCCCCCAGCGGGGGAGGGAGAAAGTCAAAGTCATTCGAGGGCGTTGCACGCGGCAATGATGCGACTGCACGCCTCTTCCAGCTGCGACATCGCCGTCGCATACGAAATCCGGAAATACGGCGCCAGCCCGAACACGCTGCCTGGCACCACCGCCACCTCGAAGTCCTGCAGCAGGTAGCCGCAGAAGTCGCTGTCGCTCTGCAGCAAGGTGCCGCCGGGTGTGCGCTTGCCGAGCACGCCCGCGCAACTCGCGAAGGTATAGAACGCGCCTTCGGGCACGCGGCAGTGCAGGCCGGGCGCGCGGTTCAGCGCGGCGACCACGAAGTCGCGGCGCGCCTGGAAGTCGGCGCAGCGCTCGGCCACGATGCCCTGCGGCCCGGTCAGCGCCTCGATGGCCGCGGCCTGGCTGATGGACGACGGGCACGAGGTCGTCTGGCTCTGCACCACGGCCATGGCCGCGATGAGCGCGCGCGGCCCTGCGCCGTAGCCCACGCGCCAGCCGGTCATGGCGTAGGCCTTCGACACGCCGTTGACGGTCAGCGTGCGTTCGCGCAGCCGCGGCTCGACCGCCACCGGCGTCGCAAAGGCGTGCCCGTCGTAGAGGATGTGTTCGTAGATGTCGTCCGCCAGCACCCACACCTGCGGATGCCGCAGCAGCACTTCGCACAGCGGCTTGAGTTGCGCCGCGCCGTAGGCCGCGCCGCTCGGGTTCGACGGCGAGTTGAGGAACAGCCAGCGTGTGCGCGGCGTGATGGCCGCGTCGAGTTGCGCCGCATCGAGCCGGAAGCCGTCGGCTTCGGAGCAGGCCACCACCACCGGCACGCCGCCGCAGATCCGCACGATGTCCGCGTACGAGGTCCAGTACGGCGCGGGCAGGATCACCTCGTCGCCCGGGTCCAGGCTGGCCATCAGCGCGTTGAAGATGACCTGCTTGGCGCCCGCGCTCACGCTGATCTCGTCGGGCGCGAAGTCCAGCGCGTTGTCGCGCCTGAACTTCAGCTGCACCGCGGCCTTCATCGCCGGGCTGCCGTCGAGCACCGTGTAGCGCGTCTCGCCGCGTTCGATGGCGCGCACCGCGGCGTCGCGCACGTTCGGCGGCGTGTCGAAATCGGGCTCGCCCGCACCCAGCACGATCACCGGCCGGCCCGCGCGCTTGAGCGCGTTGGCGTGGTCGGTGATGCGCAGGATTTCCGAGACGCCGATGGCGCGCACGCGCTGCGCCGGCAGGAAAGCAACCGTGTCCAGGCTCACTTGGCGTAGGCCTCCAGCGGCTTGTCGTTGGGCTCGGCCATCAGCTGCTTGAGCGCCGGGCTCATCGGCAGGTTCAGGCTGGTGTTCTTCGGCGGAATGGCGGCCACGAACCACTTGGTGTAGATCTTCTCGAGGTCGCCGCTCTTCATCATGCGGCGCAGCGAGTCGTCCACCGCCGCCTTGAAGGCGGGGTCGTCCTTGCGGAACAGCAGCGCGATCGGCTCGGAGCCCAGCGCCTCGCCGACGATGCGGTACGACGCGGGACTCTTCGAGTTCGCGATGATGCCGGCCAGCAGGTTGTCGTCGAGCACGAAGGCATCGGCGCGGCCCGACTCCAGCAGCAGAAAGCTTTCGAGGTGGTCCTTGCCCAGCATGGTGTTGTAAGACACGTTCTGCGCGCGCTCGCGCTTGCGCAGCAGCTGCACGGCGGTGGTGCCGGTGGAGGCCGACACGTTGCGTCCCGCCAGCTGGTCGAGCGTGGCGATGCCCGAGTCGACCTTGGTCGCCATGCGCACTTCGCTCACGTACGTGGTGAGCGCGAAGGCCACCTGCTGCTGGCGCGCGGTGTTGTTGGTGGTGGGGCCGCAGCCGATGTCCAGCGTGCCGTTCTGCACCAGCGGAATGGTGTTCTGCGCCGTCACGGCCATGTACTCCAGCCTGGCCTGCGGCGCGATGTCCTTCAGCACGCGCTCGCACAGCTCCACGTGGTAGCCCACGTACTTCTCGCCCGCGCCCAGCATGTAGGCCATGGGCGGCGAGGCTTCGCGCACGCCGAGCACGACCTTGCCGCTGCTCTTGATCTTGTCGAGCGTGCCGGGGGTGGTCTGCGCGGCGGCGCCGCACGCGAGCGCGAGCATTGCGGCTGCGATGGCGGTGGTTGTGGCGGTCTTGAAGGGAATGTTCATGGTCTCTGTCTCCTGCTTATGGTTGTGGTGAATGCATGCGGCCGCCCGCCTGCCACCGCAGCAGGGCTGCTGCGCGGCAGGTTCGAACGAACCGGGAAGGCGGTCAGTCGCCGATGTCGAAGGTCACGCCTTGTGCAAGGGGCAACGCGGTCGAGTAGTTGATGGTGTTGGTCGCGCGGCGCATGTACGCCTTCCAGCTGTCCGAGCCCGCCTCGCGCCCGCCGCCGGTTTCCTTCTCGCCGCCGAAGGCGCCGCCGATCTCCGCGCCGCTCGGGCCGATGTTGACGTTGGCAATGCCGCAGTCAGAGCCCGCGCTCGACATGAAGCGCTCTGCCTCGCGCACGTTGAGCGTGAAGATCGACGACGACAGGCCCGCGCCCACTTCGTTGTGCCATTCGATGGCCTCGTCGAGCGTGCCGTAGCGCACCACGTACAGGATGGGCGCGAAGGTCTCGCGCAGCACCGGGCCGGCGTGCGACTTGAGCTCCACCAGCGCGGGGCGCACGTAGTAGGCGTCCTGCGTGCCGATGCCGTCCACGCGCTGGCCGCCATGCACCGTGGCGCCGATCTCGCGGCTTTCGCCGAGCGCCTTCTGCATGCCGTCAAAGGCCGCGCGGTCGATCAGCGGCCCCACCAGCGTGCCGGCCTCGCGCGGGTCGCCGACCTGCACGTTGCCGTAGACCTTGGCCAGCTTGGGCACCAGCTGGTCGTACACGCTGTCGTGCACGAACAGGCGGCGCAGCGTGGTGCAGCGCTGGCCCGCCGTGCCCATGGCCGCGAAGGCGATGCCGCGCAGCGTGAGGTCCAGGTCGGCCGACGGCGTGACGATGGCGGCGTTGTTGCCGCCCAGCTCCAGGATGGCGCGGGCAAAGCGGGCAGCCAGCTTCGGCCCGACCTGGCGGCCCATGGCGGTGGAACCGGTGGCCGACAGAATGGGCACGCGGTGGTCGTCCACCAGCACCTCGCCGATGTCGCGCTGGCCCAGCAGCAGGCCCAGCAGGCCTTCGGGCGCGTCGCCGAAGCGCTCGACGGCGCGCTGCGCGATGGCATGCACGGCCAGCGCGGTCAGCGGTGTTTTCTCGGACGGCTTCCACACCACCGAGTCCCCGCACACCAGCGCCAGCGCCGCGTTCCACGACCACACGGCCACCGGAAAGTTGAAGGCCGAAATCACGCCGCACACGCCCAGCGGATGCCAGGTTTCCATCATGCGGTGCTCGGCGCGCTCGGTGGCCAGCGTGAGGCCGTAGAGCTGGCGCGACAGGCCCACCGCGAAGTCGCAGATGTCGATCATTTCCTGCACCTCGCCCGCGCCTTCGGACGGGATCTTGCCGGCCTCCAGCGTGACCAGGCGGCCCAGGTCGCGCTTGGCGACGCGCAGCTCTTCGCCCAGCAGGCGCACCAGTTCGCCGCGGCGCGGGGCCGGCACGTTGCGCCAGGCCTTGAAGGCGTCGTGCGCGCGGCCGATGGCGGCGGTGGCCTCCGCCGGCCTGGTCTGCCGCACCTGCGCGACCACCTCGCCGGACACCGGCGAGCGCACCGTCAGTTCGCCGCCGGTGTGGGCCTCGCGGGGCACGCCCAGGCGCTGCAGCAGTTGTTCGACTTCGGCGGCGACGGACGCCTGGGAAAGAGGGGGGTGGGCTTCGGACATGGACGCGCTCCGGGAGGGAGGAGAAAGAAGGAAGGCAGGAAGGCGGTACGGGGGTGGAACCCGGCCAATATCAGCGAACTGCGCGCGATTGGCTAGTGAAAAAATGGAAGGACCTGATGCGTTTCAGGAAGGATGATGGCGTGCGCCGCGCATCCGACGGGCTGCGCGCCTACGCACAAGGCGCAAGGCCGCATCCAAGATGCGCCACCCCCACTTGCCCGACCGCCATGAAGACGATCCTCTCCCTCTACGCCGCCCTCCACGCGCTGACGGCGTTCGCGTTCGCCGCAGCGGCCGTGGTGCTGATCGTGGTCGCGGGGCACGCGGGCTTTGTCGCCGTCATGCAGGGCATCGACATCTCGGCGGCCGAAGCGGTGATCGAGGCGGTCGGCCTGCTGGCGGCCGCGGTCGTGGCGTTGCAGATCTCCCAGACCGTGCTCGAAGAAGAAGTGGTGCGCGACGCCCACATCGGCGCGCCGACGCGGGTGCGCCGGTTCCTGTCGCGGTTCATGGTGGTGATCGTGGTGGCCGTGGCGGTCGAGGGCCTGGTCGCGATCTTCAAGGCCCGCGAGACGCCCGAGCTCATGCTGTACGGCGCCGCGCTGCTGAGCGCAGTGGGCCTGCTGATGGCGGGCTGGGGCGTGTTCATCCGCCTCAACCGCTACGCCGAAGAGCTGGAACCCGAAGCGATGCAGGAAGCCAAGAGCGAAGACATCAAGCTGAAGGAGTGAACATGCCTTTTTCGAGCTTCCTCAAGCCCACCCTGGCCGCGCTGGGCGTGGCCCTGCCGCTCGCGGCCGTCGCCGCGGACCGCAACCCGCTCGTGGCCGAGCGCTGGAAGACGCGCCCGGTGGTCGTGGTGGTGCCGGCAGAAGGTGACGCGCTGCTGCGCAAGGTCGAGTCCGCCCTGCGCCAGACGGCCACGCGCGAAGCCTTCATCGACCGCGAGATGGTGCTCTACACGGTGGTCGCGGGCCAGGGCCGCCGCAACGCGCAACCCCTCGACGCGGCGCAGACCCGCGCGCTGCTCGCCGCGCTGAAACTCGATGGGGCGGGCCCGCCCGCCTTCGTGCTGGTGGGCAAGGACGGCGGCGTGAAGATGACCGAAGGGCCCGACGTCGACCTGCAGGCGGTGTTCGCGGAGATCGACAGGATGCCGATGCGCCGGCGTTGAAGCTGGCGTTGTCGATGCGCTGGCGTTGAAGCCGGCGTTGTCGATGCGCTGGCGTTGAAGCCGGCGTTGTCGATGCGCCGGCGTTGAAGGCTCAGGCCTTCCCCGGCCCGGGCGGCTCCGGCAGCTCGATCTTCTGCCCCGCCGGCGAACTTGCCAGGCTCTGCGCCGGCCGCCGCAGCGTCGCGTCGAACGGGTTGATCTTCGGCCCGATGGCCGCGGCCTCGCGCTTGAGCAGTTCCACCACCGTCGGCATGCGGTCGGCATTGAGCCGGTCGGCGATGGTGCCCACGCTCAGCGCGGCCACCGCGCGCCCTTCGCGGTCGAGGATGGGCACCGCCACGCCCGCCATGCCTTCGAGCAGCCCGGTGTTGCGCCCCGCGTAGCCCTGCTGGCGCACGCGCTCGATCTCGGTGCGCAGGTACACCTCGTCGTACACGCCGTACTCGCGCACGCGCGACAGGTTGAAGCGGATCACCTCTTCACGCTCCGCCTCCGGCAAAAACGCCAGGATGGCCAGCGCCCCTTGCCCCACGCCCAGCGCAATGCGCCCGCCGATGTCGCCGGTGAACGAACGGATGGGAAACGGCCCTTCGCTGCGGTCCAGGCAGACGGCGTCGAAGCCGCTGCGCGCCAGCAGGAAGATGCTGTCCCCCAGGCTCGCGCACAGCCGCAGCAGCACCGGCCGGCAGATGGAGCGCAGGTCGCCGGGGTTGCCCGCACTGGCCGCGAGCGCAAAGAAATCGATGCCCAGGCGATAGAGCTTGGTGCGCTCGTCCTGCTCGACCATGCCTTCGGCCATGAGCGACTGCAGCAAACGGTGCGTGGTTCCCTGCGTGAGGCCCACGGAACGTGCGATCTGCGTCACACGCCCGCCCTCGGCCTGCACCGCGCCGAGCGCCCGGATCACCGAAAACACGCGCGGCACGCCGCCGCTGGACGGGGCGGTGGCCGGTGCGGCGTCCGAAGTGCTTTCCATACCTTGCTCCTGTGGAATTGTCTTGATTACTCCCGGCCATCATATTCCATTGAACGGAATAAATTGAAGAAAGATTCTGATTAATGGAATACCCGAGGCGATCTGGCGCAATCGTTGCAATAGAGTGAATCGAACGCAGCAAGCTGTCCATGGCCCGCACCAAGATGAATCCAGGTGCCCGGAGCCATCTTTTCGCTCCCGCAGAAAGGCAAGCCTCCATGTCATTCCTCCGGCTCACCGACGTCACCAAGTTCTATGGCGCCACCCGCGCGGTGTCGGCCATGAACCTCACGGTGGAAAAAGGCGAGTTCGTCTCGCTGCTCGGCCCCTCGGGCTGCGGCAAGACCACCACGCTGCAGATGATTGCGGGCTTCGAGGCGGTGAGCAGCGGGCGCATCGAGCTCGCGGGCAAGGACATCACGCATGCCAAGGCCAACACGCGCGGGCTGGGCATCGTGTTCCAGACCTATGCGCTGTTCCCGCACATGACGGTGGCCGACAACGTGAGCTTCGGCCTCGAGATGCGCAAGATGCCCAAGGCAGAGCGCAGCGAGCGCGTGAAGCAGGCGCTGGCGCTGGTGCACCTCGAAGCGCACGCCACGCGCTATCCGCGCGAGCTCTCGGGCGGCCAGCGGCAGCGCGTGGCGCTGGCCCGCGCGCTGGTCATCGAGCCGCCGGTGCTGCTGCTGGACGAGCCGCTGTCCAACCTGGACGCCAAGCTGCGCGAGGAGATGCAGTTCGAGCTGCGTCAGATCCAGCGCAAGGTGGGCACCACCACGGTGATGGTCACGCACGACCAGAGCGAGGCCATGTCCATCAGCGACCGCGTGGTGGTGATGGAAGCCGGCTGCGCCACGCAGATCGACCACCCGCAGCGCGTGTACGAGCATCCGAGCACGCGCTTCATCTCCACCTTCGTGGGCAAGGCCAACCTGCTGGACTGCCGCGTCTCGAGCAGCGGCGCCACGCGCACCTGCGTGGAAGTAGGCGCGCTCTCGCTCGACGTGGACGACACGGGCTTCCGCATCGACGCCGCGGCGCTGCTGAGCGTGCGGCCCGAAAAGCTGCAGCTGGTGCCGCCGGGGCAGGGCCGGCTCGACGGCGAAGTGCAGGAGCGCTTCTTCCTCGGCAGCCAGTGGCTCTACCGCGTGGCCACCGCCGTGGGCGACCTCACGGTGCTCAGCCCCAACGACGGGCGCGAGGCGCTCGAGGAAGGCGCCCGTACCGGCCTCGACTGGCCGGCGCACTGCATGCGGCTGCTGCCGGCGGAGAAAGCGGTCGCCGCATGAGCACCGCGCTGAAGCACAAGGCCACCCCGTGGTGGCTCAGCGCCCCCGCGCTGCTGCTGTTCACCGCGCTGCTGCTGGTGCCGCTGGCGCTCACGGCCGTGCTGTCGTTCAACGTGTACGACCCGGCCACCGGTCCCAAGGCGGGCGAGTTCACGCTCGCGCACTACGCGCTGGTGTTCTCCGACTCGTACTACCTGGGCATCTTCTGGCGCACCTTCTGGGTGTCGGGCCTGGTCACGCTGATCTGCGTGGTCGTCGGCGCGCCCGAGGCCTATGTGCTCAGCCGCATGCGCAACCCGTGGCGCTCGGTCCTTTTGCTGGTGGTGCTGGCGCCGCTGCTGGTGTCGGTGGTGGTGCGCGCCTTCGGCTGGAGCATGCTGCTCGGGCCCGAGGGCGCGGTCAACGGCCTGCTGGGGCTGCTGGGCATCGGCCCGGTGAAGATCCTGTACACCAGCACCGCCGTGGTCGTTGCGCTGGTGCACGTGATGCTGCCGTTCATGGTGATCCCGGTGTGGACCTCGCTGCAGAAGCTGGACCCGGGCGTGGAGAACGCAGCCCTGTCGCTCAACGCCACGCCCTTCACCACGCTGCGGCGCATCGTGCTGCCGCAGGTGATGCCGGGCATCCTCTCGGGCAGCCTGATCGTGTTCGGCCTGGCAGCGAGTTCGTTCGCCATTCCGGGTCTGCTGGGCGGGCGGCGCCTGAAGATGGTCGCGACCATCGTCTACGACGAGTACCTGAGCGAACTCAACTGGCCGCTCGGTGCCGCGGTAGCACTCGTGCTCCTGGTGGCCAACTTGGTGGTGATGCTCAGCTACAACCGCCTCGTAGAAGGCCGCTACAAGAAAGCGCTGGGCTGACATGACCCCCACGCTCCATCACTTCGTGTATTCGCTGCCCCCCGAGGGGGCGCAGGCCTCCCTTGGGGCGGCCCGGCGGGAGGCCTGAGCGATGAACAAGAACGGCCCCATCGCTCTCGCGTTCAACGCGCTCGTCATCACCTTCATGCTCGCGCCGCTGGTGGTGGTGTGCGTCGTGGCGTTCACGCCCGAGAACACGCTGACCATTCCGACCACGCACTTCTCGCTGCGCTGGTTCCGCGCGGTGTTCGCGCACCCCGACTTCATGCAGTCGTTCTGGAACAGCCTGTGGCTCGCGCTGAGTTCGGCCACCATCGCCACGCTGCTGGCGGTGCCGGCCGGCATGGCGATCACGCGCTACGCGTTTCCGGGGCGCAACTTCCTCAACGGCCTGTTCCTGTCGCCGCTGATCGTGCCGCACCTGGTGCTGGGCGTGGCGCTGCTGCGGCTGTTCTCGCTGGTCGGCGGCACGGGCAGCTTCGCCTGGCTGGTGATGGCGCATGCGCTCATCGTCACGCCCTACACGCTGCGCCTGGTGGTGGCGGCGCTGGTGGGCTTCGACCGCAGCGCCGAGCAGGCCGCGCTGTCGCTGGGCGCGAGCCAGGCCACGGTGTTCCGCCGCATCACGCTGCCGATGATCCTGCCGGGCGTCACGGGCGGCTGGATGCTGTCGTTCATCAACAGCTTCGACGAAGTGACGATGTCCATCTTCGTCACCTCGCCCAGCACGGTGACGCTGCCGGTGCGCATGTACATGTACGCCACCGAGTCGATCGACCCGCTGATGGCGGCGGTGTCGGCGCTGATGGTGGCCGTCACGGCCTTCGCGATGGTGCTGCTGGACCGCATCTACGGGCTGGACCGCGTGCTGGTGGGACGCAGCAAATGACGATCACTTCCCATGCATTGCTGCACCGCGTGGCCGAGACCACCGGCCGCGAGGCCGTGGCCTTCACGCTCGACGGCGCGCCCGCCAGCGCACTCGCCGGCGACACCGTGCTGACCGCCGTGCTCACGCAAGGCGAACAGCTGCGGCGCAACGAGTTCAGCGGCCTGCCGCGCGCGGGTTTCTGCATGATGGGCGCCTGCCAGGACTGCTGGATCGCCACCGGCGACGGTGACCGGCTGCGCGCGTGCTCGACCTTCATCGCGCCCGGCATGGCGCTGGTCACGGGAAAGATCGGCACATGACGGGCTCAGCCGACATCCGCCCCGTGATCGTCGGTGCCGGCCCGGCCGGCGTGCGCGCGGCGCAGACGCTGGTGGCCTACGGCCTGCGGCCCGTGGTGATCGACGAGGCCTCGCGCGCCGGCGGCCAGATCTACCGCCGCCCGCCCGCCAGCCTGGCGCAGCGCAGCACGCAAACGCTCTACGGCCTGGAGTCGAAGCGCGCCGAAGGCGTGCACGCCTCCTTCGACGCGCTGCAGGGCCGCATCGAGCACCGGCGCGACAGCCTGGTGTGGAACGCGCAGGACCGGCTGCTCGACGTGATGCACGGCCCCACGCACACCAACCACCGCGTGCCCTACAGCCACCTGATCGTGGCCACGGGCGCCACCGACCGCGTGCTGCCGGTGGCGGGCTGGACGCTGCCGGGCGTGTACACGCTGGGCGGCGCCCAGGTGGCGCTCAAGTTCCAGGGCTGCGCCATCGGGCAGCGCGTGGTGTTCATGGGCACCGGACCGCTGCTGTACCTGGTGGCATACCAATATGCGAAGGCCGGCGTGAAGGTGGCCGCGGTGCTGGACACCGCGCGCCTGTCCGACCAGCTGGCCGCCACCCCCGCCATGCTCGCGCAGCCCGCGGTGTTCGCCAAGGGCGTGTACTACGTCGGCTGGCTGCGCGCGCACGGGGTGGCGCTGCACAGCGGCGTGCGCCCGCTGCGCGTGCTCGGCGACGACACGCAAGGCCGCGTGACCGGCGTGGCCTGGCAGGACGGCCACGAGGAACGCACGCTGGCCTGCGACGCGGTGGGCTTCGGCTACGCGCTGCGCTCCGAGACGCAGCTGCCCGACCTGCTGGGCTGCCGCTTCGACTACGCGCCCATGCACCGCGCGCACCTGCCGGTGTGCGACGCGGCGGGCCGCTCCAGCGTGCAGTGCGTGTACCTCGCGGGCGACGGCGCCGGCATCATGGGTGCGGATGCGGCCGAGTGGGCCGGCGAGCGCGCGGCGCTGGCGCTGCTGGCGGACAACGGCATGCCCGTCGACACGGCCCGTGCATCGGCGCTGGAACGCAAGCTGGGCAAGCTCGTCGGCTTTCGCCGGGGGCTGGAGCGCGCCTTCCCCGTGCCGCAGGACTGGGCCGCGCACGCCAGCGACGACCTGGTGGTCTGCCGCTGCGAAAACATCACGGCCGGCACCTTGCGCCAGGCCGTCGCGATCAACGGCGCCGACGAAATGAACCGCCTGAAGGCCCTGTCGCGCGTCGGCATGGGCCGCTGCCAGGGCCGCATGTGCGGCGTGGCCGCGGCAGAAATCCTGGCGCACGCGACGCAGCAACCGCTGCAGCAGGTCGGGCGGCTGCGCGGGCAGGCGCCGATCAAGCCGATTCCGCTGCGGCTCGTGCCCGCCGAAGCGACCGCCGAAACAGTCGAAGAGGCCGGCAAGGCGACCGACGAAGGAACCGGCGAATGAGCGGCATCACCCCCCTGAAGACCGACGTCGCCATCGTCGGCGGCGGCATCGTCGGTGCGTCGGCCGCGCTCGCCTTGCGCCGCATGGGCCTGGGTGTGGTGCTGCTGGAGCGCGACCTGTGCGGCTCGCGTTCGAGCGGCGTGAACTTCGGCGGCGTGCGCCGCCAGGGCCGCCCGCTGAGCCAGCTGCCGCTGACGCAGCGAGCGCACCGCATCTGGGGCCAGCTGCCCGCGCTGCTGGGCACCGACGGCGAATACATCCGCTCGGGCCATTTCAAGATCGCGCGCAGCGAGGCCGACATGGCCTCGCTGGAGCGCTACCGCGCCATGAGCAGCGACTTCGACCTGGGCCTGGAGCTGATCTCCGCCGCGCGCCTGCGCACGCAATGCCCCTGGCTCGGCACGCGCGCCATGGGCGGCTCGCTGTGCCCGGAAGACGGGCAGGCCAACCCGCGGCTGGTGTCGCCGGCCTTCGCGCTGGCGGCACGGCGCGCGGGCGCGCAGGTGCTGGAGCGCCACAAGGTCGACGAGGTGGCGCACGACGGCGCCCTGTTCATGGTGCGCGCGACGCATGCCGAAGGCACGCTCGAAGTGCAGGCCCCGGTGCTGCTGAACTGCGCCGGCGCCTGGGCCGGCGCCATTGCCGCCCAGTTCGGCGAGACGCCACCCATGCGCGCACGCAGCCCCGTGATGGCGGTGACCGAGCCGGTGCCGCACTTCATGGCATGGAGCCTGGGCGTGGAGGGCGGCGGCATCTACTGCCGGCAGGTCGCGCGCGGCAACCTCGTGATGGGCGGCGGCACCGGCATCACGCTCGGCGCCGACCGCGCGCGCGCCGACCACGACGCCATCGCCATGCTCGCGATGCAGGCGGTCGAGTTGCTGCCCACGCTGCGCCACGCGCATTTCATCCGCACCTGGGGCGGCACCGAGGGCTACCTGCCCGACCGTGAACCGGTGCTCGGCCCGAGCCGCACCACGCCGGGCCTGTTCCACGGCTTCGGCTTCGCGGGCGCGGGCTTCCAGATCGGCCCGGCCGCCGGCGAGGTGCTGGCCGAACTGGCGCGCGACGGGCGCACCGACACACCCATCGACGCCTTCGCCATCGGGCGCTTCGACGAAGAACCCGTTTCAGTTTCCGTTTCCCACGCCTGACCCCTGCCCGAATTCCCACCCTGAACTTGATTGGAGAGCACACCATGTCCCGCACCGCCAAGTCCCCTTCCCTCCTTTGTGCGATCACCTTCGCGGCGCTGCTCGCCGCCGCCGGCACCGCCAGCGCGCAGAACAAGACGATCTACATCGGCATGAACGGCGGCACCATGGAGAAGGCGTACACGCAGTACGTGTTCCCGGCCTTCGAGAAGGCCTACGGCGCCAAGGTGGTGGTGGTGCCGGGCACTTCGTCCGACATCCTGGCCAAGGCCCAGGCCAACAAGGACAAGCCGCAGATGCACGTGATGTTCCTGGACGACGGCATCATGGTGCGCGCCATCGGCATGGGGCTGTGCCAGAAGCAGAAGCCCAACCCCTCGCTCAGCGAGATCTATCCGGCCGCGCGCTTCAAGGACGACATGGCCAGCGGCGTGAGCCTGGGCATGACGGGCCTGGCCTACAACGCGAAGATGTTCAAGGAAAAGGGCTGGGCGCCGCCCACCTCGTGGATGGACCTGGCCGACCCCAAGTTCAAGGGCAAGGTGGTGTTCCAGTCGATGTCGTCCTCGTCCTTCGGGCTGCACGGCTTCCTGATGTTCAACCGCATCCAGGGCGGCAACGACAAGAACGTGGAGCCGGGCTTCAAGGCCTGGCCCACCACGGTCGGCCCGAACGTGCTGGAGTACATCCCGAGTTCGGCCAAGCTCTCGGAGATGGTGCAGACCAACGAGGCGGCCATCTTCCCGCTGACGCCCACGGCCGTGGCCGCGCTCAAGACCAAGGGCATCCCGGTGGAGTACGCGCCGCCCAAGGAAGGCGCGGTGGTGCTCATGGTGGGCCAGTGCGTCATCGCCAACAACAGCGAGCCCGAGCTGTCGCAAAAGCTCGCCGAGTTCCTGCTGAGCCCGGTGGCGCAGGCCAATGTGCTGCAGTACGGCGCGCAGATTCCGACCAACCCCAAGGCGCCGGCCGAGGGCGAAGGCGCGGCGCAGGTGGCGGACATCAACAAGTGGATGAAGACGGCCGTCACCATCGACTGGGAGAGCATCAACGCCAATCGCCCGGCATGGAACGCGCGCTGGAACAAGACGATAGAGAAGTGATCCGTCAACCCTGCGCGCCGGTTCTCCGGGTTTTGCGCAGCAGCACCGGCAGGCACAGCAGATAGAGCGACGCCCCCGCCAGCCACACGATGCCCGGAAAGCGCGTGCGGAACGCGAAGTAGAGCGGGCTGATGAGCAGCGGGCCGAACACCGCCGCCAGGCTGGTGATGCTCGCGAGCACGCCCTGCAGCCGCCCCTGCTGCGCCTCGCCCACGCGCGCCGAGAGCGTCGCCTGCAGCGCCGGGGCGCAGACGCCGCCCATGCACAGGAGCGGCAGCATCGCGATGGCCATCCAGCCCTGCGTGGCGAAGGCAATCAGCGCATAGCCCGTGCCGTCGGCGATGGTGCCGATGGCAATGGCCGCGCGCTCGCCCCAGCGCTCGACCACCGGGCCGGCAACGAAGCCCTGCACCAGCGCGTGCAGCAGGCCAAAGACCGCGAGCGAGAGGCCGACCATGGTGCCGTTCCAGGCGTAGCGGTCCTGGCCGTAGATCACCCAGGTCGTTCCGGCGACCTCGCCCACCAGCACCAGCAGCAGGAAGACGCCGAGCAAGGGCAGCAGCGCCGGAAAGCTGCTGGCCCAGCGCAGCGGCGCGAGCGGATGCAGCACGCCGCGATCGAAGGGTTTCGTGGCGAGCGCCGGCGGGCGCGACTCGCGCAACACCAGCACACCGACGAGGAAGGTCACGCCGTTGAGCACCGCAGCCGCGACGAACGGCAGCCGCACGCCGTGGTCGCCGAGCACGCCGCCGATGGCCGGCCCGGCAATGAAGCCCAGCCCGAAGCAGGCGCCCATGCGGCCGAACCATCGCGCGCGCTGGTGCTCGGGCGTGAGGTCGGCAATGGCGGCGGAGGCCACGGCTGTGCTCGCGCCCGTCATGCCCGCGATCGCACGGCCCACGAAGAGCATCCACAGCGAGGGCGCGAAGGCCATGAAGAGCGCGTCGATGGCAGCGCCCGCCACCGAGATGAGCAGCACAGGCCGGCGGCCGAAGCGGTCGCTGAGCGCGCCGAGCACGGGTGCGCAGAGGAACTGCATCAGCGCGTAGAGCGAAAGGAAGGCGCCGAAGCGCCAGCCGAGGTTGCCGGTGTGGCCGACCTCGCGCAGCAGGCCCGGCACGATGGGCATGACCAGGCTGATGCCCACGGCGTCGAGCGTGACAATGGCCAGGATCACGGCATGCGCGCGGCCGGCGCCCGCCAGGGCGTCAGGGGAACGGTGGAAATTTATCATTGATAAGGAATTATCAGCGATAAATTCCTGGCCGTGAAGCGGCGGCGCGCGCCGGCCTGCGCATCAACATCTACATCGGTACACATCGGCATGAAACTGGACCGCGAAGCGATCCTCGAGGCAGCGCTCGCGCTGCTGGACGAGGTCGGCATGGACAAGCTCAGCACCCGGCTGCTGGCCGAGCGGCTGGGCGTGCAGCAGCCCGCGCTGTATTGGCATTTCAAGAACAAGCGCGCGCTGCTGGACGCAATGAACGGCCAGATCCTGCACGGCACGCACGAGCGCAAGCTGCCGCTGCCTGGGGAGACCTGGGACGCGTTCCTGCGCGAGAACGCGCACAGCTTCCGGCGCGCGCTGCTGGCACGGCGCGACGGTGCCCGGTTGCATGCGGGCTCGGAGCCCGACCCGGGCGACCTCGACATGGTCGAGGCCCAGATCGCCGCGGTCGTCGGCCTGGGCGTGCCGGTGGTGCAGGCGATGACGCTGCTGATCGCGCTGGGCCGCTACACCGTGGGTTGCGTGCTGGAGCAACAGGCGGCGCCGCCCGACGCGGCAGCGCAGCAGCAGGCGCTGGACGCCGCCGCGGCTTCGCGCCCGCTGCTGGCCGAGGCCTTCGCGAGCTACAGAAAGGCCGGGCCGGACGCGCTGTTCGAGATCGGCGTGGACTTGATGCTCGAAGGCGCGAAGGCACGCCTGGCCGACAGCGCCCGTGCGGACGTTGTGAAGGCCCCTGCGCCCAAACCTAGACCCAAAGCCAAACCCGTGCGCCGCGCCCCCGCCGGGCGCGGCTGAAGCCGCCTCAGCGCGCGGCGTCTTCCAGGATCCAGCCCGCCGCCTTCTCGGCCATCATCAACGTGGGGCTGTTGGTGTTGCCGCTGGTGATGGTGGGCATCGCGCCCGCGTCGACCACGCGCAGGCCCTGCACGCCGCGCACGCGCAGGCGCGCATCGAGCACGGCCATCGGGTCTGCGTCGGCACCCATCTTCGTGGTGCCCACCGGGTGGAAGATGGTGGTGGCGATGTCGCCGGCCAGCCGCGCCAGGTCTTCGTCGGTCTGGTACTGCACGCCGGGCTTCCACTCCTGCGGCTTGTACTTGGCCAGCGCGGGCTGCTCGGCGATGCGGCGCGTCACGCGCAGCGACTCGGCCGCCACTTGGCGGTCTTCGTCGGTGCTCAGGTAGTTGGGGGCGATGGCCGGTGCGTCCTCGAAGCGCTTGCTCTTGATGCGCACCGAGCCCCGGCTCGTCGGGTTGAGGTTGCACACGCTCGCGGTGAAGGCCGGAAAGCTGTGCAGCGGATCGCCGAAGGCGTCCAGCGACAGCGGCTGCACGTGGTACTGCAGGTTGGGCCATTCGCGCTCGGGCGAACTGCGCGTGAAGGCGCCGAGCTGCGAGGGCGCCATGCTCATCGGGCCGCTGCGCTTCATCAGGTATTCGAGGCCGATCCTGGCCTTGCCGACCATCGAGGATGCCATCACGTTGAGCGTGGGCGCACCGTCGATCTTGTAGACCGCGCGGATCTGCAGGTGGTCCTGCAGGTTGGCGCCGACGCCGGGCGCGTCGAGCACCACGTCGATGCCGTGCTGGCGCAGCAGGTCGGCCGGGCCGATGCCCGAGAGCTGCAGGATCTGCGGCGAGCCGATGGCGCCCGCGCTCAGCACCACCTCGCGCTCGGCGTACGCGGTGGTCATCTCGGTGCCGTTCCACACCTCGGCGCCGGTGCAGCGGCGCGTGCCGTCGGGCTGCGTCTCGAACAGCAGGCGCGAGACCTGCGCGCCGGTCCACAGCTCGAAGTTGGGCCGGCCGTAGCAGGTGGGGCGCAGGAAGGCCTTGGCGGTGTTCCAGCGCCAGCCGTTCTTCTGGTTGACCTGGAAGTAGCCCACGCCTTCATTGCTGCCGCGGTTGAAGTCGGTGGAGTGCGGCACGCCGGCCTGCTCGGCGGCGGCCGCGAAGGCGTCCAGGATGTCCCAGCGCAGGCGCTGCTTTTCCACGCGCCATTCGCCGCCCGCGCCGTGCATCTCGTCGGCGCCCAGGTAGTGGTCTTCGTGCTTCTTGAAGGCCGGCAGCACGTTCTGCCAGCGCCAGCCGTCGTCGCCGGTGAGGTCGGCCCAGTGCTCGTAGTCGCGCGACTGGCCGCGCATGTAGATCATGCCGTTGATGCTGGAGCTGCCGCCCAGCGTCTTGCCGCGCGGGTAGCGCAGGACGCGGCCGTTGAGGCCGGCGTCGGGCTCGGTGCTGTAGAGCCAGTCGGTGCGCGGGTTGCCGATGCAGTACAGGTAACCCACCGGAATGTGGATCCAGTGGTAGTCGTCCTTGCGGCCGGCCTCGATGAGCAGCACGCGCTTGCGCTTGTCGGCGCTCAGCCGGTTGGCCATGAGCGAGCCCGCGGTGCCCGCGCCGATGATGATGTAGTCGAAGGTGTGGTCGTTGTCTCTCATGGTCTTTTTGTTCCGTCTTCTTGCCGGGTGGCGTGCTGCGAGCGCAGGGTTGCGGCCCCTGCGTTCGCGCGCGCCGCTGGACGCATTTAACGCGAGCTTTGCCTTCGATGCCCTCGGTGCCCGGCCGCGCTCCCTCTCGCGGCCGGCCCGGCGCGGCTTACTTGGCCGTAGGCATCACGAACTCGGCGCCCTTGCCGATGCTTTCCGGCCAGCGCTGCATGACCGACTTCTGCTTGGTGTAGAAGCGCACGCCCTCTTCGCCGTAGGCATGCATGTCGCCGAACAGCGAGCGCTTCCAGCCGCCGAAGCCGTGCCAGGCCATGGGCACGGGAATGGGCACGTTGATGCCGACCATGCCCACCTGGATGCGGCGGCTGAATTCGCGCGCCACGTTGCCGTCGCGGGTGAAGCAGCTCACGCCGTTGCCGAATTCGTGGGCGTTGACGAGGTCGACCGCGTCCTTGAAGTTCGCCACGCGCACGCAGCTGAGCACCGGGCCGAAGATTTCTTCCTTGTAGATGCGCATCTCGGGCGTGACGTGGTCGAACAGCGTGCCGCCCATCCAGAAACCGTCGCCGCAACCCTCGCCGGCCTTGCTGCCGTCGAAGCCGCGGCCGTCGACCAGCAGCTTGGCGCCTTCCTTCTCGCCCAGGTCGATGTAGCCGGTGATGCGCTCGTGCGCGGCACGCGTGACGATCGGGCCCATTTCAGCGGCGAGGTTGGTGCCGTTGAGCACCTGCAGGGTCTTGGTGCGCTCGATGAGCTTGGGAATGATCTTGTCGGCCACGTCGCCCACCAGCACCGCCACGCTGATGGCCATGCAGCGTTCGCCGGCCGAGCCGTAGCCCGCGCCGATCAGCGCATCCACCGTCTGGTCGATGTCGGCATCGGGCATGACCACCATGTGGTTCTTGGCGCCGCCCAGCGCTTGCACGCGCTTGCCGTGGTGCGCGCCGGTTTCGTAGATGTAGTTGGCGATGGGCGTGGAGCCCACGAAGCTGATGGCCTTGACGTCGGGGTGCTCGAGCAGCGCGTCGACGGCGACCTTGTCGCCCTGCACCACGTTGAACACGCCGTCGGGCAGGCCGGCTTCTTTCAGCAGCTCGGCCATGCGCAGCGACGCGCTCGGGTCGGTCGGGCTGGGCTTGAGCACGAAGGTGTTGCCCGCGGCGATGGCCACCGGGAACATCCACATCGGCACCATCACCGGGAAGTTGAAGGGCGTGATGCCCGCGACCACGCCCAGGGGCTGGCGCAGGGTCCAGTTGTCGATGCCGGTGCTCACCTGGTCGGTGAAGTCGCCCTTGAGCAACTGCGGAATGCCGCAGGCGAACTCGACGATGTCGATGCCGCGGCTGACTTCGCCCTGCGCGTCGGTGAAGACCTTGCCGTGCTCGGCGGTGATGAGGTGGGCCAGCTCGTCCTTGTGCTCGTTGAGCAGCTGCAGGAACTTGAACATGACGCGCGCGCGGCGAATGGGCGGGGTGTCGGCCCAGGCCGGGAAGGCGGCCTGCGCGGCGGCCACGGCCGCCGCGACCTGGGCCGTGTCGGCCAGGCCGACCTTGCCGGTGACGGCGCCGGTGGCGGGGTTGGTCACGTCCTGCGTGCGGCCGGAGGTGTTGGCGGCGGGCTTGCCGGCGATGTAGTGGTCGAGGGAGGTGGTCATGGAGAAGGCTTTGCTGTCGGGAGGATGCAGGCAGTTTAGGCAGCGCCGTGTTCCGCGCCTAGCCATGAGGCTTGAACTTATTGTTCACTCTGCTGAACAATGTATCCATG
This sequence comes from Variovorax sp. 10N412, assembly GCF_056394985.1. Taxonomy (NCBI): domain Bacteria; kingdom Pseudomonadati; phylum Pseudomonadota; class Betaproteobacteria; order Burkholderiales; family Comamonadaceae; genus Variovorax; species Variovorax sp. 10N412. The sequence continues at coordinate 24,055 of NZ_JBFTIO010000010.1, forward strand.
AAACCCCAAAATATCGAGGCGCTCTGGACGCACCTGCATTGGCTCACGGTGCTGGCGCAACAGGGCAGCTTCACGGCCGCGGCGCTGCGCCTGGGCGTGAGCAAGGCGGCCATGAGCCAGCGCATCGCCGAGCTGGAGCGCGCGGCCGGCGCCCCCCTGGTGCAGCGCACCACGCGCAGCGTGCGGCTCACGGAGGCGGGCCAGCGGCTGGTGGAGGACATGCGCGGGCCCTTCGAGCAGATTGCGCACAGCTTCGCGGGCGTGCGCGACCTGGCCGGCGTGCCGCGCGGGCTGGTGCGCGTGACGGCGCCGGTGGCCTTTGCGCGCCAGCAGCTGGTGCCGCGGCTGGCCGAGTTCCTGCGCGCGCAGCCGGAGGTGCGCATCGAGCTGGACCTTTCGGACCGGCTCAGTTCGCTGGCGATGGAAGGCTTCGACCTGGCCATTCGCCACACGGCCGCGCCGCCCGACACGCACGTGGCCTGGACGCTGTGCGAAACCCGCTCGCTGCTGGTGGCCAGCCGCGCCTACCTGCGCCGCCGCGGCACGCCGCGCGAACCGCAGGCGCTGGCCGGCCACGACTGCCTGCACTACCCGCGCGCGCAGGACACGCCGACCTGGCATTTCGAGGCCCGAAAGCAGCCCAAGGGCAAGGCCGCGGCGCCGCGCATCACGGTGCCGGTCTCGGGGCCGCTGGTCGCGAACAACAGCGAAGCCTTGCGCGACGCGGCACTGACCGGGCTGGGCATTGCGCTGGTGCCGGACTTCAGCGCGCAGTCGGCACTGCAGGCGGGCAAGCTGGTGGAGGTGCTGCCGCAGTGGCGCTCGGTGGGCGCCTTCGGCGAGCGGCTGTATGCGATACGGCCGTACGCCACGCATGTGCCGCAGGCGGTGACGGCGTTCGTGGGGTGGCTGCGGGCGGCGTTGGCGGAAGGGTTTTCGGCGTGAACACGCGCCGAACGGCGTACCGAACCTGAAGAAAACCTGAACAAACGGCGTCCTGCCCTACGCAAACGAAGGGTCTGTGACATACGGCACACGGATGCACGCGGTTACGATGCGCCCTTTCCCCGCTTTTTGTCTACTTTCCCCCTCATTCGCCCTATGTCACCAGCCACTTCGCCTGCCGACGCTTCAGCCGCCGACAGCGCGTGGCCCCGCGTAGCGCAGCAGGCGCAGGACGGAAGGCAGTGGACGGTGGCCAGCGGCCGCTGGACCGCGCTGGGCATGTCGTCCAAGCCGGCCTGGCTGGGCCTGTCCAGGAGCCTGGAGGCCGCCCCGCCCGCCGACGATCGCGCCTGGGACCTGCGCCCGGTCCAGCAGCTGGACCACATCGGTGCGCAACTGCTGTGGGACCACTGGCGCCACGAATGGCCCGCCACGCTCGAAATGGCGCCGCAGCACAAGGCGGTGCTCGACCAGGTGGCGCAGTACACCGTCGCCACGCCCGAGGAGCCCCCGCCCACGCTGACCGACCGCATCCGCGCGTTCGCGCACAACGGGCCGCGCGCCATGGTCGTGATGCGCGACTTCACCGGGCTGATCGGCCAGCTCGCGATCGACGTGGGGCGCCTGATTCGCGCGCCGCACCGCGGGCCGTGGCGCGACTTCTCGGGGCACCTGTACCAGTTCGGCGCCACGGCGCTGCACATCACGGCGCTGGTCGGGCTGCTGATCGGCGTGGTGCTGGCCTACCTCATTTCTCAGCAGCTGCGCCAGTACGGCGCCGAGAGCTTCGTGGTCAACATCCTCGGGCTGTCGCTGGTGCGCGAGCTGGGGCCGGTGCTGGCGGCGGTGCTCATCGCCGGCCGCTCGGGCTCGGCCATCACGGCGCAGATCGGCGTGATGCGCGTCACGGAAGAACTCGACGCGATGCGCGTGATGGGCATTGCGCACGGCTTCCGGCTGGTGATGCCGCGGGTGCTGGCGCTGGCCATCGCGATGCCGCTGATCAGCCTGTGGACCTCGATGGCGGCGCTGGCAGGCGGCATGCTGGCGGCCGACGCGGCGCTCGACATTTCGCCGGCGTACTTCCTGTCGGCGCTGCCGCGCGCGGTGCCGATTTCGAACCTGTGGCTGGCCATGGCCAAGTCGGCGGTGTTCGGCGTGCTGATTGCGCTGATCGGCTGCTACTTCGGCATGAAGGTCAAGCCCAACACCGAGAGCCTGGGGCGCGGCACCACCTCGTCGGTGGTGACTTCCATCACCGCGGTGATTCTGGTGGACGCGCTGTTCGCCGTGCTCTTCAAGGGCATCGGGTTCCGGGGATGACGCGATGAGCATGCCCGTGCGCCCCGACACCGACACCACCGTGGTGGACATCCGCAACCTGTGGACGGTGTTCGAGAACACCGACGGCGACCAGGTGGTGCACCGCGACCTGCAGCTGCACATCGACCGCGGCGAGGTGCTCTCCCTGGTCGGCGGCTCGGGCACCGGCAAGACGGTGCTGCTGCGCCAGATCCTGGGGCTGGAGAAGCCCACGCGCGGCACGGTCGAGGTGCTGGGGCAGGAGCCCGGCGAGCTCAGCGCCTCGGGCGCGGCCAACGTGGGCATGCTGTTCCAGCACGGCGCGCTGTTCTCGGCCTTCAGCGTGCTGGAGAACATCGCCTTTCCGCTGCGCGAGCTGAAGCTGCTGCCCGACGAGCTGATCCGCCACGCGGCGCTGGTGAAGCTGCAGATGGTGGGGCTGGAGCCGCAGCACGCCAACAAGAGCCCGTCGGACCTGTCGGGCGGCATGATCAAGCGCGTGGCGCTGGCGCGCGCGCTCATCATGGACCCGCCGCTGCTGCTGCTGGACGAACCCACGGCCGGCCTGGACCCCGAGGCGTCGGACAGCTTCTGCAACCTGCTGCGCGGCCTGCACCGCGAGCTGGGCCTCACGGTGGTGATGGTCACGCACGACCTGGACACGCTGTTCGACCTGAGCACCCGCATCGCGGTGCTGGCCGACCAGAAGGTGATCGTCACCGGCGCGGCGCGCGACGTCATTGCGTACCCGCATCCCTTCATCCACGAATACTTTCTCGGCGGGCGCGGCCAGCGTGCCCTGGAAGCCCTGCATGACAAACCCGCCGAAGCATCCCCATCGCAGCCCGCCGCGCAGGCGGGCCGCTGAAAGGTAGGTAGCCCCCATGGAAAACAAGGCCCATGCCCTCGCCGCCGGCGCCTTCGTGCTCGGCCTCATTGCCGCGCTGGTCGCGCTGGTGATCTGGTTCACGCGCGACAACACCGTGCGCAACGTCTACGAACTGTCCACGCGCGAAGCCGTCAGCGGCCTGCAGCCGCAGGCCATGGTGCGCTACCGCGGCATCGCGGTGGGCAAGGTGACGTCGATCGACTTCGACCCCAAGGTGAAGGGCAACGTGCGCGTGCGCATCACGGTCGACGAGCGCGTGCCCCTCACCACCTCGAGCTATGCCACGCTGAGCTACCAAGGCGTGACCGGCCTGGCCTTCATTGCGCTGGACGACAAGGTCGGCTCCAACGTGATGCTCAAGCCCAACGACGACGACCCGCCGCGCATTCCGCTCAAGCCGTCGATGCTGGCGCAGCTGCAGGACCGCGGCGAAGCCATCATCAACCAGGTCGAAGAGGTGACCCAGCGCGCCAACAAGCTGCTGAGCGACCCCAACCAGAAACGCGCGGCCGATGCGCTGGAGAACATCGCCGCGGCCTCGGCGAGCGCCAACACGCTGCTCAAGACGTTGGACAACACGGTCAAGACCGGCCTGAACCCGGCCCTCACCAAGCTGCCCGACACCATGGCCTCGGTGAAGAAGGCGGCCGGCGACGTCTCGCGCGTGGCCAACAACTTCAACACCACCGTGAGCCGGCTGAACGCGCCCGACGGTCCGGTCGAACGCCTGAGCGACGGCACCAAGGCGCTGGCGCAGGCGGTCGATTCGTTCAACGCGGCCACGCTGCCGCGCGTGAACCGCGTGGCCGACGACACCTCGCACGCCGTGCGCCGGCTGGGCCGCGCGGCGGACAGCATCAACGATAACCCGCAATCGCTGCTGTTCGGCAACGGCGGCGCGGTCGCGGGCCCGGGCGAGCCGGGCTTCAGCGCGCCGGCCGCGGCGCGGCCTTGATGACACAGGCCGCAAGAACAGGTCGCGCGAACAGGCGCACAGGAGCACCGACCATGAACACCATCCGATCCCTGACCACCCCGCTGGCCCTCGGCCTCGTGCTGCTGGCCGCCGGCTGCGGTGCGCTGCCCGACAAGCCGGCGCGCGCCACGCTCTACGACTTCGGCCCGGGCATGACGGCCCCGGCCGCCGCGCCTGCAGTGGCCAGCCTGCCCACGCTGGCGCTGGCCGAGTTCGAGAGCAACTCGCGGCTCGACGGCACGCAGATCCTGTACCGCCTGGGCTATGCGGACGCCAACGAGCTGCGCCCCTACGGCCAGTCGCGCTGGAGCCAGCCGCCCGCGCAACTGCTGCGCCAGCGCCTGCGCGACGCGCTGGCCGCGCGCCGCATGGTGCTCGGCCCGGAAGAAAGCGCGACCATCGCGCGCGGCAAGGGCGAGGTGCCCGACACGCTGCGCATCTCGCTGGACGAGTTCAGCCACTACTTCGATTCGGCCAGCGCCAGCGTGGGCCTGGTGCGCCTGCGCGCCACGCTGATCCGCGGCACCGCCGGCGGCGACCGCGTGCTGGGCCAGCGCACCTTCACCGTGCGCAGCCCCGCGGCCAGCGCCGACGCGCCCGGCGGCGTGAAGGCGCTGGTCGCGGCCAGCGACAAGGCTTCGGCCGAGCTGGTGCAGTGGGTGGGCGAGCTGCAGCAACAGACGCCGCGGCAGTAAGCTGGCGCTCCCTGCCGCGCACGAAGGACCGCTCCCATGAACGCCACACGCATCGTCGGCATCCTGTTGATCGTGGCCGGCATCGCGGCCATCGGCCTGGGCAGCTTCAGCTTCACCAAGGAAACCCACCAGGCCAAGCTGGGCCCGCTGGAGTTCTCGGTGAAGGAGCAGCAGACCGTCAACATCCCCGCCTGGGCCGGCGTGGCCGCGATCGTGGTGGGCGGGGCGCTGCTGTTGCTGGGCGGCAGGAAGGGCTGAGCCTTCAGCCCAGGCCGGCCAGCAGCTGCGGCAACAACGCTTCGGCCGGGCCGCGCAGCACCACCGTGGCCGCCTCGTCCAGGTGCGGCAACGGCTCCAGGTTGAGCGTGACCAGCCGCGCACCGTGCGCCAGCGCGGTCTGCGGCAGCTCGGCGGCCGGGTAGACGATGGTGGTGCTGCCGACCACCATGAACAGATCGCACTCCTGCGCCGTCACCTGGGCGTCGAGCAGCACGCCCGCATTCAGCATCTCGCCGAACATCACCACGTCGGGCCGCGCGTGGGAGCCGCAGCGCAGGCAGCGGTGGAAGGGCCACGGCCCGCTGCGGTTGCCGCAGTGGTCGCAGCGCCAGCGGCGCAGCGAGCCGTGCAGTTCGAGCACGTCCTGCCCGCCCGCCAGCGTGAGCAGGCCGTCGACGTTCTGCGTGACCAGGCGCGTGGCCGGGCGCAGCCGCTGCAGTTGCGCCAGCGCGGCATGGCCCGGGTTGGGCTCCGCCGACTCGATCACCGACAGGCGCTGTGCCCAGAACCTGGTGAAGCCGGACGGGTCGCGCGCCAGGTCTTCGGCATGGGAAAACTGCAGCGCGCTCTGGCTCTTCCACAGGCCGTCGGCATCGCGGTAGGTCGGAATGCCCGAGGCGCGGGACAGGCCGGCGCCGGAGAAGACGACGATGCGCCGGGCGTTGGCCAGCAGTTCGGCGGCGGCGTGGACAGACGAAGGGATATCGGGTGCGGCAGGCGTCATCGCTCGGGTCTGGGGGAATTCGCTGCGGGCGGCGCGACGGTGGCGCCCAGGCGTTGCGACACGGTGTCCGCGCAGGCCTTGAGCGCGCGGGCAATCTCGCCGTCCCACGCGGTGTTGAAGATGCCGGCCGGGCCGATAGCGGTCACGGCCAGCACGATGGCGCCAGTGTGGTCGAACACGGGCGCGGCCATGGCGCTCACGCCCTCGATGACCTCGCCGTCGGAGCGGCTGATGCCGTGCTCGCGCACTTCTTGCAGCTGGCGCTCGAAGTCGCTCCACGAGGGCAAGGGCTGCACCGCGGGCATGCCGGCCGGCGGCGGCGGCTCGGCGCCCTTGCGCTGCTTCTGGCGCTGGCGCTCGTCGTCTAGCAGCTGGCGCACCACCCCAGCGTCGAGGTAGGTGGCGAAGACGCGGCCCGAGGCGGTGTGGGTCAGCGAGAACACGGTGCCGTGGCGCATGTTCACGTGCACCGGCGACGGCGACTCGGCCGTGCGCACGATGGTCGCGCCGCGCGCGCCCCACACGGCCAGCGCCACGGTGTGGCCGAGCTGCTGGGCCAGCTGGGCGATCAGCGGGGTGGCGATGTGCACCGGGTCGGCCTGCTGCAGGCTGATGAGCCCCAGTTGCAAGGCGAGCGGGCCGAGCAGATAGTGGCCGCTGGCGCGGTCCTGCTCGATCAGGCCCAGCCGCCCGAAGCTGACCATGTACGGATGCGCCTTGGCGGGCGTCATATCGGCCTCGCGCGCCAGGTCTTTCAGCGCCATCGGCCGGCCGTGGTGCACCAGCGCGCGCAGCAGCTGTCCGCCGACTTCGATGCTCTGGATGCCGCGCTGGGCGCGGTCGGTGTCATTGGCTGCCATCGCCCGCCGATCGTTCGTTCATGAAGAAGGGATTAGACATTAACTGATCCGACGCTTACACTGACAAAATTAGTTCACAGCAAATTCGTTCGCCTTAAACGAATTTCAAGATCCACCCCACCGACGGAGACAACCCGATGAGCCAAGCCAAGAAGTTCGCCAGCCAGGCCGACATGGAAGAGAAGAAGATCACCTTCAGCCAGATCTCGGAGCACGCCTGGGCCTACACCGCCGAGGGCGACCCCAACACCGGCATCGTCATCGGCGACGACTGCGTGCTGGTGGCCGACACCCAGGCCACGCCCGCCATGGCCGCCGACGTGGTGCGCCGCATCCGCGAAGTGACCGACAAGCCCATCAAGTACGTGGTGCTCACGCACTACCACGCGGTGCGCGTGCTGGGCGCGGCCGGCTACTTCGAGAAGGGCGCCGGCCACATCCTGGCCAGCCAGGACACGCGCGACCTGATCGTGGAGCGCGGCGAGGAAGACAAGGCCAGCGAAATCGGCCGCTTCCCGCGCCTCTTCCAGAACGTCGAAACGGTGCCCCCGGGCCTGACCTGGCCGACCATGACCTTCACCGGCAAGATGACGCTGTGGCTGGGCAAGCTCGAGGTGCAGCTCATCCAGCTGGGCCGCGGCCACACCAAGGGCGACACCGTGGTGTGGCTGCCGCAGGAGCGCACGCTGCTGTCGGGCGACCTGGTCGAGTTCGGCGCCACGCCGTACGCCGGCGACGCCTACTTCAAGGACTGGCCGCAGACGCTGGACAACATCGCCGCGCTGAAGCCCGCCGCGCTGGTGCCGGGCCGCGGCGCCGCGCTCACCACGCCCGAAGCCGTGGCCGAGGGCCTGACGGGCACGCGCAACTTCATCTCCGACGTGTATGCCAGTGTGCAAGAGGGCGTGAAGGCCGGGCGCGACCTGAACGCGGTCTACAAGGACACCTACGAGAAGCTCAAGCCCAAGTACAGCCAGTGGGTGATCTTCGACCACTGCATGCCCTTCGACGTGAGCCGCGCGTACGACGAGGCCTCGGGCCATGCGGACCCGCGCGTGTGGACGGCGCAGCGCGACATCGACATGTGGAAGGCCCTCGAGGGCTGATCCCGCATTGCTCCCTCCCCCGCTGGGGGAGGGCTGGGGTGGGGGCAGGCAGAGCGCCGGTTTCGAGCGCCGTCGAGCCCCCATCCCGACCTTCCCCAAAGGGGGAAGGAGCAAGACAAAGACATAAGACACGGAGACAAGTACGTGATCGACTATCAGAGCCTGCGCTTCGACTACAAACGCCACGCCGATCAGGACGCGGCGGCACCGGCGCACCACCCCGTCGTGATCGTCGGCGCCGGCCCCGTGGGCCTCACGCTGGCCATCGACCTCGCGCTGCGCCAGGTCCCAGTCGTGCTGCTGGACAACGACAACACGCTGTCCAGCGGCTCGCGCGCCATCTGCTTCGCCAAGCGCACGCTGGAGGTGTTCGACCGCCTCGGCTGCGGCGACCGCATGGTCGACAAGGGCGTGTCGTGGAACGTGGGCAAGGTGTTCTTCCACGACGAACAGGTCTATCGCTTCGACCTGCTGCCCGAGCCCGGCCACGAGCGCCCGGCCTTCATCAACCTGCAGCAGTACTACGTCGAGGGCTATCTCGTGGAACGCGCCGCGGCGCTGTCGCTGATCGACCTGCGCTGGAACCACAAGGTGACGGGCATCGAGCAGGACGACGACGGCGCGGTGCTGACCGTGGAGACGCCCGACGGCAGCCACCGGTTGCAGGCCGGCTACGTCGCCGCCTGCGACGGCTCGCGCTCCAACCTGCGCCAGCTGCTGGGCCAGGAAGCCAAGGGCCGCACCTTTCGCGACCGCTTCCTGATCGCCGACATCACCATGGACGCGCAGTTGCCGACCGAGCGCCGCTTCTGGTTCGACCCTTCGTTCCACCCCGGCCAGAGCGTGCTGCTGCACAAGCAGGCCGACGGCATGTGGCGCATCGACTTCCAGCTCGGCTGGGACGCCGACCCGGTGGAAGAGCGCAAGCCCGAGAACATCACGCCGCGCGTGCGTGCGCTGCTCGACAGCATCGGCTTTGCCGACGTGCAGTTCCAGATCGGCTGGGCCAGCGTCTACACCTTCGCCTGCCAGCGCATGGAGCGCTTTCGCCACGGCCGCGTGCTGTTCGCGGGCGACTCGGCGCACGGCGTGTCGCCCTTCGGCGCGCGCGGCGCCAATTCGGGCGTGCAGGACGCGGACAACCTCGCCTGGAAGCTCGCGGCGGTGGTGCAGGGCCAGGCGCCCGACGCCCTGCTCGACAGCTATGCCAGCGAGCGCGAATTCGCGGCCGACGAGAACATCCGCAACTCCACCCGCGCAACCGACTTCATCACGCCCAAGAGCGAGGTGAGCCGCCTGTTCCGCGACGCGGTGCTGGAGCTGACCAAGCGCCACGCCTTCGCACGCACGCTGGTCAACAGCGGGCGCCTGTCGGTGGCCACGGTGCTGCGCGACTCGCCGCTGAACACGGCCGATGCCGACAGCTTCGCGGGTGCGATGGTGCCGGGCGCCGCGGCGGCCGACGCGCCGGTGGTGCGTGCCGACGGCGGCAGCGGCTGGCTGCTGCGCGAGTGCCATGTCGAACGCTTCACCGCGCTCGTCTTCGGCCAGGGCGAAGCCGCCGAGCGAAGCCTGCAGGCACTGAAGGCCGCCGACTTGCCGCTGCACGTCGTGCGCGTGGAAGGCGACGGCACCGGCGCGGAACTCGCCACGCAGCGCTACGACGCGCAACCCGGTACCGTCTACCTGCTGCGGCCCGACCAGCACGTGTGTGCGCGCTGGCGTCAACCCGCGGCAGCGGACATCCGCGCGGCGCTGGCCCGCGCACTGGCCAAGGCATGAACACGATGCAACTGATCACCACGCCCCACCTCGACGCGCCCGACGATTTCTACGAGGCGCTCATCGAGGCCCACCAGGGCCTTTCCACCGACGAGAGCCACGCCTTCAACGCGCGCCTCGTGCTGGTGCTGGCGAACCATGTCGGCTCGCTGGCCGTGCTGCGCGAGGCCTTCGACGCGGCACGCGCCGGCTGAGCCCCTCCGAAGATTCTTCAGATCCCAACCTCATCGCGATTTTCGAAAGAGAAAGCACATGACCCAAGCACCCCCCGCCTCCGAGCGGCGCTACCAGAGCGGCTTCGGCAACGAGTACGCCTCCGAGGCCGTGCCCGGCGCCCTGCCCCAGGGCCGCAACAACCCGCAGCGCGGGCCGCTCGACCTGTACACCGAGCTGATCTCGGGCACCGCCTTCACCGCGCCGCGCCACGAGAACCGCCGCTCCTGGCTGTACCGCCGCCAGCCCTCGGTGGTGTCGGGCCGCTACCAGCCCTATGCGCAGGCGCACTGGACCACCGGCGCCGACCGCGAGATCGCGCTGCCACCCGAGCCCCTGCGCTGGCACCCGCAGCCGCTGGACGGCGCGGGCGAGGTCGACTTCATCGACGGCATGCACACCATCGCGGCCAACGGCGATGCCGAGTCGCAGGTCGGCATCGGCTCGCTGATGTACCTGGCCGGCCGCTCGATGGAACGCCGCGCCTTCGTGAACGCCGACGGCGAGATGCTGGTGGTGCCGCAGCAGGGCCGCCTGGTCATCACCACCGAGCTCGGCGTGCTCGACGTGAAGCCCGGCGAAATCGCGCTGCTGCCGCGCGGCATGGCCTTCAAGGTGGCATTGCCCGACGGTCTTTCGCGCGGCTACGTCTGCGAGAACTACGGCGCGCATTTCCGCCTGCCCGAGCTGGGCCCGATCGGCTCGAACGGCCTGGCCAATGCGCGCGACTTTCAGGCACCGGTGGCGGCCTTCGAATCGGAAGAAGGCGCCTACGAGATCGTCAAGAAATTCGGCGGCCGCTTCTGGAAGGCGCCTGCCAAGCAGTCGCCCTTCAACGTGGTCGCCTGGCACGGCAACCTGGCGCCAGTGAAGTACGACACGGCGCATTTCATGGTGATCGGCTCGATCAGCTTCGACCACCCCGACCCGTCGATCTTCACCGTGCTGACCGCGCCCAGCGACACGCCGGGCACCGCCAACTGCGACTTCGTGATCTTCCCGCCGCGCTGGATGGTGATGGAAAACACCTTCCGCCCGCCATGGTTCCACCGCAACCTGATGAGCGAGTTCATGGGCCTGGTGCTGGGCGAGTACGACGCCAAGCCGGGCGGCTTCAAGCCCGGTGGCGCGAGCCTGCACAACTGCATGGTGCCGCACGGGCCGGACGAGGAAGCCTTCGACAAGGCGACGAACGCCGACCTGAAGCCGCACAAGCTGGACAACACGCTGGCCTTCATGTTCGAGAGCCGCTACCGCTTCATTCCCACCAATTTCGCGCTGCAGAGCAGCGCACTCGACACCGACTACGCCGACTGCTGGGCCGGCCTGAAAGACCAATTCAAAGCATGAACAAGACAACCGCCTTCGTCATCACCCGCCGCGCCGCGGCCGTCGCCCTGCTGGCCGCGCCCTTCCTCACGCACGCGGCCGACTTTCCGACCAAGCCCATCCGCTTCGTCGTGCCCTACTCGCCCGGCGGCACCACCGACCTGGTGGCGCGCACGGTGGGCCAGAAGGTGTCGGAGAAGCTGGGCCAGCCGGTGCTGATCGACAACCGCGGCGGCGCGGGCGGCAACATCGGCATGGACGCCGTGGCCAAGGCCGCGCCCGACGGCTACACCATCGGCTTCGGCGCCATCTCGACCAATGCGCTGAACCCGCACATCTACAAGTCGATGGCCTTCGATCCGCGCAAGGACTTCACCGCCATCAGCCTGCTGGGCACCTCGACCATCGTGCTGGAAGTGCCTGCGGTCTCGCCGATCAAGTCGGTGCCCGAGCTGATCGCCGCGGCCAAAAAGAACCCCGGCATGCCCTACGCCACCGCGGGCGCCGGCACCTCGATGAACCTGGCCGGCGTGATGTTCGCGCAGATGACCGGCACCGAGCTCGTGCACGTGGCCTACAAGGGCAGCGGCCCGGCCATCACCGACATGCTGGGCAACAACATCGGCGTGATGTTCGACAACCTGCCGGCGTCGCTGCCGCACATCCAGGCCGGCAAGCTGCGCGCGCTGGCCGTGGCGGGCCCCACGCGCTCGCCCTCGCTGCCCGACGTGCCGACGATGGCCGAGGCCGGCCTGAAGGGCTATGCGCTGGACCCGTGGTTCGGTGTGTACGGCCCGGCGAAGCTGCCGGCGCCGATCGTGAAGGCGCTGAACGAAGCCTTCGTCGAAGCGCTGGCCATGCCGGACGTGAAGGCCAAGCTGCAGCAGGCCGGCTTCTCGCCGCGCGGCTCTACGGCGCAGGAGCTGACTACGCTCACCGAGACCGAATACAAGCGCCTGGGCGACGTGGCTCGCAAAGCCGGCATGACCGCAGACTGATCAGACACACAGAAAGACATCCATGACCGCACTCAACGCCACCCATGACCCGAAGCTGCGCAGCTGGGTCGCCTCGGCCAACGCAGCCGGCACCGACTTCCCGGTGCAGAACCTGCCTTTCGGCCGCTTTCGCACCGCGGGCAGCGCAGAGGCCTTTCGCATCGGCGTGGCCATCGGCGACCAGGTGCTCGACCTGAAGGCCGCCGGCCTGATCGACACCGACGACATGAACGTGCTGATGAACGCCCCCGTGAAGGACCGCCAGGCCCTGCGCGCCGCGATCTCCGCGGGCCTGGCCGAAGGCAGCGACAAGCAGTCCGCCTGGGCCAAGGCGCTGCTGCCGCAAGCCAAGGCCGAGATGACCGTGCCCTGCCGCATCGGCGACTACACCGACTTCTACACCGGCATCCATCACGCGACGACCATCGGCAAGCTGTTCCGCCCCGACCAGCCGCTGATGCCCAACTACAAGTGGGTGCCCATCGGCTACCACGGCCGTGCCTCGTCCATCGGCGTGAGCGGCCAGGTCTTCAAGCGCCCGCAGGGCCAGACCAAGGCGCCCGACGCGACCGCGCCGAGCTTCGGCCCGTCGAAGCGGCTCGACTACGAGCTGGAGCTGGGCTTTTTGGTGGGCCAGGGCAATGCGCTGGGCGAACCCATTGCCATCGGCGAGGCAGAAGACCATCTGTTCGGCGTGACGCTGCTCAACGACTGGTCGGCGCGCGACCTGCAGGCCTGGGAATACCAGCCGCTCGGCCCGTTCCTGGCGAAGAACTTCGCCAGCACGCTGTCGCCGTGGATCGTGACGATGGAAGCGCTGGCGCCGTTCCGCGCGAAGTTCGAGCGGCCCGCCGAAGATCCGCAGCCGCTGCCCTACCTCGACTCGGCCGCGAACCGCGAGAGCGGCGCGCTCGACATCACGCTCGAAGTGCTGCTGCAGACCGCGAAGATGCGCGCCGAAGGCGTTGCGCCCGTGCGCCTCACGCGCGGCAACACGACCGAAGCCGCGTACTGGACGGCCGCGCAGCTCGTCACGCACCACACGGTGAACGGCTGCAACCTGCAGCCGGGCGACCTGCTGGGCTCGGGCACGCTGTCGGGGCCCAAGCCCGACGAGGCGGGTTCGCTGATGGAACTGACGCTGGGCGGCAAGCAGCCGATCACGCTGCCGAACGGCGAGAAGCGCACCTTCCTGGAAGACGGCGACACGCTGGTGATGCGCGGTTACTGCGAGCGTGCCGGCGCGGTGCGTATCGGGTTGGGCGAGGTCAGCGGCACGGTGGTCTGAGGCATCGCGCGGACTTGATTGCCGCGAGCCCCCACCCCAACCCTCCCCCGGAAGGGGAGGGAGAAAGACCTCGGAGCATTCGCAGTCGGTGCGTTGTCTTGCTCCTTCCCCTCCCGGGGGAAGGCTGGGATGGGGGCACACGGCCTTCGAAAAGCCGCCGGTCTGCGATACGCCGCTTGCCCTCACCCCAACCCTCTCCCCAAGGGGAGAGGGAGCAAGGCATCAGGGCGCCGTTGCAGGCGTTGCCACGGGCGCCGGCCACGCCACTTCGCTCGCCACGCGCGGCTTGCCCACCGGCGCGGTCGCCTTGCCGATCTTCACGGCGGCCAGGTCGGCCTCGCTCGGGTACTGGTTCGCAAGCCAGTAGTCGAACACGCGGCGCGCAATGGGCGCCGCGGCACCCGCGCCCCAGCCGGCGTTTTCCACGATCACCGCGATGGCGATCTTCGGGTCGCTCACCGGCGCAAAGCCCATGAACAGGGCGTGGTCGCGCTGGTGCTCCTCGAGCGCGCGGGCGTTGTACTTGGTGTTCTGCGCCTGCGTCACGGCCTGCGCGGTGCCGGTCTTGCCGGCCGCCTGGTAGAGCGCGCCCGCGAACACACCGCGCGCCGTGCCGCTGGTGACCACGCTGGTCAGGCCTTCGCGGATCACCGAAATCGCCGCCGGCGTGTAGCCGAGGTTTTCCGCCGGCATCTGCGGCAGCGGCACCACCTGCCCGCTCACGGTGTTGCGCGTGGCCAGCACGAGGTGCGGCTTGTGCTTGATGCCGCCGTCGGCCACGATGGACGTGGCCTGCGCCAGCTGCAGCATGGTGAAGGCGTTGTAGCCCTGGCCGATGCCCAGCGAAATGGTCTCGCCCGCGTACCACTTCTTCTGCTCGGGACGCTTGTAGGTGTTGCGCTTCCACTCGGTGCTCGGCAGCACGCCGCGCACCTCGCCGCCCAGGTCGATGCCGGTGATCTGGCCGAAGCCCAGGGGCTTCATGGCGTCGTGGATCATGTCCACGCCCATCTCGTTGGCCAGCGAATAGAAGTAGATGTTGCTCGACAGCTGGATCGCGCGGCGCATGTCCACGCCGCCCAGGTTGCCTTCGGGGCTGCCGAAGCGATGGCCGCCGAAGTTGAAGTAGCCGGGGTCGTTCACCACCACGCTGGGGCCGCGCTTGCCGGTCTGCAGCGCGGCCAGCGCCATGAAGGGCTTGTAGGTGGAGCCGGGCGGGTAGGTGCCGCGCAGGGCCCGGTTGAGCAAGGGCTTGTCGAGCGACTCGGTCAGCGCCGCCCAGCTTTCGTTGTCGATGCCCTCGACGAACAGGTTGGGGTCGAAGGTGGGCTTGCTCACGAAGGCCAGCACCTCGCCGGTCTTGGGGTCGATGGCCACCACTGCGCCGCGGCGCTCGCCGAACATGTCTTCCACCAGCTTCTGCAGCTTGATGTCCAGCGACAGCATCACGGTGTTGCCGGGCGTGGCCGGGTGGCTGGCCAGGCGTCGCACGGCGCGCCCGCCGGCCGAGGTTTCCATCTGCTCGACGCCGGTCTGGCCGTGCAGCGTCTTCTCGTAGCTCTGCTCGATGCCCAGCTTGCCGATGTAATCGGTGCCCTTGTAGTTGGCCTGGTCTTCCTCGGCCCAGTCTTCCATCGCGACCTTCTCGCGCTGGTTGATGCGCCCGATGTAGCCGAGCACGTGCGCGGCCAGCTCGCCCTGCGGGTAGTTGCGGAACAGGCGCGCCTTGATCTCCACGCCCGGAAAGCGGTAGCGCTGCGCCGCGAAGCGCGCCACCTCTTCGTCGCTCAGGCGGGTGCGGATCGGAATGGAGTCGAAGCTGCGCGAGTCCTCGCGCAGGCGCTTGAAGCGGCGGCGGTCGCGCGGCGAGACCTCGAGCACCTGCGTGAGGCTGTCGATGGTTTCGTCGACGTCGCCCACCTTCGAGGGCGTGATCTCCAGCGTGTAGGCCGAGTAGTTCGAGGCCAGCACGATGCCGTTGCGGTCGAGGATGAGGCCCCGGTTGGGCACCACCGGCACCACCGCCGTGCGGTTGCTCTCGGCCTGCTCGGCCAGGTCTTCGTGCCGCGTGACCTGCAGGTAGATCAGCCGCGCGCACAGCAGGCCGAACGCGAACAGCACAGCCATGCCGATGACGATCACACGGCGCTTGAAGCGCGCGAGGTCGACGGCAACGTTGCGGATTTCGGTCATGGCGGTGCGAGCTTAGGCGCGTGCAGGTGCGATGGCAAATGCGGGGGCGTGCGGCCGCCGCCGGGCCGCGCCTCCCCCTCGGGGGGTGGAGCTGCACGCAGCGAAGCGAAGTGAAAAGCCGGGGGGCGCCATGACTAGAGCGGGCGGTTCTCGTCCCGGTCGGGGGTGCGGCGCTGGGGCGCGAGCAGCAGGGCCGAGGCCAGCGGCCACAGCGCGGCCTCGATGCCGGGCGAGACCAGCACCGTCCAGCCCGGGAACACGCCGCCGCCGATCAGGCGCGTGACCACCTCGATCAGCTGCGACAGCGCAAACAGCGGCAGCACCTGCAGCGCCTGCGACAGCACCGGGTACCACAGCAGGCGCCGGTGGATGGTGATCGCGAAGAAGCCCAGCGTGGTGTAGGACAGCGCATGCTGGCCCAGCATCGACGACTGGTGCACGTCCATGAACAGCCCGAACACGAAGGCCGCGCCGATGCCCACGCGCATGGGCTGGTGCACGCCCCAGAACACGATCACCAGCGCCAGCAGGTCGGGCATCCAGACGGCGCGACCGATCGGGATCATGTTGACCAGCGCCGCCACGATGAGGCTGGTCCACATGAACACCGGGCTGACGGGCAGCAGCAGCTGCTGTTGGCCGGGACGCTTGATCATCGGCGTTCCCCCTGCTTCTTCTCGTTCTTGCCCGCGCCGGGCTTGCCGTCGGGGCGCTTGCGCTGCGTGGCGGCGGGCGCGGCCGCGGGCGGCGCGGACGGCGTGCCGGTGGGCGCCAGCACCAGCACATAGCGCGCGGCTGTCACATGGGACAACGGCACGCAGTAGATGCGGGCGAAGGCCGAGTCGGCGCGCCGCTCGATGCGCTCGATCTTCGCCACCGGCAGGCCGGCGGGGTAGATGCCGTCGACACCGCTGGTGGACAGCAGGTCGCCTTCCTGCAGGTCGGCATTGGCGGCCATGAAGCGCAGCTCCAGCCCGCCGCCGTGCGCCGAGGCGTCGCCGAAGGCCACGCTGCGCACGCCGGTGCGGGTGTTCTGCACGGGAATGGAGAGGTCGCGGTCGATCACCAGCGTGACCTCGCTCGTGAAGGGCAGCACCTGCGTGACCTGGCCCAGCACGCCGCGCGAATCGATCACCGGCGAGCCGGGCGCCACGCCCTGGGCCATGCCCTGGTCGATGACGATCTTGCGGGTGTAGGGGTCGGCCGCGTCGTAGAGCACCTCGGCCGCGCGGCCCGGGGTCTGCGTGGTCTGGCGCAGTTCGAGCAGTTCGCGCAGGCGGACGTTGTCCTGCGCCAGCGTGTCGGCCTGGGCGGCGCGCTCGGCCTGCATCATGAGCGCCTTGCGCGCTTCGTCCTCGTTGCGCTGCGCGGTCTGCAGGTCTTCGAGGTAGCGCCCGCCGCCCATCACGGCCTGCACCGGCTTCAGCGCCACCCATTGCACCGGATAGAGCACCGCGCCGATGGCCGCGCGAACCGGCTGCACGATGTGAAAGCGTGCATCGGCCACCATGAGGAACAGGGAGAGTGCGCCGAAGAAGATCAGCTTGCTGAGCGCCGACTGCCCCTGGTTGAACAGGGGGGGCGCTGTGCGATCGAGCGTGCCCAGAGGCATGGGTTCAGACCTGGCGGTAGTGCTGCTGCATCAAATAACAAAAGGCCGGCCTGCGCAAGCAGAGGCCGGCCGATGAGGGCTGGTGCGCCTTCACTCGCTCGTGAAGATGCTTCCGAGCCGGTCCATGCGCTCCAGCGCAATGCCGCAACCGCGCACCACGCAGGTCAGCGGGTCTTCGGCCACCAGCACCGGCAAGCCGGTTTCCTCGGCCAGCAGGCGGTCGAGGTCGCGCAGCAGGGCACCGCCGCCGGTGAGCATCATGCCGCGGTCGGCAATGTCGGCGCCCAGCTCGGGCGGCGTCTGCTCCAGCGCGTTCTTCACGGCCGAGACGATGTTGTTGAGCGGATCGGTCAGGGCTTCCAGCACTTCGTTGCTGCTGATGGTGAAGCTGCGCGGCACGCCTTCGGAGAGGTTGCGGCCCTTGACTTCCATTTCCTTGACTTCGGAGCCCGGGAAGGCCGAGCCGATGGTCTTCTTGATGACTTCGGCCGTCGGCTCGCCGATCAGCATGCCGTAGTTGCGGCGGATGTAGTTGATGATGGCTTCGTCGAAGCGGTCGCCGCCCACGCGGACCGAGCCCTTGTAGACCATGCCGCCCAGGCTGATGACGCCCACTTCGGTGGTGCCGCCGCCGATGTCCACCACCATCGAGCCCGAGGCTTCGCTGACGGGCAGGCCGGCGCCGATGGCCGCGGCCATGGGTTCTTCGATGAGGTAGACCGACGTGGCGCCGGCGGCTTCGGCCGCGTCCTTGATGGCGCGGCGCTCGACCTGGGTCGAGCCGCAGGGCACGCAGATGATGATGCGCGGGCTCGGCGTGAGCAGCGTGCGCGGGTGCACCATCTTGATGAACTGCTTGATCATCTGCTCGGTGATCACGAAGTCGGCGATCACGCCGTCCTTCATCGGGCGGATCGCCTCGATGTTGCCGGGCACCTTGCCCAGCATGGCCTTGGCCTCGCGGCCGACGGCCTGGATCACCTTCTTGCCGTGGGGACCGCCTTCATGGCGGATGGCAACCACGGAAGGCTCGTCCAGCACGATGCCCTTGTTGCGGGCAAATATCAGGGTGTTGGCGGTGCCGAGGTCGATCGCAAGGTCGGTGGAAAAGTACCGACGGAAAGCTCCAAACATGTGCGGAATCCTCTGAGCACGGCCTGCGCATCGACAGGTCGTCGCTCTATTTTTTGGGTCGTTTGACGGGGTGAATTGATCGTTTTTGGCGCAAAAGCCGGCGCGTTCGCGGGGGTTGCGGCAAAGGCGGGATAATACCCGAATCCCCTCTGATTCCTGTATTAGCACCGGCCTCGCGGTGCGATTACCTTCGCTTTTTGGCGTCTAGCCCCTATGTCACTTTCCGCTTCCGATATCGCGCGCATTGCCTCACTGGCAAGGCTGCAGCTGGCCTCCGACGAAAGCGAGCGCATGCTCAGCCAGATCAATGGCTTTTTCGACCTCGTCGAGCGCATGCGTTCCGTGGACACCACCGGCGTCGAGCCGCTGGCCCATCCCGTGGCCGCCATTGAAGACATCACGCTGCGCCTGCGCGACGACGTGGTGAGCGAGCCGAACAACCGCGAAGCCAACCAGAAGAGCGCCCCGGCCGTCGAAGCCGGCCTGTTCCTCGTGCCCAAGGTGATCGAATGATGAGCAGCGGTGAATTGCACCAGATGAGCGTGGTCGCGCTGGCAAAAGCGCTGGCCGACCGCAAGGTTTCGGCCGTCGAGGCCTCGCAGGTTTTCCTGGGCCGCATGAAGGCCCACGAATCGCTCGGCACCTTCGTCGCCGTGAATGAGGAAGTCACGCTGGCCCAGGCCCGCGCGGCCGACGCCCTGATCGCCAAGGGCAACGCCCCGGCGCTGGCCGGCGTGCCGATCGCGCACAAGGACATCTTCGTCACCACCGATTTCGCCACCACCGCCGGCTCGAAGATGCTCGCGGGCTACCGCTCGCCCTTCGACGCCACCGTGGTGCGCCGCCTGGCCGAGGCCGGCGCGGTCACGCTGGGCAAGCTGAGCTGCGACGAGTTCGCGATGGGCTCGGCCAACGAGAACGTCGCCGTGCCCGCCGTGGGCCACGACCAGCCCGTGCCCGTGCGCAACCCCTGGAACCGCGCGCACATTCCGGGCGGCTCGTCCGGCGCCAGCGCGGCGGCCGTGGCGGCCCGCTTGGCCCCCGCAGCCACCGGCACCGACACCGGCGGCTCGATCCGCCAGCCCGCCTCGTTCTGCGGCGTGACCGGCATCAAGCCGACCTACGGCCGCGCCTCGCGCTACGGCATGGTGGCCTTCGCCTCCAGCCTCGACCAGGCCGGCCCGATGGCCCGCTCGGCCGAAGACTGCGCGCTGCTGCTGTCGGCCTTCTGCGGCCCCGACCTCGACCGCGACTCCACCTCGCTCGACAAGCCCGCCGAAGACTTCGGCCGCTCGCTGAACGATTCGCTCGAAGGCCTGCGCATCGGCGTGCCCAAGGAGTTCTTCGGCGAAGGCGTGGCGCCCGGCGTGCGCGCGGCCATCGACGCCGCACTGCGCGAATACGAGAAGCTGGGCGCCAGGCGCGTCGAGGTCTCGCTGCCGCGCACCGAGCTGTCGATTCCCGTGTACTACATCCTGGCCGCGGCCGAGGCCTCGAGCAACCTGAGCCGCTTCGACGGCGTGAAGTTCGGCCACCGCGCCAGGCAGTACAAGGACCTGGCCGAGATGTACGAGCGCACGCGCGCCGAAGGCTTCGGCGACGAGGTGAAGCGCCGCATCATGATCGGCACCTACGTGCTCTCCCATGGCTACTACGACGCGTACTACCTGCAGGCGCAGAAGGTGCGCCGCATGATCGCCGACGACTTCCAGCAGGCCTTCAAGCAGTGCGACGTGATCGCCGGCCCCGCCGCGCCGACCACCGCATGGAAGCTCGGCGAGCACGGCGACGACCCCGTGGCCGACTACCTCGCCGACATCTTCACCCTGCCCGCCTCGCTGGCCGGCCTCCCAGGCATGAGCGTGCCGGCGGGCTTCGACGCCGGCCTGCCCGTGGGCCTGCAGCTCGTCGGCAACTACTTCGGCGAAGCAAGGCTGCTCAACGCAGGCCATCGTTTCCAGCAAGCCACCGACTGGCACGCACGCACGCCGGAGGGCTTCTGAAATGAGCGAAACCGTGAACACATTCGAAGCACAACAACAAGGCCGCCCGACCGGCCCGCTGGTGCGCGGCTATGAAGTCATCATCGGCTTCGAGACGCACGCCCAGCTGTCGACCGCCAGCAAGATCTTCAGCCGCGCCTCCACCGCCTTCGGCGCCGAGCCCAACACGCAGGCCTGCGCGGTCGACCTGGCGCTGCCCGGCACGCTGCCCGTCATGAACAAGGGCGCGGTCGAACGCGCCATCAAGCTCGGCCTGGCGCTGGGCTCGCACATCGCGCCGCGCAGCGTGTTCGCGCGCAAGAACTACTTCTACCCCGACCTGCCCAAGGGCTACCAGATCAGCCAGTTCGAGATCCCGGTGGTGCAAGGCGGTTCGGTGTCGTTCTTTCTCGGCGAAGAAAAGAAGACCGTGCGCCTGGTGCGCGCCCACCTCGAGGAAGACGCGGGCAAGTCGCTGCACGAGGACTTCATCGGCCAGAGCGGCATCGACCTGAACCGCGCCGGCACGCCGCTGCTCGAGATCGTGACCGAGCCCGACATGCGCTCCACCGCCGAGGCCGTGGCCTATGCGCGCGAGCTGCACAAGATCGTCACCTGGATCGGCATCTGCGACGGCAACATGCAGGAAGGGAGCTTCCGCTGCGACGCCAACGTGTCGGTGCGCAAGCCCGGCGACAAGCTCGGCACGCGCCGCGAGATCAAGAACCTGAACAGCTTCAAGTTCATGCAGCAGGCGATCGACTACGAGATCAACTCGCAGATCGACGAGCTCGAAGACGGCCGCGCGATCGAGCAGGCCACCGTGCTGTTCGACCCCGCCACCGGCGAGACGCGCACCATGCGCACCAAGGAAGACGCGGCCGACTACCGCTACTTTCCAGATCCCGACCTGCCGCCGCTGAGCATCGCGCCCGAGTGGATCGAGCGCGTGAGGGCCACCATGCCCGAGCTGCCGCGCGCCACCGCCGAGCGCTACGTCCGCGACCACGGCCTGTCGGAATACGACGCCGCGCAGCTCACGCAGAGCGCGGCGCTGGCCGGCTACTTCGACGATGCCGTGAACGCAGGCGCCACGCCCAAGCTGGCGAGCAACTGGATCACCGGCGAGATGGCGCGCCGCCTGAACGCCGCGGAAATCGGCATCGAGGCCGCGCCCGTGAAGGCGCAACAACTGGCACAGCTGGTCAAGCGCATCGCCGAAGGCACGCTGCCCAACAACGCGGCGCGCCAGGTGTTCGATGCGCTGTGGACCGGCGAAGGCAGCGATGTGGACGCGATCATCGAGGCGAAAGACCTCAAGCCCATGGCCGACACCGGCGCGCTCGACAAGATCCTCGACGAGGTGATCGCGAAGAACGCGAAGAACGTCGAGGAGTACCGCGGCGGCAAGGAGAAGGCGCTCAACGCCCTCGTGGGTCAGGTCATGAAGGCCAGCGGGGGCAAGGCGAACCCCGCGCAGGTGACCGAGCTGCTTAAGGCCAAGCTGGGCTGACCGCCCCTGCCGCTTCCAGAAACACCGAGGAACCGGCTTTGCCGGGCCTCAGGTGTTGCCCCCGGCAGGGGGTGGGAGCAGCGACACGCAGTGCCGCAGCTTGGAAGGTTACTTGTTCGTTCCGCCGTTTTGAGGCGACCAGAGCGCCTTCAGGCGCACGCGCTCCTCGTCGAAGCGCGCATTCACCCGCTTCTTCTCGTCTTCCTGCTCCGCGATGAAGCGGTTCTGCACCGCCACGCTCTGCGTGTTGTCCTCGATCTTGCGGCGCACCGAGCCGGGCGCCTTGCTCGGGTCCAGCTTGTAGAACTCCATCTCCTCGTCGATCTTCTTGCGGTCTTCGGCCAGCTCGGCAATGCGCTTGCGCGCCGCCTGGGTCACCGCATCGACCTGCGCCAGCGCCTCGTTGCGCTCGCGGTCGTGCGTGGCGGCGTTCGGATAGCGCACCAGCAACGCACGCTCGCGGCGGCGCTCGTCGGTGATGCGCGCGGCCTGGATGGCGGCTTCGCGGGCGCGGTCTTCGCGCTCCTGCAGTTCGCGCGCCGTGTAGGTCGGCTCGACCTTGCGGCGCACCGAGCCGCTCGGGTTCAGCTCGCGCTGCTCGCGGTCGCTGCACTCGGCAATCGGCCGGTCGGCCGTGAGCGTGCGGCCGCGGGCGTCGGTGCAGGTGAAGATGCCGGGCCCAGCGCCTTCAAGCTTCTGCGGCTGCGCATGCAACGCGCCGCAGAACGATGAAGCCAGGACGAAGAAAAATGCCGCTGCCCGCAGGCGAGTCGGCTGGCCGTGATCGCGGGCGTGCATGCGGGCCTTGCCTCAGCTGGCGCCGTAGCGCGTGCGGTAGGCCAGCACGCGTTCGCGGTGCGCGCCCAGGTCGGCCGCGGCATTGCCGGAGAGGTAGCTCAACAGGTCGTCCAGCGTGGCGATGGCGATCACCGACAGGCCCAGCTGGTTGCGCACGTACTGCACGGCGCTGTGGTCCACATCGACGCCGTTCTCGGTGGCTTTTTCCTGCCGGTCGAGGGCGATGGCCACGGCATGCGGCGTGGCGCCCGCGGCCTGGATCGCGGCAATCGACTCGCGCACCGCCGTGCCGGCAGACATGACGTCGTCCACGATCAGCACGCGGCCCTGGAGCGGCGCGCCCACCAGGTTGCCGCCCTCGCCGTGCGCCTTGGCTTCCTTGCGGTTGTAGGCAAAGGGGTAGTTGCGACCGCGCCGCGCGAGCTCCGCGGCCACCGTGGCGCCCAGCGGAATGCCCTTGTACGCGGGGCCGAAGATCATGTCGAATTCGAGCCCGCTTTCGATCAGCCGGTCTGCATAGAATCCGGCGAGACGGGCGATCTTGCCGCCGTCGTCGAAGAGCCCCGAATTGAAGAAATAAGGACTCATTCGGCCGGCTTTGGTCTTGAATTCGCCGAAGCGCAGCACACCGGCATCCAACGCGAACTGGACGAAGTCCTGTGCGACCGCGCTGCTTTTCTCACCATCTACAGCCATCGGAAATTCCTTGTGTTCAAACTGACCAGTCTCAATCTCAATGGCCTGCGTTCGGCCGCTACCAAAGGCGTGGCCGACTGGGTGGCCGAACTTGCGCCGGATTGTATTTGCATGCAGGAGATCCGGGTCCAGGCCAGCGACATCGAAGGCCGCTTCGAGGAGATGGGCGGCCTGAAGGGCCACTTTCACTTTGCCGAGAAGAAAGGCTACGCCGGCACCGCCATCTACACCAAGCACGCACCGAGCCAGGTGGTGGTGGGCTGGGGCGACGCCGAGTTCGACGCCGAGGGCCGCTACCTCGAACTGCGCTTCGACACGCCCAGCCGCAAGTTCTCCGTCATCAGCTGCTACTTTCCGAGCGGCAGCTCGGGCGAGGAACGGCAGGAGGCCAAGTTCCGCTTTCTGAAGGGCTTCTTTCCGTACCTGATCGCGCTGAAGAAGGAGCGCGACTTCGTGCTGTGCGGCGACATCAACATCGCGCACAAGGAGATCGACCTGAAGAACTGGCGCGGCAACCGCAAGAACAGCGGCTTCCTGCCCGAGGAGCGCGCCTGGATGACGAAGCTGCTGGACGCCGGCGCCGACGGCGCGGGCCTGGTGGACGTGTACCGCATGCTCAAGCCCGACACCACCGACGAGGCCTACACCTGGTGGAGCAACCGCGGCCAGGCCTATGCCAACAACGTGGGGTGGCGGCTGGACTACCACCTGGCCACGCCGGCCATCGGCGCGCTGGCACGCACCGAGCAGATCTACAAGACCGTCAAGTTCAGCGACCACGCGCCGATCACGGTGGAGTACGACTTCACGCTCTGACCGGCAGGCTGCTCAGCGCGACAACGCCGGCAGCGCCTTCACCAGCGTCGCCACGAAGGCCTGCATCGCCTCGGTCTCGTGCGCGCCGCGCTTGGTGATGCGGTAGAAGTCCATGCCCACCTTGGGCTTGACCAGCACGTCGGTGCGCACGCGGTGGCGCCGGCAGGCCGCGAGCGCGAAGGTCGGCATCACGGCAGTGCCGAAGCCGGCCTCCACCATCGAGATCAACGTGCCGAAGAAATTGAACGCGGGCCGCTGCGCGTCGGCGCAGCCGATGGCGCTCAGTTGCTGGTCGATCACCTTCTGGATCGGGTTGCCCGGCGGCAGGCCGACCAGTTCGGCGCTGCGCAGGGCCGACCAGGGCGCGGTGCCGATGGGCGGTGCTTCTTCGTCATCGGCGCAGGGCGCCACCCGCATCAGGTGAAAACGCCCGACCGGCGTGCGCTCCAGCCCGGCCGCGGCCTTGAAGAAGAAGCCCAGGCCCATGTCGGCGTCGCCGGCCGCCACCATCGCCTCCACGTCGCGCAGGTCGGCGTCGAACAGGCGCAGGCTCACCTGCGGGTGCGCCGTGCGGAAGGTGGTGAACACCCGCGGCAGCAGGTGCGAGGACACCAGCGGCGTGGCCGCGATGCGCAGCGTGCGGCGCGCCGCGTCGCCCGCCGCGCCGAGCTCGGCCGCCACGTCGTCCAGGTCGGTCAGCAGCCGCTCGACCACCGGCAGCAGCCGCCGGCCTTCGGGCGTGAGGCTC
Source organism: Variovorax sp. 10N412 (assembly GCF_056394985.1). NCBI lineage: Bacteria > Pseudomonadati > Pseudomonadota > Betaproteobacteria > Burkholderiales > Comamonadaceae > Variovorax > Variovorax sp. 10N412. The sequence continues at coordinate 48,933 of NZ_JBFTIO010000010.1, forward strand.
ACCACGCGCGTGGTGCGCTCGAACAGGCGGCAGCCCAGCTGCTTTTCCATCTCGCGCACAAGGATGCTCAGGCCCGCCTGCGTGATGTGCGCCTGCTCGGCCGCGCGCGTGAAGTTGCCGATGCGCGCCACCTGCAGGAAGGCACGCATCTGGCGGGTGGAGAGGTTCATAAGGATTCATGATAAATCCATAGCACATCTAAATTTCCCAAATGGTTGATGTGCGTTCCTAATGCGGCCGGAGACAACGAACCGGGCGCGCAAAGCGAAAAGCCATTCACCATGAGCAACGAAGTCATCATCCTGGGCGCCGGCATCGGCGGCCTGACCCTGGCGCTGAGCCTGCACCAGGCCGGCATCCCCTGCCGCGTGTACGAGGCCGTGCCCGAGTTGAAGCCGCTGGGCGTGGGCATCAACCTGCTGCCGCATGCGGTGCGCGAACTGACCGAACTGGGCCTGCTGCCGGCCCTCGACAAGGTGGGCGTGCGCACGCAGGAGGCCGTGTTCTTCACCGAGCACGGCCAGCTGATCTTCCGCGAAGCCGCCGGCCAGCATGCGGGCTACGACTGGCCGCAGTTCTCCATTCACCGCGGCGACCTGCAGACCTTGCTGTACGAGGAGACGCTGAAACGCCTGGGCCCCGACAGCGTGGTGTGCGGCCATCGCTGCATCGGCGCCACGCAGGACGTGCAGGGCGTGACCGTGCACTTCGCCGACGCGCCCTCGGTGCGCGGCGCGGTGGCGGTGGGCTGCGACGGCATCCACTCGGCGCTGCGCAAGCAGTTCTATCCCGACGAAGGCGCGCCGCGCTACTCGGGCGTCAACATGTGGCGCGGCACCACGCGCTGGAAACCGTTTCTCTCGGGCGGCAGCATGGTGCGCGCGGGCTGGCTCGCGGTCGGCAAGATGGTGATCTACCCGATCCGCAACGACATCGACGCCGAAGGCCACCAACTCGTCAACTGGGTCGCCGAGATCCACGCGCCGCAGCCCGCGCTGCGCGACTGGAGCCGCGCGGGCCGGCTCGAAGACTTCCTGCCGGCCTTTGCCGACTGGCACTTCGACTGGCTCGACGTGCCGGCGCTGATCCGCGCGTCGGACACCATCCTGGAGTACCCGATGGTCGACCAGGACCCGCTGCCGCGCTGGACGCATGGGCGCCTCACGCTGCTGGGCGACGCCGCGCACCCGATGGTGCCGCGCGGCTCCAACGGCGCGGGCCAGGCGATCATCGACGCGCGCTTCCTGGCCGGCGCATTGAAAGACCTGGGCGTGGGCACCGCCGCGCTGGAAGACTACGACCGCGTGCGCGTGAAGGCCACCACCGAGGTGGTGCTGACCAACCGCAGCAACCCGCCCGACGCCATCCTGCGCGAGGTGTTCCAGCGCTCGGGCGGCAAGCCCTTCGACAAGATCGACGACGTGGTGCCCACCGCCGAGCTGCAGGCCATCTCGGACAACTACAAGCGCGTGGCCGGCTACGACCCGGTCGCGTTGAAGGCCCGGCCTTCGTTCCTCTGAAACCGCTTTGAACCCGCGCATCCCACACAAGAACTACGGAGACACGACACCATGCGTTCACTGACAAAGACCTTCGCCGCCCTGTTCGCCGCGCTCGGCGTGGCCACCGCCGCCCATGCCTGGCCCGACCAGCCCATCACGCTGGTGGTGCCCTACACGCCCGGCACCGGCATTGACCTGGTGGCGCGCCAGCTCTCGGCCCGCCTGCCGGCCCTGCTGGGCCAGCCGGTGGTCGTGGAGAACATTGCCGGCGCCAGCGGCAACATCGGCAGCGAGCGGGTGGCGCGCGCCAAGCCCGACGGCTACACGCTGATGGTGCAGGTCAACACGCTGGTGATGAACCGCAGCCTGTACAAGTCGCTGAGCTACGACCCGGTGGCCGACTTCGCGCCCGTGTCGCTCACATCGTGGGGCACACTGCTGCTGGTGACCAACCCGAACGTGCAGAAGGCGGCCTCGGTGCAGCAGATGGTGAGCGCCGCCAAGGCCGCGCCGGGCAAGCTGACCTACGCCACGCCCGGCGTGGGCACGCCGCACCACCTGTCGATGGCCCTGCTGATGCAGGGCACCGGCACCGAGATGCTGCACGTGCCCTACAAGGGCACGGCCGGCGCGGTGACCGACCTGCTGGGCGGGCGCATCGACTACATGTTCCTGCCGGTGCACGTGGCGCTGCAGCACATCCAGGTCGGCAAGCTCAAGGCCATCGCCACCGGCAGCAGCAAGCGCCTGGCGCAACTGCCCGACGTGCCCACGCTGGCCGAGGCCGGCGTGACCGCCGACAACGTGGACATGTGGTACGGCGTGCTCGCGCCAAAGGGCACGCCGCCGGAGGTGGTGGCGCGGCTGAACACGGAGATCGCGAAGGTGCTGAAGCAGCCCGAGGTGGCGAAGTCGTTCGAGTCGCAGGGCATGGTGCCGGCGAGCTCGACGCCGGCGGAGTTCGGCGCGCTGATGAAGAAGGATGCGGACCGCTGGGCGTCCGTGGTCAAGCGCGGGAACATCACGGCGGACTGAGTTGTGTTTTTTCTCCCTCCCCCTCTGGGGGAGGGTCGGGGTGGGGGCAAGCGGCCTTTGAACGGGTCGCTCCCCTTGCGAAGGCTGCGTGCCCCCATCCCAGCCTTCCCCCAGAGGGGGAAGACGCAACACCGCAATTCAGCGCGGCGTCTTTCCCGCGTGCCGCGCCAGGTGCACCTGGTGCAGCGTGATCTTGCGCACCTCCGCCTGGCTGGTCTCGATGTGCGCCCGCAGCAGCATCGCCGCCTGGTCGCCGCGGTTCGCGCGCACGGCCTTCAGGATCTTGGCGTGCTCCTCGTAGGTGGCGTCGATGCGCGGCTGCTTGGTGAAGTCGAGCCGGCGAATGATGCGGATGCGGTCGGTCACGTCGCCGTGCACGCGCGCCATCTCGGCATTGCCGGCCGCCGCCACCAAGGCACAGTGAAAGCCTTCGTCCCACTGCGCCACCTGGGCCATGTCGCTGCTGCGCTGCGCCGCCGGCGCCAGCCAGATGTCGGCCAGCGTGTCGAGCAGGGCGCGGTCGATGTGGCGGTCGGTTTCGCACAGCCGGTGCACGGCCGTGGTCTCCAGCACCATGCGCAGGTCGTAGAGCTGTTCGAACTGTTCGAAGTCGAAGGGCAGCACGCGCCAGCCGCTGCGAAACAGCACCTCCACGAAGCCTTCCTGCTGCAGACGGAACAGGGCCTGGCGCACGGGCGTGCGCGACACGCCGAGCCGGTCGCTGATCTCGTTCTCGGTGAAGCGGTCGCCGGGCACGAGGATGAACTCGGCCACGTCGCGCTTGAGCTGCGCATACACCTCGTCGGCCCGCGTACGGAACGCGGCCGCCTGGACGGGCGGGGCGGCGGGGATTGAAGCTTCGGGGCGGGGACGGACGGTGGACACGGGGGGAATGTTAGTCGCTGGCGCAGGCGTCACGAGGGGCGGTTCAGTGCGGCCAGCAAAGCGGCGCTCGGCGCGGTCCAACCGACGATGCCGCCCTGCGCGCGCACCATGTCGAGCGTCGCGGCCTTGAAGGCGGGGAAGTAGCTTTCGGTGCAGTCTTCGAGCAGCAGGCTGTCGTAGCCGCGGTCGTTGGCTTCGCGCATGCTGGTCTGCACGCACACCTCGGTCGTCACGCCGCCGAACAGCAGGTGCGTGATGCCGCGTTGCTGCAGCAGTTCGTGCAGGCCGGTCGCGTAGAACGCGCCCTTGCCAGGCTTGTCGATGACGAGCTCGCCGTCGACGGGCGCCAGCGCGTCGATGATCTGGTTGCCGGGCTCGCCCGCCACGAGGATGCGGCCCATGGGACCTGGGTCGCCGATGCGCAGCGTCGGGTTGCCGCGGTTGCGCTTGGCGGGCGGGCAGTCGGAAAGGTCGGCCATGTGCGCCTCGCGGGTGTGCACGACCAGGCCACCGGCCTCTCTCCAGGCCGCCAACGTCTTTCTGGTGGCAGGAACGATCGCTTCCAGCAGCGACACGTCGTTGCCCAGCGTCTCGCCGAAGCCGCCGGGTTCGATGAAGTCGCGCTGCATGTCGATGAGGACGAGCGCTGTGTTTGCGACTTCGAATTCGTAGGCGAATGGGTTGGCTTGTTCTATGCGCATGTTTTTTCTCGCTGATTCCGAGTACGGGGGTGCGGCGATGGGGCGCATCGACGGCGAACACGCCACCTCGCAGCCCGGTGTGTGGCGCGGGGTGGGCGCCCCCTCTGCGCCGCCGAGGAGCGCAGCGTTTCGCGGATCAGGGCTCGCAGCTGTTTGAGCGAAGCGAGTTCTGCGAGACCCCGCGAAACGCGAGCACCGCAGGGGAGCCGCGCAGCGGCCGGCGCAGTGGGGGCGACCGCACCGTGCCGCACACCGGGCGGCCTCCCAAAGAAAAGCAGGGCGCTCATGCCACCGCCTTCGAAGGCTCGTGATGCCCACCACCCATGTGCGCCCCGATCACATGCCGCTCGGCCCCTGCAGCAGGCGTCTCGAACACGATCTGTCCTTCGCTCATCACGACGATGCGGTCCGCCAGTTCCAGCAGCTCGTCGAGGTCTTCGCTGATCAGCAGGACCGCACCGCCCTTCTCGCGCACCTGCACGATGCGCGAGTGGATCTCCGCGACCGCGGCGAAGTCGAGGCCGAACACGGGGTTCGCGGCGATCAGCACGTTGATGTCGCCGGCCAGCTCGCGCGCCAGCACGGCGCGCTGCACATTGCCACCGGAGAGACTGCGAATCGGCGCGCCTTCGCCTTGTGTCTTCACGCCGTATTCCGCAATCCATTCACGCGCGCGGCTGCGCCAGTACGGAAAGCTCAGCACGCCGCCGCGAGACAAAGGCGGCTGGTCGAAGTCGCGCAGCGCCATGTTCTCCGCGACGCTCAGGTCGCCCACGCAGGCATTGCGCAACGGCTCCTCCGGCAGGCTGCGCACCTTGAGGTTGCGGTTCTCCGCGCGGTGCGCGCCGTAGGGCTGGCCCATCACCGTGACCTTGCCCGCAAGGCGCGGGCGCTGGCCCACGAGCGCCTCGACGAGTTCGCGCTGCCCGTTGCCCGACACCCCGGCCACGCCGAGGATTTCTCCGGCACGCACCGACAGGCTCAGGTCATGCAACGCCAGCGTGCCGCGGTCGCCCTGCGCCTTCAGCCCTTCGACCTTCAGTGCAATCGGCGCATGGGCGGGCATGGGCTTGCGGGTGAAGGGCGCCTGTGCCGCTGCCGCCTGCTCGCCCCCCATCATGGCCTGCGCCAATTGCGCCGGGCTTGTGTCCGCCACGCGGCAGTGGTGCACCGCCTTGCCGCGGCGCAGCACCGTCACGCTGTCGGCATACGCCATCACCTCGCGGAACTTGTGCGTGATGATGAGCACCGTGCACATGCCGCTGCGCGCGAACTCGCGCACATGGCCCAGCACCTCGTCGGCCTCCTGCGGCGTGAGCACCGAGGTCGGCTCGTCGAGGATCAGCAGGCGCGGCTTCAGGTACAGCTGCTTCAACAGTTCGAGCTTCTGCTTCTCGCCGGCCGCGAGCTCCGAAGGCCGCACATCGAGGTCGAGGCTGAACGGCGTGGTCGCCAAGAACGCCTTCAGCTCCGCGCGCTTGGTCTTCCAGTCGATCAACGCCGGCGTCTTGCCTCCGGCGAGCAACAGGTTCTCCGCCACCGTCATGCCGGGTGCCAGCGTGAAGTGCTGGTAGACCATGCCGATGCCCAGCGCGCGCGCCACGATCGGGTTGGCGATGTCCTGCTCGCGCCCGTCGATCAGGATGCTGCCTTCTTCCGCGCGCTGGAAGCCCGCCACGCACTTCACCAGCGTGCTCTTGCCCGCGCCGTTCTCGCCCAGCAGCGCGTGCACCGTGCCGGGCTCGACGCGCATGGTCACGCTGTCCATCGCGGTGAAGGCGCCGAAGCGCTTGGTCAGTTGGTAGGTGTCGAGCGCGAGCGCGCCGCTGCCCGCAGGCAGGCCACCGATGGCGCGGGGTGATGCGGCACTCATGTCAGTTCTCCACCTTTTGGGTATGGTCCTGCTTCTGCCCGCTTTGCTTGCGGCGCTGTTGTTCAGGGCGCGTGCACAGGCCGCCGGGCACTCCCCTCCGCGAATGTCCCCCGCTTCGCTCCTCCTTTATTTCGCTGCGGGGAGCACCCGACGCCCTGTGCACTGGACACGCTGCTGGTGTGCCCCGATCACGACCGCTCTTGACAATGCTCACGCTCCTGGCGTGCGGCCGATCAACCACCGCTTTGAACAAGCTCACGCCGATGGGGTGCCTTGCGCAGCGAAATAAAGGAGGAGGGGCGCAGCCCCGGGGGACATTCGCGGAGCAAGGTACCCCGTCGGCGTGAGCGCGCCCCGAATGCCCCCGACAGCGACGAACAAGACAACCGCTCCTCATAGCACCGCCAAAAGAGCCGACGAGCTGGCATGCGCCCCGAACACACCGCCCTGCATCGTGATCATCTTCAGCGCAGCCAGGTGGTTGCCGTAGTCCGTTGCAGCCGTGCAGTCCGACAACAGCAGGCACTCGAACCCCCGGTCGTTCGCGTCGCGCATCGTCGTGTGCACGCACACGTCCGTCGTGATGCCCGCGAGGATCAGGTTCTCGATGCCGCGCGTGCGCAGGATCAATTCGAGGTCCGTGGCATAGAACGAGCCCTTGCCCGGCTTGTCGATCACCACCTCGCCCGGCAACGGCGCCAGCTCCGGAATGATGTCCCAGCCCGGCTCGCCGCGCACCAGGATGCGCCCGCACGGCCCGTCGTCGCCGATGCCCACGCCGTTCGCACCGATCTGCCGCGAGCGCCAGCGCTTGTTGGCAGGCAGGTCGGCCAGGTCCGGCCGATGGCCCTCTCGCGTGTGGATGATGTGAAAGCCCAGCGGGCGCAACGCCGCCAGCGTGCGCGCGATCGGCTGGATCGGCGCCTGCACCAGCGCCAGGTCGTAGCCCATCACGTCGACGTACCCGCCCTTGCCGCAGAAGTCGGTCTGCATGTCGATCACGATCAGCGCGGTGTTGTCGGGCCGCAGCGCGCCGTTGTAGGGCCAGGCATAGGGCTCGGCGGCGACGTGGCGCTCGGTGGTGTTGGCGATGGTCGTGGTCATGGGTGCGTCATTCGCCGTAGTTGCGTTCGGGCGGCGCGAAGCCGCAGCTCGTGCCGTCGGTCACCTTCACGTCGGCGCTCCACGGCAGCTTGTAGGTGCCGGCCGCCATGTCGTGCATGTAGGTGTAGGGGCAGTCCTGTGCGCCGCCCTTCACCGCCACGTAGCCGCGGTGGTACAGCTGGTAGATGTTGTTCTCCACGCCCCAGCCGGTGCGCGCCTCGCGCACCAGGTCGGGCCGCAGCTCGGCGGTGATGATCTCGTCGACGCGGCCGCCGCCCTCGACCATCACCGTGCCGTCGAAGCTGCAGAACATGCCCTCGCCCATCGAGTCGAAGCTGCCGTCGCTGCCGCACAGGCACACGCTCGCGGTGTAGGCCAGGTTGCAGAAGGCGTTGGCCTGGTTGGTGATCTTCCAGGCGTGGCGGATCGGCGCGGTGTAGCCCGCCGTGCGCAGGATGATGTCCGCGCCCTTGTACGCGGCCTCGCGCGCCATCTCGGGGAACATGCCGTCGTGGCAGATGATGAGCGAGAGCTTGCTGCCGTTGGGCCCGTCGCACACCGGAATGCCGAGGTTGCCCGGCTCCCAGGGTTCCACCGGCACCCACGGGTGCAGCTTGCGGTAGTAGAGCTTGATGTCGCCGTGGTCGTCGATGATCAACCCGCTGTTGTACGGGTTGCCGCCGGGGTTGGCTTCCATGATGGAGAAGCAGCCCCAGATCCTGTGCTCGACGCAGGCCTGCTTGAAGGCCGTGACCTCGGGCCCGTCGAGCGTGCACATGATCTCGGGGTTGGTGTCCATCGACAAGCCGTGCAGCGCGTACTCCGGGAACACCACGAGGTCCATGGTGCCCTGGTTGCGCCGCGCCTTGCCCACCATGTCGCAGATGCGTCGCGTCTGCGCGGCCAGGTCGGCCGGCGTCTTCACGCTGGGCAGTTGCAGCTGCACCAGCCCGACCACCACACCGTGCGCCGATTTGTTGAGGCCTCCGAAACCGCTCATGGCATTCAGCTCCTTGTCGATGAAAGTTCGCCGGGGCTGCCGACGGCCGCGCTGCCCGGCTTGCAGGTGAACACCAATATCACCAGCGTGAGCACGTAGGGCACCGTGTTGAACAGGTGGTAGCCCCAGCCGATGCCGATGGACTGCAGCGCCGGGCCGATGGCGCCCGCGCCGCCGAACAGCAGCGCCGCGCCCACGCAGCGCAGCGGACTCCAGCGCGCGAAGATCACCAGCGCCACGGCGATCAGGCCCTGCCCGCTGGAGATGCCTTCGTTCCAGCTGCCCGGGTAGAACAGCGTGAGCGACGCGCCGCCGAGCCCGGCGATGAAGCCGCCCGCCGTGGTGGCCGCGATGCGCAGGCCCGACACCGAGTAGCCGAGCGCGCGCGTGGCCTGCGCCGAGTCGCCCGCCATGCGCACCAGCAGGCCGGCGCGCGTGCGCGCGAAGCCCCACCACAGCAGCACCGCGAGCGCCACGCCGATGGGCACCAGCGCATTGAGCTGCAGGGCGGAGCGCACCACCGTGTTGTCGCTCCAGAAGCCCAGCGGAATGGCGGGGATCTGCGGCGCCTGTGGCTGGATGAGCGGCTTGCCGAGATAGAAGGCCAGGCCGGTGCCCAGCAGCATCAACGCGATGCCGGTGGCCACGTCGTTCACGCGGTCGAGCGAGCACAGCAGGCCGTGCAGCAGCGCCAGCAGTGCACCGGCCACCGCACCGACCAGCACGCCCAGCCACGCCGAATCGGTGAGGTAGGCGCCGCCGAACGCCGCCATGGCCGACAGCACCAGCACGCCTTCGAGCCCGAGATTGATGCGGCCCGACTTCTCGGTGAGGCACTCGCCCAGGCTCACGAAGAGGAATGGAGCCCCCACGCGCAACGCGCCGCCGACGATGCCGGCCACGAGCGCGATCCATTGGTCGGCGGTCATTGGCATACCTCCGTGCTTCGCACTGCGGTGCGACCTTGCTTGGGGCGGCCCGGCGCGGCGGTCATGCATTGCTCCTTTCGTAGGTCTTGGCCTCGGGCAGCATGCGGTCGCCGAACTTCTTCCAGTTCACGGTGCGCAAGCCCTCGCTAGCCAGGATCAGCACGAAGGCGATGCCCTGCAGCACCAGCACCGACGCATCGGGCAGGCCGAGCCGCCGCTGCAGCAGGCTGCCCGCCGCGCCGAAGCCGCCGAACAGGATGGCCACCGGCACGATGGCCACCGGGTTGTGCCGCGCGATGAACGACACCAGGATGCCCGCGTAGCCGTAGCCCGCGATCAGCGAGGCGTTGGCATTGGTGTGCACCGCCGCCACCTCGACCGCGCCCGCGAGCCCCGCGCACGCACCGCCCAGCCCGCAGGCCGAGAGAATGAGCCGCGTGGCCGGCAGCCCCACCAGCTGCGCGGTGCGCGGATTGCCGCCCACCACGCGCACCGAGAAGCCCGACACCGTGGCGCGTAACCACCAGCCGAGCCCCAGGCACGCCACCACGCCGATCGCCAGCCCCCAGTGGATGTCGGAGCCGCCGATGCCGCCGATGAGCAGCCCGTCGTTCAATGCGTAGGTCGAGGGCTTGTTCAGGCTCGCCGGGTCGCGCAGCGGGCCTTCGACCAGGTGCTTGAAGATGCCGATGGCGATGTAGGCCAGCAACAGGCTGCTGATGGTTTCGTTGATGCCGCGGAACTGCCGCAGCCAGCCCGCCAGCATGATCCACAGCCCGCCGGCGATGGCGCCCGCGATGCAGACGGCGACCGTGCCGACGACGTTGCCGGGCAGCGGCACCGCATGCGCGAGCGCCGCGCAGGCCAGCCCGCCCAGCACCAGCGCGCCCTCGCCGCCGATGATGATCAGCCCGGCGCGCGCGGGCAATGCCACGCACAGCGCGGTAAGCATCAGCGGCGCGGCGCGCTGCAGCGTGTTCTGCCAGGAGAACCAGTCGCCGAACGCGCCCTTGAACAGCGTAGTCCACACCTCCACCGGGTCGACCCCGGCGAAGGCCACCACCAGGCCGAACAACAGCAGCGCCGCCGCGATGGCGAACACCGGCAGGGCGAATTCCTTGAGCGCGTGGCGCATTTCGGTGGTGCGGAATCGATCAGACGGAGCCGACCACACCCTCGACCAGGTAGTTCATCTTTTCCAGCTCCAGGTCGTTCTGCTTCAGCACCTTGCCCGCCGGGACCACCACCGCGCCCTTGTTGTCCTTGATGCCGTCCTTGAAGATGTCGAAGCTGCCCGCGATCATCTTCGCCTTGATGTCGTCGGCCTGCTTCTTCGCGGCGTCCGGCACCATGGGGCCGTAGGCGGACATCTTCACGTAGCCCTCCTTCAGGCCGCCGCGCAGGAAGTTGGGATGCGGCTTGCCGGCCTGCGCGGCGTCGATGATGGTCTTGTAGGCGGTGAGCCAGTTCCACTCGGCACCGGTGAGGTAAGCGTTGGGCGCCAGCTTGGCCTGGCTCGCGTGGTAGCCGCAGACCATCTTGCCGCGCTTGGCCGCCGTTTCAACCACTACCTTGGGGCCGTCCACGTGCATGGTGAACACGTCGCAGCCCTGGTCGGCCAGGCTGTTGGTGGCCTCGGCCTCCTTCACCGCCATCGACCAGTCGCCCGTGAAGATCACGCTGCAGGTGATGTTCGGCTTGACCGAGCGCGCGCCCAGCGTGAAGGCGTTGATGTTGCGCAGCACCTGCGGAATGGGCTTGGCGGCGACGAAGGCGATCTTGTTGCTCTTGGTCATGTGCGCGGCGATCACGCCGTTCAGGAACTGGCACTCGTCGATGTAGCCGAAGAAGCTGCCCACGTTCTTCGGGTGCTTGCCTTCGGTCCACAGGCCGCCGCAGTGCGAGAAGCGCACGTCGGGGTTCTTCGGCGCCACCGCGAGGATGTGCGGATCGAAGTAGCCGAACGAGGTGGGGAACAGCAGCTTGGCGCCGTCCTGCGAGATCATGCCGGCCATGGTCTTCTGCACGGCGGCGGTCTCGGGCACGTTCTCTTCCTCGACCACCTTGATGCCGGGCATCTTCTTGACCTCGGCGGCGGCCTGCGCGTGGGCCTGGTTGTAGCCGTAGTCGTCGCGCGCGCCGACGTAGATCACGCCGACCGTGAGCGGCTTGGCCTGCGCGCTGGCGAGGGCGCTCCAGCCCCCGAGGGAGCCGGCGGCGCCCAGCGCGGCCAGGGTCTTGAGGGAATCGCGGCGATTGAGGGGGCTGGTCATGACGTACTCCGTTGCTGGATACAAGTTGAAGGACTGGAAGAAAAAACTGTTGTGCGGCGAGGTGCCTCAGCCAAGCAGGCTGACGTGCGCCGAGACCACGCGCCAGCCCTCGGGCGTGCGCATCCAGGTCTGGCTCTGGCGGCCGGTGCGCTCGGCGCCTTCGCGGCGGAACTCGCAGTTGGCGGTGGCGAAATCGCGCCCGTAGGTGGTGATGACGGTGATCAGCAGTTCGCGCGCCAGCCCCTGCGAGGGGCGCGATGCGCGAAAGGCCCGGATCTCGTCGTAGCCGTAGAGGTTCTCGGTGGCGCCGTAGCGCAGCGTGGTCGGGCTGTTCCAGAACAGCTCGTCGAGCACCTCGACCTTGTTGTGGACCAGCGCGTCTTCGTAGCGGGCGAAGGCGGCCTGCACTTCGGCCAGCACGTCGGGCAGGTTGATGTCGGTGGCATTCATGCGGGGGTTTTCTCCGAATTCAGTGCGGCGACGGGCGCATGCGCCACGCCCGCGGCTTCGAGTGCGGCGGCCACGCGCAGCACGAGGTCTTCGCGCCAGGGCGCGGCGATCACCTGGACGCCGATCGGCAAGCTGGCGTGCGCGCCCCACACCGGCACCGCGCACACCGGCAGGCCGATGCACGAGAAAGGCTGGGTCAGCAGGCCCATGTTGGGCCGCACCGGCAGCTTGTGGCCGTTGACCTCGAAGGTCTCCGCGCCCACGGGCGTGGCCGCGGTCGGCGTGGCCGGGGCCAGCAGGATGTCGTAGCGGCCGAGCAGCCGCGCCACGGCTTCGGCATAGAGCCGGCGCACGCGCTGCGCACGCGACACCCAGGCAGCGGGCAACAGCGCGCCGGCCAGGAAACGGTCGCGCGAGAGCGGCTCGAAGTCGTGCGCGCGGCGGCGCAGGTCTTCCAGGTGCAGCGCGGCGCCTTCCGCGTTGGTGATGAGGAAGGCCGCGGCGCGACCCGCCTCGACCATCGGCAGCTCGACGCTGGCCTGCGCGACGCCCGCGCCCAGCGCATCGGCCACGAGATCGACGGCAGCCAGCGCCTCGGCGCCGGCGCGCTGGTGAAAGTAGCCGCCGAGCACGCCGATGCGCAGGCCGCGCGTGCCGTGCGCCAGCACACCCGACACGGGCTCGACCGCGCGCTGCGCGCAGCCGGGGTCCTGCGGATGACCGGCTTCTTCGGGCCCCTGCATCGCGTCGTAGACCAGCGCCAGGTCGCGCGCCGAACGGGCGAAGGGGCCGAGATGGTCCAGGCTGGACACGAACGGAAAGCTCCCGGTGCGCGGCAGCCGCCCGAAGGTGGGCTTCAGGCCGAACACGCCGCACAGCGAAGCGGGCACGCGTATCGACCCGTTGGTGTCCGAGCCCAGCGTGAGCGGCACCTGCCCCGCGGCCACCGCGGCGCCCGAGCCGCCCGACGAACCGCCCGCGATGCGGGTGAGGTCGTGCGGGTTGCGCGTGGGGCCTTCGTGGCTGTTCTCGGTGGTGAAGCCGTAGGCGTACTCGTCCATGTTGAGCGCGCCCACCAGCACCGCGCCGGCGCGCTCCAGGCGGCGCACCAGCGCGGCGTCGGCGCGCGCGGGCGCGGTCTGGCGCTCGATCTTCGAGCCCGCGAGCGTGGGCAGGCCGGCGATGTCGAACAGGTTTTTCACCGCGAAGGGCACGCCGAGCAGCGGCAGTTCGCGGGTGCGCGCACCGTGCGCCGAGGCCAGCGAGGCATCGACCTGCGCGGCGCGGCGCAGCGCGCGTTCGCTCAGCACGCAGGTGAATGCGTTGACCTTGCCGTCGGTGGCGTCGACGCGGTCGAGGCTGGCCTGCACCAGCGCGGTGGCGGTCGACGCACCGGTGCGCACGGCTTCGGCCATGGCGGACGCATCGCGGGCCAGCAACTCGGCGGGGGTCATACGGCCTTCTCGTCGGGCTCGACCGGCGAGAAATGCACCGCCGGTTCGGCCGACATCGCGAGCGGCACGGCCTCGACCACCGCGGCGAACTCGGCCGCGAGCGCGAAGTAGCGCAGCACGCCGGGCCGGTGATCGGGCGACAGGCGCAGGTCGAGCACCGCGGCGGCGGCGTCGACGTAGCTTTCGATCTGTGCGGGTGTCATGGCAACGCTCCTTCTATCGGCGCACTTCGCGCTGGAAGATGTCGAGGCTGAGCTTCTTCATGGCCACGAAGCTCTCGGTGCTCAGCGTCTCCACGGTGCGCGGACGCGCATCGCCGTAACGCAAGATCTCGGCCACCTTGGTGGGCCGCTTGGTGAGCAGCAGCACCTCGTCGGCGAGGTACACCGCTTCTTCGAGGTCGTGCGACACCAGCAGCATGGTGGTGCCGGTCTGCATGAACACCTCCTGCAGCTTCTCGCGGATGAAGAGCGTCATCTCGAAGTCGAGCGCGGAGAAGGGCTCGTCGAGAAACAGCACCTCGGGGTTGGGCGCCAGCGCGCGCATGATCGACGCCGTCTGCTGCTGGCCGCCCGAGAGCTCGTAGGGAAAGCGCTTCAGGTCGAACTTGACGTCGAAGGACGCCACCAGCTCTTCCATGCGCCGGTCGACCTCGGCCTTGCTGCGGCCTTCGAGCTTCAGCGGATAGGCGATGTTGTCGATGGTGCGCATCCACGGAAACATCGCCTCGCGGTAGTTCTGGAACACGTAGCCGATCTTGGTGTCCTTGCGCTGCTTGCCGTCGAACAGGATCTCGCCCGCGTCGATGGGAACCAGCCCCGCGATCATGTTGATGAGCGTGGACTTGCCGCAGCCGTTGGGCCCGAACACCGAGACGATGGCGCGCTTGGGAATGTCGAGGTCGAAGTTCTCGTACAGCGGCCAGCCGGCGAAGTACTTGGTGAGCCCGCGGATGGTGATGTGCGTGCCGGCGGGGCCGGGCTTGAAGACCGGCTTGGGCACGTCGGCGTACACCGGGCCGTTCAGGACGATGTCGGAGGTCACTTTCATCTTCCGCTCCAGTGCACGATTCGGCGCTCGGCAATGAGGAAAAGGATGTTGAGCGCGTAGCCCAGCGCACCCGCCGCGAGGATGGCCGCGTACATGCTCTTCACATTGAGCACCTGCTGCGCGTCGATGATGCGGTGGCCCAGCCCGGTGTCGGAACCGATGAACATCTCGGCCACGATGACGATCACCAGCGCCATCGACACGGCCGAGCGCAGGCCGACGAAGGTGGGCTGCAGGCTTTCCCAGATCAGCACGTCCTTGAAGACCTGCCAGCGCGACGCGCCCATGACCTTGGCGGCCATCACGCGCTGCTTGCGCGCATTCATCACGCCGTAGGCGCTGTTGAACACCACGATGAGCAGCGCGCCGAAGGCCGCGATGGCCACCTTGTTGACGTCGCTCACGCCGAAGATCAGCAGGAACAGCGGAATCAGCGCGGACGAGGGCGTGGAGCGGAAGAAGTCGATCAGGAACTCCACGCTGCGGTAGGCGCGCTCGTTGCTGCCGAGCAGCACGCCCAATGGCACGCCGATGGCCGCCGCGATGACGAAGGCCTGCAGCGTGCGCCACACGGTCATTGCGAAGTCGGTGAGCAGCGGCCCGCCCGCCAGCCCGGTGACGAGCGCGGCGATGGTGTCGGCCGGCGTGGGCAGCAGGATGGGCTTGATGAAGCCCAGGCGCACCACCAGGTCCCATGCAATGAACAGCACCACGGGGCCGATGAAGGGCAGCAGGCGCTCGCGCAGCGGCGTCTTCGGTGCGGCGGCGTTGAGGCTGGCCGGCGGGGTCCACGGCGCGGCCGTGGTCGGGCTTGCGTCGGCCATGGTCAGGCCTTGTAGAGCAGCGTGTCCACGAGCACCTTCTTCTCGAAGATGCCTTTCTCGGTGAACAGGTCGTAGAACTTCTGGAAGTACGCGACGTCGCTGGGCTTGAACTCGTTGTAGAGCATGTACGACGCGAGCGGCACTTCGGCCGTGAGCTTGCCTTCGATGGCGGTGTAGCCCTTCATGAACTGGCGCGCCTCGTCGGGTTGGGTGCGCACCAGCGCCACGCCGCGCGCGTAGGCGGCGATGTACTTCTTCGCCACCTCGGGGTTCTTCTTGATGAACTCGGTCGTGAGGCTGGCCGCGCCGCCATGCCACGGCGCCAGCGGGTCGCCCAGGATGTACTTCGCCACCACGCCGGCTTCGATGACGCGCGTGGTGCCGTTCATGCGGCCCACGGTGCCGGTGGGTTCCAGCGTGTAGCAGGCGTCGACCTGGCCCGCCACCAGCGCGGCCACGTGCTGGCCGATGGGCAGTTCGGTGACGGTCGCGCCCTTGGCGCCGGCGCGCTCCAGCATGGTCTTGCACAGCGTGACGTTCTGGATGCCGGGGCCCGAAGCCACCCGCTTGCCGGCCAGTTCGGCCATGGCCTTGATGGCGCTGTCTTTCGCGACGATGAACTCGTCGAGCACGAACTTGGCGTTGCTCGGGTTGGTGCAGAAGATCTTGAACAGGCCGGGCTGCGCGATCTCGCCGATGGCGAGGTTGGCCGAGCCGGTGCCGTTGGCGCTGCCGTCGCAGCGGCCTGCGAGCATGCCTTCCATGACCTGCTGCGCGCCGGCGAACTTGAGCGGCTCGACGTCGAGGCCGGCTTCCTTGAAGTAGCCCTTGTCGACCGCCGCGAAGAACGGCAGGCCCGCGGCCACGGGCCAGAAGCCGATGCGCAGCTTGGGTGCGGCCTGCGCGCGCACGAGGGCGGGCGCGGCCAGCACGGCCAGGCCCGCGGCGCCGGCCTGCAGCAGCTGTCGGCGGTGGCGCGAAGCGGAGGGTTTCTTGGGGGTGCTCATCGGGACTCCTGGATCAAAGTCAAAGGGAAGTAGGTGCGGTGCCGGTGCCGGTGCGGTTGGCGACGTAGGCACGCCAGCCGCCATGGGAGCTCACGTCCTGCGCGGCCGCCAGCGCGTGGCCTTCGCAGATGAAGCCCTTGACCCAGCTGCCGTCGGCCAGCTCGACGCTGCCGAGGCCCAGGGGCGGCGGAATCAGCGCCAGGAAGCTGCCGACCTGCGCGAGCGGCACCGACCACACCTCCAGCGCGATGGCCGCACCCGCCTCGCCTTCGGCCACGCGCTGCAGGCCGGGCTTGGGCGGCACCGTGCCCGGCAGCGCGTACAGGCGGTAGGCCGGCGACGTGGTGGTGGCGCGCAGCAGCGTGGCACCGCGCTCGGTGAGCTGTCCGTTGAGCGGCATGCCCGACAGGTGGGCACCGACCACGGCGATGGACAGCATGTCGGCATCGGCCGCGGCAAGGCCCGGAATGGCGCGCGGCGCGGGCAGCGGTTTGCCGGTGGCGCCCTGCGCGAGTCCCGTGGCGTGGTGGTAGCGCTGGCCCAGGTCGGCCAATGCCAGGTCGCTGCCGCAGGGCCCGATCAGCGTGATGCCGAACGGCAGGCCGTCGTCGCGCAGGCTGCTGGGCACCGAGAGCGCGGCGTAGTCGAGCAGGTTGACGAAGTTGGTGTACGCGCCCAGGTTGCGGTTGAGCGCCACGGGGTCGGCGCGCATCTGTTCGCGTGTGTAGTGGGTGGGCGCGGTGGGCACCACCAGCAGGTCGATGCCGCGCCACATCGGCTCGACTTTCTGCGCGATGGCGCGCAGGCGCGTCTGCGCGTCGAACACGTCGGCGGCGTTGTAGCCGCGGCCGGCGGCGAGGATGCCGCGCACGGGCTCGATGACTTCGTCGCCGTGCGCGTCGAAGAATTCGCGCACCGCGGCGTAGCGCTCGGCGACCAGCGCGCTTTCGTACAGCAGCGCGGCGGCCTCGGCGAGCGGCGCGTAGGCAATGGTGACGGGCGAGCCGCCCATGGCCAGCAGCCGCGCGGTGGCGTCGTTGAAGGCCTGCTCGGCGCCGGTGTCGCCGAAGAAGTTCAGCGTGTCGGGCACGCCGAAGGAGAAGCGCACGGGCAGCGGCTTGCGGGCCAGGCCCAGGTTGCGCGAGTACGGGTCGCGCGCGTCGTGGCCGGCGGCGGCCAGCAGCACGTCGACGGCGGTGGCGACGGTGGTCGCGAAGATGGAGACGCAGTCCGCGCTCTGCGCGGCCGGCACCACGCCGAAGGTGCTCAGCAGGCCGCGCGAAGGCTTCAGGCCGACGATGTTGTTGAGCCCGGCCGGCACGCGGCCCGAGCCTGCGGTGTCGGTGCCGAGCGCGAAGTCGACCTCGCCGGCGGCCACCAGGTAGGCCGAGCCCGAGCTGGAGCCGCCCGACACGTAGCGCGCGTCGAAGGCGTTGGGCACCTCGCCATAGGGCGAGCGCGTGCCGTTCAGGCCGCAGGCGAACTGGTCGAGGTTGGTCTTGCCGGCCAGCGATGCACCGGCTTCGAGCAGGCGCTGCACCACGGCCGCGTGGACCGTGGGGTGGCGGTCGAAGGCCGGGCAGGCGGCGGTGGTGGGCACGCCGGCCACGTCGATGTTGTCCTTGACCGCGAAGCGCAGGCCGGCGAGCGACAGGGCGAACCCGAGGGAGTCGCCGGCCCGTGCGTCCACGACGGGGAAGGCGAATTTCGCGATCCAGGCGGCGGCGGGAGATCCGTTTTCTTCATGCACCATCATCAGGCATCCAAACATGTGTACAAGTTGAGATGCAAGCGGCGTGCCAGCGGGAGCGTGCCGCGGCGTGGTTCAGATCAGGCGGGGATTTGCTCCTTCCCCTTCCGGGGGAAGGCTGGGATGGGGGCAGGCCTTCGATGAGGCGCCGCTCCTTTTCAGAGGCCGTCGTGCCCCCACCCCAACCCTCCCCCGGGAGGGGAGGGAGCAAGGCGGGAATGCAGGTTCGGATTTGCTCCTTCCCCTTCCGGGGGAAGGCCGGGATGGGGGCAGGCCTTCGATCAGGCGCCGCGGTTTTTCGGAGGCCGTCGTGCCCCAACCCCCTGCCCTCCCCCAGCGGGGGAGGGAGAAAGACGGAAGCTCAGGTCTTCTTCGCGTCCCGGTAGAGCTTCTCCACCTTCGGCAGGTTCGCTTCCAGCTTTGCGATGCGGTCCGGCCCGCTCGGGTGCGTCGACAGGAAGCTCAGCCCGCCCTGGTTCTTCGACGCCGTGGCCATCTTCTGCCACAGCGACACCGATGCCTTCGGGTCATAGCCCGCGCGGGCGGCGAGCTCGAGCCCCACCAGGTCGGCCTCGGTTTCGTCGCCGCGGCTGAACTTGAGCGTGATGAGCTGCGTGCCCGCGCGCGCCGCCAGGTCGCCCACCTGCCCCAGCCCGAGCAGCTGCGCACCGATGGAGAGCGCCGCCCCGGTGCCCGCGCTCTTGGCCATGCGGGCGCGCGCATGCTCGCGCAGTGCGTGGGCCATCTCGTGGCCCATGACCATGGCGACCTCGTCGTCGCTCAGCTTGAGCTGGTCGAGGATGCCGGTGAAGAAGGCGATCTTGCCGCCGGGCATGCAGAAGGCGTTGATCTGCTTGCTGCCGATCAGGTTGACCTCCCACTTCCATTCGCGGGCACGCGAGTTCCACGGCATGGCGAAGGGAATCAGGCGGTTGGCGATGGTGCGCAGGCGCTGCAGCTGCGGGTTGCCGTCGCCCGCGAGTGCGCCCTTGGCGCGCGCCTGTTCGAGCAGTTGGCCGTACTGCTGCACGCCCGCCGCCTCGATCTTGTCGGCGGGCACGAGGTTGCGCGCCATCGAGGCGTTGCCGACGTTGACCTGCGCCAGGGCAGGGCCGCTCAGGGCCGCGCCGGCGGCAGCCAGCAGGAAGGCCCGCCGGGGGTTCCAGGGCGACGCCATGGCGGGCGCGGCAAATTCGGAGCGGTCGCATCGTGTGCACATAGGGGCGGGATCATAGGAACAAATGAAGACAAACGCGCTCCGCGATGACCCCGGGCGCTCATGGACAATCCGAAGCTCATGTCCGCCACGCCCGCCGAAACCCCCACCGCCCCCCAACCACCCTGGCGCGACGCGCTGAAGGTCTACCTCGAACCCGCCACGCTGCGCATGCTGGCGCTGGGTTTCTCCGCCGGCCTGCCGCTGCTGCTGGTGCTGGGTACGCTGAGCTTTCGCCTGCGCGAGGCGGGCATCGACCGCACCACCATCGGCTACCTGAGCTGGGTCGGGCTGGCCTACGGCTTCAAGTGGGTCTGGGCGCCGCTGGTCGACCGCCTGCCGCTGCCGCCGCTGACCACGCTGCTCGGGCGCCGGCGCGGCTGGCTGCTGCTGGCGCAGGGCGTGGTGATCGTGGGGCTGGTCGGCATGGCCATGAACGACCCGCGCCTGGGGCTCAAGCCGCTGATCTGGTGCGCGCTGCTGGTGGCCTTCGGCTCGGCCACGCAGGACATCGCGCTGGACGCCTTTCGCATCGAATCGGCCGAGACGCGCAAGCAGGCCGCGCTGGCCGCCGCCTACCAGACGGGCTACCGGCTCGCGATGATCTGGGCCGGCGCGGGCGTGCTGTGGGTCGCGGCCTGGGCCGAGGTGGCACCGGCCGTGGTAGCCACAGGTGCAGCGGCCTACCAGAACGGCGCCTGGAAGACGGCCTACCTGGTCATGGCGGCCTCCATGTCGGTCGGCGTCGTCACCGTGCTGCTGTCGCCCGAGCCGGTGCGGCGCGTGCTGGCCCCGGCGAAGAACGCGGCGCAGTGGCTGCGCAACGTGCTGGTCGAGCCCTTTGCCGACTTCATCCGCCGCTACAAGTGGCAGGCGGTGCTGATCCTCTCGCTCATTGCCATCTACCGCATCAGCGACGTGGTGATGGGCATCATGGCCAACCCGTTCTACGTGGACATGGGCTTCACCAAGGACGAGGTGGCCACGGTCAGCAAGATCTACGGCGTGGTCATGACACTGGCGGGCGCCTTCGTGGGCGGCGTGCTGTCGATGCGCCTGGGCGTGATGCGCGTGCTGATGCTGGGCGCGGTGCTCAGCGCGGCCAGCAACCTGCTGTTCGCCTGGCTGGCCTCGCGCGGGCACGACCTGACGGCGCTCATCGCGGTGGTCTCGGCCGACAACCTGGCCGGGGGCATTGCCTCGGCGGCCTTCATCGCCTACCTGTCGAGCCTGACGAACATCAGCTACTCGGCCACGCAGTACGCGCTGTTCAGCTCGCTGATGCTGCTGCTGCCCAAGTTCATTGCCGGCTACTCGGGCGTCTTCGTCGACGCCTACGGCTACAGCACCTTCTTCACCGCCACCGCGCTGCTGGGCGTGCCGGTGCTGGTGCTGGTGGCGCTGGCCTCGCGGCTCACCGCCGTCGCCGGGCCTGCGGACCGGCCTTGAGACGGCTTTGAAGCCCCGCTGAAGCCGCGTTCAACCGCCCGCCGGACGGCCTCCAGGCGCCCGGCCGTATAGGACACGACCGACGTCCCGCGCAGCCCGCAACTGGTAGGCTGTTCGCGTATACATTCGCTTTTGCTCCTTTTTGTTTCCTTTTCTTGCGCTCCCTTCTGGAGCCCCCGTTGTCAGCAAGCCCACCTACAAGATCGTGCCGTCCCGAATTCCCCCCCTCCAAATCAGCGCCTTCACGGCGACCTCCGCGGTCGGCGTCGGCAAGGAAGCGCTGGCCGACGCGCTGGCGCAGTCGCGCAGCGGCCTGCGCGCCAATGACTTCGGCGACGCACCGCTGCCGACCTGGATCGGCCGCGTCGACGGCATCGAAGAGGTGCGCCTGCCCGGGCCGCTCGCGCAGTGGGACTGCCGCAACAACCGGCTGGCGTTCATGGGCCTGCAGGCCGACGGCTTCATCGAGGCGGTGGCCGCCGCACGCGAGAAGTACGGCGCATCGCGCATCGCGCTGATCCTGGGCACCTCCACCGCGAGCATCGGCGAGACCGAGCTGGCCTACACGCAGCTGGACGCCGAAGGCAGCTTTCCCCCGAACCAGCGCCGCCCCGCGGTGCACACGCCCCATTCGCTGGCCATGTTCACGCAGGAAGTGCTGGGCATCAGCGGCCCGAGCGAAACCATTTCGACCGCCTGCTCGTCCAGCGCCAAGGTGTTCGCCTCGGCTGAGCGGCTGATCCGCCTGGGCCTGGCTGACGCGGCCGTGGTGGGCGGTGCCGACACGCTGTGCGGCAGCGTGCTGTTCGGCTTCAACTCGCTCGAGCTGGTGTCGACCGAGCCCTGCCGCCCCTTCGATGCCGAGCGCAACGGCATCAGCCTGGGCGAGGCGGCCGGCTTTGCACTGGTGGAGCGCGTGCAGACCGGCGCCGCGGCCTCCCCGCTGCTGCTGCTGGGCTATGGCGAGGCGAGCGACGCGCACCACATGTCCACGCCGCACCCCGAGGGCCTGGGCGCCGAACGTGCCCTCGACGAGGCACTGGCGCGCGCCGGCCTCGCCCCTGGCGACATCGACTACATCAACATGCACGGCACCTCGAGCCAGAAGAACGACGAAGTCGAAGGTGCGCTGGTGGCACGCCGCTTCCCCGCGCACACGCACGCCAGTTCGACCAAGGGCTTCATGGGCCACACGCTGGGCGCGGCGGGCATCGTCGAGGCGGTCATCAGCCTGCTGGCGATCGAGCGCGGCCTGAAGCCGGGCACCGTGAACACCCGCACGCTGGACGAAGGCTTCGGCCCGCAGATCCAGCTGGCGCCGGTGCACGGCGAGGTGCGCTACGTGCTGAGCAATTCCTTCGGCTTCGGCGGCAGCAACTGCTCGCTGGTGTTCGGCAAGGCCCCCGCATGAGCACGAACGACGCCAAGCCCGTGATGCCCCCGACCCTCTACATCGAAGGCCCCGCCTTCTGGACCCCCACCCTGCCCGGCTGGGAGGCCGCGCGCGCCGCCTTCCGCGGCGAAGGCCCGCTCAGCGACCCGCCCGCCAAGCGCCCCGCGCCGCAGGTGCTGGCCCCGGCCGAGCGACGCCGCGCGCCCGACACCGTGGCGCTGGCGCTCGAAGTGGCCGCGGCCGCCATGGCCGCCTCGGGCCGCAACGCCGCCGAGGTGCCCTGCGTGTTCACGTCGGCGCACGGCGACCTGTCGATCAACGACTACATGTGCAGCACGCTCGCGTCCGACCCGAAGATGCTGTCGCCCACCAAGTTCCACAACTCGGTGCACAACGCGGCCGTGGGCTACTGGACCATCGGCACCGGCTGCATGGCGGCCAGCAATGCCGTGTCGGCCTTTGACCACAGCTTTGCCTCGGGACTGCTCGAAGCGGCGGTGCAGTGCGCGGCCGACCAGGAGCCGGTGCTGCTGGTGGGCTACGACACGCCCACGGTGGGCGCGCTGACCTCGGTCACCGACAGCCGCGGCCTGCTCGCGGTGGCATTCGTGCTGGCCCCCGCGCCCACCGAGCGCACCGTGGCGGCGCTGCAATGGTCGCTGGCCCGCGATGCCGAAGCGGCCACCACCGCCACGGCACCGCGCTCGGACGCTGCGAAGTCGCTCGCCGGCCTGAACCCGATGTCGGACGCGCTGGGGCTGTTCGAGGCGCTCGCGCACCTCGATGCCGACACAGCGGCGCCGGTCGATCTGCCGCTGTCGCCTTCGCTGTCCCTGCGGCTGCAACTCCAGCGCCTGTCCTAGCCCGTCCACCTGTTTCCCGAACCACCACCCGGAGCCGACCCCATGAAAGACACTGCGACTGACTCCTTCGACGCGGTGATCATGGGGGGCGGCCTGGCCGGCCTCACGCTGGCGCTGCAATTGCGCCGGCGCTTCGCCGACCTGCGCGTGCTGGTGCTGGAGCGCCGCGCCCACCCGGTGCCGCACGCGGCGCACAAGGTGGGCGAGTCGTCGGTGGAAATCGGCGCGCATTACTTCGACACCGTGCTCGGCCTGAAGGCCCACATGGACGAGAAGCAGCTGCGCAAATTCGGCTTTCGCTTCTTCTTCAGCGAAGGCCGCAGCGACATCGAAGGCGTGACCGAGATCGGGGCGAGCCGCTACCTGTCGGTGCCCAGCTACCAGATCGACCGCGGCATCTTCGAGAACTTCCTGGCCGAAGAGGCCGCGCGGCTGGGCGTGCACTTCGTCGACAGCGCGCTGGTGCGCCGCATCGACCTGTCCGAGGACGCCGCCACGCCGCACCACATCGAGTGGACGCGCGGCGAGCAAACCCACCGCACGCAGGCCCGCTGGCTCATCGATGCGTGCGGGCGCGCCGGCATGCTCAAGCGCAAGCTGGGCCTGGCCGAGCCGAACGCGCACGACGTGAACGCGGTGTGGTTCCGCATCGGCGAGCGCATCGCGATCGACGAGTGGAGCGACAGCACCGAATGGCGCGAGCGCTGCAACCCGCAGGCGCGCTGGCTGTCGACCAACCACCTGGTGGGCGCGGGCTACTGGGCCTGGCTGATTCCGCTGGCCTCGGGCTCGCATTCGGTGGGCATCGTGGCCGACCCCAAGCTGCATCCGCTGGACACCATCGACACCTTCGACAAGGCGATGGCGTGGTTCGCCACCTACCAGCCGCGTCTGTACGAGGCGCTGGACGGCAAGCGCCACCTGCTGCAGGACTTCGCGTTCCTCAAGCACTTCTCGCACGGCTGCAAGCAGGTGTTCTCGGGGCGCCAGCGCTGGGCCATGACGGGCGAGGCGGGTCTCTTTCTCGACCCCTTCTACTCACCGGGCAGCGACTTCATCGCCATCGGCAACACCTACATCACCGACCTCATCGCGCAAGACCGCGCCGGCCGCCCGCTGGAGGCGCGCGCGCAGCTGTACGACCAGCTCTACCACTCGTTCTACGAAAGCACGCTGGCGCTCTATCAGGACCAGTACCCGCTGTTCGGCGACCCCGAGGTGCTGCCGGTGAAGGTGATCTGGGACTACGCCTACTACTGGGGCGTGCTGTCGCAGATCTTCTTCCACCAGCGACTGACCGACCTGCATGCGCTGGGCAGCCTGAAGGGCGAGCTGCAGCACTGCCAGCGCCTGAACATCGCGGTGCAGGCGCTGCTGCGCCACTGGTCGGCCGCGACCGACCGGGCCAACCCGGCCGTCATGCTCGACCAGGCGGCAATGCCGTGGTTCGCGGAGCTCAACCGCAGCCTGAAGGACACGCTGGACGACGACGCCTTCCGCGCGCGCATCCGCGCCTCGACCGTGCAGCTGCGGCAGCTGGCCGGCGAAATCCTCGCGCGGGCACGCGCCGCCGACGCGAACGTGGACGCGGGCGACCTGCCTGCGCTGCTTGCGGCGAATCTCGACCTCCCTCCGGTGGCTGTTGGACAGGACGCTATGCTTTTCGCAGCGAACCCGGTTGACATGGCCAGCTGAGGTTTACCCAACTTTACGGAGCGTTCAAGCCTGCTTGCTCCCTGTGGACGACCATGAAGCGCATGAGCACCCCCCAACTCCTGATGATCGAAGACGACGCCCGCCTGGCGCAGATGGTGGGCGAGTACCTGACGCAGTCGGGCTTCGCCTTCAACCACGCCGGTGACGGCGCCAGCGGCCTCGAACAGCTGCAGCAGCACGCGCCCGACCTGGTGATCCTCGACCTGATGCTGCCCGACACCGACGGGCTCGAAGTCTGCCGCCGCATCCGGGCGCTGCCGGGTCCGATGTCGAAGGTCTCGGTGCTGATGCTCACGGCCAAGGGCGACCCGATGGACCGCATCATCGGCCTGGAGATCGGCGCCGACGACTACCTGCCCAAGCCTTTCGAGCCGCGCGAGCTGCTGGCGCGCATTCGCGCCGTGCTGCGCCGGCGCAGCGAGAACGCCACCGAGAGCGAGGCCTCCACCGTGATGCGCTTCGGCACGCTGGAGATCGACCGCAACGCGCGCACCGTGTCGGTGGCCGGCGCGCTGGCCGACCTCACTTCCTACCAGTTCGACCTGCTGGTGGCCATGGCCGAACGCGCGGGCCGCGTGCTCACGCGCGACCAGATCATGGAAGCCGTGCGCGGGCGCGAGCTCGAGGCCTTCGACCGCTCCATCGACGTGCACATGGGCCGCATCCGCGCGGCCATCGAGGTCGACGCGAAGAACCCCAAGCGCATCCTCACGGTGCGCGGCGTGGGCTACGTCTTCGCCAAGCAACAAGACTGAGCGGCTGCCGATGCTGCGCGGTCTCTACTCCCGGCACCTCTACGTGCGCATCTGGCTCGCGGTGGTGGGCGGCGTCGTCATCCTCACGCTGATGGCCAACTGGATCGTGCGCGAAGCGGCGGAGGCCGAGCGCGAGCGCCTGGCGCCGGTGCCGCGCGAGGTGGTCGTGCTCGACGCACAGGACAAGAAGATCGGCGCGGGCACCGCACTGCGCGTGCCGGGCCAGGGCCTGGAGTTCGACGTGACGCTCAGCGACGGCAAGGCCATCACGCTGCGCGTGGCGCCGCGCGAGCGGCCCACGGGCTCGGGCGGCTTCGCGCCGTGGCGCACGCCCTTCGGGCTGGGCTGGATGATCGCCCTGGTGGGCGTGGCGGTGGCGCTGGGCGTCTACCCGATCGTGCGGCGCATCACGCAGCGGCTGGAGTCGCTGCAGCGCGGCGTGCAGCGCTGGGGCGAAGGCGATCTCTCGGTGCGCGTCGCCGAAGAAGGGCAGGACGAAGTGACCGATCTCTCCAAACGATTCAACGCGTCGGCCGAACGCATCGAGAAGCTGGTGCGCTCGCACAAGTCGCTGCTGGCCAACGCCTCGCACGAACTGCGCTCGCCGCTCACGCGCATCCGCATGGGCCTGGAGCTGATGGGCGAGCGCCCGAGCCCGTCGGCGCGCGAAGAAATCTCGCGCAACATCGGCGAGCTCGACCAGCTCATCGACGAGATCCTGCTGGCCAGCCGGCTGGACGCCAGCGAGGCCGACATGGGCACCATCGAGGCGGTCGACCTGACCGGCCTGGCGGCCGAGGAATGCGCGCAGGTGAACGCGGAGCTCGATCTGGCCGAAGGCACCGACAACGCAAACCTCACGGTGCCGGGCGTGTCGCGCCTGCTGCGCCGGGCCATTCGCAACCTGCTGGAGAACGCGCGCCGCTACGGCGCCGGCGAAATCGCGGTGGAGCTGGGCAGCGCCGACGGCTATGCCACGGTGCGCGTGAACGACCGCGGCCCAGGCGTGCCGCCCGCCTTGCGCGAGCGCATCTTCGAGCCCTTCTACCGGCTGCCCGGCGCCAGCGAACGCAACGGCGGCGTGGGCCTGGGGCTGGCACTGGTGAAGTCGATCGCCGAGCGGCACGGCGGCACGGTGCGCTGCGAAGACCGGTCGGGCGGCGGCGCGAGCTTCGTCATTCGCCTTCCGGCCGCCGCGCGCGGGCACTGAGCGCGCCACCCTCGCAGCCGCGGGGCTGGTCAGGTTGGTGCCTCGGGGCGCACCTAAAATCCCGCCCCTATGCAGAGATCGCACATCGTTCGGCCCGCGGCCATGTTCTGGGGGCTGGTGGTGTTCATGCCGGTCGGCGTCACCTACCTTTCAGCCATCCTGCTGATGCTCACCCTGCTGGCGGCCGGCGACGGCCGCGAGCGCATCGCGCGGCTGCGTGCCAACCCGCTGTGGTGGCCGGTGATGGCCTACCTGGCCTGGACCCTCGTGGTGCTGGCCGTTAGTCCGCACTACCCCGAAACCCCCTCCAACCTGTTCCACGGGTTGCGCATCGGCCTCACGGTATTGATGGCGATGGCGCTCACGCGCGAGGAGGCGATCTGGGCGCTGCGCGGCTTCCTGCTGGCGGCGGCGCTGGGCGTGCTGCTGATCGTGGCCTATTACGTCATCGGCTTTCCGCTCTGGTCGCCGCTGCGCGCGGTGGTCATGGAGGTGGGCAACAAGTCGATCAGCAACGCGTTGCTGTTCAGCGTGGTGGCGTCCACGGCCGCCGTGTGGGGCATTGCGCAGATCGCCGCGCACAGGCCGCTGCGGGCCGTGCCGGCCTTCGTGCTGATGCTCGGGCTGGGCCTGGTGGTGGCGCTGCCGCTCACCTCGCGCACCTCGGTGCTTGCGCTGCTGCTGGTGGTGCCGATGGTGTGCATCCACCAGTGGCGCAATCACCTGAAGATGCTGGTGGGCGCGCTGGTGCTGGGCACCGTGGTGCTGGGGGCCGGGCTCTACCAGTTGCCGCAGCTCCAGCACAAGGTCGAGACCGGCGTGCAGGAACTCGAGGAAGCGCAGGCCGGCGCCGTCTTCAAGGGCAGCTGGGTCATCCGCTACTACATGTACCGCGACACCGGCCGCATGATCGCCGACCGGCCGCTCACCGGCTGGGGCATCGGCGGCTGGACCGAGCAGTGGCACAAGCGCGGGCCGGCGATGTTCGCCGACTCGAACATGCCGCACAACGACTTCCTGTGGGTCGGCTCGCAGGGCGGGCTGCCGGCCGTGCTGAGCCTGCTGTTCATCATGGTCGGCGCCGTCTGGCAGGCATGGAAACGGCCCGACATCGCGGGCCGCTACGCGCTGGCAGCCACGCTGATCGCGCTGATCGCGTCGAGCGTGAACTCGGCGCTGCGCGACGCGCAGATCGGCCTGGCGCTGCTGTGGATCGCGATGATCTACCTGCGGCTCGCGCAGGAAAGGCAAGACCCGGATCCGTGGCGCGACCTGTGGCCGCGCCGGCGGCTCCAAACGAACAAGACTCCATGAACAACAAACGTCACATCCTCGCCGCCCTGCTGGTGGCCTGCACGCTCGGCGCGCACGCGGCCCCGGCCGTCGTGCAGGGTCTGGTCCACGGCACAGGCCAGGAAGCGCAGCGCTTTCCATGGGTGCGCGCCGACGACGCCAAGGCGGCCGATCGCATCAACCAGTTTCTTTTCATCGAGACTTTCGAGGCGATGTCGCCGGCACGTGCCGCGGACGGTCTGCGCGGCGTGGAGGCGCAGCAGTGGAAGACCCTGCCGAACCTCGGCTACAAGGTGCTGCGCAACGACGCCCGCCTGCTGTCGCTGCGCATCGAAGGCGAAAGCTGCGGCGCGTACTGCGAAAGCTTCGCCGTCGGGCATGCGTTCGACGCGGCGACCGGACGCCATCTCGCGCCGGCCGACCTGTTCACGGCCGCCGGCCTCGCCGAAATGGCGCGCAAGGTGCAGGCCGACAACGTCGCCCGGCTGCGCAAGGAAATCGCCGCGCTGGGCGGCAAGGCGCGCGCCAAGGAAGAGGACCGCGAGGACAAGGCGGCGCTCTACACCGAATGCCTGCAGTCGCGCCAGGACCCGTCCTGGCTGAAGATGGACCCGTTGCGCAGCATGGAGATCGATGCGAAGGGCGTGCTGTTCACGCAGGGCCGCTGCAGCAACCATGCGATGCGCGCGCTCGACGACCTCGGTGACTTCAGCAGCCGCTTCACGCCGGCACAACTGGCGCCGTCGCTCACGGCCTACGGCCGCGCGTTGCTGCTGGGAGAAGGCACGGCGAGCGCGCCGGCTTCGGCGTTCGACCAGGTGCTGCGCGGCAGCATCGATGCACGATTGCCGGTCACCTTGCGGCTGCAGCCGCTGGCCAGCGACGGCTCGGTCGGCGCCACCTATTTCTACGACCGCTATCGCAAGCCGATTTCAGTGTTCGGCACGTACCGCGACGGGGTGCTGGCGCTGGAAGAATCCAAGGACACGCGCCTGCGCCTGGTGCCCGAAGGGACGGGGTTGCGCGGCGAGTGGATCAGCGGGCAGAAGACGCTGCCGCTGGTGCTGGCGCCCTGACCCAGGCGCCACGGGCGCCAGGCCGGCCGCGGCGAAGCGGCAGACCGGCGCGCGGCGGCGTCAGTGCCGCGACGACACCGTTTCGCCGGCCTTCAGCCGGTACACCGTGCCGCAGTACGGGCACTTGGCTTCACCGGTGCGCGCCACGTCGAGGTAGACCTTCGGGTGGTTGTTCCAGAGCTTCATGTCGGCCTTGGGGCTGGGGCAGAACACGCCGCCTTGATGATTGAGCTCCTTGGCCAGGAGTTCGACGACTGCATTGGTGGACATGGGATCAGACTTTCGTGAGCCAGTGGGCGTACTTGGGGTTCTTGCCGTTCACGATGTCGAAGAAGGCAGACTGGATTTTTTCGGTGATGGGGCCGCGCGAACCGCCGTCGCCCCGGTTGCCGATCTCGATGCGGTCGAGCTCGCGGATGGGCGTCACTTCGGCGGCGGTGCCGGTGAAGAAGGCCTCGTCGGCGATGTAGACCTCGTCGCGCGTGATGCGCTTTTGCACCAGCTCCAGGCCCAGGTCCTTGCAGATGTGCAGGATGGTGTTGCGCGTGATGCCGTTGAGCGCGCCGGCCGACAGGTCAGGCGTGTAGACCACGCCACCCTTGACCACGAAGATGTTCTCGCCCGCGCCTTCGGACACGAAGCCGCTCGCGTCGAGCAGCAGCGCCTCGTCGTAGCCGTCGTCCAGCGCTTCCATGTTGGCCAGGATCGAGTTGGTGTAGTTGCTCACCGCCTTGGCCTGCGTCATCGTGATGTTGACGTGGTGGCGGGTGTAGCTCGACGTCTTCACGCGGATGCCGCGGCGCATGCCTTCTTCGCCGAGGTAGGCGCCCCAGGACCAGGCCGCGACCATGGCGTGGATCTTGTTGCCCCTGGGGCTCACGCCGAGCTTTTCGGAGCCGATCCAGATCAGCGGGCGCAGGTAGCAGCTTTCGAGCTTGTTCTCGCGCACCACCTGCTTTTGCGCTTCGTTGAGTTGCTCCTGCGAGAACGGAATCGTCATGCGCAGGATCTTGGCGCTGTTGAACAGCCGCTCGGTGTGCTCGGCCAGGCGGAAGATGGCGGTGCCCTGCGCCGTCTTGTAGGCGCGCACGCCCTCGAAGGCGCCGCACCCGTAGTGCAGCGTGTGGCTCAGCACATGGATCTTGGCGTCGCGCCAGTCCACGAGTTCGCCGTCCATCCATATCTTGCCGTCACGGTCGTCCAGCGAGGGGGGGATCGAGCTCATTTCCTGATTCCTTTGGAAGCGGTATGGGGTGCGACCGGGGGGAAGTCGCAAAAGCTTTCGATTTTACGGCGGCGCCCGGAACCGGGTGCCCGACAATGGCCGGTTGTGCAAACCAGTGGAAAAAGGGTTTCCGTGTCCGTATTCAAGAACGTCATCGTCTATCGCATCGAACCTGCCTGGTCCCAGACACTGACCGAGGCGGAAGAAGGGCTCGGCAAGCAGCGCTTCGTGCCTTGCGGCCCCTCGCAGGAAAAATCCGCCGGCTGGGTCGAGCCCCGCGGCGAGGCCGGCGGCCCGCTGGTCGAATCCATCGACGGCCAGTGGCTGGTCGAGTACATGATCGAAAGCAAGGCCGTGCCCGGCTCCGTGGTGCGCCGCAAGCTCGACGAGCGCTGCGCGAACATCGAGGCCACCACCGGCCGCAAGCCCGGCAAGAAGGAAAAGAAGGACCTCAAGGAAGACATCACGCTGGAGCTGCTGCCCATGGCCTTCACGCGCAGCGCGCGCGTGACGGTGTGGATCGACAAGGCCGAGAACCGTCTCGTGATCAACAGCGGCAACGCCTCGCGCGCCGACGAAGTGGTCACAAGCCTGGTGAAGTCGCTCGACGGTTTTGCGGTGGCCCTGGTGAACACGCAGATCGAGCCCGCCGCCGCCATGGCCAACTGGCTGCTGACGCAGGAGCCGCCGGCCGGCTTCACCATCGACCGCGAATGCGAGCTCAAGGCCTCGGACGACTCCAAGGCCGTGGTGCGCTACGCCAAGCACCCGCTGGACATCGAGGAAGTGCAAAAGCACATCACCGACGGCAAGCGCCCCACGCGCCTGGCGCTCACCTGGGACGACCGCGTGTCCTTCGAGCTCACGCACGGCATGCTGATCCGCAAGATCACCTTCCTCGAAGGCACGGGCGACGGCGCCTCCGGCGGCAAGAAGGAAGACAACTTCGATGCCGACGTGGCCATTGCCACGGGCGAACTGGGCCAGCTGGTGCCCGCACTGCTCGACGCGCTGGGCGGCGAGGCCGCGTTCTCGGCAGCGCCGGCGGACGAAGCACCGAAGCCTGCAGCGAAAGCATCGGCACCCACCACCACGACCCCGGCCGATGCCGCCGAGGAAGAGGAAGACGCGCCGTTCTGATCGAAGGCGTTCAGGCGACCAGATAGGTCTGCGCGAGGCGCACCCAGCATGCCGCGCCCAGCGGCAGCACCCGGTCGTTGAAGTCATACCCGGGGTTGTGCACCATGCAGCCCCCGAACTCGCCCTCCCCGTTGCCGAGCAACAGGTAGCAGCCCGGCAGCGCGGCGAGCATCCAGGCGAAGTCCTCGCTGCCCGCGAAGCCCTTGGGCACCTGCGTGACAACGTTCTCCTCGCCCACCAGCTCGGCGCAGACCTGCGCGGCCAGCTGCGTCTCGGCCGCCGTGTTGACCACCGGCGGCACCAGCTGGCGGTAGTCGATCTCGGCCTCCACGCCGTGCGCCTGCGCGGTGAAGCTCACGATCTCGCGGATGCGCTGCTCGACCAGCGCGCGCGTCTCGGGCCGCGCCGCGCGCACGTTCAGTCCCAGCGTCACCGACTGCGGAATCACGTTGTGCGTGGCGCCGCCGCGGATGAAGCCGACGGACACCACCGCCGTGTCGTCTGGCGCCACGTTGCGCGCCACCACGGTCTGCAGCGCCGTCACGATGGCGGCCGCCGCCGCGACCGGATCGCGGGCACGGTGCGGCATGGCACCGTGCCCGCCCACGCCCTTGATCGTGACGTCGGCCACGTCGGACGACAGCGTCACCGGGCCGGTCACGGCCAGCATGGTGCCCACCGGCACGCCGGGCGCGTTGTGCAGCGCGTACACCGCATCGCAGGGAAAGCGCTCGAACAGGCCGTCGGCGATCATCGCGCGCGCGCCGCAGAGGTTCTCTTCATCGGGCTGGAAGATCAGGTTCAGCGTGCCGTCGAAGTTGCGCGCCTTCGCCAATGCCTTGGCCGCCGCCAGCAGGATGGCCGTGTGGCCGTCGTGCCCGCAGGCGTGCATGCGCCCGGGGTTGCGGCTCGCGTACGGCAGGCCGGTGGCCTCGACGATGGGCAGCGCGTCCATGTCGGCGCGGATGCCCAGGCGGCGCGTGCCGTGGCCCACCTTCAGCTGCGCCACGATGCCGGTCTTGCCGATGCCCGTGTGCACCTCGTAGCCCCAGCTGCGCAGCAGGTTGGCGACCAGCTCGCTGGTGGCGCTCACCTCGAAGCCGAGTTCGGGGTTGGCGTGGATCTGCCGGCGGATGTCGACGAAGGCCTGCGTGTCGACGTCGGCCTGGGGCAGCAGGCGGGACAGGAGCTTGGTGGTCTGGGGGCTGAGTTCGCGGGTCATGAAGAAAGGTCCGTTTCGAAGGGATGTCAGGCCGCCTTGCGCTCGCGCAGGCTCAGCAGCGCGGCCAGGCTCAACGCGCCGCAAACCACCATGTAGAAAGCCGGCGAGAGCGGGTTGCCGGTCTTGGCGAGCAGCCAGGTCACGATGAACTGCGAGGAGCCGCCGAAGATCGTCACGCCCACGCTGTAGATCACCGAGATGCCGCTGGCGCGCACGCCGGCCGGCAGCATTTCCAGCAGCATCAGGAACATCGGCGTGGTGCCGATGTTCACGCTGGCGGTCAGCAGCGCCGACAGCGCGAGCACCAGGGGCACGCTCGGGTAGTGGCTGATGAGCCAGAACACCGGCACCACCGCGACCACGCTGAACAGCAGCGAGCCGATCACCAGCGGGCGGCGGTTGGGCAGCCGGTCGGCCAGGCGCCCCGCCACCAGCGACACCACGAACAGCGTGATACCGGTGACGCAGCCCGACAGCAGCGACAGCGACGGCGGCATGTGCAGCACGCGGATCATGTAGGTGGGCATGAAGAACACCACCAGGTACATCGTCGCGGTGCCCGCCGTGGTCGCCAGGATGCCCTTGAGCACCGTACCGCCGTGTTCGCGCAGGAGCCGGCCCACGGGACTGGACGCATGGCTGTCGGCAACGTGGGTCTCGTCGAGGTGGGCGCGAATGTAGAAGCCCACCGGCGCGATCAGGAGGCCGAGCAGGAACGGCAGGCGCCAGCCCCAACTCTCCAGCGAAGCCTGCGGCAAGGCGGCGTACAGCGCGGCGCCCGTGAGCGCACCCAGCAAGGCCGAGATGCCCTGGCTCGCCAGCTGCCAGCTCACGCGAAAGCCCCGGCCCTTCACGCCGCCGGCCTCCATCAGCATCGAGGTGGCCGCGCCCACTTCGCCGCCGAGCGAGAAGCCCTGCAGCAGCCGACCCGCCACGATCATCAGCGAGCCGAACACGCCGGCCGATGCGTAAGTCGGCGCGAAGGCGATGCACAGCGTGCCCAGCACCATGAGTCCTATGGTCAGCGTCATGGCGGCCTTGCGGCCCTTGCGGTCGGCGTAGTTGCCGATGATCACGCCGCCCAGCGGACGCATCACGAAGCCGATGCCGAAGGTGGCCACAGCCAGCAACAGCGAGCCGTAAGCGCTGTCCGAAGGAAAGAACAGCTTGCCGATCAGCAGCGCGAAGAAGCTGTAGACGGTGAAGTCGTACATCTCCAGCGCATTGCCGAGCGAGCAGGCCGCGATCAGGCGGAACTGGCTCTGCGGTGCCTTCGCCTTGGCGGCACTGGCAGCGTTGGAGGCGCTGGAAGAAGAACCCAGGATCGGGCTTGCAGGCAAGGTGGCTTCGCTCATCTAATGTCTCCACGAACAGGTTTGCGGGGGACCGGCAGGGCCCTTTGCGGCGGAGTATTCAGGCAAAGCACAGCAGCGAAGAATCACAAATTTTCATGCCGATAACCAAACGGAATCCCCGACAGAAAGAGGCCCGCGTCGCCATCGGGAGAACCACCAAGGCGGCGTTTTTGCGCCCCTTTATCGAGAAAACGGCACCACGATGAAGCTGCAACAGTTGCGCGTTCTGCTGGCGGTGGCACAGCACGGCAGCATCCACGAGGCCTCGCGCAGCCTGCATACCACCCAGCCGGCGCTGTCCAAGACCATCTCGGAGCTGGAGCGCGAGCTCGGCGTGACGCTGATGTCGCGCTCCACGCGCGGCGTGAGCCTCACGGCCTACGGCGTGGCGCTGGTCAAGCGCGCGAGCCTGGTCGAGCAGGAGCTGCGGCATGCGCTGGAAGACATCGAGGCGATCCGCGGACACGACGAGGCGCAGCTCAACATCGGCTTCACCGCGGTCGCCTCGAGCGGCCCGCTGCCCGACGCAATGGCGTCGTTCCGCCAGCGCTTTCCCAACGTGGCGATGCGCGGCTTCGAACTGCGGCCGCAGCAGATCTTCGAAGGCCTGCGCGAAGGGCGGCTCGACCTGGGCCTGATCTCCACCTGCAACGGGCCGGGCACCAACGCCTTTCAATGGGAGCCGCTGTTCTCGGTGGCCATGCACCTGTCGGTGCGCGCGGGCCATCCGCTGCGGCGCGTGCGCAAGCTGCAGCCGCTGCTGGACGCCGACTGGCTGGTGCTCGACCCGATCGACGACGCGGGCAGCCCGCTGGTCAGCACCATGCAGATGCACGGGCTCGAGATGCCGCGGCGCATGGTGCAGAGCGCATCGAACCTGCTGGGCCTTCAGCTGGCCACGCAGACCGACATGATCAGCATGTGGTCGGACTTCGTGTTCCACGGCGCGGGGCCGCTGCGGCTGCAGCCCGGCCTGCTGGAGAAATTGCCGATCACCGACGCGTTGCCGGACTTCGACGTGTTCCTGGTCTACCGCTCGGCCGACCTGATGACGCACGCATGCGCCGAATTCGCGAAAGAGGCGCGGCACCACGCCAAGGCGAACCCGCCCTGGCGGCAGCCCGGGCGCAAGGCGGGTGCGGGCTGATCAGGCTGTGGGGGTTTGTGTTTCGTCTTCGGGCGCGGTTTCGGGCCGCGTCATGGTCCAGCTCTGCAGCTTGCCGCCGCTGAACACGGTGTCGACGTACGAATTGCCGCCGTCGGTCCAGCGGTACAGCTCGGGCTGCTCGTCCTTGGGCGAACGCAGCTCGCCCAGGGCGCGCGTCATCGCGACCACGTGCATGAGCGAGACACCGGGCTTGAGCTTGGCATTGAGCATCACGGCGCTGCCCACATAGCCCACCGGCCGTTCCGCCGCCCGCTTGAGCACCTGCATCGCGCGGTTGAAGTGCAGCAGCAGGAACATCACGATCGCGCCGGCGGCCAGGGCCACGCCGCCCCATCCGCCGCTGCGCCACGCCAGCCCCAGGAGAAGGATGGCGCCCACGGGCACCAGAAATTTCTTGAAATTCATGGCGCGCATTGTCGCCGCCCGACCGCGGGGCGAACCGGCACCCCGAAGTAGCGGCGCTGACTACCGCCGGGGGCGCCGGGCGGTACCCGGGCCGAAAAGCGCAGGGCCAGGGAGCGCCAGCGGGCACATTTCGCTTCACGGGCATCAGCCCGGGCCATTGAAAAGCGTATGACCATTCCGCGTTCCGTCACCTTCGTTCGCCTCACCCTCGTCGCCGCGCTCGCGGGCACCGCACTCAGCGGCTGCTACGTGGTGCCGCTCGGACAACCCGCTCCCGCGGCACCGCCTTCGCAGGCCTACGCCGTCGCACCGGGCCCGATCGCGCAGACCTTCAACGCGCGGCTGTATCCGTCGAACGCCGAGGCCGCGCGCTACGGCGCCGTCGCCGGCACGGTGACCAACGACATGAACGGCCGCGGCCACTTCAACGCACAGATCGGCGGCGAACAGTTTCAGGGAGAGGCAACCCGGGTCGCAGGCTCGCGGGGCACCGGCGTGGCGAATGCCACCGGCAGCCGCGGCGGCAATCTCAGTTGCCAGTACACGATGAACTCGGCCACGTTGGGCAGCGGCCAATGCGTGCTCAACAGCGGACCGGCGTTCACGATGCACATCGGGGGGTAGGGAGGGTAGGCCCGGCGCGTCAGAGGCGCGCCGGGCCGTTTTTTTCCCGTCACGATCAATCGAGGCGGCGGACCACGTCCATCGCCTCTTCGATGCGCTCGACGGCATGGATCGTCAGGCCTTCGATTTCCTTCGCGCCCTTTCGGGGCGCGTTGGCCTTGGGAACCACCGCCACGCTGAAGCCCAGCTTGGCGGCCTCGCGCAGGCGCTCCTGCCCGCGCGGCGCCGGGCGCACCTCGCCGGCCAGGCCGACTTCACCGAACGCGATGAAGCCCTTGGGCAGCGGCTTGCCGCGCAGGCTCGAGGTGATGGCCAGCATCACGGCCAGGTCGGCCGCGGGCTCGCTGATGCGCACCCCGCCCACCGCGTTGACGAACACGTCCTGGTCCACGCAGGCCACGCCCGCATGGCGGTGCAGCACGGCCAGCAGCATCGCCAGGCGGTCACGGTCCAGGCCCACCGACAGACGGCGCGGGCTCGGCCCGCCGTTGTCGACCAGGGCCTGGATTTCCACCAGCATCGGCCGCGTGCCTTCGAGCGTGACCAGCACCACGCTGCCGGGCACCGGCTCGGCGTGCTGGCTCAGGAAGATGGCGCTCGGGTTGGTCACGCCCTTCAGGCCGCGCTCGGTCATGGCGAACACGCCGATCTCGTTGACCGCGCCGAATCGGTTCTTGATGGCGCGCACCAGGCGGAAGGTCGAATGCGTTTCGCCCTCGAAGTACAGCACCGTGTCGACCATGTGCTCGAGCACGCGCGGACCCGCCAGCGCGCCTTCCTTGGTGACGTGGCCCACCAGCACCACGGCCGTGCCGCTGGTCTTGGCGAAGCGCGTGAGGTGCGCCGCGCATTCGCGCACCTGCGCGACCGAACCCGGCGCCGAGGTGAGCTGGTCGGAGTACACCGTCTGGATGGAGTCGATCACCGCGATGGCCGGGCGCGTGGCGTCGAGCGTGGCGATGATCTTCTCGAGCTGGATCTCGGCCAGCACCTGCACCTGCGAGTGATCGAGGCCCAGCCGCTTGGAGCGCAGCGCCACCTGCGCGCCGCTTTCCTCGCCCGTGACATACAGCGCGTTCTGCCCCGCGCGCTGCAGCGCATCGACCGCCTGCAGCAGCAGCGTCGACTTGCCGATGCCCGGGTCGCCGCCGATCAGCGTCACGCCGCCCGACACGATGCCGCCGCCCAGCACGCGGTCGAGTTCGTCGAGCCCGGTGGGCGTGCGCGCGACGTCGGTCGCCTCGATTTCGGAAAGGGTCGACAGCTCCGACGCGCCCGCGAGCGACGCGAACTGCGTGCCGAAGCGGTTGTTGGCTGCTGCGCCCCCCGCGCCTGCGCCCGCCACCTGTTCGACGAGGGTGTTCCAGGCGCCGCAACTCGGGCATTTGCCGAGCCATTTGGGGCTGGTGCCGCCGCATTCACTGCAGACGAAAAGTGTTTTGTCCTTGGCCATGCGACGAGTTTAGGTGTCCGCACAAACCCTGATGCCCGGCGCCTTGGAAAGAACGGGCCAATCATTTAACATGTTAAGTAATTTCGAGAGAACGCGGAAAGAGACAAGCCCTTGAGCACCACATTCACGCACCGCAATTTGCCGCGCCTGCTGCTGCAGGCCCGCGAAGCCGTGATGGCCCACACCCGGCCCAGCCTGCGCGAGCACGCGCTGTCCGACCAGCAATGGCGCGTGCTGCGCGTGCTGGGCGAGCACGGCGCGGTCGACACCGGCCGGGTGGCGCGCGAGGCCTTCATCCTCGGCCCCAGCCTCACCGGGGTGCTCGCGCGCATGGAGCGCGACAACCTCATCACCCGCGGGCGCGATCCGGCGGACCAGCGCCGCACCGTGGTCGCGGCCACGCCGCACGGCATGAAGCTGGTCAAGCGCCTGGGCAGCAGCATCGAGGCGCACTACGACTGGATGGAACAGTCGATGGGCAAGGCCAAGCTCACGCAGCTCTACGGGCTGCTCGACGAACTCATTGCACTGGAGCAACCCTCATGAGCCACGCGCCTTTCATGCCCGCCGGCACGGTGTACGGCACCTTGCTGAACTTTCGCGCCGAGGTGGACGCGCTCGCGCCGCAGATGACGCAGCCGCCGTACAAGGCCCCGCCGCAGGCGCCCGTGCTCTATGTGAAGACGGCCAACACCTGGAGCCCGCACGGCAGCGCCATCGCGGTGCCCGCCGCAGTGCCCGAGGTGGAAGTCGGCGCGAGCATCGGCATGGTGGTCGGCGCCGAGGGCGACGTCGAAGGCTTCGTGCTGCTGGACGACCTGTCGATTCCCCACGCGAGCTTCTTCCGTCCGCCGGTGAAGTTCAAGTGCGTCGACGGTTTCCTGGGCGTGGGGCCGGCGCTGCGCGACGCACAGGACGTCGCGGACCCGGCGGCCTTCCGCCTCGAGGTGCGCATCAACGGCGAACTGAAGCAGTCCATCGACTTCTCGCAGCTCGTGCGGCCCGCGCGGCAACTGCTGGCCGACGTCGGCGAGTTCATGACGCTCGCGCACGGCGACGTGCTGATGCTGGGCTGCGGCCCCGGCCGCCCGCTGGCCCGTGCCGGCGACCGCATCGACATCTCCGCGCCGGGGTTCGAGACCTTGAGCCACACGCTGGTGAAGGAAGCCGCATGAAGCACGCACGCGTCATCTACGAAGGCCGCGAACACACCGGCACCGCCCACGAATTCGACGGCCAGGCCGACGCGGCCGTGCGCCTGGACGACGGCCGCGTCGTGCCGCAGGCGCAGCTCACCTGGCTGCCGCCGCTCGCGCCCACGGCGCGCCCGCGCACCATCCTCGCGCTGGGCCTGAACTACGCCGACCATGCCAAGGAACTCGAATTCAAGGCACCCGAGGAACCGCTGGTGTTCGTCAAGGGCCAGAGCGCGCTCATCGGCCACCGCCAGCGCACGCACCGCCCGGCCGGCGTGAAGTTCATGCACTACGAATGCGAGCTCGCCATCGTGGTCGGCAAGACCGCGAAAAATGTGAAGCGCGACGACGCCTGCGACTTCATCGGCGGCTACACGGTGGCCAACGACTACGCCATTCGCGACTACCTGGAGAACTGGTACCGCCCCAACCTGCGCGTGAAGAACCGCGACACCTGCACGCCGCTGGGCCCGTGGTTCGTCGATGCGGCCGATGTGCCCGACCCCATGGCGCTCGCGCTGCGCACCACCGTCAACGGCACCGTCACGCAGCAGGGCAACACGCGCGACATGATCTTCGACGCGCCTTTCCTCATCGAATACTTCAGCCGCTTCATGACGCTGTCGCCGGGCGACCTGATCCTCACCGGCACGCCCGACGGCGTGGTCGATTGCCAGCCGGGCGACGTGGTCGTCACCGAGATCGAGCGCATCGGCGCGCTCATCAACACCATCGAGACCCTTCAAGGACAAGCATGAGAGTCGATCACCTGATCAACGGCAAGCGCGTTGCCGGCACCGATTACTTCGAAACGGTGAACCCCGCCACGCAGGAGGTGCTGGCCGAGGTCGCCTCGGGCGGCGAAGCCGAAGTCAACGCGGCCGTGGCCGCCGCGAAGGAAGCCTTCCCCAAGTGGGCCGGCATGCCCGCGCCCGAACGCGCCAAGCTGATCCGCAAGCTCGGCGACCTGATCGCCGCGCACGTGCCCGAGATCGCGCAGACCGAGACCAACGACTGCGGCCAGGTCATCGCGCAGACCGGCAAGCAGCTGATTCCGCGCGCGGCCGACAACTTCTACTACTTCGCCGAGATGTGCACGCGCGTGGACGGCCACACCTACCCCACGCCCACGCACCTGAACTACACGCTGTTCCATCCGGTGGGCGTGTGTGCGCTCATCAGCCCGTGGAACGTGCCCTTCATGACGGCCACCTGGAAGGTCGCGCCCTGCCTGGCCTTCGGCAACACCGCGGTGCTGAAGATGAGCGAGCTGTCGCCGCTCACGGCCGCGCGCCTGGGCGAGCTGGCGCTCGAAGCGGGCATTCCGCCCGGCGTGCTGAACCTGGTGCACGGCTACGGCAAGGAAGCCGGCGAGCCGCTGGTGGCGCACCCTGATGTGCGCGCGATTTCGTTCACCGGCTCCACCGCCACGGGCAACCGCATCGTGAAAAGCGCGGGCCTGAAGAAGTTCAGCATGGAGCTGGGCGGCAAGAGCCCGTTCGTGATCTTCGACGACGCCGACCTCGACCGCGCGCTCGACGCGGCCGTGTTCATGATCTTCAGCAACAACGGCGAGCGCTGCACGGCGGGCTCGCGCATCCTGGTGCAGCAGTCGATCTACGCGGACTTCGCGGCCAGGTTCGCGGAACGCGCCCAACGCATCACCGTGGGCGACCCGCTCGACGAGAAGACCATCGTCGGCCCGATGATTTCGCAGGCCCACCTGGCCAAGGTGCGCAGCTACATCGAGCTGGGCCCGAAGGAAGGCGCGACGCTACTGTGCGGCGGCCTCGAAGGTCCGAGCAACCTGCCCGACCGCGTTCAGCGCGGCAACTACGTGATGCCCACCGTGTTCGCCGACGTCGACAACCGCATGAAGATCGCGCAGGACGAGATCTTCGGCCCGGTCGCCTGCCTGATTCCGTTCAAGGACGAGGCCGATGCGATCCGCCTGGCCAACGACATCCCCTACGGCCTGAGCAGCTATGTGTGGACAGAGAACATCGGCAAGGCGCACCGCGTCGCTGCGGCCGTGGAGGCCGGCATGTGCTTCGTCAACAGCCAGAACGTGCGTGACCTGCGCCAGCCTTTCGGCGGCACCAAGGCCTCGGGCACGGGGCGCGAAGGCGGCACCTGGAGCTACGAGGTGTTCTGCGAACCGAAGAACATCGCGGTGTCCATGGGCTCGCACCACATTCCGCACTGGGGCGTGGCGTGAGCACCCGACGCCGCACATTGCTGCAAGGCGCGGCCGCATTCGCTGCACTGCCTGGGCTCGCGCGTGCACAGGGCACCTGGCCCGCCAGGCCGATCCGCGTGATCGTGCCCTTCACGCCCGGCGGCA
The DNA here is from genome assembly GCF_056394985.1 of Variovorax sp. 10N412. Classification (NCBI taxonomy): domain Bacteria; kingdom Pseudomonadati; phylum Pseudomonadota; class Betaproteobacteria; order Burkholderiales; family Comamonadaceae; genus Variovorax; species Variovorax sp. 10N412. Next base: position 89,873 of record NZ_JBFTIO010000010.1, read on the forward strand.
CCACCGACTTCGTGGCACGCCTCGTGGGCGTCGAACTGTCGAAGGCGCTGGGCCAGCCGGTGATCGTCGACAACAAGCCAGGCGCCGGCACGGTGATCGGCGTCGATGCCGCCGCCAAGGCCGCGCCCGACGGCTACACCTTCGTCTGCGTGGCCAACAGCTTCACGGCCAACCAGACATTGATCCGCAAGCTGCCCTACGACACGCAGAAAGACCTGCGCCCCGTCGCGCTCATGGGCATGTCGGAGCACGTACTCGCCACGCACCCGGGCAGCGGCCTGAAGACGCTGGCCGACCTGCGCAACCAGGCCAAGGCGAAGCCGGGCACGCTGAGCTTCGCCTCCTTCGGCAACGGCACCTCGGCCCACCTGTCGGGCGAGATGCTCAAGCTGCAGATGGGCCTGGACATCGTGCACGTGCCCTACAAGGGCCAGGGCCCGGCGCTCACCGACCTGCTCGGCGGGCAGGTGACGATGATGTTCGGCAACTGGCCCGAGTTCCGCAGCCACATCGACAACGGCAAGCTGATTGCGCTGGGCATGGCGACCGCGCAGCGCTCGCAGTACGCACCGAACATTCCCACACTGGCCGAACAGGGCGTGCCCATCGAGTCCAATTCGTGGAACGGCCTGCTGGCGCCCGCCGGCACGCCCGATGCCATCGTGCAGCGCATGAACGCCGAGGTGAACCGCGCGCTCGCGGGGCCCGTGGTGACCGAGGCCTTCCACAAGGGCGGCATCGCGTCGCTGTCGGGCACGCCCGAGCGCTTCGCGGCCTTCATCCAGAGCGAGATCGCGAAGTACGGCGACGTCATTCGCAAAGCCAACATCCAGGTGGAGGGCTGACCGGTGAGCCTCTATGCGATGCAGAAGTTCTTGTTCGCGCTCAACCGCGAGCCCGAGGTGCAACGCCGCTATGCCGAAGGCGGCGATGCACGCGCGGCTTTGCTGGGCGCCTATGACCTGAACGACGAAGAGCGCGAAGCCATCAGCACCGGTGACATTGGCAAGCTCTACGTTCTCGGATGCAACGGCCAGTTGCTGATGCACTTCGCGCCGCTGCTGGGCATTGCATGGGCCGACTACCTGGAAGCCATGCGCGAAGGCGTGCGCAAGTACGGCCCCGTGCGTGCCGGCATCTACGCCATGACAACCGGCACAGACGAAAGGGTGGCAGGCGTATGAGTCTCGTATTCGCAGGCGTGTGCAGCCACGCCCCCGGCATCACGGGCCGCGCGCATCTGGCCGACCCGGTGGTGAAGGACGAGTTCCACGCGCAGTTCCACCGATTCGGCGAAGCGATGCGCGCGACGAAGCCCGACGCGGTGATCGTCATCGCGGCCGAGCACTTCGCGAACTTCTTCATGAACAACATGCCGGCCTACGCCATCGGCATGGCCGACAGCTACGAAGGCCCGATCGAGGACCCGAAGTGGCTCGGCATCGCGAAGACCACCGTGCCCGGCGACGCCGCGCTCTCGCAGCGCCTGATCCGCGAGGTGATGCAGACGGTGGACGTGGCCTACGCGGAGGAGTGGAAGTTCGACCACGGCATCATGGTGCCGCTGAACTTCCTGACGCCGAAGTTCGACACCAAGGTCATTCCCGTCAACATCAATTGCCAGGGCCCGCCGCTCACGCCGCTGCACCGCGCCTGGGCCTTCGGCGAAGCGCTGCGGCGCGCCTGCGACAAGGCGCCCGAGCGCATCGCGCTGGTGGGCACCGGCGGCATCTCGCACTGGCCGGCCACGCCGGATTCGGGCAAGGTCAACGCCGCGTGGGATGCCGAGTTCATGCGCCGCTGGTGCGCCAACGACCGCGAGGCATTGCTCTCGCAGGACGACTACAACGACGAGGCCACCTACCGCGAGGCGGGCCAGGGCGGCTTCGAGATCCGCACCTTCCTCAGCGTGGCGGCGGCCGCGCGCGGCAAGGGCGAGATCCTGCACATGAAGGCCATTCCGATCTTCGCGGTGACCTGCACCGCGGCGACGATGGCCATCGAATGAACCGGAGATACGCATGCCCCACCTGGTGATCCTCTACACGCCGAACATCGAGGCCGAGACCGACATGTCGGCCCTGTGCCGCACGCTGGCCGACACCATGCTCGAACAGCGCGACGAGGCCGGCAAGCCGGTGTTCCCCATCGGCGGCACGCGCGTGCTGGCCTACCCGGCCGCGCACCATGCGGTGGCCGACGGCAAGGCCGACTACGCCTTCGTCTACCTCAACCTGCGCATGGCCGCGGGGCGCGCCGAGGCGGTGAAGAAGAAAGCCGGCGACGAGCTGCTGGCCGACGTGCGCGCGCATTTCGCGCCCATCTTCGAGCAGCGCCCCATCGGCATCACGCTGCAGATCGACGAAAGCCCGGGGCAGGTGTACGACGGCAAGCACAGCAACCTGCACCCTCTGTTCAACAAGACCTGAGCGAAAGCCTCCATGCTCTCTTCCGACACCATTGCCAAGCTGGCCGCCGAGCTGCACGACAGCGAGAAGTCGCGCGTGCAGGTCGAGCATTTCTCCAAGCGCTTTCCCGAGATGACCGTCGAGGACGGCTACGCCATCTCGCGCGAATGGGTGAAGACCAAGATCGCCGAGGGGCGCACCGTGAAGGGCCACAAGATCGGCCTCACTTCGCGCGCCATGCAGCAGGCCAGCCAGATCACCGAGCCCGACTACGGCACGCTGCTGGACGACATGTTCTTCGAGCAGGGCGGCGACATTCCGTTCAAGCGATTCATCGCGCCGCGCATCGAGGTGGAGCTGGCCTTCGTGCTCGGCAAGAAGCTGCAGGGGCCGAACGTGACCATCTTCGACGTGCTGGCCGCCACCGACTACGTGGTGCCCGCCATCGAGATCATCGACGCGCGCATCGAGCAGTTCGACCGCCACACCAAGGCCATGCGCAAGGTCTTCGACACCATCGCCGACAACGCGGCCAACGCCGGCATCGTGATGGGCGGGCGGCCCGTGAAGCCCGATGCGGTCGACCTGCGCTGGGTGAGCGCGCTGCTCTACAAGAACGGCGTGATCGAAGAGTCGGGCGTGGCCGCGGCCGTGCTCAACCACCCCGCCACCGGCGTGGCGTGGCTTGCGAACAAACTCGCGCCGTGGGACGAATGCCTGGAAGCCGGCGAGGTTGTGCTCGGCGGCTCGTTCACGCGCCCCACCACCGCGGTGCCGGGCGACACTTTCCATGCCGACTACGGCCCGCTCGGCTCCATCGCCTTCCGTTTTGTCTGAAAAGAACCCCATGCACACACCCATCAACACCTTCAAGCAGGCCCTTCAATCGGGCAAGCCCCAGATCGGCCTCTGGGTCGGCCTGGCCGACGGCTACGCGGCCGAGATCCTGGCCGGTATCGGCTACGACTGGCTGCTGGTCGACGGCGAGCACGCGCCCAACGACGTGCGCTCGGTGCTCGCGCAGCTGCAGGCCATTTCCAGTGCATGGTCGGCGCAGCCCGAAGCCGAGCGCTCGCACCCCGTGGTGCGCATTCCGGTCGGCGACACCACGCTGATCAAGCAGTACCTGGACATCGGCGCGCAGACGCTGCTGGTGCCCATGGTCGACACGGCCGAGCAGGCCGCGCGGCTGGTGCAGGGCATGCGCTACCCGCCCGAGGGCATCCGCGGCATGGGCAGCGCGCTGGCGCGTGCGTCACGCTGGCAGGCCTACCCGAACTACCTGCACGAGGCCAATGCGCAAACCTGCCTGCTGGTGCAGGCCGAGACGGTGGAAGCCATGAAGAACATCGACGCCATCGCGGCCACGCCCGGCGTGGACGGCGTGTTCATCGGCCCGGCCGACCTGTCGGCATCGATGGGCTTCGTGGGCCAGCCCAACCACCCCGAGGTGCAGGCGGTGATTGCGGACGCCATCGCGCGCATCCTCAAGGCCGGCAAGGCGCCGGGCATCCTGTCGACCACCGAGGAACAGGCGCGCAAGTGGCTCGCGGCCGGCGCGCTGTTCGTGGCGGTGGGGGTGGACACCATCGTGCTGGCGGCGGCGGCGAAGCAGCTGCTGGCCAAGTACAAGGCCGCGCCGGGCGCGGCCGCGCCCAGCGGCTACTGAATTCACTTCACACCGGAGCAGCCCTCATGCAACGCACGACCTTCACGGCCATCGCCGCCGCAGCCACCCTGTGCCTCGCCGCCTGCGCCCCCATGGGCACCGGCAAGCCGCAAGGCGCCACCGCCCAGCAGGAAGCCAATCGCCAGACGGTGCTCGCCTTCTACGAAAAAGGCCTGAACCAGAAGGACGCCGACGCGGCCCTGCAGTACGTGGGCAACCGCTACGTGCAGCACAACCCCACGGCGGCCGACGGCCCCGAGGGCTTTCGCAAGTTCGTGGGCTTCCTGCGCGAGAAGTTTCCGAAGTCGCGCGGCGACATCAAGCGCAGCTTCGTCGACGGCGACTACGTGATCCTGCATGTCAATGCGGTGCGCGAGCCGGGCACCCGCGGCAGCGCCATCGTGGACATCTTCAAGCTGGAGAACGGCAAGATCGTCGAGCACTGGGACGTGGTGCAGCCCGTGCCCGAAACGGCCGCGAACAACAACACGATGTTCTGACCCTCCCGCACCGACGCATTCCCGCCAGCCCGACGCCAGCCCGATGACCACACCCACCGACCCCTCCAAGCGCTTTCGCTCCACCACCATCCGCGAGGGCACGATCCGCGCGACCACGCGCAGCTTCCTGCATGCGCTGGGCCAGGACGACGAGGACATCGCGCGCCCGCACATCGGCGTGTTCCACACCGGCGGCGAGATGAGCCCGTGCAACCTCAACCTGCGCGAGCAGGCACAGCACGCCAAGACCGGCATCTACGCGGGCGGCGGCACGCCACACGAATGCCCGGTGGTGTCGGTGAGCGACGGGCTCACCATGGCGCACTCGGGCATGCGCTTCTCGCTGATTTCGCGCGAGCTGATCGCCGACAGCGTGGAGGCCTCCACGCGCGGCCACCAGTGGGACGGCATCTTCGCCATCGGCGCGTGCGACAAGAACCTGCCCGGGCTGATGATGGGCATGGTGCGCTGCAACGTGCCCAGCGTGTTCGTGCACGGCGGCTCCGCGCTGCCGGGCCAGATGCCCGGGCCGGACGGGCGCGACCTGAACGTGGTCGACACCTACGAGACCATCGGCAAGGTGCTGGCCGGCACGGCCACGCACGACGAGCTCGACGCCATGAGCCGCGCCTGCCTGCCCACGGCCGGCGCGTGCGCGGGACAGTTCACCGCCAACACCATGGGCATGGTGTCCGAGGCGCTGGGCCTGGCGCCCATCGGCTCGAGCATGGTGCCCGCGGTGTTCAGCGAGCGCGCACCGCTGATGCGCCGCGCCGCGAAGACGCTGATGAAGGCGGTGATGGGCGATAGCCCGCTGCCGCGCGACATCGTCACGCGCAAGGCGCTGGAGAACGCCTGCGCCGTGGTGTCGGCCACGGGCGGCTCGACCAACGCCGCGCTGCACCTGCCGGCCATCGCGCACGAGGCGGGCATCCGGTTCCACCTGGACGACGTGGCAGAGATCTTCGCGCGCACCCCGCTCATCGCCGACCTGCGCCCGGGCGGCCAGTACCTGGCGCGCGACGTGTTCTACATCGGCGGGGCGGGGGTCATCCTGCGCACGCTGCTGGAGCAGGGCTTCCTGCACGGCGACGCGCTCACCTTCACCGGCCGCACCATGGCCGAGGAACTGGCCGGCGCGCTGGCGCCCGACGGCCGCGTGGTGCGCGAGCCCGGCAACCCGATCTCGCGCGACGGCGGGCTGGCCGTGCTCAAGGGCAACCTCTGCCCCGACGGTGCTTTGCTGAAGACGGCGGGCCTCAAGGGCCTGGTGTTCCGCGGCCCGGCGCGCGTCTTCGACTCGGAAGAGCAGGCACAGGCCGCCGTGCAGAACCGCCGCTACGAGCCGGGCGACGTGATCGTGATCCGCAACGAGGGCCCCAAGGGCAGCCCCGGCATGCGCGAGATGCTGGGCATCACCGCCCTGCTCTACGGCCAGGGCATGGGCGACAAGGTGGCGTTGCTGACGGACGGGCGCTTCTCCGGCGCCACGCGCGGCCTGTGCATCGGCTACGCGGGGCCGGAGGCGGCCGACGGCGGGCCGATTGCCGCCTTGCGCGACGGCGACGTGATCGCCATCGACGCGCGCGCGGAAGCACGCACCATTTCGGTGGAATTGACGGCAGAAGAAATCGCGTCGCGCCTGGCCGGACGTGAGGTAAACGCGGGGGCGCCAAAGGGCGGTTTGTTGGAAAAATACGCGCTCACCGTGCGCCCTGCCCATCAGGGCGCCGTGACCCACTCGGGCGCGGTCACCTGGCTGCGCGACGAGTCGTGACCTTTCACAACAACGTCCCGGAGCGAGACCCATCATGACTTTCACCCGCCGCCAGATCCTGCAGACCACCAGTGCCTCGGCCTTGATGGCCAGCCTTGGCCAGAACGTCTTCGCGCAAGCGATGAACATCGAGACCGCCACCATCGTCACCGGCTTCGCGGCCGGCGGCACGTCGGACACCACCTGCCGGCGCCTGGCGCTGAAACTCAGCGGCGAGTACGCCAAGACCGCCGTGGTCGAGAACCGCACCGGCGCGGGCGGCCAGATCGCCGTGAGCTACGTGAAGGGCCGCCCGGCCGACGGCAGCACCATCCTGCAGACGCCGACCTCGATCCTCACGATCTACCCGCACATCTACAAGAAGCTGCCCTACGACCCGATGGTCGACATCACGCCCGTCAGCCTGGCCTGCGTCTTCGACTTCGGCTTTGCCGTGGGCCCGGCCGTGCCGGCCAGCGTGAAGACGGTGCCCGAGTTCCTGGCCTGGGCCAAGGCCAACCCGGCCGGCGCCAACTTCGGCTCGCCGGCCGCGGGCTCCACGCCGCACTTCATCGGCGCGCTGCTGGGCAAGAAAGGCGAGGTCGAACTCAAGCACGCCGCCTACCGCGGCACGCAGCCGGCCATGCTCGACCTGCTGGGCAGCAACGTCTCGGCGGTGTCGGGGCCCATCGGCGACATCACGCAGCACTTGCAGTCGGGCAAGGTGCGCATCCTGGGCGTGTCGGGTGCCAAGCGCAGCCGCTTCGCGCCCGACGTGCCCACCTTCAGCGAACAGGGCCTGAAGGACATGGCGCACAGCGAATGGTTCGCCTTCTTCCTGCCGGCCAAGGCTTCGCCCGAACTGGTGGCCAAGCTGAACACGGCCATGAAGAACGCGCTGGCGCAGAAGGACGTGATCGACGGCCTGGGCACCTTCGGCCTGGAGGCGATGTCCTCCACGCCCGCCGAGCTGACCGCGCTGCTGAAGAAAGACACCGCCAAGTGGGCGCCGATCGTCAAAGAGGTCGGCTTCACCGCGGAAGGTTAACCCCAATGAAGGAACTGCCATGAACACACTCGCCACGCCAGCGCCGTCCGCGCTGGTCCACCCTTCGATCCATCCCGACGAGCGCGCCGCGCGCGAGGAGCTCGCGGCCTGCTACCGCGTGTTCGCGATGCTGGGCTGGGTCGAGATGATCTACAACCACATCACGGTGCGGTTGCCCGACAGCGTGACGGGTGGCGAGAAGCAGTTCCTCATCAACCCCTTCGGCCTGCACTACAGCGAAGTGACGGCCAGCAACCTGGTGAAGATCGACCTGCAGGGCAAGGTGCTCGACGGTTCGACGCACAAGGTGAACCCGGCCGGCTTCGTGGTGCACGCGGCCATTCACGACGGGCTGCCCGGCGCGCACTGCGTGATGCACACGCACACCACCGCCGGCGTGGCCGTGGCCTGCCTGCAGGGCGGCCTGCAGCAGACCAACTTCTATACCGCGCAGCTGCACGGCATGGTGGCGTACCACGACTTCGAGGGCATCACCATCCACGCCGACGAGGGCCCGCGGCTGCTCAAGAGCATCGGCGAGCGCAACGCCGTCATCCTGCGCAACCACGGCCTGCTGGCCTGGGGCCAGACGCTGCCGCAGACCTTCGCCATCCTGTGGACGCTGCAGCGCGCCTGCGAAATTCAAATGGCCACCTTCTCGATGGGTCCCGCCATTCCGGTGAGCGAAGAGATCGCGCAGCGCTGCACGCGCGACGCGCTGCAGTTCAGCCCCGCGCACGGCGCGGGGCAGGACGTGTTCAATGCGCTGGTCCGCCAGGTGGACCGCATCGACACTTCCTACCGCAACTGAACCCGGAAACCTCATGAAGATTTGCATCTACGGCGCCGGCGCCATCGGCGGCTGGATCGGCGCCGGCCTCGCGCAGGCGGGCCAACGGCTCAACGTGGTGGCGCGCGGCGCCACGCTGGAAGCGCTGCAGCGCGACGGCCTCTCCCTGGTGCGCGGCGACGTGCGCACGCGCGTGCCCGTCAACGCGGTGGCCGACCCGGCCGAGCTCGGCGCGCAGGACCTCGTCGTCATCGCCGTGAAGGCGCCCGCGCTGGCCGGCGTGGCCGAACGCATCGGACCGCTGATCGGTGCCGACACGATCGTGCTGGTGGCCATGAACGGCGTGCCGTGGTGGTTCCTCGAAGGCGGCTTCGGCGGCGCGATCACCGGGCACCGCCTCGCCGCGGTGGACCCCGAAGGCGCCATTGCCAAGGCCATTCCGTCGCGTAGCGTGATCGGCTGCGTGGTGCACGCGAGCTGCTCGCTCGACGGGCCGGGCGTGGTGCGGCACCACTTCGGCAACGGACTGATCGTGGGCGAGCCATCGGGCGAGGCCACACCGCGCGTGCAGAAACTTGTCGAGCTGCTCAAGCGCACCGGCATCGACACCACGCTGTCGCCGCAGATCCAGAAGGACGTCTGGTTCAAGCTGTGGGGCAACATGACGGTGAACCCGATCAGCGCGCTCACCGGCTGCACCACCGACCTGATCATGGGCGACGACTACGTGCGCGGCTTCATCTCGGCGGTGATGCTGGAGGCCAAGGAAATCGGCCGGCGCATCGGCATCGAGATCACGCAAAGCCCCGAAGACCGGCACGCCATCACGATGAAGCTCGGGGCGTTCAAGACCTCGATGCTGCAGGACGTGGAGGCGGGGCGCTCGGTGGAGCTCGATGCGCTGGTGACGGTGGTGCGCGAGCTGGGCGAGCTGACCGGCGTGGCCACGCCGTTCACCGATGCGCTGCTGGGGCTGGCCCGGCTGCGCACGCGGCAGCTCGGGCTGTACTGATCCGCCGGGCGCCCCGGCGCCCGCTCACCAGCGCTTTTCAGGCGTGGCGGCCAGCGTCTCGGTGCAGGCGGCGACGGCCTTCGTGCGTTCCTCGCGCAGCCGCTGCCAGTTGTCGGCCTGCCATTGCGCCCACGCGACGGGTTCCGACTGGTAGAAGCAGGTGGCCGGCGGGCGCATGAAGCCCGGGCGGCCCAGCTCGGCGCCGAACTTCAGGCGGAACAGCTCGTCCGACCCCGTCAGGTTTTCATAGACCAGGTGCCACGCGCCCGGCAGCAGCGGCGTGTCGGCTTCCGCCTGGACCTTGCCCGCTTCCGCGATCTCCTCGGGTGTGGAGCCGTCCGTCAGGGCGGTGGCGTGCGCGGCTTCGGCGCGCTTGCGGTAGATGTCGGTGGCGACCTTGCCGAGCGCCTCGTTCAGCTCGGCCATGGCCGGGTTGACGCCCAGCGGGTCGTCCTTGAGGGCGTCGAGCGTGTCACCGCCCAGGTCGTCCTTCGAGAAGCTTTGCACGGCCGCGCCACGCGTCAGCACCGCGAACGCGACATTCAGTGCAATCTGCCCTGCCACGTTGTTGACGGTGTTCTCGCGGCGGACCACGCGAAGCTTTTCGATGCCGGGCTTGTATTGGCCACGGTTGAAACGCAGCCGGGTCTGCGGCGCGGCGGGCGCCTCCGGGGGCGCCGCAGTTGCTGCGGCAGGTGCGGCCGCAGCGGGTGCTGCGGCGGGGTCCGTGGCCGGAGCTGCGGTACTTGCCGGCAACGGTTCCGATGCCGCGCCTCCCTCTGTCTGCGCCCGCGCCTGCGCCGAGAAGCCGGCGACAGCCAGCGCGATGCCGCATGCATGCCATGCGGCGTTTGTATGTTTTTTCGGTTTCATGTGAGCAGTTATTTCCTCCGGCGCGGATTGTCTCCGCCCGGAAGCCACTGCCCGACACCCCGCGCGCCTACAAATTCACGGAGCGCGCGTTTCGCCGACTGTCGTTCAGGCCAGCGCGCGCCGGATGGCCCCTACGGCCCGCAAGGTGCGCGCCGTCGCGATGGCATCGATCGGCTGGTTCTGCGACGACAGCTTGGCAACGACCAGTTCGTTGCGCGGGTCGACGAACAGGTGCTGCCCGTGGATGCCCATGGCGAACAGCATGCCGGGCGCGTCATCGACCACGTACCAGCCGCTGCGGTAGCGCATGCGCATGCCCGCGAAGCCGGCGGCGAACTCGCCCTGGTTCCAGGCCTCGGCGTCGCCGCCATGCCAAATGTCGTCGATCCAGCCGGCGGGCACCACGGCGCGGCCGTCGGCGGCGCGGCCCTGCTGCAACACGAGCCAGCCCACGCGCGCCAGATCGCGCGCGGTGGCGCACAGGCCGCCGGTGCAGCGGGCCGCGCCCTTGGCGTCGACGGTGATGTACGCCGGGTCTTCGGCGCCCATGGGGGCCCACAGGCGCTCGCTGGCCAGCGTGGCGAAGGGCTGCCCGGCCACGCGCTCCATGACGAGCCCCAGCAGGTCGGTGTTGGCCGAGGTGTACTTGAACGGACCGCCGTGCGGCGCGTGCGTGGCGGTGGACGTCTCGAAGAAGGTGCGCAGGTCCGACGGCGCCTCACCGGCGGGCACCGGGTCCCAGCCGGTGGCGGCGCGGTAGGCCTCGGCGGCCTGCGCGTCCATGAGGACGCCGGTGCGCATGTCGAGCAGCTGCCGCACGGTGGCGCCCTGGAAGGCAGTGCGCGCCAGCTCGGGAACGATGTCGGACACGTGGGCATCGACGTCGAGCAGGCCCGCACCATGCAGCACGCCGGCCACGAGGCCGACCACCGACTTGGTCGCCGACATGAGGATGTGCGGCGTGTGCGCCGCCATGCCGGCGTCGTAGGACTCGTGCACCACGCAGCCCTTGTGCATCACCACGAGGGCGTCGGTGCGGGTGAGCTGCTGGAACTCCGCGAGGTCGAGCGCGGCGATGTCGGTGGGAAAAGGCGCGGCGCGCGCCGGGTCGTTGGCGATGTCGGCCACGGGGATGAGGTCGCGCACGTGCTGGAAGGCCCAGGTGCTGTGGGGCCGGGTGCGCCAGTTGGTGTGGTCCGCGTGGTCCGCGTGGCCTGCGCGGTCCGTGGCGGCGGGGTTTGCTTCGGGGGATTGATCCATGCCCCAAGTCTAGGGAGACCGGACAGGCGGGTCCATGCGCGAGGCCACCGAATTCCTTGCCGATCGTTCGGCTTCGGCGCGCCGCAGCAGGTCCGACGCCTCCTGGGCGTTGAGCCTGTCGAGCCTGGCGGCCCAGGCCTCGAAGTGGTCCAGCTCGCCGAGTGCGGCGTCCAGCACCAGCACGTTGCGCCACTGCGCGGTGCCGCCGAGGCACCAGGCGTCGTTGGCGGCCACGGCGTTTCTCGCGGCCGCCATGTCCGCGAAGCGCTCGAAGAACGGCAGCGCCATGCCGCGGATCGCGGCGACCATCTCCGGCACCAGCGTGGCGTCGGGCGTCTTGCCGGTGTGAACGTTCCACGAGACCCGGCCCGGGCCGGACGCCGGCAAGCCCTTCATGGACGCGCGGTTCAGCGAGTACTGCGAGATGTGAGGCCCGACGGCCTGCAGCCCGAGCTGCTTCGCCACGGCCCTGGCCGCCGTGAAGCTGCGGCCGAAGTGAAAGGCGATGGCGATGAAGGGCGCGCCGCGCATCGCGCCGCCCAGCGTGATGACGTTGTCGCCGGTGCCGGTGGGCGCGCGGAGTTCGAGCGCGGACTTGTAGAAGCGGTAGTCGGGCCGGAGCGACGTGGCCAGTTCGGCCCCCAACGCCTGCAGGTATTTCTTCGCGTCGCTCGACATGCGGTGCCGTGCGCGCTCAGTGCGTCTTCAGCAGCACGCGCACCGCCTCGGGCAGCGAGTCGACCTGCGGCATGAAGTGGTCGAGCAGCGCGCCCAGGGCCACCGCGCAGACCACCGCGCCCAGCAGCGGCTTCCAGGTGAGCCGCACGGCCGCCATGAGCCAGCCCTCGCGCGCCACGCGCACCGCGGCGCGCGCCGACACGTACGAGAAGGCGACCTCGACGGCCACGGCCAGCAGCGCGTCCCAGCTGAAGTACAGCAGCACCAGCGAGCCCGCGCCGAGCACCACGGCCGTGCAGATCAGGAAGATGGCGACCACCGGCACCACGATGACGGCACCCTCGTCGGACGCGCCGGCCACGTCGAGAGCGCCGCTGGCCACGTCGGACAGGCCGCTGCCGCCGCCACCACTGCCGCCGCCGCCTTCACCGACGCTCGCGTGGCTGTGCGAGCCCCCGCCTGCGCTGCGCCCGCCGCCGAAATCCAGGTCGGGCACGTCGATGTCCGGATTGAACTCGCGCCCCTCGACCAGCCGCTTCGCCCACCAGCGCAGCACCAGCAGGTAGCCCAGGTACCCCACGCCCAGCGTGAGGAAGTAGCGCACCGCCAGCGAATCGACGTGCAGCAGGTGCATCTGCAGCGCCGACACGCACCACATCAGCAGCAGCGTGAAGCTGCCGATCAGGATGCCGTGCGTGCGCAGGCTGTGGTCGCGGTGCAGGTCGCGTTCGACCTGCGTTTCCCAAAGGCGCACGGAGCGCCAGTTGGACAGGACCTTCATTCGCCCTGGGCGCGGCCGGGTTCCGCGAACGGCACGCGCTGCGCCACGGCGCACATGAGCTCGTAGCCGACGGTGCCCGCGGCGCGCGCCACGTCGTCGATCGGCAGCACCGTGCCGGTCTTCGCGGACTGGCCCCACAGGGTGACCTCGCTGCCGAACTTCGCGCCGGGCACGTCGGTGAGGTCGACGGTGATCATGTCCATGCTCACGCGCCCGACCATGCGGGTGCGCACGCCGTTCACCAGCACCGGCGTGCCGGTGCCGCAGTGGCGCGGGTAGCCATCGGCATAGCCGACCGCGGCAACGCCGATGGTGAGCGGGCCCTCGGCCGTGAAGTTGGAGCCGTAGCCGATGGTGTCGCCGGCCTTCAGCGTCTGCACCGAGATCAGCTGGGTCGCCAGCGTCATGGTCGGCTGCAGCTGCCAGTGCGCCGCGTCGTGCTCGGGGAAGTCGGGCGCGCTGCCGTACAACACGATGCCGGGGCGCACCCAGTCGCCGCGCGTCAGCTCGGGGTGACGCAGGGTGGCGGCGCTGTTGGCGATGGAGCGTTCGCCCGGCAGGTCGCGCGTGACGCGCTCGAAGGCCTCGAGCTGGTGGGCGATGCCGCGGGCGCCGTCGGCGTCGCTGAAATGGGTCATCAGCGAAATCTCGTCGACCTGCGTCAGCGCATTCAGGCGGGTCCAGGCGGAGCCGAAGCGCTCGGGCGTGAAGCCCAGGCGGTTCATGCCGGAGTTCATCTTCAGGAACACACGCTGCGGCTTCAAGGTCTTGTGGGCGGCGAGCATGTCGATCTGCTCGTCGCAGTGCACGGTGTGCCACAGGTCCAGCCGCGAGCACAGCTCCAGGTCGCGCGCGTCGAACACGCCTTCCAGCAGCAGCACCGGGCCGCGCCAGCCGAGGGCGCGCACGCGTTCGGCCTCGGCCAGGTCGAGCAGCGCGAAGCCGTCGGCACCGCGCAAGCCCTCATAGACCCGCTCGATGCCATGGCCATAGGCGTTGGCTTTGACCACCGCCCAGACCCGGGCGTCGAGGGCCGAGCGGCGTGCCCGCTCGAGGTTGTGACGCAGCGCGTCGGTGTGGACGGTGGCAAGAATGGGGCGCGGCATAGGGGCTCTGCGGGGGCTGGAGGAAAATGCAGACCACGTTTTAGCACCTTCGGGAATGGGGTCGAACACCGTGGGGATGCCTAATTTGGCGCCGCACCCCCATGCTATAACCGCCCATTCGCCCACAACGCGACACTTTTTCACTACCGCCAGCAGACCCTCTGGCCAGCCAGCCCATCGATGAAGCGCGGTTTCTTTACGATCATGTCGGCCCAGTTCTTTTCGTCACTGGCCGACCAAGCGCTTTTCGTTGTTGCCGTCGATCTCATGCGGAGTTCGGGCGCGCCCGAATGGCAACGCGCGGCACTGGTGCCCATCTTCGCCGTCTTCTATGTGGTGCTGGCCCCGCTGGTGGGCGCCTTCGCGGACGCCTTGCCCAAGGGCAAGGTGATGTTCATCAGCAATGCCATCAAGGTGGCCGGCTGCCTGATGATGCTGTTCGGCTCGCACCCGCTGCTGTCGTATTCCATCGTGGGGCTGGGCGCGGCGGCGTATTCGCCGGCCAAGTACGGCATCCTGACCGAGCTGCTGCCGTCGTCGCAGCTGGTCAAGGCCAACGGCTGGATCGAAGGCCTGACGATCGCGTCCATCCTGCTGGGCATCGTGCTCGGCGGCACGCTGGTGGGGCATGCGGTGTCCAGCAAGCTGCTGGCCTTCGACTTCCCGCTGATCGACACCGGCATCGACTCGCCGGCCGAAGCCGCCATTGCGGTGCTGATCTTCGTCTACGCGCTGGCGGCCTGGTTCAACACCCGCATTCCGCACACCGGCGTGGAAATGCGCCCGCTGCGCTCCAACCCCGAGCAAGGCCTGGCGCGCAACATCGTGGCGCTGCTGCCCGACTTCTGGCATTGCAACTCCCGCCTGTGGCGCGACCGGCTCGGCCAGATCTCGCTGGCCACCACCACGCTGTTCTGGGGCGCGGGCGGCAACCTCAAGTACATCGTGCTGGCCTGGGCCTCGCTGGCGCTGGGCTACAACACCACCCAGGCCTCCGCGCTGACCGGCGTGGTGACCATCGGCACGGCGGTGGGCGCCATCGTCGCTTCGATGCGCATGCGCCTGGACATGGCCACCCGCGTGATCCCGATGGGCATCGCCATGGGGCTGATGGTGATCGCCATGAACTTCATCGGCAACGTGTGGCTGGCGGTGCCGTTCCTGATCATCCTGGGCGGGCTGGGCGGCTTTTTGGTGGTGCCGATGAATGCGCTGCTGCAGCACCGTGGCCACAACCTGATGGGCGCGGGCCGCTCCATTGCCGTGCAGAACTTCAACGAGCAGGCCTGCATTCTTCTGCTGGGCGGCTTCTACAGCGTGTGCACCGGCCTGGGCCTGTCGGCCTACGGCGCCATCAGCGCTTTCGGCCTGGTGGTGGCGGGTTGCATGTGGCTCATCAAGCGCTGGCACGAGAACAACCTGAAGAAGTACCCCGAAGAGGTCGAGCACCTCCTGGCCATCGCGCGCAGCGACAAGCACCACTGACATTGCGCGACCGCGTTGGTGAACTGGCCGGCGCGCCCTGCGCCCCTTCTACCAACGCCCCCATGCCCGCGCTCGCCCTCGTCTTCAACGCCTTCGTCTGGGGCGTGTCCTGGTTTCCGTTCCGCCAGATGGCCAGTCACGGGCTGCATCCGCTGTGGACCACCTGCCTGATCTACCTGGCCATTGCCGTGGCGATGGGCCTCGTGCGCCGGCAGGCCTGGAAGGGCTTCGCGGCAGTCCCGATGCTGGCGGTGCTGGGCATGGCGGCGGGCTTCACCAACGTGGGCTTCAACTGGGCCGTGACCCAGGGCGACGTGGTGCGCGTGGTGCTGTTGTTCTACCTGATGCCGCTGTGGAGCGTGCTGTTGGCCTGGCTTGTGCTGGGCGAGCGGCCGACCGGCGGCGCGCTGGTGCGGGTGGCATTGGCACTGGCCGGGGTGGTCGTGGTGCTGAAGGCGCCGGGCACCGACTGGCCGGTGCCGTCGAGCCTGCCCGACTGGCTGGGCGTGGCGGCGGGCTTCGGCTTCGCGGTGACCAACATCACGCTGCGCCATCTGCGCCAGGCCCCGGGCGAATCGCGCGCGCTGGCGATGTTCTGCGGTTGCACCGTCGTGGCCGGCGTTGCGGCGCTGGCGGGCACCGCGCTCGGCGCCATCGATTCGCCGATGCGCGCGTCCCCGGGCTGGCTGGGCTGGGCCGCGCTGCTGGGCACGGGCTTCGTGATCGCCAACGTGTGCCTGCAATACGGCGCGTCGCGGCTGGCCGCGAGCGCCGCCTCGGTGATCATGCTGTCGGAGGTGCTGTTCGCCAGCGTCTCGTCGGTGGCGCTGGGCGCGGCCACCATGGACGCGCGCATTCTCGTGGGCGGTGCGCTGATCGTGGCGGGCGCGGTGTGGTCGGCGTTTGCGCGAACGCCCGTGCGGGGCGATGATCGCGCCTCCAGCGCTTCTGCCGCTCACTGAGGACATTCCATGACCAGCGTCTACGACTTCGAAGCCAACCAGATCGACGGCAAGCCGGTGCAGCTTTCCGCCTTCAAGGGCAAGGTACTGCTGATCGTGAACACCGCCAGCAAGTGCGGCTTCACGCCGCAGTTCGCGGGGCTGGAAGCGCTGCACGAGAAGTACGCCGACCAGGGGCTCACGGTGCTGGGCTTTCCCTCGAACCAGTTCGGCTCCCAGGACCCGGGCACCAACGAGGAGATCGGCGCCTTCTGTACCAGGAATTACGGCGTGAGCTTTCCGATGATGGAGAAGATCGACGTCAACGGCAGCAACGCGGCGCCGCTGTACCAGTGGCTCACCAAGGAAAAGCCGGGCCTGCTGGGCCTCACGGCCATCAAGTGGAACTTCACCAAGTTCCTGATCGGGCGCGACGGCACGGTGCTCAAGCGCTATGCGCCGCTGGACACGCCCGCTTCGCTCACGCGGGATGTGGAAGCGGCACTGGCCGCCGCAGGCTGAAGCGCCCGCCCGCTCAGAACCTGAAGTCGGCCGTCTTCGAGCCGCCGCCGACCGTCACGGTCTGGCTCTTGGGGCTGCCGCCGGGCACGGCCGCATCGATCACGTAGCGCCCGTTCGGCAGGTCGACCAGGCAGACCGGCCCGTTCGCGCGGAACGCCAGCGCGGCGGCGTTGTTGGCGTCGCCGCCCTTGATGGTCACGTCCACGTTGGCCATGTAGGCGCCATCGGCGCGCGCGAACAGCAGCGCCAGCGGGTGCTCCTTCATGGCGGAGCGCATGGCCGTCGATTCGTCGGAGCCGATGCCGCCGCACACGTAACGCGCAGCGCCCGCGCCCTGCCAGGGCGGCATGGCGCCTTGCGCCTGCGCGGCCACCGCACCGGCTGCGCACACGCAGGCCAGCAGCGAGCGCCGCAGCGCGGGAGAAACGAGGGATGCGAGAACGGGGGACATGGCATGGACTCCTTGCAGATTCGGTGCAGCCATGATGCGCCGCCCCGCACGCTCGCGCGAGTCGGACCAACCCCCTCCCCGCTGTGCGACCAGGCCCCGGGGCACGCGCCCGGTCAGGCCTTCAGCGCCGCGTCCAGCAGCTCGACCCAGTGCCGCACCGGCGTGTCTGCGCTGCCGCTTTGCAGGTGCGTGATGCAGCCGATGTTGGCCGACGCGATGGTGGTGGGCTGCAGCTGCTTCAGGTGGCCCAGCTTGCGGTCGCGCAGCGGATAGGCCAGCTCCGGCTGCAGCACCGAGTAGGTGCCGGCCGAGCCGCAGCACAGGTGCGATTCGTTCATGGCCACGCGCACGTCGAAACCCAGGGCGCGCAGGTGCGTCTCGACGCCGCCGCGCAGCTTCTGGCCGTGCTGCAAGGTGCAAGGCGGGTGGTAGGCCACCACGCCCGCCGGCGCCTGCACACGGGCCTTCAGCGCGGGCACCAGGTCGGGCAGCAGTTCGCTCAGGTCGCGCGTGAGTTCGCTGATGCGCGCCGCCTTCAGCGCGTAGGCGGCGTCGTGCTGCAGCAGGTGGCCGTACTCGCGCACGGTGACGCCGCAGCCCGAGGCGTTCATGACGATGGCCTCGACGTGGTTGCGCTCCACCAGCGGCCACCACGCGTCGATGTTCGCGCGCATCTGCGCCTTGCCGCCTTCCTGGTCGTTCAAGTGGAACTTCACGGCACCGCAGCAGCCCGCTTCCTTCGCGATCACGGCCTGGATGCCGGCCGCGTCGAGCACGCGCGCGGTGGCGCTGTTGATGTTGGGCATCATCGACGGCTGCACGCAGCCCGCAAGCATCAGCACCCTGCGCGCATGCGTGGCGGTGGGCCAGGCGCCGGCCTCCTGCTTCGCGGGCACCTTGGCCTTGAGCGCCTCGGGCAGCAGCCCGCGTACGGCCTGGCCGAGCTTCATGGCGGGGCCGAACAGCGGCGAAGGCAGGCCTTCCTTCAGCAGCCAGCGCTGCGCCTGTTCCATGGCGGGGCGCGGCACCTTCTCGTCGACGATCTTGCGGCCGATGTCGACCAGGTGGCCGTACTGAACGCCGCTCGGGCAGGTGCTTTCACAGTTGCGGCAGGTCAGGCATCGGTCCAGGTGCAGCTGCGTGCTGCGCGTGGGTGTCTTGCCTTCGAGCACCTGCTTGATGAGGTAGATGCGCCCACGCGGGCCGTCGAGCTCGTCGCCGAGCAGCTGGTACGTGGGGCAGGTGGCGGTGCAGAAGCCGCAGTGCACGCACTTGCGCAGGATGGCCTCGGCCTCGCGGCCTGCGTCGGTGCCTTGGAATTCGGGGGCGAGCTCGGTTTGCATGGCGGTTCTTGTTTTACGTGGGGGCAAGCAGGCGGCCGCGGTTGAACAGGCCGTGGGGGTCGAACTCGCGCATCAGCGCGCGGTGGATGCGTTCGATGGGCGTGCTCAGGGCGTCGAAGCGCGGCACGTGGCCGCCGGTGTGCTCACCCGTGTGCTCGCCCGGCAGGCGGAACATCGTGGCATGGCCCCCCGCGGCGCGCGCGATCTCGCGGATGCGCGCGGCCTGGCCCGCGCCTGGCGGCGCCTTGTACCAGCGCTGGCCGCCGTGCCATTCGACCAGCGGCGCGGCGCCGTCGAGCGCGAGCACCGGCGCGGTCTGCGGCACCGACAGGCGCCAGAGCGCATTCGCCCCCTCATCCATCGCGAACCACGGCAGCTGCTGGTTGCGCAGCGATTGCCAATAGGCGGCCGCACGCGCGTTGTCTGCGCGCTCGCCGCCCAGGTGCGCGCAGGCAGCTTCCACCGCCGCCACCGCACCACGCAGGCGCAGGTACAGCGCGCCCGCGCCTTCCTGTTCGAGCCAGCAGCTGGCATTCAGCGGCAGCGGCCGGCCACCCCACTCGTTGAGCAGGCGCAGCGCATCGGCCTGGCTGCAGGCGAAGGCCAGCGTGGCCTCGGCGGGCGGCACCGGCAGCACCTTGAGGCTCACCTCGGCGATCACGCCCAGCGTGCCGAGCGAGCCGGCCAGCACACGCGACACGTCGTAGCCCGCGACGTTCTTCATCACCTGGCCGCCGAAGCTCAGCACCTCGGCACGGCCGTTGACCAGCGTGGCGCCGAGCACATAGTCGCGCACCGCGCCGACGCTGGCGCGCGCCGGGCCGCTGAGGCCGGCGGCGACCATGCCGCCCACCGTGCCATCACTGCCGAAGCACGGCGGCTCGAACGGCAGGCACTGGCCCTTCTCTGCGAGGGCCGCCTCGAGCTCGGCCAGCGGCGTGCCGGCGCGCACGGTGACGACCAGTTCGCTCGGCTCGTAGCTCGTGATGCTGGCAAGCCCGCGCATGTCGAGCTCCTCGCCTTCCTCGCCTTCCTTGCCTTGCGGCGGCTCGCCGTAGAAATCTTTGGTGCCGCCGCCGCGAATGCACAGCGGCGTGGCGTCGGCCGCGGCGGCGCGCACGCGCTCGACGACCTGTTGAAGTGCGGTGTCCATGCTGCTCATCAGAACCTCGGCAGGTCGGGGTGTTGCAGCTTGCCGCCGCGCACCACCTGCTTGCCGTACTCGGCGCAGCGCTGCAGCGTCGGAATCACCTTGCCGGGGTTCAGCATGCCCTCGGGGTCGAAGGCGCGCTTCACGCCGAACATCTGCTCGTTCTCGCTGGCGGTGAACTGCACGCACATGCTGTTGAGCTTTTCCACGCCCACGCCGTGCTCGCCCGACACCGTGCCGCCCATGGCGACGCTGGTCTCCAGGATGTCGGCGCCGAACAGCTCGCAGCGGTGCAGCTCGTCGGGGTCGTTGGCGTCGAACAGCACCAGCGGATGCAGGTTGCCGTCGCCCGCGTGGAACACGTTGCAGCAGCGCAGGTTGTACTTCTTCTCCATCTCCTGGATGGCCAGAAGAATGTCGGCCAGGCGCTTGCGCGGAATGGTCGAGTCCAGGCACATGTAGTCGGGGCTGATGCGGCCCGACGCGGGGAATGCGTTCTTGCGCCCGCTCCAGAATTTCATGCGCTCGTCTTCGCTGTTGCTCACCGCGATGGCGGTGGCGCCGCAGCCGCGCAGCACGGCGGTCATGCGGCCGATTTCTTCTTCGACCTCTTCGGGTGTGCCGTCGGACTCGCACAGCAGGATGGCCGCGGCGTTCAGGTCGTAGCCCGCGCGCACGAAGTCTTCGACCGCCGCGGTCATGGGCTTGTCCATCATCTCCAGCCCGGCCGGAATGATGCCGGCCGCAATCACCGCGGCCACCGCGTCGCCGGCTTTGCGCACATCGTCGAAGCTGGCCATGATGCAGCGCGCCAGCTGCGGCTTGGGCACCAGCTTGACGGTGACCTCGGTGGTGACGGCCAGCATGCCTTCGCTGCCGATGACCAGCGCGAGCAGGTCGAGCCCCGGCGCGTCGAGCGCGTCGCCGCCGAACTCGATGGCCTCGCCCTCGGCCGTGAAGCCGCGCACGCGCAGCACGTTGTGCAGCGTCAGGCCGTACTTCAGGCAGTGCACGCCGCCGGAGTTCTCGGCCACGTTGCCGCCGATGGTGCAGGCGATCTGGCTCGAGGGGTCGGGCGCGTAGTAGAGGTTGAAGGGCGCGGCCGCCTCGCTGATGGCGAGGTTGCGCACGCCGCACTGCACGACGGCCGTGCGGCTCACCGGGTCGATCTTCAGGATGCGGTTGAACTTGGCGAGCGACATCGTCACGCCCATGGTGTGCGGCATGGCGCCGCCCGACAGCCCCGTGCCCGCACCGCGCGCGACCACGGGCACGCCGAGGCGGTGGCAGGTCTGGAGCACGGCGGCCACCTGCGCCTCGGTCTCGGGCAGGGCCACCACCAGCGGACGGGCGCGGTAGGCGGTGAGGCCGTCGCACTCGTAGGGGGTGGTGTCCTCGGCGTGCCAGATGAGCGCATGCGCAGGCAAATGTGCCTGCAGCGCATGCACGACCTGCGACTGGCGCTCTGTTTTCTGTAGCGAATCCTGCTGCGTGGGAGTGAGCGGCGCATTCATGCGGCGGCCTCTTTTCTTCTGTTCGCGCCTGCGCGCGGAATGTCTCGGGGTGGACCGCACTCTACGGACATCGCCCCGGGTGCGGGTTGACGGATTTTCGCGGCCGGCTTGAGAGAACTTTGCCGGCACGGCGCACGGCGCTGCACAGCCCGGTCCGGTCCTTCGCTTCGCTTCGCTTGCCGTTCAGCGCAGGCTCTGTTCCAGCCAGTCGGCAAAGGCCGCGCACTCCCAGCGCTCCAGCGTGCCGGGTTGCCAGCAGATGTAGTGCCGGTGCGGCGAGGGCACGGCCTGCTCGGACAGCGCCACCAGCCGCCCCGACTCGAACCAGGCGGCGCCCATCTTCTGCCGCACCAGCGCCACGCCGAAGCCGCTGGCCGCGGCGTCGTACACGAGCCCCAGGTCGTTGAACTGCGAGCCGATGTTCGGCTCGGGCTGGTCGAGCCCGCAGCTGGCGAACCAGGTGCCCCAGGGTTCGAGCGGGCTGCGGATGAGCCGCGCGCTGGCGATCTCGGCGGCGCTGCGAAAGCCGGTGAACGGCCCGAACTCGTTCAGATAGCTCGGGCTGCAGGCCGGCACCACCTGTTCTTCGAGCACGAGGCGGTGTTCGCAGTCGGCATAGCCGCCGGGGCCGTAGCGCACTTCGAGGTCGGCCTGCTCGGCGGTGACGTCGAGCAGCGGAATCGACACCTGCAGCACCAGTTCGATGTCGGGGTAGATGTTGCGGAACAGCTCCAGCCGGGGCATGAGGAATTGCCGGCTGAAGGTGGGCGTGACGGCGATGCGCAGCCGCGTGGCGCGCTGCGCGGCATTGCTGCCAAGCGGCGTGGCCTGCAATGCCGCAAGCCCGGTGCGAACGTTCGCGAGGTAAGCGGCACCGTCGGCCGTGAGGCTGAAGTCGCTGCGCCCGAAGAGCTTGAAGCCGACGTGCGACTCGAGCTGGCGGATGCGATGGCTCACCGCGCTGGGCGTGACGCACAGCTCGTCGGCCGCGCGGCCCGCGTGCCGCAGCCTTGCGACGGCCTCGAAGGTCAGCAGGCATTGGATCGGGGGGATGTGCTGCAGGGCCATCGTCTCAGTGGGGGTGTTCGGTCTCCGCACGTCCGGGGCGCCGCTCGATCGACCTCGGCCCTGAACAATGCTCTTCGCGCACCCTCAGTCCTCGAAAAAGCTCACGGGCAGCCCGGGCGTCTCCACGCGCATCGAAATCACGCAGCCCGAAGCCGGCCGCTGTTCGATCTCCGCCGCAGGCCGCCCCTTGCGCGCGCTGGTGACGAACAGCGTCTTCAGATCGTTGCCTCCGAAACACGGCATGGTCGGGCATTGGACGGGCACAGGAACCGAGGCCACGATGTCGCCCGAAGGTGCGAAGCGCAGCAGCTGTGCGCCTTCGAACATCGCCACCCAGTAGTGGCCTTGCGCATCGATGGTGGCGCCGTCCGGCCGGCCTTGGTAACCCAGCGGCGCATCCACAGTCCAGCCTTCGCGCTTGGCTTCGAACTGGTGGAACACGCGGGCACGCGAAAGCGCGTTGGCCTCGGCGTCCCAGTCCCACGCGCACACCACGTGCGCGGCGGTGTCCGCCCAGTACAGGATGCGGGCGTCGGGCGAGAACGCGAGGCCGTTGGCCGTGGTGGACTCGTTGGCCATCTGCGTGATGGTGGGCGAAATGCCCGTGCCGGGGCGTGCGTCGAGGCAGTAGAGCGCGGCGTTGGGCCGGTCCTTGGCTTCGTTGAGCGAACCGCCCCAGAAGCGGCCCCGGGGGTCGCACTTGCCGTCGTTGAAGCGCATGGTGCGCACGTCGTGCTCCACACGCGCCAGGGCGACCAGCTCGCCGCCCCATTCGCGCGCCCGGTAGAAGCCGTCGCGCAATGCGATCACCAGGCCGCCGCTGCGCGCCGGCGCCATGCAGCCGGGCTCGGTCGGCAACGGCCATCGCTCCACGGCGGCATTCGGCGAAGCGATGTCGCCGCGGGTGCGCAGCACCGCGCGGCCGGGAATGTCGAGCCAGTAGAGCGCGCGTTCTTCAGGGTGCCAGAACGGCGACTCGCCGAGCTCGCAGAGGCTGTCTTCGATGGAGGTCCACATGGTTCGGCCATTGTGCCCCCGGCCATGAAAGCGACAGGCAAAAAAAAGCCCGCTGACGCCGGAGCGCTCGCGGGCTGAACATCCAAAGGAGACCTCGCTTGAAAAACTCGTGACGAAGAATTGTTCTTGTGAATGCGTTTGGATCGCCAGCGGCGGGGCTGCCCGAAGGCAGCCTCGCCACAGGGGATCAGCGGTTGTAGGCGGTTTCGCCGTGGGAAGAAATGTCGAGGCCTTCGCGCTCTTCTTCTTCCGACACACGCAGGCCGATGGTCAGGTCGGCGATCTTGAAGGCGATGAAGGCCACCACGCCGGACCACACGATCGTGAGCGCCACGCTCTTGATCTGGATCCAGACCTGTGCGCCCATCGCGAAGGTGTCGGGCGTTGCGCCGCCGGTGCCGCCCAGGCCCTTGGCTGCGAACACGCCGGTCAGGATGGCACCCAGGATGCCGCCCACACCATGCACGCCGAACACGTCGAACGCGTCGTCGGCACCGAGCATGCGCTTCAGGCCGCCCACACCCCACAGGCAGACCAGGCCGGCCAGCAAGCCCAGCACGATCGAACCCATCGGGCCGACGAAACCGGCGGCAGGCGTGACGGCCACCAGGCCGGCAACGGCACCGGACGCAGCGCCCAGCATCGAGGCCTTGCCCTTGTGCAGGCTTTCACCCAGGATCCACGACAGCGCGGCGGCAGCGGTGGCGAGCACCGTGTTGATGAAGGCCAGGCCGGCCAGCGCGTTGGCAGCACCTGCCGAACCCGCGTTGAAGCCGAACCAGCCGACCCACAGCAGCGAAGCGCCGACCATGGTGAGCGTGAGCGAGTGCGGCGTGAACGCTTCCTTGCCGTAGCCCACGCGCTTGCCGACCATGTAGGCACCGACCAGGCCGGCCACACCGGCGTTGATGTGCACCACGGTGCCGCCTGCGAAGTCGAGTGCGCCGTCCTTGCCCAGCAGCCCGCCGCCCCACACGATGTGGGCGATCGGCACGTAGCTGAAGGTGAACCACAGCACGGAGAACAGCAGCACGGCCGAGAACTTGGCACGTTCCGCGAACGCGCCAACGATCAGCGCCACGGTGATGGCCGCGAAGGTGCCCTGGAACGCGACGAACACGTATTCAGGAATGGTGGTCAGCGCGCCGAAGGTTTCCTGCGTGATGCCCTTCATGAAGATCTTGTCGAATCCCCCGAAGAAGTTGCCTTCGCCCGAGAACGCGATGCTGTAGCCATAGACGGCCCACAGGATGCTGATCAGCGAGAAGATCACGAAGACCTGCATCAGCACCGACAGCATGTTCTTCGAACGGCCCAGGCCGCCGTAGAACAGCGCCAGGCCGGGAATGGTCATCAGGATGACGAGCAGCGTGGAGGTCAGCATCCAGGCGGTGTCGCCGGAGTCGATCTTGGGTGCCGGAGCGGCGGCGGGCGCCGCGGCTGCCGCAGCGGCAGGTGCCGCGTCGGCTGCAGCAGGTGCGGCCGGCGCCGCGGGTGCAGCGGCAGCGGGAGCCGAAGCGGCAGGCGCTTCGGCCGGGGCGGCGGGCGTTTGTGCAAGGGCGGTGGTGCCGGCAGCCAGCACACTCAAACCGAACGCAAGAGAGACAAGCAGTTTTTTCATAATCGTTGTTCTTTCGGGCCTGGACTCGTTCAGAGGGCTTCGCGACCTGTTTCGCCGGTGCGGATGCGCACGACCTGTTCGAGGTTGTAGACAAAGATCTTGCCGTCGCCGATCTTGCCGGTGCGGGCAGCACCCTCGACGGCTTCGATCACGCGATCGACGAGGTCGTCGGAGACGGCCGCTTCGATCTTGACCTTGGGCAGGAAGTCGACCACGTACTCGGCGCCGCGGTAGAGCTCGGTGTGGCCTTTCTGGCGACCGAACCCCTTGACCTCGGTGACGGTGATCCCCTGCACGCCGATGGCCGACAGTGCTTCGCGCACCTCGTCGAGCTTGAACGGTTTGATGATGGCTGTGACCAGCTTCATGAGTTTTCTCCTGCGGATGGAAATGAAACGGTGCGGCAGCTTGGGCCGCACCTCGTTGTTCTGGTGCTTAGAGCGTCTTCGTCAGCGTGAGGATGAAGCGCGCCTTGTTCGGCGAGTACGTCGTCTGGCCGAAGGTGCCGAAGCCGTAGTCCACGCCCGGGTTGCTCACGGCGAGGTACGAGCTCTTCTTGTTCGCGCCTTGCACCGAGCCGGTCAGCGACAGGCCGTTGCCGAAGTCGTACGACGCACCGACGTTGTAGTCGACATAGCTCTTGTAGCCCAGGCTGCGGATGTCGCTGGACATGTTCGTGTAGCCCACGGCGGCCTTCAGCGTGACCTTGGGCACGATTTCCTTGCTGTACGCCAGGTTCAGGTAGCCGGTGTTGGTGCCCTTCAGGCCCGAGCCCGCCTTGTTGCCGGCGTAGCCGAAGTAGTCCTTCGACACGGTGTGCGAGTACTTGGCGGTGAACGAACCGAGGGTTTCGCTGGCGTAGGTGCCGGCAACGTACAGCTCGGTGGTGTTGCCCGACGAGTTGCCCGGGTAGATGTAGGTGAGCGCACCGACGTCCATGTCCAGCGGGCCGGCCTTGAACTTGTAGCCGCCGTACAGGTCCATCTCGATGCTGTTGCCCTTGAGCCAGTTGACGCTGGAGTTCCAGCTGCCCACGTAGAAGCCGCTGTCGCCGAAGGCGTAGTCCAGGCCGCCCTGGACGGCGGGCTTGAAGCCCTTGGTCTTGGCGTAGTCGTTCTTGCCCAGCATGTCCTGGTCCTGGCCACGGAACTTGTAGTTGGTGGTCAGCGAGATGTTTCCCGTGAGGTTCGGGGCCGGAGCGGCGGCCGGCGCGGCAGCGTCGGTTGCGGCCTGCGCCAGGGCGGCGCCCGAAGCGGTCAGTGCCGTGGCAAGAACGATCAGCGCCTGGGCGGCGGTGCGGTACGTCATCGGGAAACTCCTCGCAAAGTGTGTTGGGGGACCTGAGAGGCTCAAAGCAGGGAGCGTGCCAAACTGCTCAAAAGCCCGCCCGCAGAGCATTCCCCGCGGGCTTGAGCGAGCGCCAAATCGTTACAACAGGTGCTTCGTGTGGCGGCGGTTTCTCCGGGAACTGCACCACGGGCGTGCCCCCGATGGGCGCACCATCTTGGGGAGATCAAGAACAATGAGTCTGTCTTTGGTGCAAAGCCGTGCTTTGCTGGGGCTGGAAGCAGCCAGTGTCACGGTTGAGGTGCATCTGGCGAACGGCCTGCCCAGCTTCACGCTGGTGGGGCTGGTGGAAACCGAGGTCAAGGAGGCGCGCGAGCGGGTGCGCTCGGCCATCCAGAACGCCGGGCTGGAGTTTCCCAACAACAAGCGCATCACCGTGAATCTGGCGCCGGCCGACCTGCCCAAGGACTCCGGCCGCTTCGACCTCCCCATGGCCATGGCCATCCTGGCGGCCAGCGGGCAGATCGACAACGCCCGGCTCGCCGGCCACGAATTCGCCGGGGAGCTGTCGCTTTCCGGGGAACTCCGGCCCGTTCGCGGTGCGCTGGCCATGGCGCTGGCACTGCACACGCGGGGCGTGGCCACCCGTTTGGTGCTGCCCATGGACAGTGCACAGGAAGCCGCACTGGTGCCCGGCAGCGAGGTGTACGGCGCCCGGCACCTGCTGGACGTGGTGCGGCAGTTCATGCCCGACGCCGACGCGGCCGCGCAACTTCCCGAGCCGGCCTCCGACGATGGCTGGGCCCGGGTCGAGGCCGCGCCCGGCGCGGCCGCACCGCGCTACGCCGACCTGTGCGACGTCAAGGGCCACGCGGGCGCCAAGCGGGCGCTGGAGATCGCGGCGGCCGGCGGCCACAGCCTGCTGATGATGGGCGAGCCCGGTTCGGGCAAGTCGATGCTCGCGCAGCGCTTCGCCGGCCTGCTGCCGGGCATGAGCATCGGCGAGGCGCTGGAAAGCGCTGCCGTGGCCAGCCTGGGCGGGCGCTTCGCGACCGATCGGTGGATGTGCCGGCCTACTTCTGCGCCGCACCATACGTCCAGCGCGGTGGCACTGGTGGGCGGCGGCTCTCCGCCGCGTCCCGGTGAGATTTCCAGAGCGCATCACGG
The DNA here is from genome assembly GCF_056394985.1 of Variovorax sp. 10N412. Taxonomy (NCBI): domain Bacteria; kingdom Pseudomonadati; phylum Pseudomonadota; class Betaproteobacteria; order Burkholderiales; family Comamonadaceae; genus Variovorax; species Variovorax sp. 10N412. Next base: position 117,320 of record NZ_JBFTIO010000010.1, read on the forward strand.
CGTGCTCTTCCTCGACGAATTCCCCGAATTCGCTCGCTCCGCCCTCGAAGCCCTGCGCGAGCCGCTGGAGACCGGCACCATCACCATCTCGCGCGCCGCGCGCAGTGCCGAGTTTCCCGCGCGCTTCCAGCTGATCGCCGCCATGAATCCCTGCCCTTGCGGCTACCTGGGCTCCTCGCTGAAGGCCTGCCACTGCACGCCGGCGCAGGTCGCCCGCTACCAGGGCAAGCTCAGCGGCCCGTTGCTGGACCGCATCGACCTGCACATCGAGGTGCCCGCGGTGTCGGCGCAGCTGCTGCTCGACGCGCCGCCGGGCGAGTCGACCGACAGCATCCGCGCGCGCGTGGTCGCCGCGCGTGAACGCGCCATGCAGCGCCAGGGCCATGCCAACCAGGCGCTGCAGGGCAGCGCCATCGACCGGCATGCAGCGCTCGAGGACGCCGCGCGCCAGTTCATGTTCAACGCCGCCAGCAAGCTCGGCTGGTCGGCGCGCAGCACGCACCGGGCGCTGAAGGTGGCGCGCACGATCGCCGACCTGGCGGGGGCCGACACGGTGCAGGCCGCGCACGTGGCCGAAGCAGTGCAGTACCGCCGGGCGCTGAGCCGCGGCCCGGCCTGAGAACGCCGCGACTCAGCGCACCAGCGCATCGATCCAGCGTGCCACCAGCACCTGCTCCTGGTCGAAGTAGTGCGTGTGCGCGCCGCTGCCCAGGCACACGTCGTGTTCGGCCGCGGTCATCAGGGTCACCGGCGGCGAGGGCTTGTACAGCGGCGGATCGGCCCACAGCCACCGGCCCACGTAGTCGCCCGTGGCATAGGCGTTGACCCAGCGCTGCACGCCGACGTCGCTCGCCTCGGCCGTCAGCACCCATTCGTACAGGCGCGGAAAACGCGCCGCATAGAGCTGGCGCAGCGGGCACCCCGCGGTGAGCAGGTCGACCCGGCCCTCCAGCTTGGACCACAGCTTCACCACGCGGTCCTCGGGGCAGGACTGCGCCAGCCAGCGCGCGCGGTGCTGCAGGTAGCGCAGCAACTCCGCCGAGATCACCGTGCCCTGGCTGTGCGCCACGATCACCACGCGGTCGTAGCCCTGCGCCGCGATGCTCTCCAGCAGCGCGACGTAGCGCGAGAAGATGCGCGCGCGCGGAATGGCGTGGCGCGGGAACTCGCGGAAGTGGTTGTCGATGTCCAGCGCCACGTCCAGCGGCAGGCGCAGCCACGGCACATAGCGCGACAGCACGCCGCCGAAGGCCGACAGCGCCGCGACCGCGGTGGCGGCGGTGAGCACCAGCGGCTTGAGCACGAACTCCGACACCTCCCCGATGCGGCCGGTGAGCATGTCCACGCTGCGCACGACAGCGCCGATCCAGCTGTCGGCCTGCACGTCGAGCCGCGCCAGCGCCAGCAGCAGGCCCACGCCACATGCCATGAGCACGCTGGCGAAGGTCAGCCCTGTGACGAAGCCGTCGAGCCGCCGGTAACCGCCGGTGAGCCAGCGGCCCAGCGTGAACGAGGTGCCCACGGTCTTCCTGACTTCCGCGAGCACGCTGGGCGCCAGCACCACCACGAGGTACAGCGCCAGCACCAGCGTCAGCCCGGCCGCCAGCGCGAAGGTCTCGGTGCTGCGCAGGTAGCGCAGGTGCAGAAAGGTCGCGCCGTCCAGAAAGCAGAGCTGCCCGCTCGTGAAGATCAGCGGCTCGTAGTCGGTGCGGGCCGCACCGAACTCCACGAAGGTGGTCACCAGCGCCCAGATGGCCATCGCCAGCGTCACGAACGAGGCAATCGACACCAGCAACCCGAGCCGCCCGGTGGCCACGCTGGCCCGCTCGGCCGGGCCGTCGCGCGCCGCGAGCTGGCCGAACACCGCCCACGCGATGAGCAGGCCGCCCGCCAGCAGCCACCAGCACACGATGCCCAGCAGCAGGTACTCGACCGTGCGCAGGCCGGCCTGCACCCAGGCGTGCAGGTCGGCCGCGCCGTTCGCGGCGAAGGACGCCATGGCCACATGCACCAGCAGCGTCGCCGCCATCGCGGCCAGGAACACGAGGCCCGCCGCGCGCATCGCGGGAAAGCGGCTGTCGGCCACGCGCAGGCCGTAGTTGAAAAGCACGCCCAGCAGCGCCAGCCAGGTCAGCCCGATGAGCCAGTGCGTCCACGGCGCCGGCACGAGGCACAGCAGCACCGCGGCCCCCACCGCCAGCACCAGCGCCCCGCCACGCTTCACCGGCCGCACCCCATGCAGGTAGCAATACCACCACGCCGCCAGCGCCGGCAGCAGCAGCGCCAGCACGATGTGCAGCGCGCCCGCGTGCGGCGCGGCCAGGCCCAGCCCGGCGATCACCAGACCGGCCAGCAGCAACTGCAGGAACAGGTTGGCCAGCACGCCGGAAAACGCCCAGTCCAGCGCCATCTGCAGCTTGGCGAGCCAGCCCCACGCAAAGGCACCGGGCGTCTTGTGCCGTGCGGCGTAGAGCCCCGCGCGGTCGACCGCGTCGCGCCCCAGCTGCGACAGGCGGAACACCATGGTGAAGAGTTCGGTGACGATGCGCGGCAGCACGCCCGACAGGCGCGACAGGTCGGCCCAGTACATCTCGTGCACGTCCACATGCTGCGCCGTGCCCGTGGCCGGTTCCTGCCGGACCATGCGGATGCGCGTGGCCTCGTAGGCTTCCTTGCCGGCGCCTTGCCACTTGAACAGCAGGTAGTCGCTGAAGGCGATGCCGGCGTCCGCGGCCATGAGGCGCGCGGGGGCGGACTGCGGCTTGCCGGGCTTGCCGGGCTTGGTGGCTGCGGCGGTGGCCGCCATGGCCGCCGCGGTGCCCGCATCTGCCGTGGGCGCCGCCGCCGCCGGGCCGGTGCTCCAGTTCTCGCGCAGGAAGTCCGAGCGCACCGACTGGCGCAGGGCCTTGCGGAGCGACGGCGCCTGCGGCTTCTTCGCGGCGGCATCGCCGGGCGCGGGGTCGCGCGGCGCCATGCGCTTGCGCGCCGCGCCTTCGCCGTGGGAGCCGCTTTCCACCATCGACAGCAGCGGCGGCACGGCCACGATGTAGCTGTCGCAATCGCCGCGGCTGTAGCGCGCCCGCGGGCCGCCCGCATTGACCATGAGCGATGCGATCGCGCGCGCCGTGTCGCCGGCCTTCTGGTCCGCCACGCCGTGGATGGCGATGACGGCGACGCGCTCGGCGCGCTTGGCGATGACGGCCGCGCGCTCGGCGTTCGGCGTGCCGGGCGGTGGCGGTTCAAGCGGTGCGCTCATGGCGTGCTCCTGCGGGGAGACGCATTGTTCTGCCGCGGCGCAAGGCAGCGCCATCCCGCAAACGCAGGAGGCGGCCTACTGCCTACGGCCTAGCTGGCGACGACCCGGCAGCCGCTAGGTGCCGCGCCTCACGCCTACTTGAACTCGTGCGCGACCACGGGCGCCGACTTGCTGTCCTGCACCGTCACACGCTGGCGGAACACCTCGAGGTCGCCATTGCGCACCTCGATGTTGTAGATGCCCGGGCGCAGCGGCAGCGACTTCAGCGGCGGGCTCACGCCCCGGTCCGCGCCGTCGACGAACACCTGGCCCCACGGGCGGATGTTGAAGTTCACGCGGCCCATGCCCGGCGGTGCGGCAGGCGCAGTACCCGCCACGGGGGTCCCGGGCAACGCCCCGGCATCGGCGGTCACGGTGGGCGGCGACACGCGGTTGATCTCTGCGATCGCGTTGCGGGCCTCGCGCGCATGCAGGCCGCGGCGGTAGCGCCGCAGGTAGGCCTCGTAGCCTTCGCGCGTGTTCTCGGCCTGCGCCAGGTTCCAGTCCTCGGTCTCGGCCGTGGCAAGCGCGGCTTCGGGGGGGATGGTCGTCGGCGGCGGGTTGACCGGCACGTTGTCCAGCGGGGTCAGCGGGCCGGTGGACGCCACGGCGGCGCTGGCGGGCGCAGCGGGGGGCGTTGCGCCCGCCACCGCGCCGCCACCGGCCACGGGCACGCCGTCGGTCGCGGTTGGCGTGGCCGCCGTGCCCGCGGGCATGGCGGCCGGCGGCGACGCGGGGTTCGACATCGGCGCGCCCGGCGGCGGCACCGGCACCATCGCGGTCGAGGTGTCCTGCTTGGTCGTGGTCAGGCGCAGGCCGATCCAGCTGCCGACCGCCACCAGCGCCACCACCAGGCCGCCGACCAGCAGCCACGACTTGCCCGACGACTTGCCCGACGATTTGCCAGACGACTTGCCCGACGACTTCTTCTTCGGTGCCGGTGACGCCGGTCGCGAAGCGGCTGCTGCAGCCTTCACGGGGTTCGCGGCCTTGACCATCACCGGCTCGGCCGCCGCGACCGGCGGCGTCGCGAAGCTGGGCGCGCCGGTCGGCTCCAGCGGCACCGGTGCCGACGCGGGCGCGAACTGGTGCGGCGCCAGCTCCGGCGGCGGCGGCGCGGCCGGCACGGGCGCGGCGGCAATGATCACCGTCGGCGCGGCCATGCCGTTCACGTAGATGTCGCCGAGCTTCAGCAGCCCCAGCTCGGCGGCGAACGCCGCCACGGTCTGCGTGCGGTCCTTGCTGTGCACGGCCAGCGTGTGGTCGACCGCTGCGCAGAAGGCCGGGCTCACGTCGGCACGGCCCATCGACGACAGCGGCACGTAGGCGTCCTGCACGCTGCGCACCACGGCCGAAGGCGGCGGGTTGCCGGTGACCGCGCGGTACAGCACGGCACCCAGCGCATACAGGTCGGTCCACGGGCCTTGCAGCAGCGTGTTGTCGTCGGCGTACTGCTCGATGGGCGAGTAGCCCGACTTCACCATCACGGCCACCTCGTCGACCATGTCGGCAATCGACTTGCGTGCGGCGCCGAAGTCGAGCAGCACCGGCAGGTCGTCATGCTGGATGAAGATGTTGTCGGGCGCGATGTCGCGGTGGAAGCACTGGCTGCGGTGCAGCGTCTCGAGCGCGCCCAGCAGCGGCCCGAGCATGCCCAGCATCCAGGTCTCGGTGACCTTGCCCGGGTCTTCCTCGGCCAGGCGGCGCAGCGTGCGGCCCTTGTAGAGCTGGATCGCCATGTAGGCGGTGGAGTTCGACTCCCAGAAGCGATGCACGCGCACCAGCGCCGGGTGGCTGAACTGCGCGAGCGTGCGCGCCTCGTTGATGAAGCTGCGCAGGCCGGCCTCGAAGGTGGCGGTGAGCCGCTCGGAGCGCACGTGCACGCTGTTGTCGCCCACGCGGCGCGCGAGCATCGAGGGCATGTACTCCTTGATGGCCACCTCGCGCAGCAGCGAGTGGTCGTAAGCCCGGTAGACGATGCCGAAGCCGCCTTCGCCGATCACCTCGAGCAGTTCGAACTCGTCGAGCCGATGGCCCACGCCCAGCGGGTGCGGGCGTTCCTGCGGGTCGGCCGGCGGACTGCCCAGGCCCGTGCCTGCGCCTGTACCGTTCGTGGTCGTCATGCGTTTCCTCCTCCTGCGGGGCCGTGGCTCTTGTGGCTCGTTCGACGCGTCATGCCCATGGCACATGCCCCTGCGAAAACAATTTCGAAAACAGCGGTGTGTTGAGTCCCCCGCCATGGGCGGCGGTGCGCAACGGCGACCCGTCGGCCTGGTTGGTCCACCAGTAGCTGGTGCTGCCGAAGGGATCGAAACACAGTGGAAGCTCGGGCCAGCCCAGGCGCTGCTGGGCACTCTCGCCACCGGCTGTAGGCCCGAGGATCGACAGGATGTCGTCCGAGCCGCCGCTGGCGGTGTGAAAGCCCGCACGGCCCGCGGCGAGCACCTGCGTGTCGAACTGGTCGGGTGCCACGCCGTGGCGAATGGCCTGCAGCAGCGCGGTGCCGCACTGCCAGTACCAGGCGGCCGAGCCCTCGAGCACGGACGGCCGGTAGTTGTGCGCGGCCACCTGCAGCGTGACGCACACGGGGTAGTAGCGGCCCACCCGGTCGCAGCTGGGGGCGAGGCAGCCGAACTGCACGGCGTTCACCCCTTGCGTGGCGGGGATCGCAAAGTTCCACACGGGTGCCACGGCGTAGTGGCGCGTCATGGCGTCGGGCCAGCGCTTGAAGCTGCCCAGGCCGTTCTGCATCCAGCGGTCCCACCAGGCCTGCAACTCGCGCGGCATGCGGCGGTAGAGAAAGTCACCGGCGCCCGGGAGCTTGCCGTACCAGCCGATCTGCTCGTCGACGGGGACCCAGGCCTGCGGGGGCATGGCGCTGTTCATGCTCATGACTTCCCCGGGCACGAGAAGCTGTTCATCTGCGGCAGACGCAGCGGGTTGTAGACGCTGTTGGCCGTTACCGCCAGCACCACCTTCTTGCCCTGCAGGTCGAAGGTCGCATTGAAAGACTCGGGCGACTTTCCCGCCGAGATCGAGGCCTTGTCGAACAGGCGATGCAGGGCCCACGGACCTTCCGTCACGATGCCGCCCGCCGGCGTGCCGTTGGCGGTGGTCACCTGCAGGCGCACCTGGTTGCTGTTGCGCGGGCCCGGCCACTTGACGGTGGACGGTGCCTGCGGGCCGTGCGCGTAGCGCACCGTCTGGCCGTCGATGTCGAGCGTGAACTGCGTGAGCGCGGCGTCCATGTCCTCGGGCCGGATGTCCAGCGTGAACGACGGGGTGCGCCCGCCCGCCATGCCCGAGAAAAACACGTCGCGAATGGCCTGCGCCTTCTGGAACGAATCGAGGTAGCCCGAGCGCCCCGACGCGCTGCCGTCCACGCCGCGCTTGAAGGCCCAAGGGTTGACCGAGGTGTCGACCTGCGTGACGAGGTTCTTCTGGAAGAAGTCGTCCATCATCCCGCCTGGTGCGAACAGCTGCGCGAAGTCGCCCGAGGCCACGTCGCGGTTCGAGCCGCGCGTGAACGGGTAGCGCCCCGCGATCGCCTGGTTGCAGAACGAGCCGATGCTCGCCGCCGCGCTCTGCCCGATGTTCTGCCGCGTCACCGCCGCCGCCTTCGACGACGCCGTGGCCGACAGGTCGTTCAGCATGCCCTGGAACGGCACCGGCAGGCGCCCTGCTTCGGCCTGCACCTTGGTCACCGCGTCGCTCGACGGCGGAATGTTGCCGCTGCGCAATGCGCTGTCGGTGGCGGTGAGGAAGGTGTAGAGCTCGTTGATGAGCGCGGCCGTCGCGTCGATGGGCGCCTGGCCGCCCTGCTTGGGCGCCGTGACCATGCGGCGCAGCGGCTCGAAGTGGTTGTCCACCAGCGACTCGGGGCGGTCGAGCTGCGTGTTGCGGCGCTGGCTGCCGTCGGGCTGGCCGATGAGCTGCTCGATGCGCTCGCGCGTGGTCTGCACCCGGTTCTGCGCCTGGTCGAGCAGGCTGCGCGCGGCCTCGTCGTGGTTGCGCAGCAGGTCGGTCTCGCGCGCGGCGCCGCGGATGATGCGCGACATCGGCGACTCCGACGTCGACAGCACGCGCGTCATCTGGATGCTCTGCAGCAGCGAGCGGCTGTCGGCCAGGCGAATGTCCACCAGGTAGTCGTCCCACACCTTGATGTAGTCGGTCAGGTAGAGGCGGCGCACCTCGCGCAGCAGCAGCTCGCGCGAGGTGATGTCGGCGATGCCCGGCGCGCGGATCTGCAGCACCCAGCGGTCTTCCTGCTCCAGCGACAGCGTGGTCTCGGCCATGCGCTTGTCGAAGATGTCCCAGTAGCCGCGGTAGGTGAACAGCGTGGAGATGCCGTCGGTCAGCGGCTTGCCGCTGGCCCGGCGGATGACCAGCGCCGACTCGGCCCCGCCGGCCTCCGCGATGGTGAAGGCATTGGGCGGACTGGTCTGCAGCAGGATGCGGCGCAGCCGCGCGTACGAGCGCTGCGCCAGCGGCATGCCGGCCAGGCGCTCGCGCGTCTGCGTGACGAGCCGCTCGTCCTTGGCGAAGGGCGAGGTCAGCACGCGTCCCGTGAACAGCGCCTTCAGATGCGCCTCGAGGTGGGTGCGCTGCTCCCGCGTGAGCGAGGCGCCGATCTTGCGGTCCACGTCGCTCAGCAGCCAGGCCTGCAGGAAGTCCGCGTCGTAGCGCTCGGCGTCGAACAGCATCAGGTAGGCCTTGAGCGCCTCGTAGCTGTACTCCGTGTCGTTCTTCGCCGCATCGCGCAGCGACTGTTCGACCCGTTGGGCGGCCTGCGGCAGCAGCACGGTTTCGAGCGCGCGCTGGTACACGCCGTCGGTCGCGGCCTGCAGCTTCTCGCCCTGGTAGAGGCCGAAGCGGTAGGACACGGGCGGCTCGTCGATGTCGAAGCGGGTCGACTTCGGCAGGTCGCGCAGCTTGTCCAGGATGAGCAGCGAGCTCGCGATGTCGCCGCTGGAGTCGACCACCGTGGGCAGGTCGCCGCGCGCCGCCGCCTTGTTGAAGGCCTTGGCGTTGCCGTCGACCTCGGCCACGTAGTCCTTGTTGTTGCGCCAGCTGTTCACGCAGGCGCCCAGCAGCAGCACCAGCAGCACGCCGATCACGCTGTAGCCCGCGATGTCGATGGCCCGCTTGCGCCGGTACCAGCGCAGGTTGGTGCCCGCCACGCCCGCATCGCGGAAGATCACCTGCTGCAGCAGCTCCTTCAGGAAGTAGCTCTTGCCCGGGCCCGGCGGCGGTGCCGGCGGCGCGTTGACCTGCAGGTAGCGCTTGATGGCGCCCATCACGCGGTCGAAGGCCGTGCCCTCCTGCGTGCCGCTGGTGAAGTACACGCCGCGCAGCATCGAGGCGGCCTCGAACTTCGACGGGTTGAACACATCGGCCAGGAAGGTGCCCAGGATGTCCTCGAAGCTCGCGAACTGCTGCGGCAGCAGGTAGGCCTGCGCGCGGCGCATCGGGTCGGACTCGGCCGCGAGCAGCTCGGGCAGACGCTCGTCCAGGCGCTGGTGCAGCAGCTTGTACTCCTGGTGGAAGCGCTCGCGCAGGTCGCCGGCCACCGGGGCGGCACCCTTGGCCGTCTTCCTTGCCGCAGTGCCCGCGATCGGAAAGGTGAAGCCCCACACCTGCTGGCGCTCGGCACGGCCCAGCGATCCGAAGTACTCGTTGAAGCCGGCCAGCAGGTCGGTCTTGGTGACCAGCACGTACACCGGAAAGTCGATGCCCAGGTCCTGGCGCAGCTCCAGCAGCCGCTTGCGCAGCGCCATCGCGTGGCGCGCGCGCTGCGCGTCGTCGGCCAGGGGCAGGTCGGCGATGCTGATGGTGAGGATGGCGCCGTTGATCGGCTGGCGCGGACGGAACTTCTTCAGCAGCTCGATGAAGCCCTTCCACTCGCCCTCGTCGGTCTCGCGGTTGCTCTCGTGCGTGGTGTAGCGGCCGGCCGTGTCGATCAGCACTGCCTCGTTGGTGAACCACCAGTCGCAGTTGCGCGTGCCGCCAATGCCGCGCACCGCGGCCTTGCCGAGCTGGTCGGCCAGCGGAAAGTCGAGGTCGGAGTTGACCAGCGCCGTGGTCTTGCCCGAGCCCGGCGCACCGATGAAGATGTACCAGGGCAGCTGGTACAGGTACTGCCGGTCGAACAGCGAGAAGCGGCCGGCGCCCTTGCCGTCGGCGCCCTCGCCGAAGCGCATGTTCTTCAGGATGGCCGTGGCGTCGGTGAAGCCGCTCTGCAGTTCCTTGATTTCGGGCGCGTCTTCGGGCTTGGCCTCTTTTTCCTTCTTGGAGGGCGTGCGCAGCTGGTTGAGCAGCTGTGCGTTGAGCCGGCGCTCGCGCCACTTGCGGTAGATGACCCGTGCGATCCAGACCGCGAACATCAGCACGATGACCGCGATGCGCACGATCTCGTCTTCGAACGGGCGGTAGCGGCCCACGGCGATGACCGGACCGATGACCCAGATCAGGAACGCGACCGCGACAAGGCCCAGGAAGACCCACAGGTCGCGGCTGATGAGAAAACGGAAGAGGGCGCGCAGCATCAGCGGGCACCTCCTGCTTGCGGTGCCTGCGATGCAGGCAGCGAAGGCTGCCCCTGCGCATTCGAGGTTCCCGCCACCGGCGCCACCAGCAGCGTGACTTCGACGCGCCGGTTGCGCGCGCGGTTCGCGGCCGAGTCGTTGGGCACCAGCGGCTCGGCATCGCCGCGGCCTTCGGCGCGCAGGCGTTCGGGCCGTGCGATGCGCTGCGAAATCATTTTCTTCACCGCGTCGGCGCGGGCCTGCGAAAGTTGCCAGTTGGAGGGGAAGCGCACGCTGCGTATCGGCTGGTCGTCGCTGAAGCCGCTGACCAGCACATTGCCTTCCACCGAATTCAGCGCATCGGCCACGCGCGCGAGCACCGGCGCGTAGCGGTCGAGCACGCGGTCGGAGCCCGAGGCGAACAGGCCGTCGCCGCGCAGCACCACCACGCTGCGGTCGGCCTCGTCGCGCACGGTCAGCAGGCCGTCGCGGATCTCGGCCTCCAGGAAGCGCTGCAGGCGCGGTTGCGGCGCGGGCATGACCACGGCGCGCGCGGTCTGCGGCAGCCGCACCGCGTTGACGGCCGCGAAGGCGCCGTCTGACGTACCGGCCAGGTTGAAGGTGAGCAGCGCAAAGGCCAGCACCAGCAGCACCGCCGCCACCGCGCCCACCGCCCACACCGGCAGCCAGTTGCGCGCGCGGCGCACCGGTGCGCTGGCGTCCTGCCAGTGCGGCGACAGCGGCACCGCAATCTCGCCGCGCGTCTGGCGAATGATCTGCAGCAGCCGCTGCTTGAGGGTTTCAAGCTGCGAGCGGCCGTTGTCGATGACGCGAAAGCGCCCCTCGAAGCCCATGGCCAGGCAGAAGTAGATGAGCTCGATCAGGTGCAGGTGCTGCTGCGGGTTCTGCACCAGGCGCGACAGCAGCTGGAAGAACTTCTCGCCGCCCCAGGTCTCGTTGTGGAACATCACCAGCAGGCTCTGGGACGACCAGATGCTGCCGCCCCACGGCGTGAGTGCGGCGGCCTCGTCGACGGCCGTGCACAGGCAGTAGCGCGCGCCGATGATCACCTCGGGCGCGATGCCGGCCTGCTGCGCGCGCGTCTCGAAGCGGCGCACCTCGTCGACCAGGTGCTCGCGCAGCTGCGCGGGCGCGGGGTGGTGGCCGGTGGCGCGGATCTGCGGGATCAGGTCGAGCAGCGGATTGGCCGCGGCCACCAGCGGGTTGTTGCCGGCAATGGCCGTGTCGCCCGCATGCGGGCGACGTGTGTCGTGCCATGCGGTGAAGGACTCGGGCTGCGCACCGAGGCCGCGCGGGGCGGAGCCATCGCCCATGCCGCTGCCCATCCCGTTGCCCATACCGTTCCCGGTGGCGCCGCCGCCCGGATTCGGCGGCACGAAGCCGCCCTGGCCGACGGCCATGTCGTTGTTCATAGGGTCCCTCACGGACGGATCGCCCAGAACTCCATGGCCAGACCCGGAAAGTCACCGGCCAGGTGCATCGCGACGCCGCCCGACTTCTCGAGTTGGCGCCACATGTCGCCGCTCTTGTCGAGCTCGAAGTAGTGGTAGCCCGCGTTGTACGGAATCTGCCGCGGCGCCACCGGCAGCGGCCGCACCACCACGCCGGGCAGCTGCAGCTGCACGAGGTCGCGGATGCGCTCCACCGAACCGATCTTCACCTGCGTGGGAAAGCGCTGCTGGATGGCCTCGGCCGGCAGGTCGGCATGCACCGCGAGCACGAAACCCGCGTTGCGCACCAGCACCGGGTCGGGCATGCGGCCCACGCGCACGCCGTGGCTGCGCTCCTCGAGCTCGATGGAGATGGCGCTCTGTTCGAGCACGGCCGACAGCGAACGGCGCAGCTCTTCCATCAGCGGACGAATGCTTTCGTTGAGGTTGTCGTGGTCGTACACCGGCCACACCACCGGCCGGCGCGTGGGCGAGGTGTGCGTGGCCAGGTGGCAGGCCAGCTTGAGCCAGTCGATGAACAGGTGCTCGGGATGAACCTGCACCGCCTGCTGTGCGTGCCAGGTGGTCGCCAGATAGCGATTGACCAGCTCCAGCAGCAGGAAGTCGGACACCTCGCTCACGCCGCCGCGGCCCGGCTGCGACAGCCGCGAGGCCAGCGCCTCGGAGCGCTGCGTGAGCAGGCCGTGCAGCTCCGCGATCATGCTGCGCAGCATGGCGTGCGCCGACGCGTCGAGCACGGGCGGAATGTAGTTGGCGTCGACCACCAGCTTGTGGTCGGTGCGCCGCTCGATCACGCGCACCGCGCCGATGGCCTGCCACTCGGCGGTGAGCGACGAGGCACGCGCCAGGCGCAGGCGCGGCGACGCGAGCTGCAGCGTGGCAGGGCCCAGGGCCACGGCGTTGCCGTCGTTCACCTCGCGCTCGATCACGCCGTAGCGCGCGGCCGAGCCTTCTTCTTCCGTGAAGATGACCTCTTCGCTGCCCGGCCTGCGCAGCGGCAGCGCGAGCACGATGAGTTCGTCGGTGAGGTCGGTGGGTACTTCGTAGGGAAGCGGTGCGTCTTCGGCGCCGAACGCGAACGGCGTGCCGTCGGGCAGCACGCCTGCACCGCTCTGCAGCGATACACGGCCGAGCGCGTAGGCATCGCGGTCGATCTCCAGATGCAGCCAGCCCCAGGAGGCGCCTTGCAGGCCGGCGGTGCGGCGGGTCACGTACTGCTCGACATAGCGTTCCAGTTGCTGGAAGTGCTGCGGCCGCAGGTACATGCCCTCGGACCACACCACGCGATTCGCCAATGCCTGCGGTTGGGCGCCATTTCTTCCGGCGCCCGGATTGCGGACTGTCACCAAAGAACCTCCTGGAATTGCTCAACGGAAGCGGGAGGTGCGTTGATGAACGACCTCCCGATCGATCTGCTTTTTTATGCGTCTGATGCTACACGGCGTGTCTTGAATACGGCATGGCTTTTCATTCGTCGACGACACGCACTTTCGTACTAGCTAGACAGCAAGACGCCGAGAAAACTAACGACTTGGTATCAGCTCGATGCCGGTCTTGCGAATGGCCACCTGCACCGCCTGGTCGCTCGGCGAGAACTGCCACACCTTGTAGAGATTGGTTTGCTTTGGCTCTTTCAGCGGCAGCACGATGCGCCAGCGAGAGGCTTCCAGCTTGCGATAGCCCGCGATGATGCCGATGGCGCGCGAGTCGAGTCCGGCTTCGCGCTTGAACACGCGCTCTTCGCCGCTGCGCATGATGGCCTGGTCGGCGTTCACGAGCTCCGTCATGAGCGTCTCGCGGTCGCGGTCCTGCAGTGCAAAGTAGTCTGCCGTCTCGAAGTTACCGGAAGATTTCAGTTCGAAGACCTTCACGAGGATGGGCGCCGCCTGCCCGCGTCCGTCGGGGTTCACGCCCTCGTCGATCCTGATGGTCACCGCGTAGGGCGTGGGCATCGACTTGGCCGTCGATGCGCATCCACTGACCAGGCCTGCAAACAAAGGTGTCGTTGCAAGTGCGCCTTGTAGCAAGGTTCTTCGATGCATTGAGTTCTCCCCGATATGGTTGCGACCTATATTATCGAAAGCATGCGCATTTACGATGGCGCATCGCGTGCCTGTCGCAACTCAGCGGCACACTATCTCGAACATTGCATTCAGCAGGTAGGAGAAAAGATTGAAGTCATGTCTGCCAGCTCTGGCGTTCACTCTTTTGATGGTCGCAGGTTGCACCACCCCGCAGCCCGCACCCGATCCCGCACCGCAACCCGAACGACTCAGCCAGCAGGTAGCGCGCACCACGCTGGAGCGCGCGCAACAGGCCTATGACGAAGGCGACTACGCCAAGGCCGTGAGCACGCTCAAGAGCGGCGGTGTGTCGGTGTTCGACGGTGCCGATGCCAACACGCGGCTCGAGGCGATGAAGCTCGAGGCCTTCAGCTACTGCGTGGCCAACCAGATCCCCGAGTGCCGCGCGCAGTTCCGCAAGCTCCTCGACACGTTCCCCACCTTCGACCTCAGCGTGGCGGAGCGCAAGCATCCGGTGTGGGGCCCGGCCTTCGAGGCCGCGAAGCGAATGAAGCGTTGATGATGGACATCGCCAATGGCGCGCCTCGATGCGGCCGGCGAGAAACGACGACCAGGGAGATGCGATGCGTTGGACAGTGATCGAACATGCCGGCAGGCCGGTGACAGCGGGGCCCTCGGCATGGCTCGCGGCGCCCGGCGGCACCATCGGGCGCAGCCCTGACAACCACCTCGTGCTGCCAGACGAACAGCGCCAGATCTCGCGCCTGCAGGCCACGGTGCGCTTCGACGAGGACGGTGCGGTGGTCCTGCGCAACATGAGCGCGGTGCTGCCCATCGGCGTGAACGGCAGCACGCTGGCGCACGAGCAGGAGTCGCGCGTGGCCGATGGCGACCGCGTGACGATCGGCAGCTACGTGCTCGAAGCCGCGAGCGCCCAGCGCGCGGTGCCTGCGGTGCCGCTGGAGCCCACGGTGGCGGTCGTTCCTCCATCGCCACCTCCACCGCCCTTTTCTCCACCGCCCTTTTCTCCCCCGCCTGTGCACCCGCTGTCCCCGGCACTTGGCGCCGCACCGGTGCAGGCGAGCCCCATCGGTGACCTGCTGCCGTCATCGCCTGGCGCCGATGTGTTCGCAGACCTGTTCGGCGAAGGCGCGCTGCCCATCGGCGATGCGCAGCCTGCAGCGGCCGTGCCGACGCCCCAGCGTACGCCGGAGCCCGAGCACGCACCGGCACCTTCACCGGCGTTCGTGCCCGCGCCGGTGCCACCGCCCGCGCCTTTCGTCGCCCCTCTTCAGCCGCCGGCCGCACCACCGAAGGCGAGCGACAACAGCAACAACATCGGCAGCGCCACTGCGGCGGCGCAGATGCCCTCGGCGGCCGACTGGGACGCCATCCTCGCCAATGCGCCGCGGCGCGTCGACAGCACCCCCGCGCCCATGCCCGACCCGATGGCGCACGAGCCCTTCGAGCTGCCCTCGCAGGCGCACAGGAACCCGGCAGACCCGCTGGCCGAGCTGAACCCGCACGCGGCCGGCGGCATGTCGGACATCGCACTGAAGCGCGGGGTCGATCCACTCTCGTTCTTCGCGGCCGACGACAGCGCGCACTCGCCGCTGGCCGACCCCCGCCCCACATCGCTCGCGCACCACGACACGCTGTTGCCGGGCGAGCCGCACCCCGCGCTCGACCTGCTGCGGAACAAGCCGGCGGTGCAGGGCTACAGCCAGCCGAACCATGCGCGCGAAGTGTCGGCGCAGTTCCGCCCGCCGATGCCGGTGGCCGCGCCTGCGCCGGTGGCGGAACCAGTGAAGCTGGAGGCACCGCCACCGCCACCTCCACCTCCACCTCCACCTCCACCGCCACCGCCACCTCCACCATCGCCCGCGCCACCTCCCGTGGTGGCCGCGCCGGTCGTGCCGCCGCCGGTCGCCGTGGCAGTGCCGGCGGCACCCGTGGCCGCACCTGTCGCCGCCACGCCCGCAACACCGACAACGCCGACAACGCCTGAGTCGCCCGCCTCCGCTGCGCCGCCCTCGCCCGCCTCCGAAGCCCTGTTCAAGGCCTTCCTCGAAGGCGCGGGCGTGCCCGAGCTGGCCGGCCAGCAGCCGATGGACCTCGAGGCCATGCAGCGCCTGGGCCGCATCATGCGGGCCTTCACCGACGGCACGATCGAACTGCTGTCGTCGCGCGCCATGCTCAAGCGCGAGGTGCGCGCCGAGATCACCATGATCGTGGACGAGGAGAACAACCCGTTCAAGATCCTGCCCAACGGCCGCGCCGTGCTGATGCAGATGTTCGGCGCGCGCATGCCCGGCTTCCTGCCGCCCGAGGCCGCCGTGCACGACGCGCTGGGCGACCTGCAGTCGCACCAGCTCGGCATGGTGGCCGGCATGCGCGCCGCGCTGCTCACGCTGCTCAAGAGCTTCGACCCCGCCGCGCTCGCCCGCGACACGCCGCACGACGGCGGCCTGGGCGAGAAGCTGCTGCCCGGCGGGCGCGAGGCGCGCCTGTGGCGCCGGCTGCAGGCGCTGCACACGGAAACCACCGCGGCCGTGGAAGACGACTTCCAGGCCGTCTTCGGCCGCGCGTTCCAGCAGGCCTACGACAAGGAAATGGAACGGTTGAAGGAGGCCCGCCGTGCCTGACACCATGACCGACAAAGCGGCCCACGCCGCCCACGCCTTCGCCGTGCCCGTGTCGACCTCGCAGTTCTCCTGCGTGGGCGAGCGCAGCGGCAACCAGGACGCCATCGGCTACCACCTGGACGAGCGCAACGCCTGCTTCGTGGTGAGCGACGGCGTGGGCGGCAACGCCGGCGGCGAGCTGGCCTCGCGCATCGCGGTGGACACCGCCCTCAACGCCTTCGTGGACGCCCCCTCGCTGACGCCCGACAGCATCCAGCGCTGCGTGAAGTCGGCCAACGACGCCATCCTGGCCAGGCAGCGCGAGCTCACCGAGCAAAGCCGCATGAGCGCCACCTTCGTCTCGCTGTTCGTCGACCGCGCCACCAACCAGGCCTGCTGGGCCCACGTGGGCGACAGCCGCCTGTATTGGTTTCGACGCGGCGCGCTCATGGAGCGCACCGAAGACCACAGCCTGTCGGAGCGCTCCGGCGACGCCGCCGCGAGCCATCAGAACGGCGGCGAGCGGCTGGTGAAGACCAACCTGTTGTACCGCGCACTCGGCGCACGCGCCACGGCCGAGGCCACGCTCACCGCGCCGCGGCGCCTGGCCGACGGCGACGCCTTCCTGCTGTGCACCGACGGGCTCTGGCAGCTGATCTCGCAACAGGTGATGGAGCGCTCGCTGCAGCTGGCCGACAGCGCCGAGGAATGGCTGGCGCTGCTGCGCCGCGCGGCCGAGGCCAAGGCCGACGAGTCGCGCGACAACTACTCGGCGCTGGCCGTGTGGGTGGGGTTTCCGCAGCAGGTGACGCTGGCGGGAACGGTCTGAATAAACGCGCCCTCAGGGCGCGAGCATCAGCACCTTGAACTGGCTCGGCACGATGCGCATGCCGACGATGTTGCAACGGTTCTGCATCGTGATGCTGGTGACCCGCGTGGCCGGCGTACCCTTGAGAAGCACGGTGAACGCGCCTGTCACATGACGCGATTGCTGCATGAACGTCTGCGATACAACGCCGCCCAGCGCCCCGGGCTGATCCCCCAGAGTGATTGGCGTGGTGGTGGCCATGTTGTGTGCCGGCATCGCCATGAAGAGGATGTTCCAGGCATTCGGAATGGCCATCGGTCCCATGGCCATGTTCGGGTAGGGAATGGGCACCGGCGACCTGCAGACGTCGGGAAACGCCATGTCCATGCCCATGAGCTGACAGTTGGCAAACATCTGGTATCTCCTCGCTAGCCCATGTGGATCTGAGCCGCGTCCACCTTCACCAGCTCCTGGCCGGTGACCATCGTGTGGTGGCCATGAATGCGCACCGTCTCGCTGGCCTTGTAGTCCATGTGGCCCGCACGCACCTGGTCGACTTCATCCGTCAGGCGCAGCGTCTGGCGCGCCATCTGCACGATGCGATCGGCCACGGTCTCGAACACCTTGCCGACCAGCCGGACGCTTCCGGCCGCGGCCTGCATGGAACGCGTCACCAGCCGCAGTTCACCGATGTCGCACTCGCCCTCTTCTGCCTTGAGCACGAAGCGCTTGTCCGCGCGAAGCCTGAGCTCCGAGGCACTCGCGATGGTCACCCGGCCGTTGCCGGCAGGCGCGAAGGTGACGTCGCCCGCCGCCTCGATGCAGCTCGACGACGCATCGGCCTGCTCGATCACGGCGATCAGGTAGGCGCGCGCGCTGTCGGGACCGGACACCAGCACGGTATCGCCGGTGGCCGGTTTGAGCAGGCAGCTCGCCGCGCGCCGGCAAACCCAGACGGCACCCTGCTCGTCTTCGACGGTGACACGTCCGTCCGGCAGCAATGCGGCGACCACCCCTTGGAAGTGAACCGGAGCCGTCAGCTTCGAGGCTTTGTGCAGTGAAACGACTGACATGGTGTCTCCTTGTTTCGATGGGTCAACAGTGGAAAGGACAGGCGTGGCGGCATCAGCGCGGCGGATCAATCTCTTGAGCCTTGAACAGCTCCGGATCGTTTTCGATGATGCCACCGCTTCCCGAGAAACGCGCACCTGCGCGCTCGGCCCGATGAAAGCGAGTGCGCAAGAAACGTGCATTGCGCAAATCCGCGTCCTGAAGCGCGGCATAGGAAAAATCGGCATCGTGCAGGTCCGCGTCGCGAAAGCCGGCACCCTTCGCCTGCGCGCGATGGAACACGCTCAGCGGCAGGCGCGAGCGGCTGAAATCGGCCCCTTCGAGCTTGGCGTCGGCCCAGATCGACTGATCGAAGACGGCATCGCTGCAATTCGCTTCACGCAGATCGGCCTCCGGGAACATCGTCTGGGCGGCATCCACGCCGCTGAAGTTCGCCCTGGTCAGCGTGGCGCCCTTGAAGTTGCTCTGGGTGAGCGCGGCGCCGCTGAAATCGACACCTGCCATCGCGCTGTCGGTGAACTGGCAGCGCAGGAAGGCGGTGTGCGGCAAGCGCAGACCTTCGAGATTGCACTCCATCAGGATCGAACCGTCGCATTGGGCCTGAGCGAACTCCACCGTGCGCAGATCCATGCGGTAGAACATCAGGTGCAACAGCCGTGCCCCACGGCAATCGAGCTGGTCGACCCGTGATTCGGTGACGACGATCTGATCGCAGATGCCGGGCTTCAACACGGCATGCCCGAGCTCGCATCTGACAAAAGCCACGCGCTCCATTTGCGCTTTTTCGAAATTCGCGTGAGCCAGCGAAGATTCGAAGAAGTTGGTGTCCTGCATGAACGCGCGGCCGAGTTGCGCGGACTCCAGCCGACACCGGAACACGCGCACGCCTCTCAGGCTGGCCGCGGACAGGTCGGCCTGATCGAAGTTGCATTGCGTCAGTGAACTGTCGTCGAGGCTGGCGCCACGCAGATTCGTCCGGCTCAGGTCGACGTGCTCCATCTGTGCGCCTGACAGGTCGACGCCGCTGAGGTCCTGACCCGCGAGACTCGCCTTGACCACCGGTTCGCCATGCCGAATCTTGTCCAGAAGTTCTTCGACTGTCATCGAACCGGCTCAGTCCTTCGTGCGGGCAAGGTCTTGGCTCCCTGGGTGTAGGCGCCGGTGAAGGTGGTCGAGCCGTCCATGGCGGCCTGTGACACGTCGGCGCGAAACAAGTTGGCATCCTGCAAGCTGGCAAAGCGCAGGTCGGCCTTGGAAAGGTTGGCGTCGATGAGGTTGGCGCCGCGCAACGAGGCTTCGCGCAAGTCCGCGCGAATGAACAGGCTCTCGCCGGCCTGCAATCCCTCCAGCCGCGCGCGCCGCAGGTCGCACTCGGAGAAGTCGCAGCCTTCAAGGCGTGCCTTCGCGAGGTCGGCGCCGACCAAGATGGCGCCGCGCAGGCCGCACTGCCTGAGCGAAGCGGCGCAGAACACCGCCTGCACCAGGCTGCAGCCATGGACGAAGGAACAGGTCACGAGGCTGGCCTCGGTGAAGTCGACCCCCTGCTGTGCATCGACGGTGACGAAAGCACAGGCGTTCAGCGAGGCGCGTGCGAAGGATGTTCCCTTGAAGCTGCACTCGGTCCAGCTCACCTGCTTGAACGCGGCGTCGTCGAACGCGATGTCTTCCAGTGCCAGCTTGACCATCGCCATCTGCTCCCAGTGCGAGCCGCGCGCATCGCAACGCACCCATTCGCTTTCGAACAGATCGGCTTGCGTGAACGCGGCCTTCGCCAGCACGCAGGAACGAAAAATGGTCTTGCTGCAACGCGTCTGCACGAAGCTCGCACCCGTGAAGTTCGCGCCTTCGCAGTGCGCGCCACCCAGGTTGGCCTCGTCCAGCCGCGCATCGGTGAGCGAAGCCCGGACAAGCCGCGTCCGCGCAAGCACCGCGCGCGTGAAGTTGCAGCCATCGAGCCGCGCGTCGCTGAAGTCGACGTCTTCGAGGTTCGCTCCCGTGAAGTCGGCGCCGCGCAGATCCAGCCCCGAGAGGTTGGCGCCGCCGAAGCTCATGCCTGCGAAACGGCGCTCGTCGCTGGCTGCGGCCTCGAGACGCCGACGCAGCCGCCTGGAGCGCAGGCTGCTGGCCGGCGGCGCCGGCTCGAGCAGGTGCGCGCCGTAGAGGTGCCCCATGCGCGCGCTGTGCCCGGCCTGCTCGCGCAGCCGCGCGCTTTCGGCGGCCTCGTCGGATGTGGGGGGTGTGCGGCGCTCGCGCGCCGCGTCTTCCTCGAGGCGCGCGAGGTCACGCAGCAGGCGGTCCGGGTCGAATCGGCGCTGCACGGGCTTGCCGGTCCGCGACGCCACCTCGGTCATGGCCTTGTCGAGGCTCGCCTGGATCTCGCTGGACAGCTTGCGCGGATCCATCTGCGACAGCGGCGGGATGTCGATGTCGGGTTGAACGGCAGCGGGCATTCCGTGTGCGACGGCCTGAGCACGGTCCTCGGCGCTGCGGGCAAGGGCCGCCTCGCGCATTTGCTCGAGGGCTTGATCGGCCTTCTCGGCGAAGTCGGGCAGGTCGTCGATGGAGGCAGGCGGCTGCAGGTCCGGTTCGGACAGCGGCGGCAGATACTGCTCGGGATCCAGGCCCTGCTCCAGCAGACGGGCGTGCAGGCGTTCGCGCTCGCGCTGCCGGCCTGCGCGCAGGTTGCGCACCAGCGGAAGCGAGGCGATATCGGGCATCTGTTCGCCTGCCCATGGCCCCATGGCCGCCCTGGGAACCAGGTCGCTGTCGCGCAGGACCAGCACCGCCTGGGCTGGATCGATGCGCTGCTGCAGCACCTGTTGGTAGTGGGCGAGCGGCCGCGGCTGCCCGCGCAACTCGAGCGCGGGCATGATGTGCTTGACGTCGGCCGCGTCATCCTCTGCGATGGGCGATGCACCGTGCCAGACCAGGATCACGCGCTCGGCGTGCGGAAAAAACCAGGCCGTGCTCAGGCGCAGCGAAATTTCCGCCAGCGCGCCACCGTCTTTCTGGAAGCTGGCGAAGCAGCGCGCCTGCCAATCGGGCAGCTGGCCGCGCATCACCGGCTGCCGCGGGTGCATGTTCCACAGTTCGTAGGCGGCGCCCGGCGGCAATTCGCGCTGGCCAGGCAGGCGCTGGTCGGAAGGTGCGGCATTGAAGTAGCGCCAGTCCATGTCATCGGCGAAACCCGGGTACTCGTGCTGCAGCCACTGCTGGTCGTAGGCGCGCCCCATCAGCGAAAGCCGCTGCGGCCGATCAGGAGGCACGGCGCCGAAACCCGCAGGCACGATGCGCCGACCGGGTGCGTCCTGGCGCGCGCCGGGCAACTCGACATTCGGAAGCCGGCGCGTCTGTACGCCGTTGATCGTTTCATCGAAGCTGCCGATGCCTTCCGGGTTTTCAGGCTCGCTCGGGCCGCCATAGGCGTGCGCCCAATCCAGCCTCAAGCGCTCGAAAGGCTGCGCAGGCGTCGCGCGGCCGTCGAGCCAGTAGCGATCACCGCTCACCAGCAATGGCTTGGCCTGGCCATGGAAGACGGCCTTGGCCGCGCACAGTGTCTTGTCGTCCTGATGCGCCGTGTACGCATAGCCGCTGACCAGCCACTCCGGCTCGATCTTGGGCACGCCCAGGTCCAGCACGTTGCCCGGCCCGATCTCGTCGGCCGCCAGCTTCCAGAGATCCTGGTCGGGCAACAGCAGGGGCTCGGGCGCCAGGCTGGCCATCGCGAAGACCGAGACGCCCAGGATGTCCTGCCGCTGCCGCCGGAAGGGCCGCGTGAGGATGCTCAGGCGAAAAGGCTTGATGGTCTTCATGGGGGGCAGCGCACCTGCTTCAGCGCATCGGCTGGTCGATGGCGATCTCGCGCGAGACCGGGTCGAAGCGCAGCTTCACGGAGCGCCCCGGTGCGAAGTCGGCGAGCTTCACCGGGCTGATCGGGGCGTCCATTTCAGTCTCGTAGGCAGGCAATCCGCCCTCGGGCTGTACTCGGAGCTTGAGCCGCACGAGGATATAGATGCGCTCGACCCGCATGGCCGTGTCATAGCTCTCGAGCACCGTCGCCACGGCCGGCTGGCCGGTACGAAGCACTCGCTCGGCGCGATCCACACCCATCACGCGGCGGTTGACCACACTCTGCACATGCATCACGCGCGAGACATAGCGCTTGGCCAGCGTGGTCATCACGAACGCCAGCAGCGCGACGACAGCGATGGGGACAATCAGATGCCAGTATTTGGTGAACCACATAGCGAGAAGATCCAACACGCGCCCCTGGCTCAGAGATAGACGGTGATGCCTCTGGGGTTCACCTTGATCTGGGACAAGTCGATTTTCAACGCCCTGTTGTCCGTCGTGAAAACCGTCTGGGTGGTGCTGTAGAGGCCGACAGCACCGCTGGCGGAATACACGTCGAACTTGTTGATGGCGCCCGTGAGCGAGTAGGCGTTGAAGCCCAGGTTCAGTCCGGCAAGGCTGGTCACCATGCCGTTCACGAACAGCGAAGTGCCGTTGAGGCTCACGTTGGCCCCGTTGATCCCCATGTTGAAGCCCTTGAAGGCAATAGCCCAGTCCGTGAAGGTCACCTTTTTTGCCGACTTGTCCTCGACATGGGGCGCATCCAGCACGATCTTGGTCGGCGACTTGACCGTGATGTCCGCCGCGGTGCTTTCCAGGTTCATGGGGCCATCGGTCGTCGCTTTCAGCGAGGTGTTCGCATGCACCTTCTGCGCGCCTTTGACGAGATAGTCCTCGTCACCGTTGACCGTCACCTTCTTCCCATTGGTTTCTTCGGTGTACAGGCCGACCACCGTGGTGGTCTGCGGGCCTGCGATGTCTTCCTTGAGCGACGTACCGATGATCCGCTCTTCACCGCTGTCGACCGTGTCCTTGCGCTTGCCGGTGACATGGATCGTCTGGTTGCCGATGACGTCGACCTGCTGGTCGCCGCCATCCACCTTGATGAACTGGTTGCCGCCGTTGACGGTGATCTTCTGCGGCCCGCCCTTGTTGACCGTCAGCGTGTGCGGCCCGTTGACCGTCTCGTCGAGCGAGGTGTTGGTCGTGTAGGTGTCCGCGCCTTCGATCAGCGTGTCGCGCGTGCCGTCCACGGTGTGCGTTTCATTGTTCTCGACGTTGAGGCTGAAATCCTTCTGCGCGTGGATCTTGATCGACTCGTTGCTGGGGTCGTCGTCGATCACGAAGTGGTTGGCCAGCTCGCCGTCGCCCTTGATGGTGCGGCTGATGAAGCCGCTGACCGTTGCCTTGGCCGGCAGTTCGAGCGGCGGCATCTGGTCGGCGTTGTACACGCGGCCGATGATGATCGGCCGGTCCGGGCAACCGGCGATGAAATCGACGATCACTTCCTGCCCCACGCGCGGATGGTTCACCGCGCCGAAGTTGGAGCCTGCCCACGCGCTCGACACGCGCACCCAGCACGAGCTGTCCTCGTTGCGCTGGCCGTAGCGGTCCCAGCGGAACTGCACTTTCACGCGGCCGTACTTGTCGATCCAGATGTCTTCCCCGGGCGGGCCCACGACCGTGGCGGTCTGCGGGCCGTGCGTGGTCGGCATGCGCGTGACGCGCGGCGCGCGGAACGGAAACGACGTGGGCTGCACGCCGAAGTTGAAGCTGTAGAGCCCGTCGGGGCTGCCCGTCGCATAGCCGCCCTCGCGCAGGTTGTAGGTCACCGAGACGACCAGGTATTCCTTGTTGTCCTCCTCGCGCGGCGCGTTCTGCATGTTGAAGCGGTAGCCGGGCGCCATGCCGCGCACGTTGGAGTGGCCGGTGTCGACTTCGGCCTGCGCCTGCGCTTCCTCGAGCCGGATGCGCGCGTAGTGCTCGCCCTGCCCGGCGTCGCTGTAGCCGCCGAGCCACTCGTACATCTCATAGCGGCCGTGATCGTTGTCGCGCGGCTGGCTGCGCGTGTTGAGCAGGTCGGCCTTGGGTTTCTTGAAGTCGAAGTCGTCGACCACGAAGGTGCCGGGGCGGATCTCCTCGGTCACCTCCCACTGGTCGATGACTTCGCGGCCCGTCTCGCCCACGCGATCGGTGGCGAGATAGCCGATGCGCGGATAGCCCGGCAGCGTGTCGTGCGCCCCCATGTCGTCGGCCAGCACCAGCGTGTGCTGGTTCTTCTCGTGCTTGAAGTAATAGTAGATGCCTTCGTGTTCCATCATGCGGCTCACGAATGCGAAGTCGGTCTCCTGGTACTGCACGGAGTAGTCGCGCTGGCGGTAGGTGGCGCTGAGCTTCTTCTCGAAAGCGAAACCGTACTCACCCAGCACTTCGTCCAGGATGTCGACGACCGATTTGTTCTGGAAGATCTTGCAGTCGCTGGTGCGCGTGAGGTACCAGAGCCAGGGCCGCACCGAAGCGCGGTACACGACATAGCGCGAGGAGCTCTCTTCACGGCCGATCATCGTGAAGCGCGTGATCTGTCCGTTGAGATAGCGCGGGGTACCGTCGATGGTCACGATCTCGAGCGTCAGCGGCTTGCCCAGCACCGCCTTCATGTCGACCGAGGTGTTGGGGCTCAACAGGTCGACCTCGAACTCGAACAGCTCCGACAGCCCTTCGTTGCCGTGCATCGAACGGAACAGCAACTGGTCTGGTGCAAGCGGTGTATGTGCCGTGACTACTCTGGTCATGTGGTACTCCCTTTCTGCGCTCAACGTTCAGAAAATTCGTAGCGAAAATCGTCATCCGCCGCGCTCAGCCGCACGCTCGCGAGCTTGCGCGCACTGACCGTGGCGCCGATGACTTCCTCGCTCAGCCGCGGCAGGATGGTGTGCGTGAGGATCGCGTCGATCATCCGCCCGCCCGACTCGATGGCGGTGCAGCGGCGGGCCACCAATGCGACGGCGCTGTCGTCGTAGACCAGCGCGATGCCGTGGTTCGCCAGCAGCCGCGCCGCGATGCGGTCCAGCTGCAGGTGAATGATGCGGTGCAGTGCCTCGGCGTGCAACGGGTAATAAGGCACTACAACCAGGCGGCCCAGCAGCGCGGGCGCGAACACCTTGAGCAGCGGCTCGCGCAGCGCGGCCGCCAGCGGCTCTGGGTCGGGCCGCAGGCTCGGGTCTTCGCACAGCTGCATGACCAGGTCGGTGCCGACGTTGGAGGTCATGATGATCACGGTGTTGCGAAAGTCGATGTGGCGGCCCTCGCCGTCTTCCATCCAGCCCTTGTCGAACACCTGGAAGAAGATCTCGTGCACGTCGGTGTGGGCCTTCTCGATCTCGTCGAGCAGCACCACGCTGTAGGGCCGGCGGCGCACGGCCTCGGTGAGCACGCCGCCTTCGCCGTAGCCCACGTAGCCCGGCGGCGCGCCCTTGAGCGTGGAGACGGTGTGCGACTCCTGGAACTCGCTCATGTTGATGGTCACGAGGTTCTGCTCGCCGCCGTACAACGCTTCGGACAGCGCCAGCGCGGTCTCGGTCTTGCCCACGCCCGAGGGGCCGCACAGCAGGAACACGCCCACGGGCTTGTTCGGGTTGTCCAGCCGTGCGCGCGCGGTGCGGATGCGCCGTGAAATGGTTTCCAGCGCATCGGGTTGCGCGACCACGCGGGCCGACAGGATCTCGCCCAGGCGCAGCACCGACTGCGCGTCGTCGCGCACCATGCGGCCGATGGGAATGCCGGTCCAGTCGGCCACCACGGTGGCGATGGCCTGCGCGTCGACGGCCGCCAGGATGAGCGGCGACTCGCCCTGCAGTTGCACGAGCTTGTCCTGCGCCTCATTGAGTTCGGCGCGAATTTCCTCGGGTGTGCGTTCGGGCTCGGCGGCCGGTTGCGGCGCCTCGCCGACCGGATCGCCGTCCTCTTCGGTGTCGGTTTGGGCTTCGGCCTGCACCGGCACCGCCGCGGGCGACAGCAGCTTGCGCAGCGCCACGATGCGCTCGACCAGCGCGCTCTCTTCCACGCGCCGCTGCTCGAGCAGATCGAGTTCGGCCTGCGCGGCGGCCACCTGGGCCGCGATGTCTTCCACGCGCTGGTGCTCGCCCACGCCGATGGCCGCCTCGCGTCCCGCAATGCCCGACTCGATGCCCAGCACCTCGATGCGCCGCTGCAGGTCTTCCAGCGCGGCAGGCAATGCATGCTGGCTCAGCGCCACGCGCGCGCAGGCCGTGTCGAGCAGGCTCACGGCCTTGTCGGGCAACTGGCGCGCAGGAATGTAGCGGTGCGACAGGCTCACGGCCGCTTCGAGCGCGGCGTCGAGGATCAGCACGCCGTGGTGCTTCTCCAGCTCAGCCGAGATGCCGCGCAGCATGATCACCGCCTTGGGCTCGGTGGGCTCGTGCACCTGGATGGTCTGGAAGCGCCGCGTGAGCGCCGGGTCTTTCTCGATGTACTTCTTGTACTCCGACCAGGTGGTCGCGCCGATGGTGCGCAGCCGTCCGCGTGCAAGCGCCGGCTTGAGCAGGTTGGCCGCGTCGCCGGTGCCGGCCGTGCCGCCCGCGCCCACCAGCGTGTGCACCTCGTCGACGAACAGCACGATGGGTTTCGGGCTTTTCTCGACCTCGTCGATCACCTGGCGCAGGCGCTGCTCGAACTCGCCCTTCACCCCCGCGCCGGCCTGCAGCAGCGTGGGGTCGAGCACCCACAGCGACACGTCCTTCAGCGAAGGCGGCACGTCGCCCGAGGCCAGCCGCGAGGCCAGCCCCTCGACCACCGCCGTCTTGCCCACGCCGGCCTCGCCGGTGAGCAGCGGGTTGTTCTGGCGGCGGCGCATGAGGATGTCGATGATCTGGCGGATCTCGTCGTCGCGGCCGAACACCGGGTCCAGCTCGCCCGCGCGCGCCTTGGCCGTGAGGTCGCTCGCGTACTTGGCCAGCGCGGAGCCGCCTGCGGCGGGCGCGTCGCCCTGGTGCGCAGCCGCGGGGGCGCCGCCGGCCGCGTTCTGCACGGCGTCGAAGTCGTCTTCGGGCGAGCCTTCGGTCCAGGCCGCGAGCTGCGCCACCAGCACGTCGGGCACCAGCTTGTCGAACTCGCGCGAGATGCCCGAGAGCACCTGCCGCAGCCCCGGCGTCTTGACGATGCCCGCGAGCAGGTAGGCGCCGCGGATCGAGGTGGCCTCGAAGCGCAGGCTGGCATACACCCACGCACGCTCGACCGCGTTGTCGACGTGCTCGGAGATGTCGCTGATCGAGGTGGCGCCATGCGGCAGGCGGTCGAGCGCGCGCACCACGTCCTGTTCGAGCGCGTCGAGGTTCAGCCCCGCGCGCTTGACGATGCGGCGCAGGTCGCTGTCCTGCAGCTGCAGGATCTGGTGCAGCCAGTGCACCAGCTCCACGTAGGCATTGCCGCGCAGCTTGGCGAAGGCGGTGGCGGTCTCCAATGCCTTGTAGAGCATCGGGTTGAGCTTGGAGAAAAGCGAGACGCGGCGGATGTCGGTCATAGAGCGTTGGCAGGGCGGGCCGCGGGGGCGGCCGATGGGTGACGGGAAAACAATGCTTCGGGCTGGAACACCATGTCGCCGGCGTCGGTGTCCGCCAGGCGCGTGCCGAGCCAGCTGCCCCAGCCCAGGCGCTGGCTGCCGCCCAGCGTGGAGCCGTGCGCGTCGTCCTTCTTGAGCACCAGGCGCAGCTCCCAGGCGAACTCGATGCCGATGTACTGGCGCACCCAGTCGACCACTTGCTGCAGGCGCTTGCTGCCGGGCAGGAACTCGCGGAACTGGTCCTGCGAGAGGGGACCGAGCTCCAGGCGGAACTTGGATTGGGCGTCGCGCACCGCCAGCCCCAGCGTGGCACCGCCGCCCAGCCGGTGGTTGCGCCCGAACAGGCCCAGGCGGCTAACTTCGCGCTCTTCGAGCATCACCCAGTCGCTCACGAACTCCTCCACGCGCACGGGCACGTCGAAGTACAGCCTGAGGATCTGGATCAGCCCTTCGGGATTGCGCGTCTGGCGCACGAGGTGGCCCGCCATGAAGGTGCGCGCATGGTCGGCAATGCGGTCGCGCTCCTGCAGGCCGGGCTGCCCCATGCTCATGAGGCTGGCCACGTAGTCGACGAAGCGGTGGCCGTCGGGGCGGTCCAGGCTGTTGACCGATTGCGCGTCGGCCCAGGCCCGGTAGAACAGCAGGATGAGCCGGTGATGGAACAGGTCGGCGAACGCACTGAGCGTGTCGTCGGCGTGGTGGCGCTTGCGTTCGCGCGCGTACTCCGTCAGGTGCAGCGGCAGCGGGCCGTTGGGGCCGAACAGGCCGAAGCCGTAGATGGAAATGCGCGGTGGGCCGTCGCCGTCCACGTCGACGCCCGACACGTTCGACGGCGCGAACGCCATCGACGGCTCCTGCCCCAGCCGCAGCGGCTCGTCGGCCGGGCGCGGCGCGCGGCCCAGCAGCGGATGGCCGCCCTGCGCGTCGAGCCGGCGCAGCAGCATGAACAGGTCGTGCTCGAAGGGCTGCTCGACCAGCGCGGCCCACAGTTCGGGGTCGAGCTCGGGCATGCCGCGCGGCACCGGTGTGGCCTGCAGGGGCTGCACGACCTCCAGGGTCTGCAGGTCCTGTACGGCGTGCAGGTTCTGTACGGCCTGCGGGGTCTGTACAGCCTGCGGCGTGTTGTCGTTGCCCTCCCGGCCTTCCAGGCCTTCGGCGCGGTCGGTGATGCCGGTGTCGCTCATACGGCCGGGCGGCGTCCCACGCGGGGGGTCCAGCGCGCGATTTCGCCGCGCTGCAGGCTGGACAGCGCGAACTCGGTGAACGAATTGAGCGACACGTGGCGGCTGAAGAACTGCTCCAGCACGGCGCCGAACAGGTACGGGCTCGCGCCGGAGAACGCGACCTCGTCGATCTTCAGCGCAATCTCCACGCCGCGGCCGAACACGATGGGGCCCGGCTCGGGCAGGCGGCGGAACACCGGTGCCAGCGCCATCGAGCGCACGCCCTGGATCTGACGGCGCACCGCGGGGTCGGCGAGGTTGCCGTACAGGTCGAGCATCTCGCGCAAGGCCGACGCGCCCTGCGCCGCGTCCACGTCGGTGAGGCTCAGGTAGTTCAGGCCCAGGTGGCTGATGAGGCGCCACGTGAGCGCGCCTTCGGCCAGCGCCGGGTAGGGCCGCGACGGCCCGCGCAGGATGCGGATGGCGCGCACCGGCGCGGACACGCGCAGCGTGAAGTCCGACTCCAGCCCGGTGGGCAGCAGCAGCGGCAGGTCGCGGTTGGTGCACAGCGCGTCCAGCGTGATGTGGCGCATGCTGTGTGTGAAGGGCGCGTCGTGCTGGTCGACCAGCGACACGTACACCTCGCTGCCGGTGTAGCTGGTGCGGGTGCCCTGCGCGCGGGCGCGGTCGGACACCAGGCGCGGCTCGCGGCGCAGCGAGAAGTAGGCGCCGAAGTCGCCGTCGTCCGCCGCGAACGAGCCGAGAAAGGGCCGGAACTCGCGCTCTTCGGAGCCGTTGGCCATGTGGCCGGTGACGCGCTCCACCGTGAAGATCTCGAAGTCGCGCGGCCGCGTGCGGTCGATCACCGCATGGTGCTCGTGCTGGCCCGGCCCCACCGGAATGCGGTCGCTGCGGCGCGGCACCAGGTTGATGATGGGCGTGCAGAACAGCGAGAAATGCTTGGCGTCGACCACGCGTTCGAGGTCGGCGTCGGCGCGGTCGAGCAGGATCACGATCTCCATCGTGGTGCCGCCCATCGCCGCGGCCGCCGCGCGCAGCTTGTTCACGCTGAAGAACAGGTAGCGCTCGGGAAACGCGAAGTACTCGTGCAGCAGGCGGTAGCCCTGGAACGAGCGCGCGTCGTAGGGCAGCAGGGCCTGCTCGGGGTCGAAGCCCTCGTGCTTGATGGCGTCGTCGCCCAGCGGCACGATGCGCGCCGGGCCGCCCGATGCGCCGGGGCCGCTGCGGCACACCACGCCCACGCTGTGGTGCGCGGCAAGTTCCAGCACGCGCAACGCATGCAGCTCGGCGCCCGACAGGAAGAACTCGAGGCGGTCGAGCGGCATGTCGGCAAAGCGTGCGCCGCCCACCGCTTCGAGCTTGAGGGTGATGGCGCTCCTGGCCTGCCGCGCCACCAGGGGCATGGCATGCCCGATGTCCGCCGGCACCGGGCCGATGCCGGCCTCCGCGATGCGGAGGGGCCACAGCGTGACGGCATGGCCGGTGCGGAACTCGCAGGCCGTCTGCTCGCCCTTGATCATGCGGCCGCGCAGGATGGTGTGGCGCGGCAGCTCGTAGCCCGCCTTCAGCGAGCCTTCGTTGAGATTGCCGTCGATCTGCACCACCGCCATGGCGGGCAGCGGCGCGAGGAAGTTGGGGTACACCACCTCGAGCAGCCGCTGCGAGAAGCGCGGAAACTCCGCGTCCATCTTCAGCTGGATGCGCGCGGTGAGAAAGCTGAAGCCTTCGAGCAGGCGCTCCACGTACGGGTCGCTGACCTCGATGCCGCGCATGCCCAGGCGGCCCGCGATCTTGGGGTAGCGCTGCGCGAACTCGGCCCCGAGCTCGTGCATGTAGGTGAGCTCGCGGTTGTAGTAGTCGAGCAGCTTGGCGTCCATTCAGAGGCCTCCGGTGGGGCGCAGCACCATGTGCCCGCTTTCCAGGTCCAGCTCCGAACGCAGGATGAACTCGATCGGGTACGGCACCGACCACAGCGTGCCGCGGATCTCCAGCGCGAGCAGGTTGTGGTGCTCCAGGTCGTTCGCGTCGGTCACGCAGCGCACGTCGATGCTGTCTTTCATGATGCGCGGCTCGAAGTCGATGATGGCGGCGCGGATGGCCGCCTCGACGTCGGCGAAGTCGACCTCCGACATGCGCCCGCCGGCCCAGCCGCGCACGCCGTAGTTCACCACCGAGCCGCGCGCGCGGGGCATGGTGTTGATGGTGTGGTCGGCGCCGAAGTTGGCGGTGTTCAGCAGCCACTGCAGGTCGCGCAGCACCGAGTCGCGCAGCAGCTTGCCGCTCATGAGGAAGGCGCCCGCGCGCTCCTGGCGGGTCTGCGGCGTCTTGTCGGTCAGGCGGTCGAGCAGCACCGGCTGCAGGCGGTCGCGCGCAACGCTTTCCTGCTGCTCGCCGTCGGTGTCCAGCATCGCGCTCATGCCTTGGCGTCCTCCGGCGTGAACTCGATCAGGCGCACGTCGAGCAGCGAATGGTCGCCGGCCTCGCTGATCAGCGTGCGCTGGCCCACGCCGGCGTACTGCGCTTCGCCGGCCAGCGGCAGCCAGTCGGTGCGGCGGCCCAGCGTGATGGCGTCGTCCTGCCCTTCCAGCGTGCCGGGGTAGCGCACCGGCACCAGGCCGTTGAGCGCGCGGCCGTCGTGCAGCTCGATCTGCGCGGGCGTCCACAGCAGGTCGACCAGGTGCTGCGGGCGCGAGAACTTGATGCGGCGCGCCTCTGTCAGCGGCAGCCAGGCGTAGCCCGAGGGCGTGAGCAGCTCCAGCACCGGGCCGATGCGCACGTCGCCGTCGCACAGCCAGGCAAAGCCGCTGCGTTCCACGGGCTCGTCATCGAGCGAATGGGCGGCACGCGAATCGCTGCGGTCCACGCTGGTCAGCGCGCCTTGCAGCGCGGGCGCGGACTGCCGCGCGCTGTCACGCAGCGCGGCGGCTTCGTCGGCGCGCTCGGCCGGCAGCGCGGCCGCGGCGATCAGCTGCTCGACCCATTCCGCATTGCCCCCGAGCAGGGCCGGCGCGCGTGCGCCGCGCCAGAACTCGGCACGATGCCGCTCGCCCGCGAGCGCCATCGCGCAGGTGACGCTGGCGGGTGTGAAGGTGGGGTCGAGCTTGGTGGCCAGCTTGAGCTGGTCTTCGGCGCGCTGCCACTCGCCGCGCAGCGCAAGAAAGTGGCACAGCGCGAGGCGCAGGCTGGCGTTCTGTGGGCTGGCGCGGATCTGCCGCTGCACCCATTCGGTGTGCTCGGCCACGGACCGTTCGCCGAGCACTGCAAAGCCATCTCCCATGAAGCGTCCTCACTGACTGACTGGCACGTGGCACGCAAGGCCACGGTGCGAAAGACGAACCTGCAGCGCATGCAGGCCGTCGAAAAAACAGGGCGGCCGGTCGGGCAGACCGGCCGCGCTCACATCACCGGAAACCGGCCAGGGAAATCAGGCTTCCTTGTTTTCCTTGATGTTCCAGCCCAGCACGGTCTCGGCGCCCTTGCCGCCGGAGCTGGTCTGCTCCCAGTACTGCTGCTTGACCTTCGCGGCCTGGAAGCTGTACTGCACGAACACGGCGTCCGAGCCTTGTTCGGCCGTGTACTGCACCGAGGTGACCAGCACCTCTTCGAGCGTGACGCGCGTGTATTCGATCTGCCCGCCGCCGGCCTTGCACACCGACACTTCGATCTTGGCCAGGTGCTTGCCGCTGGCGCAGTTCTTCAGCACGGCAGGCGCGGCCTTGTCGATGCGTGCGAGCACCTGCAGGTCGTTGAAGCTCGCCTTGCCCACACCGCCGCCCCCGCCACTGACCATGTTTCCGGGCTGCGTCGCGCCCCAGGCAAACGACTTGATGTCGGTCCAGTCCTTGTGATTCGAGTCTTTGGATTCACCGCCTGCGCCTTCGACGCGCATGAACATGTCTACTGCCATAGTCAACTCCCAGAGTGATTTGCGCCCGGATTCGGGACACCGTTGAACTAGCTGCTGTCCTTCTTGTTGGACGGCAGCTTCGAAACCAGCCGCAACGACACGGTCAGCCCTTCGAGCTGGTAGTGCGGCCGGAGAAAAAACTTCGCGGCGTAGTAGCCCGGGTTGTCCTCGATGGCTTCGACCTGGACCTCGGCCGCGGCCAGCGGCTTCATGGCCTTGGTGTCCTGCGACGAGGTGCCGGGGCTGCCGTCGACGTAGTTCATGATCCAGTCGTTCAGCCAGCGCTCCATGTCCTCGCGCTCGCGGAACGAGCCGATCTTGTCGCGCACGATGCACTTCAGGTAGTGCGCGAAACGGCAGCAGGCAAACAGGTACGGCAGGCGCGCGGCCAGGTTGGCGTTGGCCGTGGCGTCGGCGTCGTAGTACTCGGCCGGCAGCTGCAGCGACTGCGCGCCGATGAAGGCCGCGAAGTCGGAGTTCTTGCGGTGCACCAGCGGCATGAAGCCGTTCTTGGCGAGCTCGGCCTCGCGCCGGTCGCTGATGGCGATCTCGGTCGGGCACTTCATGTCCACGCCGCCGTCGTCGGTGGGGAAGGTGTGGGTGGGCAGGTTCTCCACCGCGCCGCCCGACTCCACGCCGCGGATGGAGGTGCACCAGCCGTACTGCTTGAACGAGCGGTTGATGTTCACGCCCATGGCGTAGGCCGAGTTGGCCCAGGTGTAGCGGTTGTGCGCGGCCGAGTCGGTCTCTTCCTCGAACTCGAACTCGTCGACCGGGTTGGTGCGCGCACCGTAGGGCAGGCGCGCCAGGAAGCGCGGCATGGCCAGGCCGATGTAGCGCGCGTCTTCCGAATCGCGCAGCGAGCGCCAGGCGGTGTGCTCGGTGTTCTGGAAGATCTTGGTCAGGTCGCGCGGGTTCGACAGCTCCTGCCACGAGTCCATCTGCATCACGGTGGGCGATGCGCCGGCGATGAAGGGGCAGTGCGCGGCCGCGGCGATCTTGGCCATCTCGCCGAGCATCTCGACGTCGGGCGGGCTGTGGTCGAAGTGGAAGTCGCCGATGAGCGCGCCGAAGGGCTCGCCGCCGAACTGGCCGTACTCGGCCTCGTAGATCTTCTTGAACAGCGGGCTCTGGTCCCAGCCGATGCCCTTGTGGCGCTTGAGCGAGCGCGCCACTTCGCGCTTGGACGCGCACATCACGCGGATCTTGAGCTGCTCGTCGGTCTCGGTGTTGTTCACCAGGTAGTGCAGGCCGCGCCATGCGCCCTCGAGCTGCTGGAACTCTTCGTGGTGCAGGATCTGGTTGATCTGCTCGGAGAGCTTGCGGTCGATCTCGGTGATGATGGCCTGCACCGAGCGGTAGGCATCGTTGGAGATGGTGACCGTGTTCTCCAGCGCCTGCACGGCCAGCGTCTTGACGGCGTTCTCCACCGCCTCGCGGGCCTGGTCGGTCTTGGGCTTGAACTCGCGCTGCAGCAGGTCGGAGAACTCGTTGGGCGCAAGCGCCTCGACGGTGGCCTGCGCCTGCGCGGCGGTCTTTTGGGATGCGGTGCTCATGGTGGCTGTCCTTGCTGCTCGCGCTTACTCGGAAGAGGTACCGGGGTTGCCGGGCGTGCCCGACTTCTCGTTCGCGGCTTCCACCGCCTTGGCCACGGCCGGGTTGGGCGCGGTAGCCAGCGACTTCAGCAGCGCCGGGTTCTGCAGTGCCTGCGCGATGAGCTGCTCCGCGCCGTTCTTGCCGTCCATGTACGACAGCAGGTTCGACAGCTCGGTGCGCGCTTCCAGCAGCTGCTGCAGCGCATCGACCTGGCGCGCGATGCGCGCGGGCGAGAAGTCGTCCATGCTGTCGAAGGTGATGTCCACGTTCATCTGGCCGTCGCCCGTGAGCGTGTTGGGCACCTGGAAGGCCACGCGCGGCTTGATGGCCTTCATGCGCTCGTCGAAGTTGTCGATGTCCACCGCCATGAACTCGCGCTCCGCGAGGTCGGGCATCGGGTCCGTCTGCTTGCCCGCGAGGTCGGCGATGACGCCCATCACGAAGGGCAGCTGGATCTTGCGTTCGCTGCCATAGATCTCCACGTCGTACTCGATCTGCACGCGCGGCGCACGGTTGCGCGAAATGAACTTCTGACCACTGTTTCTGACACGGTTGTCTGCCATAAAGCTTCCTCTTGAATCTGAAATGCGTGGGGGATGCGCCCCTCCCTGCCACGCCTGTCGCCCTCTCACGGGCAATGCGGCGCGGCTATTCGGCGTTGCTGGCGCCGCTGGACGGCCGCCCCGCAAGGCTCTCTATCTTTTGCAACCCCTCGGGCACGAGTTCTTCGATGATCTGGAAAAAATTGAGGTCCAGAAGTCGCTGTGCTCTTCGTATCAGCATGGGCGCGGGATGGCTGGGCTCCGCACGCTCCAGGTAACGGCAAGCTTTTTCCAACAGAACTTGCACATCATCACGACTGGATATTTCAATATCTTTAACAAGCGCGGCGCGTAGGCCGATACCGCCATTTGCATGACTTGCGGCGGTACTTTGCGCAGCTGTAGTGGAAAGTTCAACACCCGTCGGATCGGCTCCAGCGTGGGCCTCCATGACTTTCGTCATGTCGGCCGACGACTGCTCCGGCAGCAGTTGCATCACGGTGCGCAGCGAACGTTCGAGGCGCGAGAAATCGGGTGCCCAGCTCTGGCCCAGGGCACGCTCGCAGGTCTCGCGAATGCGCTGCAGCAGCTCCAGCGCCGCACGCAGGGCCACCACCGGTGGCGCCGATTTCTCATGCGCGCGCCGTGCCGCGTCGCGCAGGCGGCCGATGCCGCCGGGGTAGTCGATCTGGTGGTCGGTCTTGCTCGAGTCGAGCAGCGCCTCGACCTGCCGCAGGCTCATCGAGGTGCCGGCATCGTCGAGCAGCTTCGCATCGCGCACGCTGCGCCCGAGGCCTTCGGCTTCGGCCAGCGCGGCCAGCGCATTCATGCGCGGCAGCGGGTCTTCGAAGTCGCCGTCAGTGACGACGGGATGCACCTCGTTCCAGAAGGTGCGCAGCACGGCGTCCACCAGCTGCAGGCCTTCGACGTAGCCGGGCAATCCGCGGCTTTCGGTCCATGCCAGTGTGAGAGGCACCAGCACCCGCAGGTCCCGCGTGCGGGTGCACAGCTGCCTGGCAAGGCGCTCCACGCGCGCCCAGTCGGGCGGTTCCGCGGGGATGATGGTCGAGCCGAACTGCTGCTCGCGCTTGCCCGTGATGGACTGCTGCAATGCCAGGAAATCAGGGTCGTATTCGAGGTCTTCGCCGCACGCGCGCGCGCCATCCACCGCCGACTGCAATAGTTCGATCTCGCTTTGCGACAACCTCTTCTCCCTTAGTTAACTGTTCGTCAACAACGGTTATCTTGAGGGGAACGCGAAGCGCGGTCAACAGCAACGGACAGGATGCCCGCTCAATGAATCACAAAGGAGTACAGCTCCCTGGATTCAATTCGCAGAACGTCTACGGAACGGCTACAGCAGCCCGCGTTGCCCCAAGTTGCGCATCAACGCGCCGACACCGAAAGTCCAACGCGGCGCCTGGTCCGCATGCACCACGCGGTTGATCAATGCACCGAGTTCGGGTGCGGCGATGCGCACGCGGTCCCCCACCACATGGGTGAATCCTTGCCCAGGCCCATGACGGTCTTGTGTCGGTGCGAACATGGTTCCAAGAAACAACATGAAGCCGTCCGGGTAGGCGTGGTGCTTGCCGATGGTCTGTGCGACGAGGTCCAGCGGGTCGCGGCTGATCTTCGACAACGAGCTGGAGCCTTCGAGGGTGAAGCCCTCGGGGCCCGTCACTTCCAGTGCCACGGTGATGCGGCGCACGTCGGCAATGCCGAAGTGCGCATCGAACAGGCGAATGAACGGGCCGATGGCGCACGAGGCGTTGTTGTCCTTGGCCTTGCCCAGCAGCAGGGCGCTGCGGCCTTCGAAGTCGCGCAGGTTGACGTCGTTGCCCAAGGCGGCGCCGAGCGTTTCTCCGCGGCTGTTGACGGCCAGCACCACCTCGGGCTCGGGGTTGTTCCACACCGAGCCCGCGTGAATGCCCACGTCGGCGCCCGTGCCCACGGCCGCCAGCACCGGGGCCTTGGTGAAGATCTCGGCGTCGGGGCCGATGCCGACCTCGAGGTACTGCGACCACACGCCCTGGGCGATCAGCACCTCCTTGACCTTCATGGCCTCGGGCGAGCCGGGCACGATGTCCGCGAGGTTGTCGCCCAGCACGCCGCCGATGGCCGCGCGCGTGGCCTCGGCCCGCGAGGCATCGCCGCGCGCCTGTTCCTCGATGACGCGCTCCAGCAGGCTCGCGACGAAGGTCACGCCGCTGGCCTTGATGGCCTGCAGGTCGCAGGGGGCGAGCAGCCAGGGCTTGTTCGTGTCGCGTGCGGTTTCATCGCTGTTGGCGATGGCTTCGTCCAGCGAGGCGATGCGCGGCGCGCCCTGCAATGCGCGGCGAACCGCTTCTGCTGGCGCTTCGTCGCCTTCGAGCAGGTCGCTCATGGTGGGGGCGAGCTTCGACAGGTCGTGCAGGCCCCCGTCGTGCACGGCCACCAGCACTGGCCCCACGCCGGGCTGCCACAGGCGTCCGACAAGGGTGGCGCGCTCGGCGTCGCGGGGCAGGCTGGAAGAAGTCGAAAGATTCAATGGCATGGCGTTTGTCTCCGTGAATGGGTGCGCTACGTGGCATCGTAGCGGCGCGTTCGCGGGGATGGCCTTCGCCAGCGCTTCTTCTTGCTGCCCGTACCCCCGTCAGTGCCCCGGTCAGTGCCCGGGAGTGGCCCGCACGCGCGCCACCTCGGCCGGCAGGTTCTGCCAGGCCGGCTCCTGCGGCGCGAAGCGCGCGCGCATGTAGCCGGCCAGCTCGGCGATCTGCCGGTCGTCGAGCGCCTCGCGGAACGCCGGCATGAAGCCGATGTCGCGCGTCGCGGGCTCGCGCACGCCGTCGAGGATGGTGCGCAGCAGGTTGTCGGGTTTCGCGCTCGTGAGGTTGCTGTTGAGCGCGAGCGGCGTGTTCACGCCCAGCAACGTGGGACCGTTGCCGTCGTGATGGCAGGACGCGCAGGCGCTGTCGAACATGCGCTGCGCGGGGCCGAGCAGCTGGCCTTGCGTGCGTGCGGCGTTGTCCACCACTTGCTGCGCCACGGCCTTCGGGTCGGCGGCCGGTGCGGGGTTGAACGAACCGAGGTACGTGGCCATGGCGCGCACGTCTTCGTCGGGCACCTGTTGCAGCTCGCGCACCACCTCGGCCATCGGCCCGCCGGCCATGCCATGGCCTGGCGCGTGGCCGTGGCGCAGGTAGCGGTACAGCGCGTCGGTGTCCCACGGCACGGCGGCCAACGACCGCTGCGTGAGCGCCGGCGCCTCCCAGCCGTCGACCATCGCACCCGACAGGAACGCGCTGCCGCCCTGCTCCGCACCCAGGGCATTGCGCGGCGTGTGGCAGGCGCCGCAATGGCCCAGGCCGTTGACGAGGTAGGCCCCGCGGTTCCACTCGGCGCTTTGCGTGGCCACGGGCTGCATCGGCGCGGGGTCGTGGAACAGCGCGTTCCAGCCGGCCATCAAGGGCCGCATGCTGAACGGGAACTTGAGCTCGGACTTGGGCGTTTCCGCGCGCACCGCGGGCATCGACATGAAGTACGCGTAGAGCGCCTGCAGGTCGTCGTCGCTGGTCTTGGCAAAAGCCGTGTAGGGGAAGGCGGGGTACAGGAAGTGCCCGTCGCGCGAGACGCCTTCGCGCATCGCGCGCTGGAAGGCGCTGAACGACCAGCGGCCCAGGCCCGTGTCGGCGTCCGGCGTGAGGTTGGTGGTGTAGAGCGTGCCGAAGGGCGTGTCCATCGCACGGCCGCCGGCGTTGACGGTGCCGCCGGGCGCGGTGTGGCACACGGCGCAATCGCCCGCCGCGGCGAGCACGCGGCCGCGCTCGATGGTGGACTGGCTGTAGACCGGCGCGGTGAGCGACACGGGCGCGATGGCGGAGCGCCAGCCGAGCAGGCCGGCGATGACGCCGATGCCGCCGACGACGAGTGCAGCGCCCGTGGCCCATACGCCCTTGCGCCGTGGCCAAGGTGCATTGCTCCTTCCCCCGCTGGGGGAAGGCCGGGATGGGGGCACGGCGGCGTCACCATTCGAGCGCCGCAGGCCCCCGCCCCCTCCCTCGCCCGGAGGTGGAGGGAGCAAGCCCCGGTTCAGCTCCGCCAGCACCGTCTCGGGCGTGAACGGCGGCGAGCGGAACCGCACCCCCGTCGCATCGAAAATGGCGTTCGCAATGGCTGCCGTGCCCGGCACCGACGACGACTCGCCCGCCCCCAGAGAAGGCTCGCCGGGCCGGGGCATGTGCATCACCTCGATCACCGGCACTTCGCGGAAATTGATGATCGGGTAGCTGCCCCACTCGCGGCTCGCGACCACGCCCGAGGGCAGCACGCCCGGCAACTGCACGCCGCCTTCCGCTTGCTGCTGCGGCTGCTGCGGCGCGAACTGCACCCGCTCCTTCAACGCCCGGCTCGTGGTCTGGATCACGTTGCCGTGGATCTGGTGCTCGACCCCCGCCGGGTTGATCATCAACCCCGCGTCGTGCCCCACCACCACGCGGCGCACATGCACCTCGCCGGTCTTGCGGTTGACCTCCACGTCGGCCACCCACGCGGCCCACGCCGCGCCGAAACCCGGCCACTTGCTGTGGATGTAGCGCGCATAGGCAAAGCCCTGGCCGAAGAGGATGTCGCCGCCCTCGCCCAGCCCGCCGTCCGCGTGCTCCTGCGGCCCGGTGCGCATGCGCCAGCCGGCCTTCTGCGCCGTGGCCTGCACCAGTTCGACCGCGCGCGGGTCCTGCAGGTAGCGCAGGCGGAACTGCACCGGGTCCACGCCCGCGGCCGTGGCGAGCTCGTCGATGTACGACTCGTGCGCGAACGAGCTCGGCAGCGCCGACACGCCGCGCAGCCACGAGGCGCGCACGATCGGCGCCATGTCGTTCACCTTCACGCGCAGGTTGTCGTAGCTGTAGGGCGGGCGCGCGGTGCGGTCGCCCATCTCGTAGGCCTGCGCCACCGGCTCGATGGTGCGCGTGAGCAGCAGCGCCAGCGTGGGGGCGCCGTTCGACGGGTACGAGGTCTCGAAGTCGTAGGCGGCGACGCGGCCGTCGGCCGTCAGGCCGCCGTCGATCTCCATGAGCTGCGCGGCGCCCTTGGGCTCCCAGGCATGTTCCTGTTCGCGCGTGAGCTGCACGCGCACCGGCGCGCCGACCGCGCGCGCGAGCAGCGCCGCGTCGGCGGCCACGTCGTCGGCACCGTTGCGGCCGTAGCAGCCCGCGGCCTCCATGCGGACCACGTCGACCTGCACGTCTTGCACGCCCATGAGCTTGGCGAGGTCGGCGCGCAGCACGTGCGGGTTCTGCGAGCCGGCCCAGCAACGAAGGACGATGCCCCCGCTCTCCCCCGCTGCGTGTGGGTCGCTGCCCCCCGGGGGGGCCGCGTTCCGCCTTGGGAGCGGCCCGGCGGCTGAACCCATGCCGCTGCCGTCGTCGGGCAGCCACTCGGCCAGCGCGCACGACGGGCCGATGGACGCATGCATCTGGTACGGCCAAACATACGTGCGCTGCATCGGCCGGGCGGCCGAGGCGATCGCGCCATCGACATCGCCCTCGTCGACCAGAAGGCGCTGCGTCGAGGGGTTGTCGCGCAGGGCCTGCGCCACGTCGCTCAGGTCGGGCATGCCGGGCCACGGCTTCCAGGTGACGCGCAGTTCGCGCAGCGCCTGCTCGGCGTGCTCCTCGCGCTCGGCCACGATGCCGACGAAGTCGCGGATGACGACCACGGCGCGGATGCCGGGGATGTGCGCGATGGACGACGCGTCCACCGCTTCGAGCGTGTTGCCGATGAACTCGCCGTGGTCCGCGCCCGCGTACGGCGGACGCACCACGCGCCCGTGCAGCATGCCGGGCACGCGCATGTCGTGCACGAAGACGAGCTCGCCGGCGAGCTTGGCCGGAATGTCCACGCGCGCCTGCCGCGTGCCGACCACGCGGTAGTCGGCCGGGTCCTTCGGTGTCGCCGTCGGGTCGAGCCGCAGCACGGTGCGCTGGCCGGCCACGAGCTCGCCATGGCTGACCTGGCGGTCCGGCGCTTCGGTGACGCGCACCACGCCGTTGCGCACCTGCAGTGCCTCGGCGGCCACGCCGAGCCGCTCGGCCGCGCGCGCGAGCAGCCAGGCACGCGCCTGCGCGGCGGCCAGGCGCAACGGCTGCGCATGGATCTGGATCGACGCGCTCGCGATGGTCGCGCCCTGGTTGGGCGCGCGCGCGGTGTCGCCGAGCATCACGCGCACGCAGGGCATGCCGAGGTCGAGCTCCTCGGCCACGATCTGCCCGAGCGCGGTCTGGATGCCGGTGCCCAGGTCGACGTGGCCGTTGAGCGCGGAGACGCTGGCGTCGTCCCACACGGCGAGCAGCACCTCGTCGCCCTCGATGGGGTTGCCTGCGATCAGCGCGGGCTGGCCCTTGGCGGGCGGCGGCGCAGGCGGGGCCTCGCGCACAACGAGCAGCACGCCGTCGGCCGACAGGAATTCGGCGCGGGTTTGCGGCAGATCGGCGCGGCGGGTCATGGGTTGGAAGGGGCGCGCATGCGCACCGCCGCGCGCTGCACCGCATCGAGAATTTCGATGTGCGTTCCGCAGCGGCACAGGTTGCCCGACAGCTCGGCGCGGATGCGCGCCTCGCTCGCGTCCGGTTCGCGCGCCAGCAAGGCCGCTGCCTGCATGACCATGCCGTTCAGGCAGTAGCCGCATTGCGCGGCCTGCGCGTCTTCGAACGCGGCCTGCACCGGGTGCCAGGCGCCGCGCCGCGCCGCCGGTCCGCCCCAAGGCGCGGCAGCCCCCTCGGGGGGCAGCGAGGACACGAAAGTGCCGAGCGTGGGGGTCGCATCCCCCAGCCCTTCGAGCGTGGTGATCGCGCGGCCCGCCACGCCGTGCGCGGGAATCACGCAGGCGCGCGCCGCCACGCCGTCGACGTGCACCGTGCACGCGCCGCACTGCCCCAGCCCGCAGCCGTACTTGGGGCCGTTCAGCCCCAGGTCGTTGCGCAGCAGGTGCAGCAGCGAGGCCTCGCGCGGCACGCCCGGCAACGAACAGGCCCGGCCGTTGACCCGCAGCTGCAGCGGCTCAGCGCCGCAACTGGCCGTCACGGGTGTACATCTCCAGGTCCACGAAGGTCGAGCCGTTGTGGTTCTTCGCGCTGTACTCGACGGGAAAGTCGCCCAGGCGCGTGCTGCCGATGCTCTCGAGCCCGGCGATGAAGCTGTCGTGCGTGAGCGCCTTGCCCGCGCGGCGCAAGCCCTCGACCATCACGCGCGCCACGATGTAGCCCTCCAGCGCGGTGTAGCTGTCGATCTTTTCGCCGAACTCCGCGCGGTCGCGCTGGTAGTCGGCCACGATGGGCACGCGCAGCGCCTGGGGCGGCGGCACGATGCTGGCCGTGACCAGGCCTGCGAGCTTGCCGTCGAGCCGCTTGGCGGAACCGGCCGCGTCGGTGATGCCGACCGAGAGCGTGTAAAGCGGCGCACCGCCCGCGCTCGCGCGGTAGTCGCGCATGAACACCTCGACCATGCGCCCGGCCATGATCATCACGACCGCGCCGGGCTTGGCTTGCGCCAGGCCGGCGACCACGGTCTTCGCGTCTTCGGCCGCAATGGCCAGCGGGAAGGTCTTGAGCACCTTCACCTTGTAGTCGGCCGCGAGCTCCTCGCAGGTGACGAGGTTCGACTTGCCGAAGGCGCTGTCCTGGTAGACCACCGCGATCGACTGGATGCCGATGGTCGACAGGTGGCTGATGATCTTGCGCAGCTCCAGGTCGTAGCCCGCGCGCACGTGGAACAGGTAGCGGTTGGTCTTGGTGCGGAACGAGCTGGTGCCCACCAGCGGCGCGAACATCGGCACCCCGGCCTTTTCGGCCAGCGGCATCGCGGCCGCGAGGTTGCCGGTGGCCACATAGCCGGTGAGCGCGAAGACCTTGTCCTCGTCGATCAGCTTCGCGGTGTTGACGGCCGTCTTCGCGGGGTCGTAGGCATCGTCGTAGGTGATGAGTTCGATCTTGCGGCCGTTCACGCCGCCCGCCTTGTTGACCCGGTCGAAGTACAGCTTGATGCCGGCGCGGTAGTCCACGCCGAAGTCCTTGGCCGGCCCGCTGAACACGGCCGACTGGCCGATGCGGATGGTGGTGTCGCTCACGCCGTTGTCCGCGCGGGCCGTGCGCAGGAGGCCGGGGCCGAGGGCCAGGGCTGCGCTGCCCGCCAGCATGGCGCGCCTTGAGATCGAGAGCTTCATGCGTCGGGGGGTCTCGCAGTGGGGTTGGTGGTGCGGGAGGTCGCGAGCGGCTGCGCTCAGGCGACCTGGATGTCGGCGGACTGGATGCGCTTGACGCCCTTGGCCGCCATCTGCTTCCAGGCCGCGGCCAGCGAGCCGTTGAGGTCGATGCCGCGCGTGGCGTCTTCGATCACGTAGGCGTCGAAACCGGCCTTGCGCGCGTCCATGGCGGTCCAGGCCACGCAGAAGTCGGTGGCCAGGCCGGTGACGAACACCGTCTTGATGCCGCGCGCCTTCAGGTAGCCGGCGAGGCCCGTGGCCGTCTTGTGGTCGGCTTCCTCGAAGGCCGAGTAGCTGTCCATGTCCTTGTGGAAGCCCTTGCGGATGACGAGTTGCGCGGTCGGCACCTTCAGCTCCTTGCCGAGCGCGGCGTCGTCCGTGCCCTGCACGCAGTGGTCGGGCCACAGCACCTGCGTGCCGTAGCTGAGCTTGGTGGTCTCGAAGGGCTTCTTGCCGCTGTAGGTGCTGGCGAAGGACGCATGGCCCGCCGTGTGCCAGTCTTGCGTGACCACGATGTTCTCGAATGCCGGCGCCAGCGCGTTGATGACCGGAATGACCTCGTTGCCGCCCTTCACCGCCAGCGTGCCGCCGTCGAGGAAGCAGTT
This sequence comes from Variovorax sp. 10N412, assembly GCF_056394985.1. NCBI lineage: Bacteria > Pseudomonadati > Pseudomonadota > Betaproteobacteria > Burkholderiales > Comamonadaceae > Variovorax > Variovorax sp. 10N412. The sequence continues at coordinate 160,641 of NZ_JBFTIO010000010.1, forward strand.
CTGCACGTCGACCACGATCAGCGCCGCCTTGGCGCCGGGCTTGACCTTGCCGGCGGCGAAGGCGTTGAAACCGAAACTGCCGAGGCCGCTGGCCAACCCGAGGGCGGCGGCGGATTTCACGAGGGTTCTGCGATGCATGGCGTGGACTCCGGGGTTGAAGAAAACTCAGACGCTGAGGTAGGCGCGGCGTACTTCGTCGTTGGCCGCGAGCTCGGCCATGGTGGCCTGGTAGCGGATCTGCCCCTTCTCGAGCACATAGGCCCGGTCGGACACCAGTTCGGCGAAGTGCATGTTCTGCTCCGACAGCAGGATGCTCACGCCCTGCGACTTGAGCTCGAGGATCATGTTGGCCATCTGCTCGACGATCACCGGGGCCACGCCCTCGGAAGGTTCGTCGAGCAGCACCAGGTACGGGTTGCCCATCAGCGTGCGCGCCACGGTCAGCATCTGCTGTTCGCCGCCGCTCATGCGTCCGCCCGGACGGTTGGGCATTTCGCCGAGGTTGGGGAACAGCTTGTACAGGCGCTCGGGCGTCCACAGCGGCGCGTCGGTGCCGTCGGCCCAGCGGCGCGCGGGCTGCTTGCCCACCTCGAGGTTCTCGGTCACGGTGAGGTCGGTGAACACGCGACGGTCTTCGGGCACGAAGCCCAGGCCCAGCCGCGCGGCCACGTGCGGCTCGCTTCTGGAGATGTCGTGGCCCAGGAAGCGTACCGCGCCGCGGCGCTTGGCCAGCATGCCGATCAGCGTCTTCAGCGTGGTCGACTTGCCCGCGCCGTTGCGCCCCATCAGCGCGACCACTTCGCCGCGCCGCACTTCGAGATCGACGTCGTACAGGATCTGCGCGGCGCCATACCAGGCGCACACCGACTTCGCTTCAAGCAACAGTTCTGCGCCGCTCATGCGGTTTCTCCCAGGGCAGCCGACACGGCCGCGGCCTTCTCGGCGATTTTTTCGAATGTCTTGCCGCTGCCGAAGTACACCTCCTGCACCTTCGGATGGTCGCGGATTTCCAGCGGCTTGCCCTGCGCGATGAGGCGTCCGCGCGCCAGCACGATCATGCGGTCGGCGTACGCGAACACCACGTCCATGCTGTGCTCGGTGAACAGCACGGCCAGGCCGCGCTGGATGACCAGGTCTTTGGTCAGCGCCATGAGCGAGTTGCGCTCCTTGGGCGCCATGCCGGCGGTGGGCTCGTCCATCAGCAGCAGCTTCGGGCTGTTGGCCATGGCGATGGCCAGCTCCACGCGCTTGACGTCGCCGTAGGCCAGCTCGCTGCAGGGGCGGTCGGCCTGGGCCTTCATGCCCACCTGGTCGAGCAGCACCAGCGCCTCGTCGCGCTTGTGGTCCGCCGCGCGGCGCCACATGGAGAACAGCTTGCCGTCGTGCGAGAGCATGGCCATCTGCACGTTCTCGACCACGGTGAGCGAGGCGAAGGTCTCGGCAATCTGGAAGGTGCGGCCCACGCCCATGCGCCAGATGGCGCGCGGCTTCTGGCCCACGAGCTCGTGGCCGTCGAACACGATGGAGCCCTGGTCGGCCTTGAGCTGGCCGTTGACCATGTTGAAGGTGGTGGACTTGCCGGCGCCGTTGGGGCCGATGAGGGCAAGCAGTTCGCCGGCATGCAGCTCGAAGCTGATGCCGTCGACGGCTTTCACGCCGCCGAAGGACTTGCCCAGGTTCTCGACCTTGAGCAGGGGCGCGGTCGGGGTGGTGGTGGAAGTGTGCGGGGTGCTCATGCCTTGGCCTCCTTCACCTCAGCGGCGGCAGGCGCATCGGCCTTGCCGCGACGCATCAGCTTGTCGGTCAGTTGCTTGGCGAAACCTGCAATGCCCTGCGGGAACAGCAGCACCAGGATCAGGATGATGGCGCCGAGCGTCGCGCGCCAGTAGTCGGTGTTGCGCGCCACGGTGTCGTGCAGCCAGCTGAAGGTGACGGCGCCCACCACCGGTCCGGCCAGCGTCTGGATGCCGCCCAGCAGCACCATCACGAGGCCGTCGACCGACTTGTCCACGCTCAGGCTCTCGGGCGAGATGCTGCCCTTGGAGAAGGCGTAGAGCGCACCGGCCAGGCCGGCCGCGGTGCCCGCGATGACGAAGGCCGTCCACTGCATGCGCTTGACGTCGATGCCGATGGCGTCGGCGCGCAGCACCGAGTCGCGGCCCGCGCGCAGCGCGTAGCCGAAGGGCGAGAACAGCACGCGGCGCAGCATCAGGATGCCCGCGGCCACGAGCACCAGCGTGAGCCAGTAATACATGCGCTTGTCCGACAGCCACTCCGAGGGCCACACGCCCGTGAGGCCGTTGCTGCCGCCGGTGAACGAGTCCCACTGGTAGACGACGGCCCAGGTGATCTGCGCGAAGGCCAGCGTGAGCATGGCCAGGTACACGCCCGACAGCCGCACCGCGAACCAGCCGTAGACCAGCGCGCCCGCGGCCGCCACCAGCGGCGCCACGACGAGCGCGGCCTCCATCGGCAGGCCGCTCGCGCGCACCAGCAGCGCGGCGCCATAGGCTCCCAGCCCGAAGTACGCGGCATGCCCGAACGAGTGCATGCCGGCCGGGCCCATGATGAAGTGCAGGCTGGCGGCGAACAGCGCGGCGATGAGCAGGTCGATCATCAGCACCGTGGTGTAGGGCGAATCGGCGGTGAGCAGCGGCATGGCCATGAGCACCGCGCCGAGCGCGGCGACCAGCCACAGGTAGCCCTTGCTCGCGCGGCGCAGCGGCTCCTCGGCCATGCCCACGTAGCGGCTGGGTGCCTGCGGACGGCCGAACAGGCCCCACGGGCGCCACACCAGCACCACGGCCATCACGATGAAGTCGACCACCAGCGTGAGCTTGGAGAACGACACGCTGTAGCCGAAGATGTCGACCACGTCGAGCCAGATGCACACGGCCTTGATCTCGGACAGCAGCAGGGCCGCCGCATAGGCGCCCGGAATCGAGCCCATGCCGCCCACCACCACCACCACGAAGGCCGCGCCGATGGTGTTGAGGTCCATGGCCAGCGTGGCCGGTTCGCGCGGCAGCTGCAGCGCGCCGCCCAGGCCCGCGAGCATGGCGCCCAGCGCGAACACGGCCGTGAAGAGCCAGGCCTGGTTGACGCCCAGCGCGCTGACCATCTCGCGGTCTTGCGTGGCGGCGCGCACCAGCGTGCCCCAGCGGGTGCGCGTGAGCAGCAGCCACATGAGGCCGAGCACGACCGGGCCGACGACGATCAGGAACAGGTCGTAGGTCGGGAACTGCCGCCCCAGGATTTCGACCGAGCCCGACAGGCCCGGCGCGCGCGGGCCGAGCAGTTCGTCGGGCCCCCATAGATAGAGCACCGCGTCCTTGATGACGAGCACGAGTGCGAAGGTGGCCAGCAGCTGGAACAGCTCCGGCGATTTGTAGATGCGGCGCAGCAGCACCATCTCGATCAGCGCGCCCAGCACGCCGACCGCGACGGCCGCGATCACCAGCGCCGACCAGAAGCCGACGCCCCCGCCGAGCTTCTCGGCCAGCGTGTAGGCGACATAGATGCCGACCATGAAGAAGGAGCCATGCGCAAAGTTGACGATGCGCGTGACGCCGAAGATCAACGAAAGGCCGGCCCCCACGAGGAACAGCGACGAAGCCGACGACAGCCCGGTGAGGAACTGCAGCAGCAGGGACGAGAGGCTCATGGGTGCAAGCGTTCCGGAAAAGGGTCAGTCTGCGGCGCGCGACTTCTTGACGTCGGCGGCGGTGGGCTGGAACTTGGCGCCGTCGAAGTAGGTGTAGTCGACCATCACACCCTTGCCGTTGTCGTTCTTCGTCTTGCCGACGAAGGCGCCCATGGTGGACTGGTGGTCTTCGGCGCGGTAGCTGATCTTGCCGAACGGCGTGTCGACCTGCAGGCCCTTGAAGGCGGCCACGAGCTTGGGCGTTTCGGTGCCCTTGGCCTTGGCGATGCCGGCCGCGACCGACTTGATCATGCTGTAGCCGACCACCGAGCCCAGGCGCGGATAGTCCTTGTACTTCTCGTGGTACGCGAGGAAGAAGGCCTTGTGCTCGGGCGTCTGGATGCCGTACCAGGGGTAGCCGGTCACGATCCAGCCGTTGGGCGTTTCGTCCTTCAGCGGGTCCAGGTACTCGGGCTCGCCGGTCAGCACGCTGACGACCGCGCGGTCCTTGAAGAGACCGCGGGTGTTGCCTTCGCGCACGAACTTGGACAGGTCGGCACCGAACAGCACGTTGAAGATGGCGTCGGGCTTGGCGTCGGCCAGGGCTTGCGCCACGGCGCCCGCGTCGACCTTGCCCAGCGGCGGTGCCTGCTCGGCGACGAACTCGACGTCGGGCTGCGCGGCCTTCAGCAGCGACTTGAACGCGGCCACGGCCGACTGGCCGTATTCGTAGTTCGGGTACACGACGGCCCAGCGCTTCTTCTTGAGCTTGACGGCCTCGGGCACGAGCATGGCGGCCTGCATGTAGGTGCCGGGGCGCAGGCGGAAGGTGTATTCGTTGCCGCCCTGCCAGGTCATCTTGTCGGTGAGCGGTTCGCCGGCCAGGAAGAAGATTTTCTTCTGCTTGGCGAAGTCGGCCACGGCCAGGCCGGTGTTCGACAGGAAGGTGCCGGTCAGCACGTCGATCTTCTCGCGCGCCACCAGTTCTTCGGCCACGCGCACGGCGTCACCGGGGTTGGCGTTGTCGTCGCGCGTGATGAGCTCGACCTTCCTGCCGTTGACGCCGCCCTTGGCGTTGATTTCTTCGACGGCCAGCTCCATGCCCTTCTTGTAGGGCTCCAGGAAGGCAGGCTGCGACTTGTAGCTGTTGACCTCGCCGATCTTGATCACGCCCTGCGCATGCGCGGGAACGAGAGCGGTGGTCAGCGTGGCGAGGGCCGCGGCGCTGAAGACGTGACGCAATGGGTTCATGGGGAAACTCCTTGGGATCGAAAGAGAAAGGGGAAACGGCGTGAAGGGTGGCGAGAAGATGGAAGCGAGATAACGGCGGCTCAGCGCAGGCCGTCTTCGCCCTTGATGTCGCTGGCCTGCAGTCCGCCGATGCGCGGCAGAGGACGGCCGCTGTCGGTGACGGCGACGGCGACCACGATTTCGTTGGCGCGCGGCGCGTCGGACACGCGGGCCTCGATGGCGTCGAAGTGGCTGCGCACGAATGCGGCGTCTTTATGGCCCAGGGGCACGTCGATGGCGGTGCCCAGCGTGCCCTGCTTCTTGGCCGAAGGCACGAGCGCCGCACCCTTCTCGACCGCCACGCGCAGCGGCGCGCCGAGCTTGGGATGCAGGATGGCGGCGGCGTGTTCGAGCTCGCCGCGCTCGCCGACGATGGCGGCCTTGCCGTAGCTCTGCACCTGGCCGGGCTCGATGCCCAGCGCCTTCACCGCCTTCTGCCCGAGCAGCGCGCCGAGCTCCTCGCCGATGGCGATGAGTTCGTCGAGGTTCTCGCTGTAGCGCCCGGCGTAGGGGTTCTCGATGACGGCGATGGCAACGGCGCGGCGCGTGGGCGGCGACACGTCGCGGCCCATTTCCTTGCGGATTTCGTCGACCTGGATGACGAGCTTGCGGATGTTGGCGGTCATGTTCTGTGTGTTCCTTGTCTTGTCTCTGTACGGGTCAGCGCAGGCCGTCCCACTTGCTGATGTCCTTGGCCAGCAGCCCACCGACGCGTGCGTGGACGCGGTAGCCGGTGCTCATCGCGAGGATGAAGACGATCTCGTCCGCGGCCGGCGCACCGGGCACGCGCACCTCGATGGCGTCGAACTGGCCGCGCACGTAGCTGGCGTTGATGTTGGTCAGCGGCACGTCGAGCGTGGCACCGGGCGCACCAACCTTCTTGGTCGACGGCACGATGGAAAGCGCATTGCCGGGCTGCCCCGTCTTGGCTTCGGCCTTGCCCGCGGTGTACGCGGCGCGATCGCCCTTCCAGCCGAGCAGCTCGCGCATGGCGTAGCCGCCGGGCACGTGCCACAGCGCGCCGTGCTCGAGTTCGCCGTCGGCGCCGACGATGGCGCCCTTGCCGTAGGTGGCGATCTGCTCGAGCTGCACGTCCATGGCGGCGTGCAGCCGGTGCGCCATGTCGACGCCCACGGGGTCGAGCAAGGCCATCATGGGCAGGATGTCGGCCTCGTAGCGGCCGGCGAAGGGATTGGTCAGCACCGCGCCGATGGCACCGCGCACCAGCGGCGTGTCGGCACGCGGACCGAACTCGTGGTGGATGTGCTCGACATGGGTGAAGACGCGACGTATTTCGATCATGAAAAAGAACCTTGCTTTTCGTTAAGCAAATACTGAACCAACTGTCTTTGGCAGCTCTGCCTTGAGCGCCTTGGAGCATAAGGGCTCGACAAGTCGCCACTGCCCCTGGCAAACGAGCAGAGCGGCCCACACGAGCCCGCCTTTTTGCAGGACCTTGGCGCAGACCACGCCCGTATCGAGTGCGTCGCGCACCTGCGCGGGGGCCAGCGCGGGCACATCGACGGTCACCAGGGTGTCGCCGAGGTCGCTGTTGTCCTTGCATGCGCTCGCGGGGCGGCGCGCGATGGCCGGGTCGTCCACGTCGACGGCGTTGGCGATCACGGTGGCGGCCGCGTCGGCCTGCGCCGCGGTGGGGGCCAGCACCGTCACGCTGTCGGCGATGCCCAGCGAGAAGCTGCGCCCGCGCCAGCCGCTGGTGGCCACGCCGCGCACCGGTTGGTCCGCCTGCAGTTCGAACTGGCCGTCGGTGGTGAGGATGCCGCCGGCGTCCCCGACGTGGTCGCGCCAGTCGAAGCGAGCGAGGTCGGAAAACACGCCCACGCGCGCCGACTGGCCGGGCGCGAGGTGCAGCGCGATGTCGCCGCCGTTGTTGATCCAGGCGCGCTCGATGCCGGGACGCTGGTAGAAGGCAATGAGCTCCTGCGCCACCGACCCGGCCACGGCCGCCATCGGCGTGATGAAGGTCGGCGAGAACGCGGCGCAGGCGTCCCACATGCGGCGTGCGACCACGCTGCGCGGGCGCAACCTGTCTGTGACGGGCAGGCGCAGCAGCGGCAGCTCGCGCACCAGTTCGTCGAGCACGTGGCCAAAGCGCGCCCACGCCGCGTCGTGCGCGGCCGCGACGGCGTACGGGTCGCCATGCGCCTCGGCCACGATGTCGATCGGGCCGTGGTTGAAGTGCCAGCGGTTCTTGTCGAGCGCCGTGCGTTGGGCAGACATGATCAGCCCAGCATGGGGGCGTGGCCGAGCGGCCACGGGTTGGCATCGTCCATCGCGAGCCATTGGCGTGCGAGCGGCGCGCCGTCTTCCTGCCACGCACCGCGTGCGAGCGCCTGCTCGAGCGGGAAGATGTGTTCCATGTGGCCGCCGAGCGCCTCATAGTCGTCGCGCCGCATGCTGAACTCGATGGGCGCCACGATGGCCGGCGTGGGCACGGTGCCGAAGCTGTTGTCGGGCATGCGCATGACGTCGGCCATCACGGTGATGCCGCCGCCGGGCCACACATAGGCCGGTGCGCCGCCGCACGTCACGTTGACCAGCGCGCGCTTGATGGCGCGCGTCAGCAGCACCGGGTTCTCGGTGACGCCCGCGCGCAGGCTGCCGCCCGCACCACCGAGGAACAGCACGGTGCACAGCGATGGTTCGCAGTTCTCGCCGATGCGCTCGACGATGCGCTTCACTTCGACCGGCATGGGTTGTTCGACCGGCTGGAGCGCCTCGTCGAGCACGTACCACTGCGCGTGCTCGCCGGTGGTCGATGTCATGAGCAGCCGCAAGCCCGGGCGCGCAACGCCCTCTTCCCAGCCTTCGATGATCGACAGCGGATCGGCGATGTCGGTGCCGCCCCAGCCGTTGCCCGGGTTGGCCACCTGGAAGTAGCGCCCCGGCGTCGACTTGCGCCCCAGCATCTGGATGCCCGAGGGCGCCATGTCGAGGCAGCGGCCGGCCTGGTGCTCGGTGAGCACGCCGGTGATGTGGTCGTCGACCACCACCACCTCGTCGGCCACGCCCGCGAACTGGCGCGCGAAGATGCCGACCGCGGCCGAGCCGCAGCCCACGCGCATGCGCTGCTCTTCCACGCCGTTGACGACGGGCGCCTTGCCGGCCTGGATGACAAGGGTGGAGCCGCCGTCGATGGTGCACTCCACCGCCTTCTTGTTGCCCAGCAGCTGCATCAGCTCGGCCGTCATGCGGCCCTCTTTCTTGCTGCCGCCGGTGAGGTGGTGCACGCCGCCGAGCGACAGCATCTGCGAGCCGTACTCGGCCGTGGTGACATGGCCCACCACTTCGCCGCGGTAGCGCACGTTGGCCTGCTCGGAGCCGAGGAAGCGGTCGGTGTCGATCTTCACCTTGAAGCTGCAGTAGCTGAAGATGCCTTCGGTGACGACGGTGACCATGTCCACACCCTGCGCCTTGGAGGCCACGATGAAGGGCGCGGGCTTGTAGTCGGGATACGTGGTGGACGAGCCCACGCCGGTGACGAAGACCTCGTCGGCGTGCAGCAGGTCGCCGTTCCAGTCGGGGTCGGCGGCGGCCGCATCCGCATCCGCGGCTTCGACGCCGGAACGATTGAAGGGCACCAGCGCCGGCGCTTCGCCTTGCACGGTGCGCCGCAGCAGCACCACGGGATCGACGCGCACCAGCACGCCCTCCTTGTTGGCGTAGCGGTCGCACGCGCCGGTGCGCCCGTCGGAAATCTGGCACAGCACCGGGCAGGCGTTGCACTCGACCTTGGCCGTGCTCATGCGCTCGTTGCGCAGCGGCGCCTTGCCGAAGGCGCCGGCTTCGGCCGGCACGGGCATGTCCATGCCGGGGAGGCCATCTGTCTTGGTGTGTTCTGTCATCGGGGCGATCTCGTGGGGCGTGTCGGGCATGTGTGAACGACGAATCGGGTGCACGGATCGTTGCAACAAACGTGCCGTCTGCCCGCTTGTGCGGCGACTTCCGTTTGTGTAGCATTCCCTACACTTTCATGTTGCGTTCACTACATTCGCGATCAATGTAGCAAACGGGCCCGATGCTTGCAATGGTGTTTTCTCGCGGTATCCATCGGGGTTTTTCCGACCAACGACAATGGAGGGTTCGGAGCCGGCCGACTGTTTTCGCCCCAAGGGCGTGCACGTCGGCTCAGCCAACCTCCCTTGTTTCCAACCAACTCTTGAGTTCCGTATGAGTGCATTCAGCGAAGAACGCGTCCTCAGCGTCCACCACTGGACCGACCGCCTGTTCACCTTCACCACCACGCGCGACCCGGCCTTGCGCTTCTCGAACGGTCATTTCACGATGATCGGCCTGAAGGTCAACAACAAGCCCCTGCTGCGCGCGTACAGCATCGTGAGCCCGAACTACGAGGAGCACCTCGAGTTCCTGAGCATCAAGGTCGAGGACGGCCCGCTCACCTCGAAGCTGCAGCACATCCAGGTGGGCGACACCATCATCGTGGGCCGCAAGCCCACCGGCACGCTGCTGATCGACTACACGCTGCCGGCCAAGCGCCTGTACCTGTTCGGCACCGGCACCGGCCTCGCACCGTTCATGAGCATCATCCGCGACCCGGACACCTACGAGAAGTTCGAACAGGTCATCCTGGTGCACGGCGTGCGCCAGGTCGACGAGCTGGCCTACCACGACCTCGTGACCGACCACCTGCCCAAGCACGAGATCCTGGGCGAGATGATCGAAAAGCAACTGCTGTACTACCCCACGGTCACGCGCGAGGAGTTCCGCAACCAGGGCCGCATCACCGACCTGATCGAGAGCAACAAGCTCACCGACGACCTGGGCCTGCCCCCGCTCAATGTCGAGGAAGACCGCGTCATGCTGTGCGGCAGCCCCGGCCTGCTGGTCGACCTGAAGCACATCCTGGAGAAGCGCGGCTTCAAGGAAGGCAACACGAGCACGCCGGGCGACTTCGTGGTCGAGCGCGCCTTCGCCGAGAAATAAGCAGGACCTCGCGCGCCCGATGGCCGACAGCCGCTCCGCACCCAAGACCAAGCCCCAGCGCCGCACCGGCGTGCGCGAGGCGGCGGCCCAGGCCACGCGCGACAGCATCCTGAAATCGGCGACCAAGGTGTTCGCCAAGTACGGCTTCGACGGCGGCAGCGTGGAGAAGATCTCCAAGGCCGCCAAGTCGTACGACCGCATGATCTATTACTACTTCGGCAGCAAGGAAGGCCTGTTCATTGCGGTGCTCGAAGGCATCTACAAGCGCATGGACGACGCCGAGGCGGCGATTGCGCTCGACGCCACGCGCCCGGTGGAGGCGCTCACCGAAGTCATCCGCTTCGTGCTGGGCTACTACCGCAAGAACCCCGAGTTCGTCACGCTGCTGAACACCGAGAACCTGCACAAGGGCCGGCACATTTCGAAGTCGCTGCGCGCACGCGAGTATTCGTCGCGCGCGGTGGCCATCCTTGCGGAAATCCTGGCCAGCGGCGCCGCCCAGGGCCTGTTCCGCAAGGACCTGGTGGCGCGCGACATCTACCTGCTGATCGCGTCCACGGGTTATTTCTACACCTCGAACCGTCACACGCTCACCGCCTTCCTCGGCGAGCCGATGGAGTCGCCGGAAGCCGTCACGCACTGGGAAGACTTCGTGATCGAGACGCTGCTGCGCACCGTGCGCGCAGACGAGCAGCTGCAAGAGCCGCAAGACAACAACACCACTCCCCCACCCCACGAGGACACATCGAAATGGCAGAAATCGCAGCCGGCGGCAAGTCGGGCAAGGTCGTCATCAAGAACATAGGGCTGCTGCTCTCGGGCGACATCGACAAGCCCATCCTCGACGCAGACACCATCGTGGTGAACGACGGCCTGATCGTGGCGGTCGGCAAGGAAAAGGACTGCGACCTCGAAGGCGCGCAGACCGTCATCGATGCGCGCAAGACCTGCGTGGCGCCAGGCCTGATCGACAGCCACGTGCACCCGGTGTTCGGCGACTGGACGCCGCGCCAGGGCCAGATCGGCTGGATCGACTCGACCATGCACGGCGGCGTGACGACCATGATTTCGGCCGGCGAGGTGCACCTGCCCGGCCGACCGAAAGACATCGTCGGCCTGAAGGCGCTGGCCATCACCGCGCAGCGCGCCTTCGACAACTTCCGCCCCGGCGGCGTGAAGGTGCTGGCGGGCGCGCCCGTCATCGAGAAGGGCATGGTCGAGAGCGACTTCAAGGAACTCGCCGAAGCCGGCGTGGGCCTGCTGGGCGAAGTGGGCCTGGGTTCGGTCAAGGCCGGCTACGAGGCCAAGGAGATGGTGGCGTGGGCGCGCAAGTACGGCATCCAGAGCACCATCCACACGGGCGGCCCGTCGATTCCGGGCTCGGGCCTGATCGACAAGGACGTGGTGCTGGAGGCCGACGCCGACATCATCGGCCACATCAACGGCGGCCACACCTCGCTGCCCGAGGCGCATGTGTGCGAGCTGTGCGAGAAGAGCACGCGCGCCATCGAGATCGTGCACAACGGCAACGAGAAGGTGGCCATTGCCGCGGCCAAGGCGGCGCTGGAACTGAAGTGCCCGCACCGCGTGATCCTGGGCACCGACGGGCCCGCGGGCTCGGGCGTGCAGCCGCTGGGCATCCTGCGCATGGTGGCGATGCTGTCGTCCATCGCGAACATCCCGGCCGAGCTGGTGTTCTGCTTTGCCACCGGCAACACGGCACGCATCCGCAAGCTGAACTGCGGGCTGATCGAGGTGGGCCGCGACGCCGACTTCGTCTTCATGGACCGTGCGCAGCATTCGCCCGCGCCGGGCCTGCTCGAAAGCGTGCAGCTGGGCGACATTCCGGGCGTGGGCATGGTGATGATCGACGGCATCGTGCGCTCGGGCCGCAGCCGCAACACGCCGCCCGCGACAGAGATTCCGGTGGTGGTTTCAGGCGCGCACTAAGCGCCCTGAAGGCTTTTGCGCCCGGCGGCCTCAGCCGCCGCGGTGCGAGCGAAAGACCAGGTAGCGCGCCGACAGGAAGTTGACGCTCATGCCGGCCAGGCTGCCCACCGCCACGCCGACGGCGGCCGCCCAGCGGCCCTCCACCCAATGGAGCACGAGCACATAGGCGCCGTAGTTCAGCACCGCGCCGGCGGCCATGGTGGACAGGTAGGCCAGGTACTCGCGCCAGACCGATGCGCCGCCCGCCGATGCGCTGGCCGCGAAGGTGTAGCGCCGGTTGAACACCCAGGTGGTGGTGGCCGCCGCAAGGAACGACACCACGCGCGCCCCATACCAGCCCAGCAGCGGCGCCAGCAGGTAGAGCAACACCACGTCGACGACGAAGCCGATCACGCCACCCACGGCGAAGGAGAGGAACTCGCGCCCGATCTTCATCGCGCAGTGCGCGAAGCGCTTTCCCGCACCCCGGGAATCGCCAGGTAGCGCAGCCGCTTGGCCTCCTGGCGCCCGAGCGTCACGGTGTGCATCACGATGCCGCACACGAAGGACAGCATCGCGCCCAGCATCGCACCGGTGGCCAGCACCGCCGTGGGGAGCCGCGGCACCAGGCCGGTGTGCAGGTAGGTCATGAGCAGCGGCACGACCAGCGCAATCGACAGCAGCACCAGCAGCGCCGCGATGATCGAGAAGAACTGCAGCGGCCGCTCGCTCACGAACAGCTTGCAGATGGTCTTGAGGATGCGCCAGCCGTCGCGGTAGGTCGACAGCTTGCTCACCGAGCCTTCGGGGCGCGTGCTGTAGGCCGTGCTTTCCTCGGCGTAGGGCATGCGCAGTTCGAGCGCGTGCACGGTGAGTTCGGTCTCGGTCTCGAAGCCGCGCGACAGCGCCGGGAACGACTTGGCATAGCGCCGCGAGAACACGCGGTAGCCCGAGAGCATGTCGGTGAGTGCACCGCCGAACAGCTGCGCCACCGCGCCGGTGAGCATGCGGTTGCCCAGGCGGTGGCCGGCGCGGTAGGTGTGCGCGTCGTGGCCGTCGTCCACGCGGTTGCCGACCACCATGTCGAGGTTGTCCGCCACCAGGCGCTCGATGAGCCGGCCGGCCGCGCCGGCGTCGTAGGTGGCGTCGCCGTCGACCATCACGTACACGTCGGCCTCGACGTCGGCGAACATGCGCCGCACCACGTTGCCCTTGCCGCGCAAGGCCACGTGCGTGACGACGGCGCCGGCCGCGCGCGCCACGGATGCCGTGTCGTCGCTCGATTTGTTGTCGAAGACGTGGATCTGGGCCCCGGGCAGCGCGGCGCGAAAGCCCGTCACCACCTGGGCGATGGCCAGCGCCTCGTTGTAGCAGGGGATGACCACGGCGATGCGCAGCGCGTTGCTGCGGTGGGAGGCGGAGGCTTCGATGTCGGTCATGGTGCGGCAGGAAGGATACGGTAGACCCGGCTGCCGTCTTGCTCGTACTGCACCGCGAAGTACCTGTCGAAGTCGACGCGCGCGCTGAACACCGGCACCACGGCGTTCGGCAGCACGACCGCGGTAAAGCCCAGGCCGCCGAGCTTGCGTGCCAGGTCACCGCCCGACAGGGCTCCGAAATCGGTGTAGCGCCACGGCCCGAGGGTGTCGCCCCAGATGGGGTTGGGGCCATAGTAGATGGCCTCGTTCAGCGCGATCTGGTAGACCCGGCCGGTGGCGTTGCGGCGCAGGTAGTCCATGACGGCGTAGCCGGGCACGTGCTGGCGCAGCAAGGCCTCGCGCGCCTCGGGCGTGACGGAGATCATCGCGACCTTCACCGCGGTCTGGCGCACCGACACGGCGGCCAGCACGGCCAGCAGCAGCACGGGCACCCAGTCGGCCATGCGGGCGCCGGAACGCGCGGTGTCGCGGCTCATCGCACCTGTGGCCCCCTTCGCCGTTGCGTCGGCGCCGGACTGCTCCCGCGCACCGAACAGGCGCCGCACCCCCCCCGCGGCCCAGCCGAACAGCACCTGCCAGCCGATGGCCGCGATGGCGGCCAGCAGCGGGAACGAGGCCGTCAGGTAGCGCGGGTAGCGCGAGGTCACGACCCACACCACCACCGAGTACAGGCAGAACCAGCCGGCGGCGCGCACCGCGGCCGAGCGCTTCCACCACACGCTGAACGGCGCAAAGAACACCGCCCAGAGCAGCGCGTTGGGCAGCGCCGCGTGATCGCGCACGTCCGCCACCTGCTGCACGTAGTCGGCCGGCGTCCATTCGGTGAAGCCGAACACCCGCGCGCCGATGGGATTGAACGGGTCGCCGGTCATGACGGCATTGCGCGCGTACCAGTACACGCACGGCAGCAGGAAGCATCCGAACACCAGCGCCCAGGCCTTGGGACGGCGCTCGTGGCGAACGACGAACAGCGCCACCAGTGGCAGGAAGATCAGCGCCTGGTACTTCGAGCCGGCGGCCACGCCGAGAAAGAACGCGGCCACGCCGAGCCAGCGCAGGCCGCCGTGGGCCCCGTGCCCGATGCGCGCGGGCAGGCCCGGCTCCGACTCGCGCCACCACCACAGCGCCACGCAGGCCGACAGCACGAACAGCGCCACGCCCATGTCGATCAGCGCGTTGGAATAGTCGCCCAGCCCCAGCCAGATGGCCGCGCCGATGCAGGCCGTGAGCCGGTTGGCATGCAGCATGCCCAGCCGGTAGATCATCGTCACCGACAGCGCACCGGCCAAGGCATTGAGAAAGTGCGGCAGCACGTCGTCGCTCACCTGCAGCGCGGCGGCATAGAGCAGGTTGTAGTTGTACGGGAACCAGGGGTAGCGCAACCAGTCGTGGATGCCCAGCGCCCCCTGCTGCGCCACCTGGCGGGCATAGGGCAGGTGGTACATCAGCTCGTCGAAGGCGATCGGCGGGGCCAGCGGCGCGACCAGCGCGGGCATCGCGACCAGGGCCAGCGCGATCATCGCAATGCGCTCGACGTAGGTCCACGGCGCCGCGGCAGGCTCGCTGGCCCGCAGGGCACGCCGCTGGCGAAGCCAGGGTGGCAACTGGACCGCCGCTGCCACGAAGCCCGCGGCGACCAGGGCCACGGTGGCACCGGTCTTGAAGGCGCCAAAGATGGCCAGCGCCTGGAAGGCGCAGATGAACAGGCCCATGCCCAGCGCCACGGCCATGGCCGCTTCGAGCCCCCGGTCGCGGCGCGGCGGTGGCGCCAGGCGGGCCAGCAGTGCGCGGCCATAACCCCAGCAGCTGAAGACGAAGACCGCCAATGCCGCGTAGTGCGCGGCTGCAAACATCAGCTTCTGAATAACAACTCCCGGTGCCGGGCGGCCACGCCGGCCGGCAGGTTCAAAGGACCTTCAAAGATTGGGCGCCAGCATGCGCTCGAGCTCGGCTTCGCTTTGCTTGCGCCGCGCGGCCTGGTCCTGCAACTGGTCGTGCCCGATCTTGCCGACGTTGAAGTACGTCGCATCGGGGTGACTCAGGTAGAAACCACTCACGCTGGCGGCGGGCATCATAGCGAGGCTTTCCGTCAGGGTCATGCCAATGTCCGCGCAGGCCAGAAGGTCGAACATCGGGCCCTTCACGCTGTGGTCGGGGCAGGCCGGATAGCCCGGCGCGGGGCGGATGCCGCGGTACTTCTCCGCAATCATCTCGTCGTTGCTCAGGCCCTCGTCGGCCGCATAGCCCCACAGGTCGGTGCGCGCGCGGTGGTGCAGCGACTCGGCGAAGGCCTCGGCCAGGCGGTCGGCCAGGGCCTTGAGCATGATGGCCGAGTAGTCGTCCAGGTCGTCGATGAAGTACTTCTCCTTCTTCTCGACGCCCAGGCCAGCGGTGACGGCGAACATGCCCACGTAGTCCTTCAGGCCGCTGGCCTTGGGCGCGACGAAGTCGGCCAGGCAGCGGCTCGGGCGCATCACGCCGTCGATGACCTGCTTCTCGGTCTGCTGGCGCATGCCGTACCAGGTGAGCGCCACCTCGCTGCGCGTCTCGTCCGTGTAGAGCTCGATGTCGTCGTCGTTCACCGTGTTGGCCGGCCAGAAGCCGACGATGCCGGCCGCGCTGAGCCAGCGGCCTTCGATCAGGCGCTTGAGCATGCGCTGGCCGTCGGCATACACGCGCACGGCCTCGGTGCCAACGACTTCGTCCTTCAGGATGGCGGGGAACGGGCCGGCCAGGTCCCAGGTCTGGAAGAACGGGCCCCAGTCGATGTACTTGGCGAGCTCGGTCAGGTCGTAGTTCTTGAACACGCGCCGGCCGATGAACTTGGGCACGGGGGGCGTGTAGTTCGACCAGTCGATGGGCGTCTTGTTGGCGCGCACCTTGGCCAGCGGCCACAGCGGCACCTGCTTCTTGTTGGCGTGCTGGGTGCGCACCTTGTCGTAGTCGGCATTGATCTCGTCGATGTAGGCCGCGGCCTGGTCGGACAGCAGGCTCTGCGCCACGCTCACGCTGCGCGAGGCGTCGGGCACGTAGACCACGGGGCCCTCGTAGTGCGGCGCGATCTTCACGGCCGTATGCACGCGGCTGGTGGTGGCGCCGCCGATCATGAGCGGAATCTTCCTGATGCGGAAATGGTCGTCGCGCTGCATCTCGCCGGCCACGAACTGCATCTCTTCCAGGCTCGGCGTGATCAGGCCCGACAGGCCCACGATGTCGGCGCCCTCGACCTTGGCGCGCGCCAGGATCTCGTGGCACGGGACCATCACGCCCATGTTCACCACTTCGAAGTTGTTGCACTGGAGCACGACGGTGACGATGTTCTTGCCGATGTCGTGCACGTCGCCCTTGACGGTGGCGATGATGATCTTGCCCTTGGTGCGCACGTCGCGGCCAGCCGCTTCGTCACGCAGCTTTTCTTCCTCGATGTAGGGGAGCAGGTGGGCCACGGCCGACTTCATGACGCGCGCCGACTTCACCACCTGCGGCAGGAACATCTTGCCGGCGCCGAACAGGTCGCCCACGATGTTCATGCCGTCCATGAGCGGCCCTTCGATCACGTGCAGCGGACGGCCGCCCTTGGCCAGGATCTGCTGGTAGGCCTCTTCGGTGTCTTCGACGATGAAGTCGGTGATGCCGTGCACCATCGCGTGCGACAGCCGCTGGTTGACGTGCACCGGGTTGTCGGGCGTGCCGCGCCATTCGAGGCGCTTGCTTTCGTCCTTGGCGCCGCTCTTGGCGGTTTCGGCCACTTCGACGAGGCGTTCGCCGGCGTCCGGGCGGCGGTTGAGCACCACGTCTTCCACGCGCTCGCGCAGCGTGGGCTCCAGGTCGTCGTACACGCCCACCATGCCCGCGTTGACGATGCCCATGTCCATGCCCGCCTGGATGGCGTGGTACAAAAACACGGTGTGGATGGCCTCGCGCATCGGGTCGTTGCCGCGAAAGCTGAAGCTCACGTTGCTCACGCCGCCCGACACCTTGGCGCCCGGCAGGTTCTGCTTGATCCAGCGAACCGCGTTGATGAAGTCGACCGCGTAGTTGTCGTGCTCCTCGATGCCGGTGGCAATGGCGAAGATGTTGGGGTCGAAGATGATGTCTTCCGGCGGGAAGCCCACCTCGTCCACCAGGATGCGGTAGGCCCGCTCGCAGATCTCGACCTTGCGCGCGTAGGTGTCGGCCTGGCCCTTCTCGTCGAACGCCATGACCACCGCGGCGGCGCCGTAGCGGCGCACCAGCTTGGCCTCGTGCTTGAACTTGTCGACCCCCTCCTTCATGGAGATGGAGTTGACGATGCCCTTGCCTTGGATGCAGCGCAGGCCGGCCTCGATGACGTCCCACTTCGAGCTGTCGACCATCACCGGCACGCGCGCGATGTCGGGCTCGCTGGCAATCAGGTTCAGAAAGCGGACCATGGCGGCCTTGCTGTCGAGCATGGCCTCGTCCATGTTGATGTCGATCACCTGGGCGCCGTTCTCGACCTGCTGGCGCGCGACGGCCAGGGCCTCTTCGAACTGGCCATTCAGGATCATCCGCGCGAAGGCCTTGGAGCCGGTGACGTTGGTGCGCTCGCCGATGTTGACGAACAGCGTGCCCTCGCCGATGGCGACCGGTTCGAGGCCGGACAGCTTCATGGGCGGGGGCGCCAGGGGCGCGGAATCGGGGGTAGCTGGAGCGGAAATCTGGGACATGGCCTCACCTGCGGAAGAGTCGAACAGGCGAGCGTCGTTGTCGCCCCAAGCCTGACGGCCGGCCTGTGAGGCCCACCGCTGCAACGCTCCTTGGGAAGGGCCGCATTTTAGGGCGATTCGAATGGGGCCGGGGAAAACCCCAGTTCCCGGCTTCGCCTGTGTCCAACTCGATCAACGGCACCGGGCGCCCGCGGCAGAGCGGTGCCTTGGCCATGCGCGCTGCCGGCCGCGACGGCCGATTCCCGATGGCGGCTAAGTAAGCGCAGGCTTACGCCGGTTGTGGCTCGCCCATTGCCGATGCCGGCAGGCCGAACACACGGTCGAAGGCCCAGTTGAAGACGAAGGTGTAGACCAGGAAGAACACCACCAGGCCCAGGTCCATCACCAGCGCCTGCCAGAGCGACACGCCCAGGCCCCAGGCGAACATCGGCACCAGGAAGGCGATCAGCCCGCCCTCGAAGCCGATGGCGTGGGCGATGCGGCGGCGCACGCTGCGCCCGCGCACGGCCTGGCGCGATTCCCAGCGCTCGAACAGCGCATTGAAGACCAGGTTCCAGATCACCGCGATGACCGAGGCGCCCACCGCCAGCATGCCCGAATGACCGAGCCCGGCGTCCGTCATCAAGGCCAGCCCCGCGCTGGCCGCGACGATGGCGATGCCCTCATAAAGGCTGATGTAGACGATGCGACGTTGAATGCCCTGCATGACTTCTTCTCTTGGTTGGTGACTGCGATGACTGGACTTTATGTGTCATTCGCTGATATAAAAAGTTAACTTGTTTCAATTTTATTGATAGGTCGAGCGCCAATGGCTTTCTCCAGCGACAACGTCGAGGTCTTCCTGGCCGTGATCGACCACGGCTCCTTCTCGGCGGCGGCGCGGGCGCTGCGCAAGGTGCCGTCGGCCGTGAGCATGGCCATCGCCAACCTGGAGGCCGAGCTCGACCTGCCGCTGTTCGACCGCAGCGGCCGCGAGCCCCAGCCCACGCCCGCCGCACGCTCCCTGGAGCCCCAGGCGCGGCTGCTGGCCTCCCAATTGCGGCAACTGCAGGTGCAGGCGCTGGCGCTCACGCAGGGGCTGGAAGACCGGCTGACGCTGGCCATCGCGCCCGAGCTGCTGGCCGCCCCCTGGAGCGGCCCGCTGGCCGAACTGGCGCGCGAGCACCCGCTGCTGCAGGTCGAGGTGCTGGCCGCGCCGCAGGCCGATGCGCTGGCGCTGCTGCACAGCGGCCGCGCGCAGCTGGCCCTGGTGTTCGAGCGCCCCAGCCTCGACGGCCGCGAAGGCTTTCAGGAGGTGGGCAGCGACCTGATGGTGGCGGTCATCGCGCCCGACCACCCCGTGCTCGCCACCAACGGCGGCCGGCTGCGCGAGGACCACCTGACGAACACCCGGCAGATCGTCGTGGCCGGGCGCGACCTGACCACCAGCGACCCGCGCTTCGTGTTCGCGCGCCACGTCTGGCGCACCGACAACGCGCTGGCCGCGCTGAGCCTCATTACCGCCGGGCTGGGCTGGGGCTGGCTGCAGCGCAATTTCGCCAAGCCGCACGTGGCGGCCGGCGCGCTGATCGAGATTCCGTTCGAGAACCTCAGCAACGGGCTGGACCTGTGGGTCGACGTGGTCTGGTCGCGAGAGCGGCCGCTCGGGCTGGGCGCGCAGCGCTTCGTGGCGCTGATTGCGCGCAACCGCCGGGCGGCGGGGGAGTGCGGCGTGAAGACCGGCGGGCTCTAGCGCCCGGGTGCGTCACCGGCCGTGGCCGCCGCCATGGCCCCCGCCGTGCCCGCCGCCACCGTGGCCGCCGCCTCCCGGCCCGCCACCGTGTGGGCGCCCACCGCCGCCACCCGGGTGCGGCCTGCCCGGCGGCGGTCCGGGACGAAAGCCCGGCTGCGGCCGGGGCGGCCTGAACCCCGGGTCGGCCGGCGGGCGAAACCCCGGCGCCGGCGGGGGACGAAACCCCGGCGCTGGCGGCGGGCGAAAGCCCGGGCCTGGTGGCCGGAACCCCGGCCCGGGCTGCCACGGATGCGGCTGCCACCCCGGCCTGACCGGCGGCGGTGGACGCCAGCCCGCCACCGGCGGCGGTGGCCGATTTCCCCACCAGCGCCGGTCGCCGTACCAGGGCCGGTCGCGGTAGTAGTTTGCCCAGTAGCTGCCGATCGCGAAGCCGACGATCGGCACCCCGATCACCGCGCCGTAGGTGGCCAGCGGCACGCGTTGGTCCTGGTAGGCGTAGTCGAGGTTGCGCGACCAGACCCAGCCGCGCCCGCCGTCGGGCAGCACCACGTCGCACCAGCCGTAGCCATTGGTGCAGCCGACCACCTCGAGCGGCTGGCCCGGCGCGAGCCGCGCCACCATCGGATAGTCGCCCGACGGGCCGGCGCGCAGGTTGACGGCGCCGCGTGTGAAGGCCTGCTGCGCCTGAGCCGCGAGGGGAAGGACCACGGCCAGCGCGCCGATGCCGATCCAGCGACAGGTGTTCGGGTTCATGAAATGCTCCTTGCGCCCAGCCTAGGCGCACCACGAAAACCCGTCAATCAGCCCAAACTCTTATTCGCGAAACACCGAGGAACCGGCTTCGCCGGGCCTCAGGTGTTGCCCCCGGCAGGGGGAAGGAGAAGCGACACGAAGTGCGCAAAGCCTGGGGGCGAGCCACATGACCGGCTTCGCCGGGCCTCAGGTGTTGCCCCCGGTAGGGGGAGGAGAAGCGACACGAAGTGTGCGAAGCCTGGGGGCGAGCCAAATTCAGGCGGCTTCGCGGTAGAAGCCGGCGCTGTTGCTGCCCAGCGCGCGGCCCGACACCGGCGCCACGGCCTTGCCGATCGCCGCGATGTGGTCCGGCGTGGTGCCGCAGCAGCCGCCCACGATGTTCACCAGCCCCGCGGCCGCGAACTCGTGCAGCAGGCGCGAGGTGACGTCGGGCGTCTCGTCGAAGCCGGTGTCGCTCATGGGGTTGGGCAGGCCCGCGTTCGGATAGCAGCTGATGAAGGTGTCGCCCGCCACGCGCGCCAGCTCCTGGATGTACGGGCGCATCAGCGCGGCCCCCAGCGCACAGTTCAGGCCGATGGCCAGCGGCTGCGAATGGCGCACGCTGTGCCAGAAGGCGGTGACGGTCTGCCCGCTCAGGATGCGGCCCGAGGCGTCGGTCACGGTGCCGCTGATGATCAGCGGCAGGCGCTGCCCGCTGTTGTCGAAATACTCGTCCACCGCGAACAGCGCGGCCTTGGCGTTGAGCGTGTCGAAGATGGTCTCGACCAGGATCACGTCGGCGCCGCCTTCGACCAGCGCTTCGGTCTGCTCGTAGTAGGCCGCGCGCAGCGATTCGAAGTCGACATTGCGCGCGCCGGGATCGTTCACGTCGGGGCTGATGCTCGCCGTCTTGGGCGTGGGGCCGAGGGCGCCGGCCACGAAGCGCGGCTTGTCGGGGGTGCTGAACTTGTCGCAGGCCGCGCGCGCGAGCTTGGCGGACTCGAGGTTCATCTCGCGCGCCAGGTGCGCCATCTTGTAGTCCTCCTGCGCGATGGTGGTCGCGCCGAAGGTGTTGGTCTCGATCAGGTCGGCGCCGGCGGCCAGGTAGGCCTCGTGGATGTCGCGGATCACGTCGGGGCGCGTGAGCGAGAGCAGCTCGTTGTTGCCCTTCACGTCGCGCTCGAAGTCCTTGAAGCGCTCGCCGCGGTACTGCTCCTCGGTGAGCTTGAAGCGCTGGATCATCGTGCCCATGGCGCCGTCGAGGATGGCGATGCGCTTTTCAAGGATGCCGGCAAGTGCCTGGCCGCGGGTGTAGACGATGGGCTTCTTCATACCCCCGAT
Source organism: Variovorax sp. 10N412 (assembly GCF_056394985.1). NCBI lineage: Bacteria > Pseudomonadati > Pseudomonadota > Betaproteobacteria > Burkholderiales > Comamonadaceae > Variovorax > Variovorax sp. 10N412. The sequence continues at coordinate 182,400 of NZ_JBFTIO010000010.1, forward strand.
TGTAGAAACCGCAGGCCGTCCCCTATGCCCGTCAGCCCTTTGTCACTTCTTCGGGGGCGCTTCCACGAAGGCCAGCACCGCCTCCAGCATCGCCCGCACATGCGGCTTCACGCCCGCAGCCACCTCCGGCAGGTAGTCGAACGGCAGCGCTTCCTGCATGTAGCTCGACTGGGTCATCTCCAGCTGCACCGCATGAACGTTCTGCGCCGGGTTGCCGTACTGGCGGGTGATGTAGCCGCCGGTGAAGCGGCCGTTGAGCACGCCGGTGTAGCCGGTGGCGCGCTCGGCGATGCCCAGCAGCGTCTGCGCGAGTGCCGGGTCGCAGCTGGTGCCCTTGCCGGTGCCCAGGTTCAGGTCGGGCAGCTTGCCTTCGAAGAAGCGCGGCAGCACCGAGCGGATGGAATGCGCGTCCCACAGCGCGATCGTGCCGTGCGCCGCCTTCAGGCGGTCCAGTTCGGCCTGCAGCTGCCGGTGATAGGGCTGCCAGATGGCGTCGCGGCGCTGGGCGATTTCTTCCTCGCCCGGCACGTCGGCGGCATTCGCATAGACCGGGGTGTCGTCGAAGGTGTCGATCGGGCACAGGCCGGTGACGCTCTGGCCCGGGTACAGGCTGGCGCCGTCGGGCGGACGGTTCAGGTCGACCACGTAGCGCGAGTGCGTGGCCACGAGCACCGAGGCGCCCAGCGCGTCGGCGAAGTCGTAGAGCTGCTCGAGGTGCCAGTCGGTGTCGGGCACGTGGCGCGCCTCGTCGGTGAAGCGCGCGGCGAGCGCGGGCGGCACGTGGGTGCCGACGTGCGGCATCGAGATGAGCAGCGGCCGCGTGCCCTGGCGAAAGCGGAACGGCGGCTCGGTGGTGGAGAAAGGCGTGGTGGCCATGGTGGGGGTCAATCCTTGAGTAGTTGGGTGCGCGCGGCCACGAAGGCGGCCGCGGCCTCGCCGTGCAGCGCATGGCGGCCGGCCGACACGCGCGTGCGGCCCGCCACCCAGACGGTGTCGATGGCCGAGGTGCGGTGGCTCGCGAAGACGTGGGCCGAGAGCATATCGGGCGCGCTCAGGCCTTGCAGCGCAAGGTGCGATGCGTCGAGCACCACGAAGTCGGCCTGCTGGCCCACGGCCAGCCCCGCCACGGTGCGGCCCGACGCCTGCGCGCCGCCCTTCACCGCGTCGAGCGTGAACGCGGTCGCCACATGCGGCTGTGCGGCCGTCGCGCCCACGTTGCGCTGGCGCCTGGCGAGGCGCTGGCTGTACTCGAGCATCAGCAGTTCTTCCGCCGCGTTCACGCTGGCGTGGCTGTCCGAGCCCACCCCCCAGGCGCCGCCGTGGCCGCGCCACTTGGCGAAGTCGAAGATGCCGTCGCCCAGGTTGGCCTCGGTCGTCGGGCACAGGCCCGCGACCGCGCCGCTCTGCGCCGCGTACTCGTACTCGGCGTCGTTCATGTGCGTGGCATGCACCAGGCACCAGCGCGCATCGACGCTCGCGTGGTCGAGCAGCCACTCGACCGGGCGCAGGCCGCTCCAGGCCACGCAGTCGTCCACTTCCTTGGTCTGCTCGGCGATGTGGATGTGGATGGGCGCGGTGCGGTCGATGGCCTCCAGCCCTGCGACGGCGTCGCGCAGCCCTTCGGGCGGCACGGCGCGCAGCGAGTGCGGCGCCAGGCCCAGGCGGGCGCCCTGCGCGTCGCACGCGGGCTTGAGCGCTTCGAGCAGGCGCAGCATCGAGTCGGTCGAGCGGATGAAGCGGCGCTGCCCGTCGCTGGGCGGCATGTCGCCGAAACCGCCGGTCTGGTAGAGCACCGGCAGCAGCGTGAAGCCGATGCCGGCCTTGCGCGCAGCGCGCAGCAAGGCGAGGCTCAGCGTCGCGTCGTCGGCATACGGGATGCCGTCCACGTCGTGGTGCACGTACTGGAACTCGCACACGCTGGTGTAGCCCGCCTCGAGCATCTCGGCGTAGAGCCAGGTGGCGATGGCCTCCATGTGCTGCGGGCCGAGGCGCGCGGCAAAGCGGTACATCAGCGTGCGCCAGCTCCAGAAGCTGTCGTGCTCCCCGGCGCGGTGCTCGGTGAGGCCGGCGAAGGCGCGCTGGAAAGCATGCGAATGCAGGTTGGGCATGCCGGGGATCAGCGGCCCCCTGGCGGTGTGGGTGTCGATGGGGCGATGTGCGCCGGCCTGCACCTGGGTGAGCTGGCCGGCATCGTTCCACGCCAGCAAGACGTTCTTCCCCCAGCCCTCGGGCAGCAGCGCATCGGCGGCGAAAAGCGTGTGCGTCATGCCTGCGCTCCGATCGCGAGGCGGCCCTGGCGCACCACGGTGCGCACGGGTTGCTGGCCGAACCAGTAGGCGAGCTCGGCCGCTTCGCGCACGTTCCACAGCACGAAGTTGGCCGGCATGCCCGCCGCGATGGCGCCATGCGTGTCCTGCAGGCCCAGCGCGCGCGCGGCATGCACGGTGACGCCAGCCAGTGCCTCGGGCACGGTGAGGCGAAAGAGTGTGCAGGCCATGTTCACCATCAGCAGAAGACTCAGTGCCGGCGAGGTGCCGGGGTTGTGGTCGGTGGACACCGCCATCGGCACGCCCGCGGCGCGCAGCGCGGCGATGGGCGGCAGGTGCGTGTCGCGCAGCGTGTAGTACGCGCCGGGCAGCAGCACGGCCACGGTGCCCGAGCGGCGCATCGCCTCGATGCCGTCGGCCGACAGGTGCTCGATGTGGTCGCACGACAGCGCGCCGTAGCGCGCGGCCAGCGCGGCGCCGCCCATGTCCGACAGCTGCTCCGCATGCAGCTTCACCGGCAGGCCCAGCGCCTGCGCGGCCTGGAAGACCTGCTCGGTTTCTTCGAGCGAGAAGGCGATGCGTTCGCAGAACACATCGACCGCGTCGACCAGGCCTTCGGCGGCGAGCGCGGGCAGCATCTCGCGGCACACGAGGTCGATGTAGTCGTGGCTTCGGTCGGCGTATTCCGGCGGCAACGCATGCGCGCCGAGGAAGGTGGTGCGCACCGTCACGCCGTAGGCCTCGCCCAGGCGCCGCGCCACGCGCAGCTGCTTGCGTTCGTGTTCGAGCGAAAGCCCGTAGCCCGACTTGATCTCGATGGCGCACACGCCGCCGGCCAGCAGCTGTTCGAGCCGCGCCGCGGCCTGCGCGAACAGCATGTCCTCGTCGGCCTCGCGCGTGGCGCGCACCGACGACACGATGCCGCCGCCGGCCTGTGCCACTTCCTCGTAGGTCGCGCCTGCGAGCCGCATCGCGAATTCGTTGGCGCGCTGGCCGCCGTAGACGAGGTGCGTGTGGCAGTCGACCAGGCCCGGCGTGGCGAGCGCGCCGCCGCCGTCGTGCGGCGCGAGGCCCGCGAACTCGGCGGGCAGCGCGCCGCGCGCGCCGACCCAGCGGATCGCGCCCTGCACCACCGCGATGGCGGCGTCTTCGTTCGGTTCGGACGCGAGCCGCAGGCCGGTCCAGAGGCCGTCGGCCGAGGGGAAGTTGTGGGCGGGGTTCATCGTCTCTTGGGTCGTCGTTGTCCGGGGTCAGGCCGGGAGGATGCGCACGGCCATCAATCGCGCGTCGGGGCCGTCCGGCAGCGCCTGCCGTGCCTGTGCGGCATCGGCCCAGCGCAGGCCCTCGCCTTCAGGGCATTGCGCGTCATCGAGGCGCCATGCGCCGCGCAGCGCCAGCAGCACGCCATGCGGCGCAGCCTCGATGGCCGAGGCGCTGTGAAGCACTTGCACGTCGGCACGCCACTGTCCGCGCCGCGTCATCACGTTGAAATCGTTCGACGCACCGCCGAGCAGCGTGCAGTCGATGGCCTCGTCGCCGCTGAAGGCGAAGGGTTGGTGCGGCACGTCGAGCCGGTGGTCGATGCGCGCGTCGTGCGTGAAGAGGCGCACGCCGTCGCCTTCGAGCAGCGTGATGACGCGGTCGATGCCCGCGAACACGGAGAACGGCCCGGCGGCTGCGATGGTGGCGATGCTCACCCGCCAGCCGAAGCTGTCGAGCGGCGCGCCCTGCGGCCAGCTGGCGATTTCCTGCGTGGTGCCGCCGCCGTTTTTCCAGGGCGTGACAGGCAGGGTCGCGCGTGAGAAGCGCTGCACGCCGTTCATTGCGTCTCCTCTTGCCCCTTGCCCTTCCGGGGGAAGGCTGGGATGGGGGCAGCGCCCAACGAGCGTCGTGATCGGGTCGAGGCCGTCCCCCAGCCCTCCCCCGGGAGGGGAGGGAGCAATGCAAATGCAGTCGCACCGCTCATCGCATCAACCCGCCCTGGCGCAGCTTCTGCTCGAAGTGCCGCAGCACCAGCGTCATGGTTCCCGTGAGCACGAAGTACACGACGGCGATCGCCAGGTACACCTCCAGCGACCGGTACGACACGCTGATGATCTTCTGCCCCTCGTGCATCACGTCATGGATGGTCAAGAGCGACACCAGCGCCGAATTCTTGATGAGCGCGATGAACTCGTTGCCCAGCGGCGGAATCATGCGCACCACCGCCTGCGGCAGCACGATCTGGCGCATGGCCGTGCCGGGCGTCATGCCCAGCGATTGCGCGGCCATGGTCTGGCCCTTGTCGATCGACTGGATCGCGCCGCGCACGATCTCCGACACGTACGCGCCGGAGTACACGCCGAGCCCCAGCACGCCGCACAGGAAGGCCGGCAGCAGGATGCCGAAGTGCGGCAAGCCGAAGAACAGGATGAACAGCTGCACCAGCAGCGGTGTGCCGCGAATGGCCGCCACGTAGGCGGTGCACACGCCGTAGATCCAGCGCCGCTTCGGGTTCAGCCGGCCGATGCCGACCACCAGGCCCAGCAGGCAGCCGAGCGCCAGCGCGCACGCGGTGATTTCCACCGTGACCAGCGCGCCGCGCAGCAGGTCGGGCCAGCCTTGCCAGACGGGCGAAAAGTCGAGATCCATGGTCAACCCTTCCGGCGGCCGAGCGCCGGGCCGCCCCAAGCCGGCCGCGCCACCCCCTCGGGGGGTGGAGTTACACGCGCGCAGCGCGTGAAAAGGCGGGGGGCCAACATTACTTGAACCACTTCTTCACGATCTGGTCGTACGTGCCGTCGGCCTTCAGCTTCTCGATGGCGCCGTTCACGGCCTTGGTCAGCTCGGGCGTGTCCTTGCGGATGGCCATGCCGTATTCCTCGGTGGTGATCTGCTCGGGCAGCACCTTCAGGCCGCCGCGCGTGCGCACGTACTGGTAGGCGGCAGGCTTGCCGGTGACGGCCGCGTCGGCACGGCCGATGTCCACCAGGTTGAACATCTCCTGGTTCTTCTCGACTTCCAGCAGTTGCACCTGCGGGAATTTCTCCTTCGTGTACGACACCGACTTGGTGCCCACCTGCACGCTGACCTTCTTGCCGCTGATGTCGGCCGGCGTCTTGATGGCGGTGTTGCCGTCCTTCACCATCACGACCAGGCCGCCCGCGTAGTAGGGCACGGTGAAGTCGACGACCTTCTTGCGCTCGTCGGTGATGTAGATGCCCGACACGGCCATGTCGAAGCGCTTGGAGATCAGCCCCGGCACCAGGCCCTTGAAGTCGATGTCGATCCACTCGACCTTGCGGCCCAGCGTCTTGCCGATGGCTTCCACCAGTTCCACGTCGAAGCCGGTGCGCTTGCCGTTCTCCACGAACTCCATGGGCGGGAAGGTGGCGTCGGTGGCCACGCGCAGCGGCTCGCCCTGCGCGTGGGCGCCGGCGGCAAGGCCGAATAGGCCGGCGAAGGCAAGACTGGACAGGGCGGCGGCGACGAGGGTGCGGCGGGTGTTCATGGTGGGAAGGCTTCCGTGGGAATGAGAAAGAAAAAAGCAGCGCGCAACTACTGCAGGGCGCGGGAAATGCGGGCCGCCGTGACGACGGTCATGTGGAGCAATGCAGCTTCCATGCCCTCGACGCGCGTGAGCGGCGCCATGAGCGTGATCGCGCCGCGCAGGCGGCGCCCGGTGGCGAGCACCGGAGCGCTCGCGCCCCACACGCCGGCGTCGACCTCGCCGTGGGTCACGGCATGGCCGGCTTCGCGGATGGCGTCGAGTTCGGCGGCGCGCGCGGCGCGGCGTTCGGGCGCCTCATTCAGGCCTTCGAGCAGCGCATCGCGCTGGTCGAGCGGCAGGTGCGCCAGCAGGCACTTGGCACTGGCGCCGTCGCGCGCCGGCACGCTGCGGCCGCGGTCGAAGGAGCAGCGCAGCGACTGCTCGCTGTCGATCATCTCCAGGCACACGACGCGGTCGTTCACCACCGTGACCAGTGCCACGCTCTCGTGCGTCTGCTGGGCCAGCACGCGCATGTCGGCGCGCGCGGCCAGCACGAGGTCGGAGTTGCCGTCGAAGCCGCTGGCCAGCTGCACGCTCACCGGGCCCGGCGAGTAGCGCCCGTCGGACTCCATCACGAAGCCCCAGCGCCGCAGCGTGGCAACCTGCCGGTACAGCGTGCTCTGCGACAGGCCGGTGGCCTGAACCAGCTCGGCCGCCGTCATCGCCGACTTGCTCTGCGCCAGCACCGACAGCACGAAGAGCGCGCGGTCGTTGGCGGGAGTGTCGCTGGTGAGGGTCATGGCGGGCGGTCGCGAACGAAAGTGAAACCGGCTTGCAGTATCTTGCTCGCCGTTCTCACTTCCAAGCCCCCATTCCCAGCGAGTGGGAATGGCCGCGATTTTTCTTTCTACCTTCGTCTTAACGACGCTGCGCCTTGTGGGTCCGTTCGCTCACTTGACCATCGGCAGCTTCAGCCCCTTCGCCTTGGCCGTGGCCACCGCGATGTCGTAGCCCGCGTCGGCGTGGCGCATCACGCCCGTGGCCGGGTCGTTCCACAGCACGCGCTCGATGCGCTTGGCGGCCGCGTCGGTGCCGTCGCACACGATCACCACGCCCGAATGCTGCGAGTAGCCCATGCCCACGCCGCCGCCGTGGTGCAGGCTGACCCAGGTGGCGCCGCCCGCGGTGTTGAGCAGCGCGTTGAGCAGCGGCCAGTCGCTCACCGCATCGGTGCCGTCCTTCATGGCTTCGGTCTCGCGGTTGGGGCTTGCGACCGAGCCGGTGTCCAGGTGGTCGCGGCCGATGACGATGGGCGCCTTCAGCTCGCCGTTCTTCACCATCTCGTTGAAGGCCAGTCCGGCGATGTGGCGCTCGCCCAGGCCCAGCCAGCAGATGCGCGCCGGCAGCCCCTGGAAGGCGATGCGCTCGCGCGCCATGTCGAGCCAGCGGTGGGTGTGCGTGTTCTCGGGGAACAGCTCCTTGATCTTGGCGTCGGTCTTGTAGATGTCTTCCGGGTCGCCCGAGAGCGCCACCCAGCGGAACGGGCCCTTGCCCTCGCAGAACAGCGGTCGGATGTAGGCGGGCACGAAACCGGGAAAGTCGAAGGCGTTCTTCACGCCCTCGTCGAACGCGACCTGGCGGATGTTGTTGCCGTAGTCGACAGTGGGGATGCCCATGGCCTGGAAGTCGAGCATGGCCTGCACGTGCACGGCGCACGAGCTGGCGGCCGCCTTCGTGAGCGCTTCGTGCTGCGCCGGGTCTTTCATCGCGGCCTGCCATTGCGCAACGCTCCAGCCCGAAGGCAGGTAGCCGTTGATCAGGTCGTGCGCGGAGGTCTGGTCGGTGACCAGGTCGGGCTTGATGCCGCCGGCCTTCGCGCGCTTCACGAGTTCCGGAAGGATGTCCGCCGCATTGCCCAGCAGCGCGATCGACACCGCTTCCTTCGCGTCGGTGTGCTGCTTGATGAGCTCGAACGCATGGTCGATGTCGCGCGCCTGCTTGTCGACGTAGCGGGTGCGCAGGCGGAAGTCGATACTCGACTGCTGGCACTCGATGTTCAGCGACACCGCGCCCGCCAGCGTGGCGGCCAGCGGCTGCGCGCCGCCCATGCCGCCCAGGCCGGCGGTAAGGATCCACTTGCCCGCCCAGCTGTTGCCGTAGTGCTGGCGGCCGGCTTCGACGAAGGTCTCGAAGGTGCCCTGCACGATGCCCTGGCTGCCGATGTAGATCCAGCTGCCCGCCGTCATCTGGCCGTACATGAAGAGGCCCAGGCGGTCGAGCTCGTTGAAGTGCTCCCAGTTGGCCCACTTGGGCACGAGGTTCGAATTGGCCAGCAGCACGCGCGGCGCGTTCTCGTGCGTCCTGAACACACCCACCGGCTTGCCCGACTGGATGAGCAGGGTCTCGTCGTCGTTCAACTCCTTCAGCGACGCGAGGATCTGGTCGTAGCAGGCCCAGTCGCGCGCGGCACGGCCGATGCCGCCGTACACCACCAGGTCCTGCGGCCGCTCGGCCACCTCGGCGTCGAGGTTGTTCTGCAGCATGCGGAACGGGGCTTCGGTGAGCCAGCTCTTGCAGTTCAGTTCGCTGCCGCGCGGGGCGCGGATCACGCGCGTCGGGTCGTGGCGCGGGTCGGTGGCAACAGGGTTGTTCAGGGCGAATTTCTCGGGAGCGTTCATGGCGTGGTTCTCCTAATCGGGTGGTGTTTTACGAGTGACTGGGCAGGATGTCGAGGAGTGCGGCGGGCAGGTCGGCCTTCAGCGCCCACTGGCGCATGGCTTCGATGTCCGGGGCGAGGTAGCGGTCGCGCTCGAGGAAGGCAACCTTCTGGCGGATGCTGGCGAATTCGGCCTCGACCAGCGGCGAGCTCCTGAGGCCGCGTTTCAGCTCGATGCCTTGCGCGGCGGCCATCGCTTCGATGCCCACCACCACGGCCGTGTTGTTCACCATGTCGCCCAGGCGCCTCGCCGCGAAAGTGGCCATCGACACATGGTCTTCCTGGTTGGCCGAAGTGGGCAGGCTGTCGACGCTGGCGGGGTGGGCGAGCGACTTGTTCTCCGACGCCAGTGCGGCCGCCGTGACCTGCGCGATCATGAAACCCGAGTTCAGGCCGCCGTCGCGCACCAGGAACGGCGGCAGGCCCGACAGGCCGGTGTCCAGCAGCAACGCGATGCGGCGCTCGGCGATGGCGCCGACCTCGCTGATGGCCAGCGCGATGATGTCGGCCGCGAAGGCGACGGGCTCGGCGTGGAAGTTGCCGCCGGAGATGACCTCGCCCGTGTCGACGAACACCAGCGGGTTGTCCGAAGCGGCGTTGGCCTCGATGACCAGCACGCGCGCGGCATGCGCGAGGTTGTCGAGGCAGGCGCCCATCACCTGCGGGATGCAGCGCACCGAGTACGGGTCTTGCACGCGGCCGCAGTCGGCGTGCGAAGGCACGATCTCGCTGCCCTCGAGCAATGTGCGCACCGCACCCGCCACGGCCATCTGGCCCAGCTGGCCGCGCGCCGCGTGGATGCGCGCGTCGAAGGGCTTGATGGAGCCCTGAATGGCTTCGAGCGACAGCGCCCCCGACATCAGCGACGACGCGAACACGTCTTCGGCGCCGAACAGGCCGTGCAGCGCGAGCGCGGTCGACACCTGCGTGCCGTTGAGCAGCGCCAGGCCTTCCTTGGGGCCGAGCACGAAGGGCGCGAGGCCGATGCTGCGCATGGCTTCGGCGCCGCCGACCACCTTGCCGTCGGCCAGCGTCGCCTGGCCTTCGCCGATCAGCACGCAGGCCATGTGCGCGAGCGGCGCGAGGTCGCCCGAGGCACCCACCGAGCCCTTGCAGGGAATGCTCGGCGTGACGCCGGCGTTGAACAGCGCCAGCAGCGCATCGACCAGCGCGGGCCGCACGCCCGAATGGCCGCGCGCCAGGCTCACGGCCTTGGTCGCGAGGATCATGCGCACCACCGGCGCGGCGAGCGGCTCGCCCGTGCCCACGCTGTGCGACAGCACCAGGTTGCGCTGCAGCTCGGCCAGGTGGTCGTTGCCGATGCGCGTGCTCGCCAGCTTGCCGAAGCCGGTGTTGATGCCGTAGACGACCTGGTCGTTCTCCACGATGTGGCGCACGGCCGCTTCGGCTTTCCTCATGCCGTCGAGCACCGACGCGTCGAGCGAAAGCTGCACGCCACCGGCCTGGATGCGTCGCAGCATCGCCAGGTCGACCCGGCCGGGCTTCAGCGTGAGGGAGATCAGGGAGGCTTCGGAGGAGGTGGTGGGTGTGCTTGGCATGTGAACCTGTCTATACAAGTAGGGGCGAGAGAAAAGCGAAGGTCTTCGTGGACAAAAAAATCAGCCGAAGGTGGCGTTGCCGTCGGCCTTGAAGCGGCTGCCCAGGCTGTAGCGCGAGGCGGGATGCAGGCAGCGCACCCAGGTGACGGGCGTGTTGCGGCTCCAGGTGCGGCGCGTGAGCAGCAGGCAGGGGGCGGTGGGTTCCATGGCGAGCCGCTCGGCCTGTTCGGCGGTGGGCAGCACGGCATCGACCACGTGTTCGATCTGGTCGAACGGCACGTTGCGCACCAGGTACTCGCTGGGCGGCATGGCGGCGAAGTCCTGCTCGAGGTAGTCGGGCACGACCTGCGGATTGACGTAGCGTTCCTCGAGCTGCACCGGGGTGCCGTTCTCCAGGTGCAGGCACACGCTGTGGAACACCGAGGCACCCGCGCGCAGGTCGAGCCAGGCGGCGACGTCGGGCGAGGCGGCGAGGCGTTCGACCTCGATCATGTCGCAGCGGTAGTCGTGCCCGCGCTGGCGGATTTCGCTGGCGATGTTGGCGATCTGCAGCAGCGTGGACTGCGGCTTGTTCTCGGCCACGAAACTGCCGACACCGGCCACGCGCGTGATGCGGCCTTGTTCCACCAGCTCGCGCAGCGCGCGGTTCACCGTCATGCGCGCCATGCCGAACTGGGCGACCAGTTCGTGCTCGGACGGCAGGCGATGGCCAGGGGGCCAGGTGCCGTCCTGGATCTTGCGGGAGATGTGGTCCTTGACTTGCGCGTAGAGCGCCAGGGTCGGCAGGTCGCGTTTCATCGTGCTTTCAGTGCTCCGCCGCGGCCATCGACTCGGCGCGGATCTCTTCCGTGAGGCGCGCCTTGATGTCCATGAACTCCGGCGAGGTCTTGATGGTGTAGCTGCGCGGATGCGGAAAGTCGACCGCGATCTCGGTCTTGATGCGCCCTGGCCGCGCGCTGAACACCGCCACGCGGTTGGCCATGAAGATCGCCTCGTCGATGTCGTGCGTGACGAACAGCACCGTCTTCTGTGCCGACTCCCAGATGCCCAGCAGCAGCTCCTGCATCAGCACGCGCGTCTGGTTGTCCAGCGCGCCGAAGGGCTCGTCGAGCAGCAGCATCTTGGGGTCGTTGGCGAGCGCGCGCGCAATGGCCGTGCGCTGCTGCATGCCGCCCGAGAGCTGCTTGGGAAAGTGATGCTCGAAGCCGCGCAGGCCCACCTTGGCGATGAAGAACTCGCTGCGTTCCTTCTGGTCGGCCTCGCTCATGCCGCGCTCGCGCAGGCCGAAGCGGATGTTCTGTGCCACGGTGAGCCAGGGGAACAGGGTGTAGCTCTGGAACACCACGCCGCGGTCGGCGCCCGGGCCGTCGATGCGCTGGCCGTCGAGCAGCACCTGGCCGGTGGTCGGAAAGTCGAGCCCCGCCACGATGCGCAGCAACGTCGACTTGCCGCAGCCCGAGGGGCCGAGGATGGTGACGAAGTCGTTCTCGCGCACCTCGAAGTCGATGGGCTGCAGCGCCTGCGTGCGCTGGCCCTTGGTGCCGGTGAAGACGCGCGACACGCCCTGGATGGAGAGTTGGTTCTTTGTCGTCATCACAGTGCGGCCCATGCGAACAGACGGCGGTTGAGCGCCTTGAAAGCGAAGTCGGACAGCAGGCCGATGACGCCGATCACGATGATCCCGAAGATGATCTGCCCCGTGTTCAGCAGCGCCTGGCTGTCGGTGATCATGTGACCGATGCCCGAGGACGAGCCGATCAGCTCCGCCACGATCACGTAGGTCCAGGCCCAGCCCAGCACCAGTCGCAGCGTTTCGGCGATGCCCGGCGCCGCGCCCGGAATGAGCACGCGCGCCACGATGCCGCGGCTGTTGGCGCCCAGCGTGTAGGCGGCCTCGACCAGGTCGCGCCGCGCACCGCCCACGGTGACGGCCACCATCAGCACGATCTGGAAGAAGGAGCCGATGAAGATCACCAGCAGCTTCTGCATCTCGCCCAGGCCCGCCCACAGAATGAGCAGCGGAATGAAGGCCGAGGCCGGCAGGTAGCGGCAGAACGAGACGAAGGGCTCGAAGAAAGCCTCCACCGTTTTCCACGTGCCCATGGCAATGCCCAGCGGCACCGCGAACACGGCCGCCATCAGGAAGCCGCCGAACACGCGCCACACGGTCATGCCGATGTCGCCCAGAAAGCCGTACTCGGTGAAGAGCAGCCAGCCTTCCTTGACCATCGTCGGCGGGCTCGCGAGAAAGGTCGGCGGCACGAAGCCGCCGAGCGTGGCAAGAGCCCACACCAGCACGAAGAAAACGAAGAACGCGAGCCCCAGCAGCACGCGCGCACGCGTGCCGATGGGCTCCAGCGGCGCCAGGCCGCGCCTGCGCGCGGGCTTGAAGGAAACGGCCTGCGCAGGCACCGCCGCCGAAACGGCGGCAGGCACCTGCTGCATCGCCTTACTTGACGAAGCTTGCATCGAAGGTCGCGGCCAGGTCTTCGGGCGCCTTGCGGATCACGCCGGCTTCCAGGAGGATGGGGGTGGCTTCCTTCATGAAGCTGGTGAGCTCGCCGGCAAAGAACTTCTGGTTGGCCGCCTTGTCCTGCCAGCGCAGGAAGGCGGACGACTTGGCGAACTGCTCGCCGCTTTGCTTCACGGCGGAGCCCATGAGCTCGTTCGACTTCTCGGGCTCGGCCTTGATCATGTCGAGCGCCTCGAAGTACGACTTGGTGAGCGCGGCGGCGGCCTTGGCGTTGGCCTTGAGCCAGGTGGGCGCGCAGCCCACGGTGTCCATCACCATCGGGTAGTCGAGCGTGGTGGCCAGGATCTTGCCGGCGGCGGGGTTGGCGCGCACGGTCGACAGGTAGGGCTCGTAGGTCATGGCGGCGTCGTTCTGGCCCGCCACGAAGGCCTGGGCCGAGGCCTGCGGCGACAGCGTGGTGGTCTTCACGTCCTTCAGCGTCATGCCGTTCTTGTTGAGCATCCAGGCCAGGCCGAAGTACGGCGCGGTGCCGGGCGCGTCCACGCCGATGGTCTTGCCCTTGAGGTCGGAGAATTTGGCAATGTCGCCGCGCACCGCGAGGCCGTCGGCGCCGTAGGACTTGTCCATCTGGAAGATCTGGACGATGGGCACGCCGTTGGCGTTCCAGGCCACGTGCGTCTCCACCGTGGTGGCCGCGCACTGGATGGCGCCGGAGGCCAGCGCCAGGTGGCGGTCCTTCTGCGGAATCATCTTCAGGTCGACGTCGAGCCCGTTCTTCTTGAAGATGCCGGCCTTGTCGGCCAGCGAGAGCGGCGCGAAGCCGGTCCAGCCGGACATGCCGAGCGCAATCTTCGTTTCCTGAGCGGCGGCCGTCTGGGCCATGCCCGCTGCACATGCAGCTGCTGCCAGCAGCGAAGCGAATTTCACAACTACCGTCGTCTTGACCATGGGTACTCCTGGTTCTGTTCTTTGGAAAGGCTCGGCGGTGCATCCCGGTGACGGGGTTGCACGCGCCTCGCATTGTTGCCAAGCGCCCCAACTTGTATATACAGGATAACCCGAAAGGTCTTTTTTGGTGCACTTCGCAGGGAAATGCACCGGTTTGCTGTCTAGACAAGAGAGGCTGCGGGACGGGGGTGACCATTGCAAACCTCGTGCCACAGTCATAACTGTGCTGCTGGGGGACAATCGGCGGCCCCTCCTTCTTCACTGCTTTTCGCCCTGCCCACGTTGCCTGTGTCCTCTCTCGCTCCCCGCCCCATCGACGCCTCCGGCAGCAGCGCACCCGCCGACATCCTCCACGAGGTCTTCGGCTATGCGCAGTTCCGCGGGGCCCAGCAGGAGATCGTCGATCACGTGGTGGGCGGCGGCGACGCGCTGGTGCTGATGCCCACGGGCGGCGGCAAGTCGCTGTGCTACCAGATCCCGGCCATCGCGCGCCAGCGCGCGGGGCACGGCGTGTCGATCGTGGTGTCGCCGCTCATCGCGCTGATGCACGACCAGGTGGGCGCGCTGCACGAGGCCGGGGTGAACGCGGCGTTTCTGAATTCCACGCTCGACTGGGAGCAGACGCAGGACGTGGAGCGCCGCATGCTGCGCGGCGAGATCACGCTGCTGTACGCGGCGCCCGAGCGGGTGAACACGCCGCGCTTCCTGTCGCAGCTCGACTCGCTGAAGGAGCGCGGCAAGCTGTCGCTGTTCGCCATCGACGAGGCGCATTGCGTGAGCCAGTGGGGCCACGACTTTCGCCCCGAGTACCGCGCGCTCACCGTGCTGCACGAGCGCTATGCCGGCGTGCCGCGCATCGCGCTCACGGCCACGGCCGACGACCTGACGCGCGCCGACATCGTCGAGCGGCTGCAGCTGGAAGAAGCACGCCAGTTCGTCTCCAGCTTCGACCGGCCGAACATCCGCTACACCATCGTCGAGAAGAAGGACGCCACGACGCAGCTGCTGCGCTTCATCGAGCGCGAGCACGAAGGCGATGCGGGCGTGGTCTATTGCCAGTCGCGCAAGCGGGTGGAAGACCTCGCGACGACGCTGCGCGACGCCGGCATCAACGCCCTGCCGTACCACGCGGGGCTCGACGCGGCGGTGCGCCAGAAGCACCAAGACCGCTTCCTGCGCGAGGAAGGCGTGGTCATGGTCGCGACCATTGCCTTCGGCATGGGGATCGACAAGCCCGACGTGCGCTTTGTCGGCCACCTCGACATGCCCAAGAACATCGAGGGCTACTACCAGGAAACCGGCCGCGCGGGCCGCGACGGCGCGCCTGCCGACGCCTGGATGACCTACGGCCTGAACGACGTGGTGAACCAGCGCCGCATGATCGACGAGAGCCCGGCCGGCGAAGAGTTCAAGCAGGTGATGCGCGGCAAGCTCGACGCCCTGCTGTCCCTGGCCGAAGCCAGCGACTGCCGCCGCGTGCGCCTCTTGGGCTACTTCGGCGAGAATAGCACGCCCTGCGGCAACTGCGACAACTGCCTGAACCCGCCGCAGGTGTGGGACGGCACCGATGCCGCGCGCAAGCTGCTCAGCACCATCTACCGCGTGCAGCAGCTGAGCGGCATCAGCTTCGGCGCGGGGCACATCATGGACATCCTGCGCGGCAAGTCGACCGAGAAGGTCAAGCAGTTCGGGCACGAGCGCGTCAGCACCTTCGGCATCGGCGCGGAGTTCAGCGAGGTGGCGCTTCGCGGCGTGCTGCGCCAGCTGATCGCCACCGGCGCGCTGGCGGTGGACGCGGAGGCATTCAACACGCTGAAGCTCACCGAAGGCTCGCGCGCGGTGCTCAAGGGCGAGGCGACGGTGTCGCTGCGCGAGTCGGTGTCGTCGCCGGCGGAGCGCAAGCCCCGGCGCGAGAAGGTGGCCAAGGGCGCGCCTTCGCCGGCCGTGGCCTCGCTGGACGACACCGGCAAGAAGCGCTTCGAGGCGCTCAAGGCTTGGCGCGCCGAGGTCGCCAAGGAACACAACCTGCCGGCCTACGTGATCTTTCACGACGCCACGCTGGCCGCCATTGCCGAGCGCGCGCCCGCGACGCTCGAGGACCTGCAGGGCATCAGCGGCATCGGCACCAAGAAGCTCGAGGCCTACGGCACCGAGGTGCTGAGGGTCTGCGAGGCGTTCTAGCGCGGCAGCACCACCGGCACCGGCCGCGTGAGCAGGTCGACGTACAGCTCGAAGAAGCGCGCGTTGTCGAACTTCTGCACCACCGTCATCTTCTGCAACGTGGGCCCGGCCGGCTGCGCGGTGTAGCCGATGGAGCGGCCGTTGTCGGGCGCGCCGGGCTTGGCGATCACGTCGACGTAGCGCTGTGCGGTCTGCGTGGCGTAGCCCGGGTCGAGCAGGTAGGCGAGCGTCAGCGTGTCCCAGATGTTCTGCGTGTAGCTGGCGTTGGTCTCGAAGCCGTTCTTGCCGTCGAAGCCGTAGCCGTTGAGCTTCTGGAACACGTCGGTCACGGCCGTGGGCTTGGCCGGGTGCGCGATGCGGTCGTAGATGGGCTTGGTGAGGAACACGGTGTCGGTCACGTCCAGCGGCACCACCACCTGCGGGATGGGCAGTCGCACCACGAACTGGGCGGCGTCGGGGTCGAACCACCAGTTGAACTCCGCGGCCTTGGTGGTGTTGCCCGGCACGTCGATGGCGCCGCCCATGTAGATGATCTGCTTGACGAGCGGGACGATCTCGGGGTTCTGTTTCACCGCCAGCGCGATGTTGGTGAGCGGGCCGATGGCCAGGATGGTGATTTCGCCGGGGTTGGCCTTCACGGTGTCGACGATGAAATCGACCGCGCTCTTGCGCTGCACCACGGTGTGTTTCGCGAAGCCGTCGGGCGAGGGCTTCAGGTCGGCATCGGTCTTGGGTTCCGGGCCGCTCCAGGCGCCCAGGTAGCCGTCGCCGCCCGCGCCGGCGGCCATTTCGGCCTCGACGTCGGCCAGCGTGTGGTTGAGCGCGTAGTTCGCTCCCACGTACACGCCGATGCGCTCGCCCACGCCCAGCCGCTCCACCGACATGAGCGCGTCGGCCACGCCCTGCCTGAGCCACTGGTTGCCCGACACCACGCTGATGCCCATGACCTGCACCTTGCCCTGCGCCTGCAACTGCGTGGCCATGACGCCGAGCTGGCCGTCGTCGCTCATGGTGTTGTAGTCGCTGTCGATGATGATCTTCTGCGCCGTGGTTCCCGAAGCGCCGAACGACCCGAGGCCGACGCCGGGCCCTCCGCTCCCGCCACCGCCACATCCCGCCAGCACCGTGATGACGACGATGAACATCGTCCCGAGCCATTTGCGCATCTGCTTCTCCTCGAGCTAAGTGTTTGGTTTTCAGTTGTCCCACGCTTGGGAAAACCAAAATACAAACGTTTGCGCAAAGCATTGCGCAAACGTTTGCCAAACTCTACGGCGCTTGCCACGCGCGTGGCAAGCGCTGTTGCCTAGGGGTTTTCCGCGGGAAAGAAGAGCGGCTCAGCCCGGGTCGGGCGCAGGCTCGACCAGGCGGTTCTCGCGCAGCGGCGACCGGTCGCGCAGGTAGGGCTGCTCCGGCGCCGGCGCGGCCTGCAGCTTGTCGAGGCCTGCGCTGGCTGCGGCCTTGGCCGAACCGGCGGCCGGGCATGCGCCGCTGCTGCGCAGGGCCAGCGCCGCGGCCAGGCGCGCTTCGGCGCTGTCGCCGAGCGGATGAGTGAAGTCGTCGGCCACGGTGCAGTCGGGTGCGAAGCCGTCGCTGTAGTCGCCCTCGCCCTTCTGGTTCGCGCCCTTGAACTGGATGGCGAAGTAGCTGGTGCCGCAGTTGTCCTGGGGAATGAAGCCGTAGGGCTTGCCGCAGGTGGTGCCGCCCACCAGCTTGACCGTGACGCCCACGCCGCGCAGGCTGTTGATGACCGACTCGCTGGCCGAGCAGGTGTCGGGACCGGTGAGCACCGTGACGCGCGACAGGCCGAGCGTGGGCAGCGTCTGGCCGCTGCGGCTGGTGCCCACGAAAGGCGTCAGGGTCTGCGCGAGGGTCTGTCGGAACGGATTCTTGTCGTTGTAGACCAGCTGTTCGAAGGTCTTGCCCGCAGTCACCGCCGGCGAAGAGATCATGTAAGCCAGCCGGCTGGCAATGAGGAGCTGCCCGCCACCGTTGTAGCGCATGTCGAGCACCAGGTCGCTGATGCCGGCGCCCTGCTTGAAGGTGTTCACCGCATCGATGAGCTGCGCCTCCGAGGTGGTGATGTGGTCGTTGAACAGCAGGTAGCCCACGCGGCCGCTGCCGGTGTCGATGACCTGCACGTTCTGCACCGGCGTGCGGGTGACGCTCTGCGCCGTGAGCGTCACCGCGGCCTGCGGTGTGCCGCCCACCTCGAAGGTGAAGCTGTGCGATTCGCCCACGGCCTGCGGCGCAAGGGCGCGGTTGATCGCGTTGACGTTGGCGGTGCCGGTGCCGCTGACGACGTTGACGCCGTCGATCTCCAGGATCTTCGCGCCGCGCCGCAAGCCCAGCCGGTCGGCCGGCGAGCTCGGCTCGACGAAGGCAATGCGGATGTCGCGCGGCGGAGAGCTGCGCACCGACGCGGTCTCCATGCCGTAGCCGGCCGACACGCCGCCTTGCGAGAGCTGGCGGTACACCTCGGTGTCGTAGGTGAAGTGGAAGCGGTCCTTGGCGCGGCCGGAGGCCGTGGTGGCCGGCGTCTTGAGCACGTTGAACCAGGCGACCGGCGTGGCGTAGTCGCTGGCCTTGAGGGTAGTGGGCACTTCGGCATACCAGAGGTAGGTTTCGTCGATCCAGCCGCGAACCCAGCTCTTTTCGGTGTCGAGCGAGCCGGCGCGGTCGGGGTAGGCCGAACCCGTGGCGGGGTTGGTGCCGCTGCGCGGCACGGCGCATTGGCCGGCAACCGTGGCCGAGGCCACGATGCCGCCGTCGCCGTCGCCGCCACTGGCGGGCGGCGTCGTGGCGCCGGGCAGCAGGCCGATCGGCAAGCCCGCGCCGCCGCCCCCTCCGCCACCACCGCCCCCACACCCCGCCAGCAGGCAGCCCGCAACAAGCGCCGCACGTGCAGCCCAGGCGCCAGGACGCGGCAGCCGCCGCAGGTCGATCGCTCGAAAGCCCATGTGCTCCTCCTCGTGCCCGCGGTGGCGGACGGATGTTTCGCAGCCGGCGACCGCTTCGGCCGTGCTGCGCTTGCCGGGCACCCCACCCGGTTCTGTTCTTCGCTGTTTCTTCTTTACTGCACGAAGCCCATGCCGCGCGACTCACGCACTTCGGGCTTGATGCGGTGCTCGGCCTCGAGCTGGTCGAGAAACTCGTCGGCCGAAAACTCGGTGGCCAGGATATCGGTCTGCCGTTTCACGGCGGCGAAATCGCCCGGGCACAGCTGGGTCAGTCGCGCGAGCCGGGCGCCCAGCGCGCCAGTCAGGCGGCCGGCGTCGCCCGCGAGCGCCTCGGTGACGAACATGCGCTCGCGCTGGACCGCGGTGAGCGGCATGAACTTGATCTTGAAGGTGAAGCGGCGCAGCGCCGCCTGGTCGAGCCGGTCGAGCAGGTTGGTGGTGCACACGAAGATGCCGTTGAAGCGCTCCATGCCCTGCAGCATCTCGTTGACCTCGGTGACCTCGTAGGTGCGCTGCGCGCTGCGGCGGTCCTGCAGGAAGCTGTCGGCCTCGTCGAGCAGCAGCACGGCCTTCTCGTTCTCGGCCTCGCGGAACATGGCGGCCATGTTCTGCTCGGTCTCGCCGACGTACTTGCTCATGAGGTCGCTGGCCTGCTTGATGATGAGCGGGCGGCCGATGGCCTTGGCGATGTGCTCGGCCAGCGCGGTCTTGCCGGTGCCGGGCGCGCCGTAGAAGCACAGCGTGCCGTGGCCGCGCGCCTTCAGCGCCTCGACGACGCGCGGGATCTCGAAGCGGGTCTCGACATTGAGCATGTCGAGGTCGTAGGTGGTGACGCTGCGGCGTTCGCCGCGCCCCGCATCGAGCGTGCCCAGCGCCAGGTCGGCGTTGCGCAGCTGGCGCTCGATGAGCGACTCCACCGAGGCATCGTCGGTTCGCGCAAGTCCGGCGAAGCGCACCGCCGTGCGGATCTGCGCCGGCGTGAGGCCCTTGCGCTCGGCCAGCTTGGCGGTGAAGGCTTCGGACACCACCACCCCTTCGAGCGTCTTCTTCACGAGTTGCTCGCGCGCGCCGGGCGGCGGCGACTTCAGCTCGAGGTGGTACGCAAAGCGGCGGCGGAAGGCCGGGTCGATCTGCTCGATGCGGTTGGTGACCCACAGCGTGGGCACGGGGTTGGCTTCGAGGATCTGATTAACCCAGGCCTTGCCGCTGACGCTGCCGCTGGTGGGCGCGGGAACCTGCTCGGCGCGCGCCATGAACTGCGCGGCCTCGGTGCTGATGGGCGGGAAGACGTCCTCGACCTCGTCGAACAGCAGTGCGGCGTGCGCGCTGCCCTTGAGAAACACCTGTGCGATCTGCAGCGAGCGGTACCGGTCGCGCCCGCTCAGCGAGTTGCCGTCGCGGTCGGCGTACTCGACCTCGAAAAGCTCGAGGCCGGCTGCCTGTGCCACGACCTTCGCAAGCTCTGTCTTGCCAGTGCCGGGCGGCCCGTAGAGCAGCACGTTGACGCCGGGCTCCTTGCGCGCGACTGCTGCTTGCAGCAGCGTGACGAGCATCTGCGCGTCTTCCTGCACGAAGGAGAAGTCGTGTGGGGTGAGCGTGCTCTTGGCCGAGGGCCGCGTGAACACGGCCATCAGTTCGTTCTGGTCACGGTACTCGCGCATGAGCACCGGCGGCAGCTTCTCGCTGACCTTCATGAGGTCGGCCAGGTCGGTGATGTTGTGCTCGGAAATCAGGTTCTCGACGAGCCCGATGCGCTCCAGCCGAGAGCCCGCGCGCAAGGCCTCGCCCACTTCGCTGGCGTTCACGCCCGCAATGTCCGCGATGGCCGCGTAGGCCTCGGGCGCGTTGTTGACCTTGAACTCGACCAGGAGCGAACGCAGGTCGCGTTGGTAGCGCGCGAGCGTGCCGTACAGCAGCAGCGCGCGCTCGGCCTTGTTGAGTTGCAACAGGCCCGCGAGCGCGTCGATGTTCTTCTCGACCAGTGTCGACTGCTTGCGCAGTGCGTGCGTGAGCCAGTCGCGCGTGGCGGTGAGCACGGAGAGCAGGTCTTTCGGCTGGTCCTTCGCGTATTCGTCGAGGTAGAAGAACAGCGTGCCTTCTTCGTACGGGCCGCGCCACACGCCGTGGCGCTCCAGCAGCGTGCGGCCGTCGAGGTTCTCGACGTCCTTCCACGCCTCGTTGCCCGCGCAGCGCCGCCCGAGGAATTCGCGCAACCGCTGCAGCACCGGCGCGGGCCATACGAGGTGGCGGCCCGTGAGCGACAACAGGCCGTTGATGTCGCGCCGCACATTGAAGCGCGGCCCCTGCTTGGCCGCGAGCGTGAGCACGAAGTGCGAGCACATGAGCTCCAGCACCGGTGCTTCCTTGAGGCCGGGCGACGGCAATGCCTGCCCGCGTACCGCAGCAGCCACCACATCGACACCCGCACGCTTGGCCATCAGGCAACCTCCAACGAGGAAAATCTCGGAGAGACCATAACGCAGACTTTTGGCTTCGGGAAGACTCGCAAACGGTAAAAACCCTGATGGTGCGATTCCAGCCACAATGCGCGCCATGGTCGGAATCGAAGAAATACAGCGCGCCGCGGCGCGCCTGCAAGGTCAGGTGCTCAACACGCCCTGTGTGGAATCTCGCACGCTGTCGGAGATCGTCGGCGCCCAGGTGTTCCTGAAATTCGAGAACCTGCAGTTCACATCCTCGTTCAAGGAACGGGGTGCATGCAACAAGCTGGTCGATCTTGCGCAGAACGGTACACGCGGAGTGATCGCCATGTCTGCCGGCAACCATGCGCAGGGTGTGGCTTATCACGCGCAGCGGCTCGGATTGCGCGCGCTGATCGTGATGCCGCGCTTCACGCCCGGCGTGAAGATCGAACGCACGCGGGGCTTCGGCGCCGAGGTGGTGCTGCATGGCGACTCGCTCGACGCGGCACGTGCCCATGCACTGGAGCTTGCGCAGCGCGAGGGGCTGACCTTCGTGCATCCTTACGACGACGAGGCCATCATCGCGGGCCAGGGCACGGTGGCGCTCGAGATGCTCGACGCTGTGCCCGACCTCGACACGCTGGTGGTCGCTGTCGGCGGCGGGGGGCTCATCGCGGGCATGGCGGTGGCGGCACGGGCGCGCCGGCCGGACATCGAGATCGTCGGCGTGCAGACCACGCGCTTTCCGGCGATGGTCAATGCCGTCAAGGGCACGCACCATGTGCAGGGCAAGAGCACGATCGCCGAAGGCATCGCGGTCGGCACGCCGGGTGTGCTCACGCACGAAATCATCGCTCGCATGGTCGACGACCTGCTGCTGGTGGACGAGGGCGACATCGAGCAGGGCGTGCTGATGCTGCTCGAAATCGAGAAGACCCTGGTCGAGGGCGCCGGCGCCGCCGGCCTGGCGGCATTGATTCGGCACCCGGAGCGCTTCAAGGGCAAGCGCGTGGGATTGGTGCTTTCCGGGGGCAACATCGATCCGCTGCTGCTTGCGGCCATCATCGAACGCGGCATGGTGCGGGCCGGGCGGCTCGCCCGCGTGCGCGTCAGCGCGCGCGATGTGCCTGGCTCGTTGGCCGAGATCACGGCCACCGTGGCCGAAGCGGGCGCTAACGTCGACGAGGTTCACCACCAGCGGGCCTTCACCATGCTGGCGGCCCAGAACGTCGACATCGAGCTGGTGCTGCAGACCCGCGGGCGGGCGCATCTGGCCAGCGTGCTGGTTGCGCTCAAGGACGCGGGCTTCGAGGCCGAAGAGCAGCATTGAGCCGCGAGATCACCACCGGTTACCCTGATCGAGGGGCTCGCAACCCCCTAGACCTGGGGAAGGCTACCCGCCGGTAAAATGACCGGAGTCTGTCACTTTGTGTATTCGAGGTACTTCCCGATGTCCAACCCCACTCCCATCGAGCCGAGCCACGGCGCTGCCGTCGAAAAAGACGCCGTCGAATCGGTCGTTCACCTGATGCCGTTGGTGCTGCCGCTGGCGGGCGGCGTGCTGATGCTGCTGCTGGCATCGATCGCCGTCTTTCTGGCCTGACGCTGACAGGCAGTCGCGCTTTCGTCCGCGGGCCGTGCGGCCCGCGTTGACGCAGTCTCCCGAAGCGAAACGTTTTCTCAAACGGACCTCCGTGCCTGAACAGGCTCGGCGCCCCGTTCGGAAAGACGATTTTTCAACTTAGGAGATTTTTCCGATGAACGCACCCACGATGCAGGGCCTGACCATTCAGGCGCCCTCATACGTCAAGAACGCCAAACTGATCGCCTGGGTGGCCGAGATGGCCGCGCTGTGCAAACCCGAAGCCATTCACTGGTGCGACGGCAGCAAGGAAGAATACGACCGCCTTTGCCAACAGCTGGTGGACGCGGGGACCTTCAGGAAGCTCAATCCGACCAAGCGCCCCAATTCGTTCCTCGCGGTGTCCGACCCGAGCGACGTGGCGCGCGTCGAAGACCGCACCTACATCTGCTCCGCGAAGAAGGAGAACGCCGGCCCGACGAACAACTGGATGGCGCCCGCCGAAATGCGCGCAACCTTGCAGCCGCTGTTCGATGGCTGCATGAAGGGCCGCACGATGTACGTCGTGCCGTTCAGCATGGGCCCGCTGGGTTCGCCCATTGCGCACATTGGCATCGAACTCTCGGACTCGCCCTATGTTGCCGTCAACATGCGCATCATGACCCGCATGGGCAAGGCGGTGTACGAGGTGCTGGGCGCCGACGGCGACTTCGTGCCCTGCGTGCACACCGTGGGCGCGCCGCTCGAAGTCGGTCAGAAGGATGTGTCCTGGCCCTGCAACAAGACCAAATACATCGTTCACTACCCCGAGACCCGAGAGATCTGGAGCTACGGCTCGGGTTACGGCGGCAACGCGCTGCTGGGCAAGAAGTGCTTCGCGCTGCGCATCGCATCGAACATGGGCCGCGACGAAGGCTGGCTGGCCGAGCACATGCTCATCCTGGGCGTGACGAATCCTGAAGGCAAAAAGTACCACGTGGCCGCGGCTTTCCCCAGCGCGTGCGGGAAGACGAACTTCTCGATGCTGGTGCCACCCGCCGGCTTCGAAGGCTGGAAGGTCACGACCATCGGCGACGACATCGCCTGGATCAAGCCGCAGGCCGACGGATCGCTGCGCGCCATCAACCCGGAGGCCGGCTATTTCGGCGTGGCGCCCGGCACCAACATGTTGACCAACCCGAATTGCATGCGCAGCCTGGACGACGGCGTGATCTTCACCAACGTCGCGTTGACGGACGACGGCGACGTGTGGTGGGAAGGCATGGAGCAGGATGCGCCAGGCAAGGCGCTGCCGGCTCACCTGATCGACTGGCAGGGAAAGGACTGGACGCCACAGATTGCCAAGGAAACGGGCGCCAAGGCTGCGCACCCGAACGCACGCTTTACCGTCGCCGCGACCAACAACCCGGCGCTCGATGACGCGTGGGACGATCCGAAGGGCGTGACCATCGACGCCTTCATCTTCGGTGGCCGTCGCTCGACGACCGTGCCGCTGGTAACCGAAGCCCGCAATTGGGTGGAAGGTGTTTACATGGCCGCGACCATGGGCTCGGAAACCACCGCTGCAGCGGCAGGGCAGCAAGGCATCGTTCGTCGCGATCCGTTCGCCATGCTGCCTTTCATGGGCTACAACATGAGCGACTACTTCCAGCATTGGCTCGACCTGGGCAAGAAGCTCGAGGCCTCGGGCGCCAAGCTCCCCAGGATCTACACGACCAACTGGTTCCGCAAGGGCGCCGACGGCAAGTTCGTCTGGCCTGGCTACGGCGAGAACATGCGTGTACTGAAATGGATGATCGACCGCGTCGAGGGCAACCAGACGGAAGGCATCGAGCACCTTACTGGCGTGAGCCCGCGCTATGAAGATCTGAACTGGACCGGCCTGAATTTCAGCGCCGAGCAATTTGCCACGGTGACCAGCATCGACAAAGCGGCGTGGGAGGCCGAATTGAAGCTGCATGAAGAACTGTTCAAGCAGTTGGAGCACCATCTTCCAAAAGAATTGCCGGCGACCAAGGCTGCGATTGCGCAGCGCCTGGCTGCCTGATTTTCAGCTGCTTCGGATAGCAAAAAGCCCGATGGATTCATCGGGCTTTTTTGCGTCTGCGTGTTTTACGTCTGCGGTTCTGCTCGTTCGCGTATTTGTATTGGCGACTGCTGCTGCGCAAAGCAAAAAACCCCAGTCATATTCTGACTGGGGTTTTCTGGGCTGTAAGAGCCTGACGATGACCTACTTTCACACGGGAACCCGCACTATCATCGGCGCTGAGTCGTTTCACTGTCCTGTTCGGGATGGGAAGGAGTGGTACC